>CAZVKL010000070.1:0-1554 GCA_964627845.1 uncultured Erysipelothrix sp. | reverse complement strand
AAGGAGATTAACTATTAAAAATCAAGTGTAATTATTTAAAAAAACTAAAAGTACATGAAGAAAAGAACTCTTGTAGAGCTTTATGAATATTTCTGTGATGATCGGCTATCTCATCTGTTGTTCATTAAATGAAATTTGGTCAGTTTCAAGTTTATAAATGATTCGAATCAGTTTCTTAGCGACATGTGACAAAGCGACTCGATGAGATTTTCCTTCATTTCGCTTACGACGATAGAAATCATAGAGGGTTGAAGAATGAAGAATCGTTGTCGCCGCACAATTCATTAAATATTGTCTTAAATAAGACGAACCTCGTTTAACCATTTTACCCGTATATTCAGTTTCACCTGATTGGTAGAGTGCTGGTTCTAACCCACAGAACGAAATAAGTTTATCAGGGTGAGGAAAACGTTTAATGTCTCCTATCTCGGAATAAATACTAGCTGCACTTTGAATACTTATCCCAGGTACTGTGTGAATAAATGAATTGGTTAGGGAATATTGATGTTCAATCATTTTCTCTAATTGAGTCAGTTGAAAATCTATAGACTGATAGAGTTTGAGATAAATTGATAACTGAAAATCAAAAAGATCATCGTGGGCGCCAACTGTACTTTTAGCTAATTCCTTAAGTTTTAGAAATTGTGGGTAGGATATCGTTCTTCTCAATAAAGAAGCCATCTTGTTGTAAGAGTCTATAGTCAAACGAGAGATACGCTTGGCTGATCCAAAGTTTTCTAAAAGATACATCGCTGTAGCTGACTTCAGAGAATTCTTAAAAAAGGGCTTAAACTCAGGAAATGTGATGTCCAAAACATTCGTCATTCTCACCAGTTGGAGTGAGCGTTCTTTAATCAATGCATCTCGAGAACGGGTTAATGATTTTAGTGAATTGATATGATAAGATTTGTTGAGATAGGGTTGGAAGTCAACACTGGTCAAATAGGAACAAATCAACTTAACATCAATTTTATCAGTTTTAGTTTTCCTGAGGGAACGGGATTTCGTGAAACGATTCATGAGAACAGGATGAATTTCCATAAAATCATAGCCGTGATCAATGAGAAAGTTCCTGAGGTTGGATCCGTAGTGACCTGTAGCTTCAAACCCTATCTTAATAGTTTCTGAAGTACCTAATGAGGTTAAAGCGGAATGAAGTAGTGTGAATCCTTGGTGGTTATTGTCGAAGGTAAATGGTTTATGTAGAACCTCACCTTGATCATTTGTCACCATACATTCGTGATGATACTTGGCAATATCGATGCCAACAATCAATGTCATAAAGACACCTCCAATCTTGAGCACTGTTACGTTAGTCCACGTCTGTTCTTTCCATGGAGTCTCGCGATTAATAAAACATCAAAGTGTTAATCAACTAATTACCATTAGAAAAGAACTGTGGTGGGAATCTCCTTAAAACAGTCTAAGCTGTAGAGCTATGAAACAAATCCACAGTGCTTATAAGTAGCATATCAAATGGCCATAAGATATGCTTCAGATTATTTGGCCTAGAAAGAAAAATTATCAATTTAGACCCTAAATTGATAATACGAG
>CAZVKL010000069.1:0-1593 GCA_964627845.1 uncultured Erysipelothrix sp. | reverse complement strand
ACTCAATGATTTATGCCAAAAAGTCAAGGATGCTCTCAAGAGTTGTCTTTGACTTTTTTACTATCGTGTTAAAAGAACTTTAGATGAAATTACTAAAGCTTTTTTAAACTCATTAGACTAATTATTTTTGTTTATAGTGTTGTTATTAGTGAACTATTAACAACTGCTATAGGAAGTAATAACTTTCTATCATAGGAATTACTTAGGTATTCATCATATTCATGAGGGGTCATTTTATTCAATCCTATTTGTGGACGATCATAATTATAGTAATTAATATACTCAGCAATGTGATTCGCTAATTTTTCATAAGAACTTATTTTCTGTAGATGAGTTTCTGTTTTAAATAAGGCAAAAAATGATTCTTGTGGAGCATTATCCCAACAACATCCCTTACGAGACATGGATTGTAGAATACCATGTTCTTCAAGTAACTGCTGGTAGGATAGACTTGTATAGTGACACCCTTGATCAGAGTGAATAATCACATCCATATCAAGCTCCCCTTTATAGAAATCCAATAAATTATTCACTGTTTTAAGGACAAAATTGAGTTGTAGACTCGTTGATAACTGCCAAGCTAAGATCATGTTGGTGGTTGAATCTTTAATAACAGACAGATAAGCGCGCTGATTGTACCCATACGTTAAATAGGTAATATCGGTCAGTAAAATCTTCTTAGACTTCCCTTGTTTAAAGCATCGATCCACAATATTAGAGTGAATCTTCTCTGAATGGCTTTCTCTTATTCGCTTGAGTGTCGGATTAATTTTTCTTATCGGACAAACAAGACGATACTTTCTCATTAAGCGGCGAATCTTCTTAAGATTCATAACGACCCCATAATCACGGTGTAATCTCATTTTGATTTGAACTGCACCTTTCTTCCAACCTTTATAATCAAAACATTCTTTGATTAAAGCGAAATCAGATGCATCTTGTAAATCTTTTAAAGAAGGTTGTGACAACCTTTTTACATAAGCATAATACCCTGAACGAGAGACTCCAGCGATTTGACATAAGTAAGAAATATTAAGTTTATTCTTACGTTTCTGTTGGGTTTCATAAATTATTTTGAATTTTTGGCTCTGGATGGTTTGCGTGCTAATGATTTCTCCAGAGCTTCGAGCTTTTTTATGAATTCGAGCTCCTGTTCTAATTGTTGAGCGTATTCTTTATAGTACGCTAAGGCTTCTTCATCATTCTCAAATCTTTTCTTACGTTTCTTACCTTTGTTTGGGTTTGGTTTCCTAGAAAAACCCTCTGCTCTTCGACTCTGTGCTCTAAATCTATCGAACATGGAGTCAATTCTTTCATCACCTAAAATGTTTGGATCAATGTTAAACATTCTTAACGCATCTCGGCTACCTACTCCTGAATCTCTAATTTCAAGAATTTCACGTTTAAACTCTGGAGTAAACTGAACTTGATAATCGGTTACTTTAAAAACATATTGATTTTGTCTTAAAATTTCTTTCTCTTCTGGTGTAAATGGTTTATATGACATATTTATTCACCTCTGACTTAAGTATACTAAAACCCCGAAGGGTAAGTCACTTTTTATTTAGTGTCTACCTTTCGGGGTATAGTTTA
>CAZVKL010000068.1:0-1604 GCA_964627845.1 uncultured Erysipelothrix sp. | reverse complement strand
ATTGTTAGCACTTTATCTCTTCTTAGGATTAAAAGTAATGAAGGGTAATATTGGTCTAGGATATATTGTTTCTGGAAGTGCTGCTTTAACAATTTTAATTAATGTTATGCCAGAGTTTGTAGAACTAATAAGCATTATGTTCTCCAACAGTGCAGGATTAGACTATCACTATGAATATATGGATCTACCAAATCAAACTCAGGTAGGAAGTATACCAGTCGAGAAACGTCTTGATAATGAATTTAAACTTAGTGCACATAACATTACCTTTAGCTATCCAAAAACAAATAAAGAAGTCTTAAAAGATATTAACATAGACTTCGAAGTGGGAAAATCGTATGCTATTGTTGGAGAAAATGGGAGTGGAAAAACAACTTTTATCAAATTACTGACTCGTCTCTATGATCCAGAAATAGGGGAGATAAGACTTAATGGTATATCTGCAGATAAATATGATAGCCAACAATTTTATTCTTTATTCAATGTTGTCTTTCAAGACTTTGATTTATTCAGTTTCAAATTAGGTGAAACAGTGGCAGCCTCATCAACCTACGATCAACAACGGGTCATTGAAACTTTTAAAGAAGTAGGATTCTATGATCGGTACCTTCAATTAGAAAAAGGGTTAGAAACATCCTTAAATAAAGAGTTTGATAAAGATGGAATCACCTTATCTGGAGGTGAGCAACAGAAGTTAGCCATTGCGAGAGCATTATATAAAGATGGTCCTATCTTTATATTGGATGAACCTACGGCTGCGCTAGATCCAATTAGCGAGTTTGAAATTTATCAACAGTTCCATAAAATGACCCAAGGGAAAACATCACTTATTATTTCCCATCGATTATCTTCATGTCGTTTTAGTGATCAAATTCTCGTTTTTGATGAAGGCTCAATCGTTCAACAAGGAACTCATGAGGAATTATTAAATCAAGCTGGAAAGTATGCTCAATTATGGCATGCCCAAGCTCAGTACTATCAAGAACAAAATATCGATACTAGTGCTATTGGCCTATAGAGAAAAGGGGTAGTTAGATTCTACCCCTTTCTTTGATGTTTTTTATAAATTTATAAGTTAAATAGATGGTTCTAAGTGTCACATCAATTAGAATTGATAACCAAACACCCGCAATCCCTAATCGTTGTCCCATTAACACAACACCAACGACTCTAATGACCCAAATACCAATTGAGGTTGAATAGAAAGGGGATTTCGTATCGCCCATTCCTTGAAGTGAAGCAACCAAGACTAAGCTGATGGAGAGTGGAAACATAATGAGACAATAGATTCTTAAAGCAATCACAATCTGTCTAATGGCTTCTAAATCGTTTGTAAACCATGCAGCAAAAGTAGGGGAACCAAAATACATGATGATGGACGTGAATCCCATAATTATAAAACTGTATTTGGAAGATAAAGCAGTCACTTGTTTCGCTTCGTCATAATCCTGTTTACCTACCGCATTTCCAACAAGGGTGGTTGCGGCTGTCGCAAGTCCCATGGCGGGCATATAAGTCACGCCTTCGATGGTTCCAGCAATACTGTGAGCAGCAAATGTTGTACTGCCAATGGCATAGATCAGTCCAAAATAGAAAACTTGACC
>CAZVKL010000067.1:0-1679 GCA_964627845.1 uncultured Erysipelothrix sp. | reverse complement strand
TCTCCTACTTTCCTAAACAGAAACGACTAAATATTTCTGAGATGATATTCACTTGATCAACTGGCATTAGAATAGAGGCTAACGATTTATAACAAGCGGTTAAATCTAGATTGACTAAGTCTAACTCTAAATCCATTTCACAGCCTTCAATAACTTTCTCAATAGAAGCATGAGCCTGTCTCATTAAACTAATTTGACGCTCATTGGTTAAAATAGGATTTTGAATAAGCTGTTGTGTATCCTTATAGCGCTCATTAATCTCATTGACTAAGTCATCAATTTGATGACTCTGTGCACTAATCCATAGACCATCACGTTGTTTTTGAGCCAAGTCTTGTTTGTTATAAACAATGATTCGATTTTGATCCTTGGTTTCATTTAATAACCACTCATCTTCATCACTCAGTGGTTGACTACCATCAAGTACCACAATAATCAGTTGAGCTTCCGTAATGGCTTGTTTCGTTTTATCAATCCCAATCTTTTCAACCACTTCAGAGGTTTCTCTTAAACCAGCAGTGTCAATTAAATGTAGGGTCACATTCTCTAAGCGTATCCATCCTTCTACTAAGTCTCTGGTTGTCCCAGCAATATCGGTGACTATCGCTTTATCTTCTTCCAATAAAGCATTGAGTAGTGAGCTTTTACCAACATTTGGCTTCCCTACAATCACCGTTTTTAACCCTTCTTTAATGACTTTACCCGATTGAGCTTGTCTTAAAATTTGTTCCACACGTTGTTTAAAGTCATGTGCTCTAGGAAGTAATTGTTCTTGGGTTAACTCTTGTACATCGGTATATTCTGGATAATCAATATTGGTTTCTATATGGGCAATCATATCCATAATTGAGACCATGAGTGGTTCGACTAATTTCTTCACACTCCCCAACATTCCTTGACCTGCTAATTGAGCGGCATGCAACGATGGTGCTTCAATCATATCTAATATTGATTCAGCCTGGGCCAAGTCAATGCGTCCATTTAAAAAGGCACGTTGGGTAAACTCACCATTTTCAGCCAGTCTTGCTCCTGCGGCTAAACAAAGGGTAAGGATTTGTTTGGTGACAACAATTCCCCCATGACAATTAATCTCGACAATATCTTCACAGGTAAATGATTTTGGACCACGAAAAAGACTGACAATTACTTCATCAACAAATTGTCCGTCCAGTGGATCATGTATTTTCCCATAATGAATGGAATATGTTTTTTCTTGACTCAAATCTTTAGAAAAGAGTTTATTGACGATCTCAATTGATTCAGGACCTGAGAGCCGAATAATTGAGATAGCCGCTTCTGAAAGTGCCGTTGAAATTGCGACAATGGTATCTGTTATCATTTATTTACCTCATTCCTATTATAACCTATTGGTGAATAAACTTTAAATTTATCGAATAGGTAACAACTCCCCTTTATTAAGACAACTCATAAATTTTGATATAATAAATTACAGAGCGGAGATATTCTTATGAGGATTTTATTTATAAAAGTACTACAGTTGCTAAGTATATTATTCTTTCTCACACTGGTTCTATTCTTTAACGATTCACCTTTACCATTTTATGTGATGGCATTCATCGTGACGATCCTTATTTTTGGATTAATTACAGTTCGTAACTCGCTTAATTTCCACACGTTCTTTAAGATATATCAAAAAGAATTTCCTAACCGAAAAACAT
>CAZVKL010000066.1:0-1770 GCA_964627845.1 uncultured Erysipelothrix sp. | reverse complement strand
ACAAAATTAAAAAACTTTTAAAACAATTCAACAAAGTCAATTCTTTTAAAAGTGTATAATTAGAAAAACGTTTTCTTTTAGTATATGATAATTCTATAGACAAATTAAATTGAAAGGATGATTGCGGTGAAAAAGATAATCAGTTGCCTAATCTTGTTGAGCTTGATAAGACCATTGTGTGTACAGGCACAAACGATGTCATCAATTTTTGATGCCGATCCCTCTTACAATGCTAGACCTTATTCTCATAGTGGCTTAACTAATCGAATCATTGAAGAGATTAAATCAACCTTCAATATTAATTCGAATGAGGAATTTCTATCAGAATTTCATGCTCATTCTGCGGGTCCTATTGTAATGATTCCTACTAAGAATGATGCTAATCTATCGATTACTGTATGGGATGGCATGGAGGGAGATGAACTGTATATCTATCAACGACTATCCTCCAATAAAGTCATTGATTTTAATACCTTTTTAACATTAATACAATTAATTGAACCTAATATGAATTCAGAAGATTTACAAAGTTTCTATAACCAATGGCAAGCCCAATTGGATGAGAATCACAAAGCTTCAATAAATGGTCATGAATTTCACAGCTATGGATTGAATCATTCGTCTAATCCCAACCAACATGTTAACCAAATTGAGATACGATTCAATTTCCCACTGACAACCTTTGAGGATGAAGAGTTAACTAATTTATCTGGCTCGTTTTATGATACAACTAAAGAATTTCCTAGTATTTACGATCATTCCAATTCAGATGCAACGGTCTATCTCGACCGCATGTATATCAATAACTTGTTATATGAGCTTCAACAAACTTTTGGCTTTGATTTGACGGAAAACCACCTAAGTGCTTGGGGAGGTACCGTTTACTTTTATCCGACTGAATTGGCTGAATTAGGAAGGTTGAATGAGTTCTATCTATTCAGTGGAGAAACTTCTTCATACCAAACCATTGAGCTACGGTTTACGCACGCTTATGAAGAAGATAATCCTGATATTAAAGCGAATCAACTTCTAATGATTAAATCTTACTTCCACCTATTCGCTAAGCTACTGAACCCTTATTTAACTGAGAAAGAGATTAATTCTGCCTTTGACAACTATACCGAAGAAGGTAATACAGAACTTGGTGATATTGTTATTAGACGCGAAGGTTTCACTGATAATACTATAAGTTTGTCACGACGCGTCCGATACAAACTAGAGGATGTTCAGCTAGACTATATCTTAAGTGTACCTGACAACCAAGCCAGCCAAGTCTTAATACCATCAGAGACGATGCATGAAGCAACAGTCCCTCAAATCAACCCCGTTGAGAAAATCTTTGCCCAAACTAACTATGATCATTCAAATATTGGCGAAGTTTTTGGTAGTGATGCTAACTTAAAAAAACATTATGAAGATAAGGTTATTCAAGTACTTAATGATCTCCCTCACCACAAAGAGGTGTTAGAAATTTCAGGAGACATTTTATTGGACTCTCCTGATAATTGGATGATCGTCGAGCCAAAGAGCGACGAGGATTTTCAATATCAAGTCTATATAGGTGACCTTGATTTTGATATTGATGAGCCTGTTGAGATTCAAGCCTATAATTTGGGAATACAATTAATAGACAGAAAAAACCTCATGTTGATTCCGATAACAATCAAACAAAATGGGCAAACAATCTACAGCTTAGGAGGCGATATAAATGAATAGAAAACTGACTTTCAGTTTATTGGTTGTTGCTGTACTGTCAGTAATTTTTGTCGG
>CAZVKL010000065.1:0-1832 GCA_964627845.1 uncultured Erysipelothrix sp. | reverse complement strand
CTTTAAATTTATTCTATAGGTTGGCTGATTAAACCTTTTGGCTAACTTTTTGTCAGATATAGGATAACATTCGTGATTCATTTCAATCAATTTTATTGCAAGCTTTCTGTGTAAGATGCTTCAGCTCTGTTCTGACAAGGCTTGGTATTTAGCGCGAAAGTGAAATAAATTCAAATGATCACGCCCTATAAAATGACTTAAGTATTGAAGAAAAATAAAAAAGAAAAACCTCAACAATCTTTATTAGACCTGATCAAAAAACTCTGGTCTTATGTTCTGCCCTATAAAAACTTGGTGATTGCCTCACTGATTTTGACCGTTGTTGGTTCATTTTTAGCTCAAGTGAATGCTTTGATTTTGCGCTATACTGTCGATGAACTGACATTATTGACCGAGTCTGATGATGCACTAAAGCAAGGTCTCACTTTGTTGACGACCATTAGTATCATCCTCTTGTTGAAAGAAGCAGTGTATGCTTTTGTTCAGTTCGGACAAAAGTTCTACGGCGAAAAGATGAGGATATATATTTCCAAAGATTTTGCGCAAAACATTGTAGATAAAATCTTGACCTATCGCATGGCTTTTTATAGTTCGCCCACCAACGAAAGTGGAAAACTACAAACCCGAATTGATTTAGGAGTTTCGAGTCTAACACAATTGGTGAAGAATTTCTTTATCGACATTTTGCCTTTGTTTTTTAATGCGATAGTTGCCTTGGTAATTATGTTCAATGCCAATGTGTATATAGGTTTGGTGAGTTTGGCAATTATCCCTTTGTTCTTTTACATCAGTAGTCTGCAGGCCAAGAAGTTGAAAGGCTTTAGACGAACCATGAGGAAGTATAGAGAGACTAAAAATAATAGTATCATTAGTCTTATTAACTCGATTACGGTAATTAAATCCTTCACCAGAGAGGATTTTGAGAGCAAGAAACACGAGGCAATTCAATTAGATATTACCGAAAATCAGCTAGAAACCAGGAAGTTGAGCTTCTTGTTTGATGGTTTGAAGAAACTTACTGAACAATTTGGGGTGGTGATTATCATTATCCTTACAGCTTATTTTGTACTGAATGGAAGTATGACGATAGGTGCGATTATGTTTCATATTCTATTGTTTAATAATGTTTCAGCACCGATTCAGCAGCTGCATCGAATTTATGATGAAGTGCAAGATGCGATTATTTATTCGGATGCATTTTTTGAGATTATGGATGCTGATGAAGAAACTGAGTTTAGTGGAAAATATATCCCAACTGATTTCATAGGTTCTTTTGAGATTAAAAACGTAGATTTTGCCTATCCGAATGGGACAAAGGCTTTGCATAATGTATCGATGAAGATACAACCGAATACCATCAATGCCTTGGTGGGATTGAGTGGAGCAGGTAAGAGTACGGTGATTAATTTATTGGATAAATTTTATGCGCCGACATCGGGTCAGATTTTATTAGATGGCGTTGATTTACAAGAATATGATACCGAGTGGTTGAGGAATAACATCGGTTTGGTCTTGCAAAAGAATCATATTTTTAATGGAAGTATTCGAGAAAATATTCTTTATGGTCAGGTCAATGCCACCGATGAGGAGATTATCGCTGCGGCTAAGAAGGCTTATATCCACGATCAAATTATGCAGCTGCCCGATGCTTATGATTCTAAAGCGACGCTACTTTCGGGCGGACAGCAACAGCGGGTGTCCATTGCGCGTTTGTTCTTGAAGAACCCTCCGATTATCTTCTTAGACGAACCTACAGCTAGTCTTGATGCCATCGCCACCGAACAGATTAAGAAGAGTATAGACGCCATTAAAAAGGGGAGAACCGTGATTGT
>CAZVKL010000064.1:0-1979 GCA_964627845.1 uncultured Erysipelothrix sp. | reverse complement strand
GAACTTTCAGATTCAGTTTCTTCAGATGTTTCAGCCGTATTCTCAACTTCTTCTTCGATAACTTCCTCGGGCACATCACTTTCATCGATTGTAATTTGTGTCTCGGCAACATCAGTATTCACTGATGAAGTAGCAGGTTCCTCATTGTTGGCACAAGCAACTAAAAGTAGGGCAGTGCTAGAAAGCAACATAATTTTCAAGTTTTTCTTCATAGGCAAGGACTCCTTTTCTTATATTAAGTTCATCTTACCAAAATACGAAAACGCATTCAATGAATTGAACACAGTCAAAGATTGAATAATCAACATCTGGTATGTTGTGGAAAGGGTTAGAGATTTGGTATACTAGGAAGGAATTTGAAAAAAGTGAGGCATACATATATGAAAGAAGTTCGCATTGCGCGTATCGTTAATACATTTGGAGTACGTGGCCAAATTAAAGTAATTTCAGAAACTGACTTTGAAGAAGAAAGATTTAAAGTAGGACAAAAAGTTAGCGTTGTAAAAGATGATCAATTATTAGATGAAGTAACCATCGCATCTTCTCAATTACATAAAGGTACTTACATAATGGGATTTGAAGAATACCATAACATCAACCAAATTGAACATTTCAAGGGTGGTTGGTTAGTGATTGATGGAAAAGAACAACAAGCATTACCTGAGGATGAATTTTATCAACATCAGATTGTAGGTTTAAATGTAGTGACAACCGAAGGAAAAGATTTGGGGACAATCAAAGAAATTCTAAGTTTAGGTTCAAACGATGTCTGGGTAGTGAAGCGTCGTGAAGCTAAGAAAAAGGACGCTTTAATTCCTTATATTGAAGATGTGGTAAAAGAAGTTGATTTAACTAAAGGTGAAGTGTTGGTTGAATTAATGGAAGGATTGATTGACGATGAAGATTGATGTGTTGACCCTCTTTCCTGATATGTTTGGTCCAATGAACCAATCTTTAATGGGATCAGCTCAAGAGAAGGGCATCATTGAATTTCAAACGCATGATTTCCGTCAGTTTGCGGTGAATAAACACGGTCATGTTGATGATTATCCATATGGCGGAGGCGCGGGTATGTTGTTACAAGTCCAGCCAATTGTTCAAACACTCGAATCGATTCAACCAGCAGAAGATGCCCGTATTATTTTAATGGATCCTACAGGCGTGCCTTTTTCTCAAGAAATTGCTCAAGAGTGGTCATCTGCTTCACAATTAGTGTTTATTTGTGGTCACTATGAAGGGTTTGACGAGAGAGTCCGTAGTTATGTGACGGATGAAGTTTCTTTAGGTGATTATGTTTTAACGAATGGTGAGTTACCAACGATGGTGATGGTTGATGCGACGGTGCGTTTAATACCTGAAGTAGTTGGTAATGCAGATTCAATTGTCAATGAATCCCACCAGAATAATCTATTAGAGCAGCCCCAATATACACGACCACGTGAATTTCGTGGTCAAGAAGTTCCTGAAGTTCTTTTAAGTGGACATCATGAGAATATAGAAATTTGGAAACGACGTGAAGCAATTCGCAGAACTTGGGAGCGTCGACCAGACTTATTGGAGAAGGCTGATTTATCTCCAGAAGAGCTACAATGGTTAGAATCTATCAAAAAAGAAACATCAGAATAAATTAATAAGTATTTTGAAAAAAATCAAGTAAAAAACCTTTACAAGTAAAAATATTCTAGTATAATAGTAAAAGTGGTCGAGAGACCCTTAATTAACGATATTCCGCTAAATAGGCAGATCTATTTAAGAATGTTTGTTGAAAGGAGAAAAAACATGAGTAAATTAATTGATCAAATTACTTCAGCTCAGTTACGTAACGATGTTCCTGATTTCCGCCCTGGAGATACAGTTCGTGTACACGCAATGATCGTGGAAGGCGAACGTGAACGTATCCAATTATTCGAAGGTTTAGTAATTAAACGTCGTGGTGCTGGTATCAGCGAATC
Source organism: uncultured Erysipelothrix sp. (assembly GCA_964627845.1). Classification (GTDB taxonomy): domain Bacteria; phylum Bacillota_I; class Bacilli_A; order Erysipelotrichales; family Erysipelotrichaceae; genus DUUI01. Next base: position 27 of record CAZVKL010000064.1, on the reverse strand, counting down.
TTATACTGTTCGTAAAATTTCTAACGG
>CAZVKL010000063.1:0-1996 GCA_964627845.1 uncultured Erysipelothrix sp. | reverse complement strand
GGAACCGGAAACATTGCCAGCCAACTGGTTGAGCGTGGTCTTGATATAATAGGATTAGACTTCTCAGAAGAAATGTTAAGACTCGCAAACGAAAAAATACCGGAAGCTGATTTAAGGCTTTACGATGCCAATGAAAAATTACCTGAGTTTGATCATGATTTTGACACAGTGATCATGACCTACTTTATTCATCATTTTCATGAGAAAAGACAAGAAGAATTAATTAACCAATTAATGAAAATCACCAAGAAGTTAATCATTGGGGATGTGATGACCTATACCGCTTCTCAAATGGAGTGGGTCAAAGAAAAAGATTACAAAGATTGGGACGATAATGAATGGTATATCACCGTTGAACACTATCTTGAATTATTTCCAGACTATGAGATTACCTTTATTCGAAAATCATATTGTTCAGGGGTTTTAATCTTTACACATAAATAAAGGAGAATGCGATTTGATTAAAATGATTGTATCCGACCTTGACGGCTCTTTATTAAATAAACAGCATCAAGTCGACCAAAAAATTATAGACGTTGTCAAACAAGTCATCGATAAAGAAATTGTCTTTGTGGTGGCGACTGGCAGACCACTTTACCCAGGTCATCATCATTTGGACTTTGAACCTTATCCAGTTTACCGAATAAGTAAAAACGGAGCACAGGTCCATGACCCTCATTTTAAAACACTTTATGAAGAGACTTACACTTTAGAAGAACTTGAATCTATCCTAACTGAATTGAACGACCTTCATTTTCATATGATAGGGGATCAAGAAACGTGGATTTTTGGCGATAGAGAGACCTTTGTCGACAATAACTATCATTTTAATATTAAAACACAAGCCTATTACCAAGAAATCTCGCCCTTAGAACGCGAAGCAATACTCGAAAGAAAAATCTTTGTAACGGATGTGAAACAAGCCTTAAAAGAAAAAGTTTATAAAATAAATTGTCACATCAAGGATGAGACAAAGAAAAAAGAGCTGGATGCTTTTTTAGACAAACACCCAACTCTGATTAATACTCCTTTTAAACCAGGCTTCTATGAAATTGTCCCTAATCGCATCAACAAAGCCAATGCCATTGAGTTCTTAGCGAAACAACTTCACATTAAACACGACGAAATTGTTGTCTTTGGAGACGGAAACAATGATTTAGAGATGTTAAAACGATTTCGATCCTATGCACCAATCAGTGGTACTAAAGAAGCGCAATTAATGGCGGACGAAGTCATCGGTCATTATCATGATTATGCCGTGATTTTGAAAATTAAAGAATTAATCGATTAAAATGATCGATCCATAATGGATAAAGCGACTTGAGGGTCTCTGTGGTCCGTGAACCTAAAGGTTTCATCTAAAGCACGTATTTGTTTGAGCTCATCGTGAGTCAACTCAAAATCAAACAGATCAATATTTTGAATCATTCTATCTTTGTTCACTGTTTTAGGAATGACAGAGATACCATTTTGAACCAGATACTTCAGTGCAATTTGTGCTGAAGTTTTATTATACTTTTGACCGATCGGGACAAGTACTTCATGATTAAATAAATTGTTTTGACCTCTCGCAAGTGGTGACCAGGCTTGCATCAAGATATCATGTTGATCCATCAGTTCTTTTTCATCAAACCGTTGAGCGAAGACATGGGCCTCCACTTGGTTAATTACCGGGACCACATTATTATAGTGAATAAGATCAAGTAAACGGTCTGGGTAAAAGTTACTGACACCCACTGACTTAATCAATCCCTGTTCATAGAGTTCTTCCAACGCCCTGTAGGTTCCATAATAATCACCAAATGGTTGGTGAATCATGATACAATCCACATAATCCACTTGAAGTTTCTCAATTGAATCTAAAATGGATTGTTTAGCTCGTTGGTAACCAGCATTGGACGGCCAAACTTTTGTGGTAATAAATATCTCTTCTCTAGGTACAGGTGACTGTTTGATGGCAGCACCAACCGCTTCCTCATTGACATACAATTGAGCG
>CAZVKL010000062.1:0-2422 GCA_964627845.1 uncultured Erysipelothrix sp. | reverse complement strand
ACGTGACATTGCATCGATTGTTTCTGCTGATGGTCCAATGATTTCGATTAAACGCTTATGCGTTCTAATTTCGAATTGTTCACGGGAATCCTTGTATTTGTGTACCGCTCTTAAGATTGTAACGACTTGTTTCTGTGTTGGAAGTGGTACAGGTCCAACAACTTTTTGTGCACCATTGTTCGTTGCAGTTTCAACAATTTTTTGAGCTGCACTATCAATCGTACGATGTTCATACGCTTTTAAACGTATTCTAACACTGTTTCTTGCCATGGAAATCCTCCTTTTTGTCTATGTCCATGATAGACTTCCGCTCTGTGTAAATTCCCCGACTTCTCACTGACCATGACAACGCGTCTCAGTGTGCCGGCAACCTTGCACATCAATGCGGTAGCTTTAGTATTGTATAATAAATAAAACCCAATTGCAAACAAAAAGTGCACTATTTCGGCACTTTTTTAAATAATTATTCAATCTTAGTCTGATTAAGCTAAATTAGCGACTAACTTTTCTAAAATCAATGTCTTGATACTGCTCATCTTTGTTGAATTTATCAACTACATAAGGACAAACTGGCATAATCAATAGATTTTCATCTCTAGCATACTTCACAACCTCATCCACTAATTGACCGGCAATTCCTTGACCCCTTAGGGCAGGATCGGTGAACGTATGGTCGACATAAAGAACATCATCTCTTTTCTGCCAGGTTATTTCAGCGACCTTTCTACCTTCTTCATTATTATGGTAGAATCTATTTTCTTCTCTTATAAATTCCATTTTGTATTCCTCCTACTCCAATTATAACAAATTCTTGGGGGCACTTTTTGAATTTGAACTTTCACTCTATGATACAATGCTCACCAGGAGGAAGATATGGATTACACTTTTACTGCACCAGCCTTAATATTTCCAGCTATCTCTTTATTAATGTTAGCTTATACTCAACGTTTTTTAACACTCTCTGATTTAGTCAGACAACTTCACAGACGTTATTTAGATTCTAATAAAGAGGATAAGAATGCCCTTTATCAAATTGATAATATTGCTAAACGAATCAAAGTCATACGCCTAACTCAACAAATGGGTGCCTTGGCGTTTGCTTTATCAACCTTAGCGATGATCACTTTTATTTTTTCCACTGAAGAAACCTCTTTAATTTTCTTCATTGCATCGCTCATCGCTTTATTGTTCTCATTAGCATTATTGCTCTACGAACTTCATATTTCAGTCGAAGCAATTAACTTACAATTAGAGGATATGAAAGACTAAGAACGAATCTTATGAACAATTGAATAGAGCGAATTCATCAATGGTGAGACGACTAAAACAAAATTTCCAGGTTGTTCGATGATATGACCATTAAAGCCTTTCTTAAAGGAATGGACCCCAACCTCTTCACTACCACTAAATGATCCCATTGTTCCATAGAGATTATAACGAAGTACTTCTTCATCAAGAGCCCATAACAGGGCTTCTTTTTGTAATGCGTATGGTCCATCATAATTGAAATATTTCTCATAAGCACCACTGTATAAATACGTAATCTCATCCCCATATCGGACAAACATCGCTGCCGCTAAAGGAGTGAGTTCATCTTGAATGGCCATGGTTGATAATTCAGTTAATCTTTTTTGAAGACTCGTTAACTGAACATTCACTTCATTGAGTCTACCACGATTCTTTTTACTCGTTTGTTTCTGTTCCAATTGTTCTTTTTCTTCTAAATAAGTTGACTCAAGATTTTTTAACTGTTTTTGATACTCAGCAAAATTCATCATGGAGACAAGTATTTTTAAATCATCGCCATATTCTTTCATCATATTTCGATAAAACTCAGTATTTCGATTATCAAATTCACGTCGTTGGGCGGTATGATTCATGATGTCCACAAAGATATCAATTTCATCAGGCTCTAACGATTTATTAACCATCGGCATCTTCGATGATCGATTTATTAGCGTTCGAGCGGATTGATTCAATGACTTCATCATCGTCTTTTCATCTTGAATTTGACTCATGTCCTTAACAAACATCCAACGTCCAACACCATTAATAAGCGTATTGTCAAAGCCTTGGTGTTTTAGTCCAACCGCCTTGAGATTATCGATAAGTAATTCATTATTAAACACACTTGTTACATTCCCATTCTCATCTCTACTTCTTACTTCAAAGTTTGGTGTCACAACACAGTGTAAACAATGATACTTCTTAAGCGCTTGTTTAACATGATCAAAATAGAATTTCAATAACTCCTTATTTTCATAATCAATCATCGGTCCCTGGTTACAATGAGCAATGGTGTATTGTGAAATCACTGGACGTATCGCATATAATCCAGCCGCAACAAGTTCCTTATTCTCTTTGACTCCAAAACAAACCACTTGTTTTCCTTGTGCCTTCTGGACATTCGCCATGGCTTCAC
>CAZVKL010000061.1:0-2509 GCA_964627845.1 uncultured Erysipelothrix sp. | reverse complement strand
GATTGTATTCAACTTGGTATTGGTGGAATTCCTAATGCGGTGGCTAAATCACTTTATGACAAAAAAGATTTGGGTGTACATACTGAAATGTTAACTTCCGAAATGGTTAAGCTTGCTAAAGCAGGGGTAATTAATGGCTCAAAAAAACAACAACAAAAGGGAATTATGGTTGCGACCTTTATGTTAGGGGATGAGGAGCTTTATGAGTTTGCTCATAACAATCCGTCTGTAGGAATCTATGATGGTGAATGGGTCAATAATCCCTATAATATTTCGGTCAATGATAATCAAGTGTCCATCAATACAACCTTAGAAGTGGATCTTACAGGTCAATGTGCTTCTGAATCCATCGGTCATATTCAATACTCTGGTACAGGAGGACAGGCGGATACAGCACGTGGGGCTTCTTATTCTAAGAATGGCCGCTCCATTATTGCTTTGTATTCGACTGCCATGGTTAAAAATAGAGAAACGGGAGAGCGTGAGATGAAGTCTAAGATTGTGTCTCAATTGACTCCTGGTGCGATTGTGTCGCTCCAAAGACAAGATACAGATATGGTTGTGACTGAATATGGGGTGGCTCATTTAAAGGGAACGACTGTTGCTGAACGAGTGAATCGTTTGATTGAGATTGCTCATCCTGATTTTAGAGAAGAGCTAAGAGCACAAGCGTTAGACTATGGCATTATAGGTAAATAAGATGTATTTTACCTTTGATGACAAAAAAGTGTATTATGAGGTTCATGGTCAGGGCAATCCGATTCTGATATTAAATGGGATTATGATGTCGACTAAATCATGGGCTCAGTTTATTGATCCTTTTGCTGTGAATAATCAATTGATATTACTTGATTTCTTAGATCAAGGACAGTCAGATAAAGTTTTTACACAGTATGATCATTCGCTTCAAGTGGATGTGGTGATTGGATTATTGGATCACTTACAACTTGATAAGGTCAATGTTTATGGGGTCTCCTATGGGGGTCAGATTGCGCTTCAAGTAGCGCTTAAAGCACCAGAAAGAATTGATAAGCTTTGTTTGTTTAATACTTCAGATGAGACCAGTTATTGGTTGAGTGAAGTGGGACATGCTTGGAACAAAGCGACACATGATGGGGAAGCTTACTATTTAACGACGATACCGATTATTTATTCGCCGAAATTCTTTAATGAGAATAGAGAATGGATGGAAAATCGGAAAAAAGTGTTGATGGGTGTATTTAGTGACCCAAATTTCATTGAATCCATGATACGATTAACAAAGAGTTCAGAACCATATAATGTTTCTGATCGAGTGTCTCAGATTAAGCATCAAACCTTAATTGTTGGGTGCGAGTATGACTTTGTGACGCCTTATTACCAACAACAACAGCTGCATCAAAAACTTGAGAATTCTCAACTGATTTATGTTCCTGATAGTGGACATGCCTTAATGTATGAGAAACCGGCTTTGTTTGTTTCGTTGGTGCTTGGCTTTTTGAATAATACGAAATTTGAGTTTACACTTTAGAAAGGGATGAAGATGAATCAATATCAACGACAACAAATGTTATTAGACAACCAAGAAACGATTAGTTATATTTTGACGAGTGATGATAAGCCTAAACTCCTGTTAATTCATGGGAATAATTCGGGTGCTAATCACTGGTTGGATGTAATTGACGAGTTTGAGAAAGATTATTCGGTGTTAGTACCTGATTTAAGAGGATTTGGGGACAGTTCTTATGTGAATGAAGTTCGTTCATTGTTGGAATTGGCTCAAGATTTAAAGGAATTATTGAATCGTTTAAATTGGGATCATTTTAGTGTGATTGGATGGTCACTGGGTGGTGGTGTTGCCATGGAACTTGCGGCAATTATGCCTGCTCAGGTGGATAAACTAATCCTTAATGCATCAGTGGGTGTACAGGGCTATCCGATGTATGAATTTGATATGGAGACGGGTCAGCCAAAACTTGATAAACCGTTGACTGAGTATGAACAAATTAAGGATAATCCGATTTATGTGTTACCAATTGAAATGTTGAAACAGTCTAAGAATACGGAAGGTTTAAGTCAAATGTTACATGGCTTAACGGTGAACAAACCAATTTCTGATGAGTATATGGATATTGTGGTTGAGACGATGATGAAACAAAAGAATCTGGTGGATGCGGATTATGCCTTGTTAACGTTTAATATTACTAATGAGGATACCCCTGCTGCTAAGGGTTCTAATCATATCCAACAGATCAAGGCGCCTGTGTTGATTCTTCAGGGCAATCAAGATATGGTGACTTTGCCGATTATGTCACAGCTAACTGCCCAACAGTTTGGGGATCAAGCCAAATTAGTGACTTTTGAGAATGCGGGCCATGCGGTTCATGTAGACCAATGGGAAGACTGGAAAAAAGAAGTAGTTAGCTTCTTAGAGAAATAAGCCGATGAGTCATGTGAAGCGACCAAAGACCAAGCGTGGGCGTCAAACGTTTCAGGCTCTGCTGAATGCTGCTGAACATCAGTTTTATGT
>CAZVKL010000060.1:0-2618 GCA_964627845.1 uncultured Erysipelothrix sp. | reverse complement strand
TCTTTTCTTAATTGTTCAATTGTGTTCTTCATTAGTCTCTTCTTTCAATGACCAAATTAGTGATGACATAAAGAACTGAGGTAACAATCACTACGATTCTCAATGCTTGTCTAACCTCTTCGCTCATTGGAAAAAACAGGATCATGATTACGAGCATAAAGAAACCAAGCAATAATGTATAAGCTGATGATTTATAACGAATATAAGATAATCGCTCATCTTTTGATTCATCAACGTATTGTCCAAATAATGAATTTTTTCTGACTTTATCAATAAGCATTAGTACCGTTGTAATAACGGCAAAGATTAACAGTGTAAGCCAGAAATTATACTCATTGTTGAGGAGAGTGTTAATAATGGTCGATAAAAAGTAAATCATAGTACCCAATAAAAATATTTTAACATTTGTTTTAATCATCGTATCCTCCTGTAAAGTTAACTTTACATAAAGTATACTTCAAACGATTTGTTATGTCAAGCAAGCTTTACATTTTAGAAATCATGGAAATAGAATAAAACCCGTGCTAAGAAGTATTTTAAGGTGTTGGTCTGAGCTTGAGACGCTTTCTCAATTCTTCCATACAGCTTAATTAAGGTTCGAATGGCTAATGGGTGAGACTGCTTAGGACTATACAGTGCATCGTTGATGGCTCGAGCACTATAATCAATCAGTTGTCTGTCCTCAATATAGTACAACTTAGAAATCTTCGTTAGAGTTTCAACCACTGAATTGGTATTAATCGCAATCGGTTGGTTTAGCTTATAGATTCGTTGAATGTCCTTATAGATATGAATAATGGTTTCTTTTTCATTCTGTTCTAATCGATCATTGATATAATCAATGTCATGGCGCTTAGAGAAACGATTTCGCTGAACAAAGAAGACACCAATTAAAAACAAGGTACCAATAATCGTTAATGCGGCAGTTGACGATTGAGGTTCATCATCGATTTCTTGAGGATCCTCTTCAATCACTGGTTCATCCACACTATCTTCAATACCCTCTTGATTATCAATAGGAGAAGGATCGATGGTTGGTAATTCATCTGATTCCTGAGGTTGTTCATTGGTCTCAACCAAGAAATCAAGATGACTCGAAGGAGTCGGATCCAAGATTACCCAACCAAAAGCAGGCAAAAAGACTTCGGTCCAAGCATGGGCTTGAGAGTTACGTACAACTCGTTCTGAGTTTTCAATGGCAGAGGGAACAACAAAGCCCTCCACATATCGAGCTTGAATCCCAACATCTTGAAGTAAAAGTGCTAAAGCTGAGCCATAATACACGCAATAACCTGTTTTTGTATCAAAGAAATAATGTAAAAAATTACTATGATGCTCATCGTTGATTCCATAATTTGGAATGTGATCAACCTCAAGCTCATAACGATAAAAATTCTTAAAATGGTCAACCACTTTTAGTATGTTGATTAGCGATGGGTCATTAGCCAAATCATTGTAAACTAAATCATGAAGAACCGCTTCATTCTCAAACATAATCGAATCTTTGTAGTGATAGGGAGCATTTTCCTGTAACCCAATCACTGTAAAGGCAGAATCTAATAAGGTGACCTCTTCATAATTCGTCGTAATATTTGTCGCGACAGTATATTCATCATTAATAGGTTCAAGATTGGTTAATTGTCCAAACTCATCGACTTCGACTGTGTCGAGGGACTCGACATCATTGGTCATTAGGTAAAAGACTCTACCACCATGAAAGTATGTTTGAATCGGTTTGTAATAAGGGGTAATTTCAACCTCTTGAGGAATGAGCTGTTCGTTAGGATACAGGTTTAAATAGGTTGAATAAAAATCGTTGTAAAACGGATCAAAAGAATTAACAAGAGATGGGTCAAACGCTTGTTTTTGAAGATCAGTCGGTTTCAACCAAATGTCATTTTCAAAGGTTTCAAAGGCAGAGCCCTTCAGATAAAACGCATCCATCGGTCCATCAACAATCATAAACGGATCATTGTTTAAAGTGACAGGACCTCCAACCTGAGCATTCCCCGTGTTATAGCCAACTTGATTAAGTGAGAAAAACGGAAGTTCTGGGGGAACATAGGCGATGTTATTTCGATTGATGTATTGGTTCAGTGGGTAGTAAAACATGTGTCGCTCATTTACAAACTGACTCAATAACAATAAACTCAGCATGATTAAAACAATGGCAGGAACATTTGGAACTAATAATTTTTGACGATTATAAAAAACAAGGGTAGCGCTTAAGCCTAATAGGAGTGGAACAAACCAATTAATCAAGCTCAAATCTTCGATAAAGAACAATGGTGTCATTAAACCAATGATTGAAATTAATGACTGAGAGCTAATCCATAATAGGAGGGCACTCACCAGTGTGAAGACAACAATATAATATTGAGGATCAAGAGGCGTTAACGCTAATTCGGGAACAAACTTAGGGTACCCAAAAGTGACATTAATCTGATTCATAAGATTTGGGTGATTATCAATCAAATAGATTAGTAAATCCTCTTTATAGAGATAGCCAATTAAGACAACAAACAAAAGAACGAGTAACACTTGTTTTGGATAGCGTTTTATCAATTCGATCAGTCCAACCCAAAAAGCACTCATCAATAAATAGAGTGGCCAATCAC
>CAZVKL010000059.1:0-2806 GCA_964627845.1 uncultured Erysipelothrix sp. | reverse complement strand
AATCTCGTATCCGTGACGTTGATATGGCGAAAGAAATGATGGAAATGACGCGTGCAAACATCCTTTCTCAAGCATCTCAAAGTATGTTAGCTCAAGCCCAGCAACAACCGCAGTCAGTATTACAACTGTTGCAGTAAATGTTGGGACCGGGCGTCTTACTTAGTAATGAGTAAGATGATCACTGGGTGAATTGCTGGAACTTCCTTAGAGCTCTTTTAACCACAGCGGAACTGGAAACAGTAGACGTCATGGTTTGAAAATAAAAGAGATTGGATAATCAGCAGCCAAGCTCCTGTTTCGAAAGAATGGAGAAGGTTCAACGACTAGAACAGACCATCTAAGGCGAATAAGCTATGGTGATGAAGTTCGTAGGGCAAGTGAAAGTACTTGTTCGAAGTGCCCAGCTCCTATTAATTAATAGGATGAAGATATAGTCTAACCAATGATTGAAAGACATTGAGGCAGTGCAAGCCAACCAACAACCACAATCAGTACTACAATTATTAGGTTAATTGATAGTCGATTAACTGAAAAGATCCTGGCAGTGATGCTGGGGTCTTTTCTATTACATAAATCCGACAGATAATAACAGCTACTTACGGGAATTAGAACATTGTGTTTTTTTAGTTATGAAAGATTGCTGAACCTATTAAGCAGTCAATGAATAACTTTGTACATGCATCGTGATGAAAGATATGAGAGTTACTTGTTTGAATAAAAAGTTATGCACGTCTTACTCTTTTTAGGATTGTGAACACTTATTGGTTGGATATGCACATGACATAGATGAATTATAGATGTAAGCATGGCTAATCAGTGTGTTATAGAAAGGAATGAATCAATTGAGAGATAGTCGAATGAATCAAATAAAAGATTTACTTCAAACAATGATTGATGGCGCAAACTATGCACACCATCAAATTAATCATGGTGATCTATCAATGGCTGTTATTGTGACAGAAGATATTATTGCTGGTTTTGTATCGATTGAAGAGACCGTTGTTTCAATGAAAGATGAGTTAAATGATCATGATGCTATTGAGGCCCATTTAGCTTTAGTTAAAGAAACCTTAAATAAAATTGTCTTAAGTTTTGAATCAACTTCTTATCAACAGATTTCTTCCATCATCAAGCGCTCATTAGTTAAGCAGTTAACAGATTTGCGTATAGCAATTGAACAAATAATAGATAATTAGGATTTTAAATTGGTGATAAGCCTGCATCACTAATTTGACATCGTTGGTAGAAAGATTCACTCTTTTTTCAAATCTGCCCATTTGTAGACAACAGACCAGTAAGTTCTGTTTAACTTCTGGGCAATTTGTTTATCAGTAAATCCTTGTCTCTTTAATGTTTTTAGTAAAGCTATATCTTTATCTGAGTAGAGCTTGTTTCTATCTGAAGAACTTCTAATAATCTCATAATCAGGGTACTGCTTTTTTAATAACTGTTTAAAAGGTTCTTCTTTAATATCAAGCGATAATTTATAGTCCATATCGGGTATCTGCCCTACGAAAGATTCAAATATTTGTAAGAAGTCTAATACTTCCTTTGTTTTGTTAAGTTTCAATAATGCTTTATGTCCGTCAGGATGTTGTGATAGTACAAAATTTTGATTAAATTGTTTGTTGATGTGATTTTTAAGTAGAATATTTTCAGAGCGGGTAAAGTTTAGAGTATATAATACGATAGACGGTTTCAAGAAAATTTTCTTGGCTGTATGATTAATATGTTTAGAAATAATTAAGCTCCCATCATCTAGATATAAGGCTAATAGAAAATAAATAGAAGTACATTTTGTAAGAAAATCAGATGTAACTTTTTTTATGTTACGCTCATCATAGATTTGAGAGTGAAGTTGATTAAAGAACGGATGTGAACTCGATCTTAGAAAGCAACCTGAGATATTAAAGTCTAAATCATTTAAAAATGATAATTTCCAATGTCTATAACCACGTTGATTCTCACCGAAATGTTCCTGATAGTAATAGTGTCTACTTCTTTTAGCCCCTCTACTGATATATCCATCTCCTAATAAACTGCCGTAGAGTAATTGTTCTTGAATTTCAGAGGGAATTAGATCTGGAATAGATTGTTCAAACCAGTCTTTCCTTTTTAGCTTTAGATTTTCCATTACATATTTATGATGTTCTTTAGATTTTTTCAATTGAAGCTTTTGTGCCTTTTTAAGCATAGTGGATAATGGAACGCTTAATTTCTCAGCCAACGCTTTATTTGTCATGTCAGGGTATAGCTTTATGAGCAATTGAATTTGTTCTTCTGTCATTATATAAGCCTCTTTTCATTTTAAGAAATTATGTTCCTATTATACTTCTTTTTTACATATGATGCAATTGATTTAATCTTTCCTTCCCTTGAAGATAAAGTAGTGGTTGATCTATGTTATTTTCTAATTCTGATATGAAATTATTAAGATGGTAAGGTCGCTTTTTATCAAGGTTATTGATTAATTCTTTAAAACTGCTGGCTTTTAAAAACAATATTACTAAGCTAATGAAACTGTAATTTCATCCGATATAATGAATGAATAGACTTTATCATTGAAGGAGAGGAAGCACGATGCGAATCGGGACAAATACCATGGCGTTATTTGCCTACCGTCAAATGGGCTTGCATCAGAGTCAGATGATGACAGCCATGATGCGCCTGTCTTCAGGTAAGCGTATTAATAGTGCCAAAGATGATGCGGCAGGCCTGGCTATTTCTGAACGCATGCGTGCCCAAATTCGGGGGTTAAACCAAGCATCGCGAAATGCCCAGGACGGGATTTCTCTTATTCAAACAG
>CAZVKL010000058.1:0-2865 GCA_964627845.1 uncultured Erysipelothrix sp. | reverse complement strand
CAGCGACCTCACCCTTATCAGGGGTGCGCTCTAACCAACTGAGCTACAGGCCCATCTCTCAATGATGCCTAGATATAATACCACTTACCTTTTAGCCTGTCAACCCAATATCTCAAGAATTTTTCTTTATAAATTTTGTCTATTTAGTTCACTTTTTATAGTTTTTAGGATTTAGCGTGATACTTGACTATTATACTTAGTGAGTTATAATTATTTTGGCACTTGAATATAAAGAGTGCTAGATAAGGAGGAGAACATGTTAAAACCATTATTGGATCGAGTCTTAATTAAAAAATTAGAAGAAGAAAAAGTGACAGCCAGTGGACTGGTCATCGCACAAGAAAATAAAGAAGTACCAAACACTGGGACCGTCATTGCAGTTGGACCTGGAAAAATTGATGATAAAGGTAACAAAATCGAAATGTCTGTTAAAGAAGGGGATATTGTGATTTTCAAACAATATGCAGGAACTGAAGTAGAAGAGAATAAGGAAAAGTATGTCATTGTTGAAATGAAAGATATCCTAGCGATAAAAGAAAAGGAAGTGAAATAGATGGCAAAAGAAGTACTCTATGGAAAGAATTCCCGTGAAGCATTATTGACTGGTGTTGATATTCTAGCGGATGCCGTAAAAATTACATTAGGGCCAAAAGGAAGAAACGTTGTCTTAGAAAAAGCATATGGTTCACCACTCATCACAAACGATGGTGTGACAATCGCTGGTGAAATTGAATTAGAAGACAAGTTTGAAAACATGGGGGCCAAATTAGTCTATGAAGTTGCAAATAAAACCAACGATAGTGCTGGGGATGGAACAACAACCGCAACCTTATTGGCTCAGACAATCATTCACCAAGGATTAGAATCGATTAATCGTAATAGTAATCCAGTCTTAATGAGAGAAGGAATTGAAAAAGCAGCTAAAGCTGTTTCAGAACATCTTTTATCTCAATCAAAGAAAATTGAGAGTTCAGAAGACATTGCGAATGTGGCAGCCGTCTCTGCATCAAGTAGTGAAATAGGCGAAATTATTTCAAAAGCAATGGAAAAAGTGGGGCGAGACGGAGTGATTACAGTCGATGAATCAAATGATTTTGAAACAACGCTCGAAGTAGTTGAAGGTCTCCAATATGATAAAGGATATATTTCACCACTCATGGCTACTGATCGGGAGAAGATGGAAACCATCATCGAAAATGCTTATGTATTAGTTAGTGATACTAAAATCAGCTCAATGCAAGATTTAGTTCCATTATTGGAACAAGTTCTTCAAACGAACCGACCTCTCTTAATTGTGGCTGAAGATCTAGAAGACGAAGTCACGACGAACTTAGTGTTAAACAAACTTCGTGGTACGCTCAATGTTGTTGCTACAAAAGCACCAAGCTTTGGTGATAACCAAAAGGAAATGTTACAGGATATCGCAACTTTAACTGGCGCAACTTTATTTAGTAAAGATTATTCGACCGATTTAAAAGAAGCGACATTAGAAAATTTGGGAACCGCAGGTAAAGTAGTTGTTAAAAAAGATGAAACAACACTGATTAATGGTGAGGGAGATAAAGAACAAATTAATCAACGCGTCTCAGTCATCAAAGCCCAAATTGAAAATTCTGATTCAGAATACGATAAAAACCGTTTAAATGAGCGCCTTGGTAAAATGACTAATGGAGTTGCTGTGATTAAAGTAGGAGCAAATACGGAAGTTGAATTGAAAGAGAAAAAACTTCGTATTGAAGATGCACTAAACGCAACCAAAGCGGCCGTCTCAGAAGGGATAGTAGCTGGTGGTGGTTTAGCCTTAATCAAAGCTTACAAAGAGTTGAAGGTGTCCTTAAAAGCAGATGATCAAGATCAACAAAAAGGAATAAACATTGTGTTAGAATCCATTAAAAAACCGCTATTCCAAATTGCTGAGAATGCTGGTTATGACGGGAATGATATCGTCAACCAACAATTAAGTGATTTAGAGGTTGGATTTGACGCAAAAGCAGGACAATGGGTTGATATGTTCAAATCAGGTATTGTTGATCCAACGAAAGTGACGCGTTTAGCACTGCTAAATGCAGCTAGTATTTCAGCCTTGTTCCTAACAACTGAAGCTGCTGTGGCTTCTCTACCAGAAGAAGATAAATCAGCTCCAGAAATGCCAATGTATTAAAATCTGAAGACTGCTCTGAAGTGCAGTCTTTTTTTATAGTTTTTAGCTATCTTTTTCCAGCAACTTTTAGTAAAATAGTCTGATGGAAGAAATAGGGAGATTTCGATGTTCAGATATGGTCTTGTTCTAAAAGATAGAGAGTTTCTAAAGAAAGTATTCGTTGTAGCTGTACCAATGATCCTACAACAATTAATAACAAGTTCTGTTAACCTAGTGGACAACTTAATGATTGGCCAACTTGGTGAGTTTGCGATTGCAGGAGTAGCAACTTCCAATCGTTTTTTCATGATCAGTTTCTTTGCCATGATGGGCATCGTCACTGCCGCAAATATTTATTTAGCTCAATATTATGGGGCTAAAAATGAAGAACGTATGCGACAATCATTCCGTTATGGGATTATTTTCTCATTAGGAATAATTTTATTATTCTCATTTGCAGCGTGGTTTTTCCCTGATACAATCTTACGATTCTTTGCCGATAGTGATGGAATGGTAGAGGCAGCCAAACATTATATGCCGGTTGCGGCACTCACTTTCTTTCCACAAGCACTTTCGTATAACATTCAATCGAGTATGCGCTCAACAGGTCATACCAAGATTCCATTTATCTCATCGGTCTTATCTTTGATGGTCAATGTTGTTATGAACTATATCTTAATCTTTGGTCATTTTGGATTTCCACAAATGGGAATCTTAGGGGCAGC
>CAZVKL010000057.1:0-3242 GCA_964627845.1 uncultured Erysipelothrix sp. | reverse complement strand
ATTATTCTTTGCCTAATCGCTTAAACATATTCTTCTTATAAACTTCAACCCCTGGTTGATCGAAAGGATTCACATCTAACATATAAGCAGACATAGCCAATGTCATAAAGAAGAAATACACCATATAACCAAAGGTGTAAGGACTATTATCTTTTAGTTCGAGAATAATATTAGGAACACCACCTTCTTGCGTGTGGGCTTCAAGTGTCCCTAACATGGCTTGTTGGTTAACCCAATGCAATGACTTCCCAGCTAAATATTCCATTTGATCTTTGTTATCTGCATCGGAAGGAAATGCCATGTCTTCCAGCGGATTTTGAGTCATCAGTACTGTTTCAAACAAGATTTTATTGCCTTCTTGAACAAATTGTCCCATTGAATGGAGATCCGTTGAATTAGTAACCGAATGTGGTAACAATCCCTTACCCTCTTTACCTTCTGATTCACCATCCAGTTGTTTTAACCATTCCGCGACAAAACTTAAATGAGACTCATATGTAACAAATAATTCAACATCTTTTCCTTGTTCCTGTAGTAATCTTCTTAACAACCCATATTTATAAGCATCATTGTGTTCAATGTCTTCAATCGTGAACGCCTTATAAGCATCTTGGACTCCTGTCATCAACGCATCAATATCAATGCCCGCTGCCGCGATTGGTAATAATCCAACTGCCGTAATCACTGAGAATCGGCCCCCGATATCATCAGGAATAACGAACGATTCATAACCAACTTCATTGACTAAAGGTCTTAATAAGCCTCTTTCTTTGTCGGTTGTCACATAAATTCTATTTTTAGCTTCTTCTTGACCATATTGATCCTCAATATATTGACGAATGATTCTAAAAGCTAAGGCTGTTTCAGTCGTAGAACCTGATTTAGAAATGACATTACAGGCAACCTCTTTACCTTCAATGTATTTCATAATTCGAACGATCTCAGTCGATGAGAAAGTATTCCCAACATAAATAATTTCTAAATCATCTTGATAATAGGGTCCATTAATAAACTCAATCGCTGCTCTTGCCCCTAAATAGGAACCACCAATCCCACAGACTAATAAAACATCGGCTTGTTCTCTAATCTTCTTTGCTGCTTTCTTAATTCGGTCAAATTCTTCTTTGTCATAATTAAATGGCCAATCAACCCAACCTAAGTAATCATTTCCTTTACCCGTTTTATTAAGAATCATTTCATGAATTTCACTTGCTTTTGGTTGATGGTCTTGGTAATTAGGTTCAAATAAAATATGTTCATCATTTAATCGTATCATTTCTCTATTTCCTCCTTGATCCATTTTGGTAGTGCTTGTGCTAATGAAGCGAACCCAATCTTGTTGGGCGGCAACAAACGCTCTGGCTTCACGAGTGCTTTTTCACGACGTTGACTTCTTGGTCTAGCGTTCTTTGGCACATTTTTCAATGTTAACTTAAGTTGATTTCGCTCCTTGTCGACATCAATAACTTTACAGAAGACCCGTTGTCCAATATTTAAAAACCGATAAATATCACTCACATAACCATTGTATAATTGAGAGATATGGATTAATCCTGTGGTTTCGTGGTCAATATGCACAAATCCTCCATAAGGGACAATATTAGTGATGATTCCTTCAACAATATCATCTTTTTTATACTGCATAGCTCACTCACCTCTGATACATTATAGACTATTTGATGCTTTTTGAGTACCACCATAATTGTAAATTCGTAATTGCTTGTCTATAATGATAACGAAGGTGAGACGATGAATTTTAATCAATTATGTGAAAAAAGAAGAAGTATTCGAAGTTTTTTAAACAAACCAGTTGAGATGCCGTTATTAAAGGAACTCTTTAGTGTCCTTCACTATGTTCCTTCTTGGCATAATTTTCAACCAACAAATTATTATGTTGTTACCGATGAGGAGTTGGTCAAACAACTCAAACAAACCCTGGGTCAATCCAATCAAAATAAAGTGGCTGATGCACCCGTTTTAATTGTGAGTACGCTTGAATTAAACAAATCTGGATTCTTTAATCAAGAACCAGCCAATGAGCTTGGAAATAGCTGGGGCTATTATGATGGTGGAATTTCCGATATGCATCTTTGCTTTAAAGCGACTCAACTTGGGTTAGGGTCTCTGATTATGGGAATACGAGATGCCAATCAAATTAGAGCATTATTATCGATTGATGAAACGCAATCCATCATGGCTGTTATCGCTATAGGTTATCCACAAAAGGATGGCATCAATCCAAATCGTCCAAATCTTGATCAAAAGGTCCATTACCTTTAAGCTTTCCAGATGAAAAATCAAAAAAGTTAGGGTATAATAACAAAAAAGGAGAACTAACTATGACATTAGATGAAAAAGTAATTTATACACTTAATAAAATAAGACCCTATATACAAGGAGATGGCGGTGACGTTGCATTTGACCATATTGATGAGGATGGCGTCGTCTACGTCCAACTGCTAGGCGCTTGTATTGGCTGTGGTCTGGCCGATGTGACGGTCAAAATGGGAATTGAATCAATCTTAATGGATGAGATTCCTGAAGTATCTGAAGTAAGAGTGATTGATTAACACCTTGGAAACCAAGGTGTTTTTTAATCGATTGACACAAGAAAATAATGCCAATAAATTAATCCATAAAAAAAAGATACCATCAAACGGTATCTTTTTTTAATCGACTCTCTTTCAAAATCGCATTGTATTGTTTTTTAGTCATCATAATGTAATCATCATCTAATCGTTGGAAACCAACTCGTTTGTAAATATCTTTAGGATATTCTTGATCAATCGATACTTTCTCATAGATTGCATCTAGATTCATTACGGTAAAGACATAATCTACCATCAATTTTAACGCTTCATATCCAAAGCCACGATTTCGATATTGATTTTCAACCAAAATATTGACTAAGTATTTCTCACACTCAAAGCCATAATGTATGCTGACTTCTCCTACAAATCGTTTGTCTTCCTTAGAAACGATGTAAGCATAATAGTTTCTTAAATTATTATTAAATCGCTTATACCAAGCTTCTAACTGTTGTGGTGTTTTTGTGACACCATTACAACTTTGATTAAGCTTCTTACGGTACTTTAACTCTTGCGCATTTGGCTTATGTAAGATAATCCGATCATTTTCAATAACTCTTCTAATATCGTTTATCATCAAATCCTCCGATTCATATTATACCATAAATCGATGATAAACTAAAGCGATAATAAAAGACACATATCTCTATGTGT
>CAZVKL010000056.1:0-3288 GCA_964627845.1 uncultured Erysipelothrix sp. | reverse complement strand
TCAATCTTTCCATCATTATCAATGGTCATGTTGTTGGCTGCAGGGATTTTAGGAAGACCAGGCATCGTCATTACTTTCCCAGTTAAACAAACAATAAAGCCAGCTCCCAAACTAGGTCTAAGCTCACGAATGGTAATATCAAAATCAGTCGGTCTATTTAAAAGTTTTGGATTATCAGACAATGAGTTTTGAGTCTTAGCCATACAGATGTATAAATCATCCCAACCATTTTCAACGATTTGAGCTAATTGTTGTTGGGCTTCATCCGTTAGGACCGCTTTATTCGCCCCATAGACTTTTTGAACAATCTTATTCACTTTGTCCATAAACTGATCTTGTTTTGAATAAATCGGTGTATAATCACGCGTTTCATCCATCGCATCCAATACCAGTTGAGCTAATTCTAAACCGCCCTTGGAGCCATCTGAGAAAACAGTTGATAACGCCATAGGGTGATTGTGTTGATGACACCAATCTTGAAGCGCTACAACTTCCTCATCTGTATCGCTAGGGAAACGGTTAATGGCCACCACATAAGGCAGACCAAATTGTTGGACACTCTCAATGTGTTTCGCTAAATTATCCGTTCCTATTTGAAGTGCCTCAATATTAGGTTCTTTTAAGTCTTCAAGTGCCTGACCACCATGCATCTTAAGCGCACGAATTGTCGCAACAATCACAACAACTTGAGGTTTTAAATTCCCAATCTGACATTTAATATCTAAGAATTTTTCAGCCCCTAAATCAGCACCAAAGCCAGCCTCAGTAACGACAACATCCGCAAGTTTTAACGCTGTTTTCGTCGCTAACAGTGAATTACAACCATGGGCTATATTAGCAAATGGACCCCCATGTACAAAGGCAGGTGTATGTTCGAGAGTCTGAACTAAATTAGGTTTAAGTGCATCTTTTAGCAACATCGCAACTGCACCTTCAATCTCTAAATCCTTCACATATACAGGCTTTTGATCCAAACTATAACCTAGTAAAATTTTTGAGATTCTCTGCTTTAAATCTTCTAAATCACGACTCAAACATAAAATAGCCATAATCTCAGAAGCTACCGTAATATTAAATCCTTCGCTTCTTTCGACTCCATTACTCTTTGGTCCTTGACCAATTTCAATGTTTCTTAACGAGCGATCATTCATATCTAAACAACGTTTAAATACAAGATTATCTTTATCGATATTAAGTGCATTCCCTTGATGCAGATGATTATCTAAACAAGCAGAGATTAAATTATTCGCTGAAGTTATGGCGTGCATATCTCCAGTAAAATGTAAGTTTATGTCTTCCATCGGTATAACCTGAGCATAACCACCTCCGGCTGCGCCACCCTTAATACCAAAGACTGGCCCCATGGATGGTTCTCTTAAGGCAATCATCACTTTTTGATTCATTGCATTGAGTGCATCACCTAAACCAACCGTTGTGGTTGTTTTCCCTTCACCCGCTTTGGTTGGGGTGATGGCAGTCACTAATACCAGTTTCCCATCTTGTTGATGTTCTAGTTTCTTTAAGACATCAAACGAAAGTTTCGCCTTATCATGTCCATAAGGGATTAAGTCCTTCTCCTCTATCGCTAGTTTCTGGGCTATTTCCTTAATTGGAAGTGGTTGTTTCTCTTGAGCAATTTGAATATCAGTTTTCATCACGACCTCTTTCTATAGTTTTGAAAATCCTCTGATAATTATTTTTAACAGCCTCCGTCAATTCTTTTTGGCTGATACCTCGTAACTTCGCAATTTCTTGAACAACATATTTAACGTAACTGGACTCATTGCGTTTTCCCCGAAAGGGTGTCGGTGTTAAATAGGGACTGTCCGTCTCAGTTAATAGCATCTCAATTGGAACTTCAGCAGCCACTTCTTTAGGTGTCTTAGCATTTTTAAAAGTCACTGGACCTCCTAATGAAATGACACAGCCTAACTTAACAAATTCTCTCGCCATTTCAATGGACCCTGAGAATGAATGCATCACACAACCATATTGAGGCGTTTGCTCCTTCAGTAAATCAAAAGTATCTTGAATTGCTTCACGACAATGAATCATTACTGGTTTTTTGACCTTATTCGCCAGTTCAATTTGTTTAATGAAATATTCTTTTTGAAGCGCTTTTGTTTCAGGATGCCAGTGAAAATCAAGTCCTATCTCCCCAATACAACTCACTCGATCATCTTCAAACGCTTTAAAGATGGTGTCTTTATCTTGATCGCTGTAAAACTGAATGTCTTGAGGATGTAGACCAACACTCACATCAAATAAATTAGGATGTTGTTGTTTCATGGATAATGAAACATCTAAACTAGGTACGTCGACCGCAATTAAATTGACTCGAATCACATTATTTTCATAGAGTCGATTAATTACTTGGTCAAAATCATCGTCATAAGCTTCATCACTTAAGTGCGCATGACTATCAATGTATTCTAATCTGTCCATACTTGGCTCCTTGCTAATAAATCATGAAAGGTTTTATTTTCTTTTAATAGATAAAGACTATAGCCGGCTAAAAAAATCGTTACAACACTAAGCACTTTAATCATGCTTCGGATATAAACATGAATGAGGCTAGGTTGTTCATACTTTATTTTTAAGTTCATCACAGCATGACCAATTGTTTGTTTCACTAATATGTTTGATAAAAATTCATAAATAAAAAATAGGAATAACAAAAAAATAGGGTACCGGACGAGTTCTGGATAAAACATTAAATAAGGCATCGTCCCTAAATCAATCTGACCAAAACGGGTTAATAATAGCCCCACAAATCCAATGATCAGGACATCGATCATAAACGCAATCACTCGTTTTCTAATCATTTTGGGACCACCATCGATTGTACCATTCGATCATGAATAGACGGTTTTGGATCCCCAAAATTAATCATTAGGGCAGAGATGACAGCAGGTAATATTAAATAGGTACTCGCAATTTTATAAATTGTCCTAAAAGAGGCACGCTCTTGGTCTTTAAATTGAACTTTTAATTTGGCGATTTTTTTACCAACGGTTTGAGTGGATTTTGAATAAAAAACCATTTCATATAAATACATAAAGAGAACACTCAATAGAATTAAAAGAGTGAAAAACACCACTGCGTTTTCAAGATAGGATGCAATTATAAAATGGAGTAAGATCAATAGAATCGTTGGGATACTTAAAGAAATCATCATATCAACCATATAGGCGACCCATCTTCTTAAAAAATAGACTCTAATTCTCATATATTCTCCTACTTTCCTAAACAGAAACGACTAAATATTTCTGAGATGATATTCACTTG
>CAZVKL010000055.1:0-3354 GCA_964627845.1 uncultured Erysipelothrix sp. | reverse complement strand
TGGTTGAAAAGTATTGGGAACAACAGGGTTACCAATTTCCTGTCGCCTACCAATAATTGAGTCTTTAAATATTGTGGGTCTGTGGTATAATGTTTTCAAATCAAACGAATAAGGAGTAAGTGTACTTCACTTTTAAGAGACATAGTGGTTGGTGAAAACTATGATTGAACGCACTGAAGGTCGTATTCGAGGATATAAATCTGAATCAAAGTAGGATTTATCGTTGGTGGCGTTAACACATCAAGTCACAATTAAGGTGGTACCACGTTTATAAAAGACGTCCTTATGGAGGTCTTTTTTGTCGTTTAGAAGGAGTCTTATGTTAGAAACAAAATACAATCCCAAAAAAGTTGAACAAGGGAAATATGAACAATGGATTAAAGAAGGTTATTTTGAAGCGGGAGACCTCTCAAAACAACCTTACAGCATTGTTATTCCACCCCCAAATGTAACAGGCAGACTACATTTAGGCCATGCTTGGGATAACACATTACAAGATATTTTAGCCAGATATCATCGACTACTGAATAAAGATGTCCTGTATTTACCAGGAATGGACCATGCTGGAATCGCAACTCAAGCTAAAGTGGTGGCCCGCTTAAAAGAAATGGGCATTGACTACAAAGAAATTGGTCGCGATGAATTTTTAAAACACAGTTGGAACTGGAAAGAAGAATATGCTGAAACAATCCATCACCAATGGTCTAAATTTGGTTTATCTCTGGACTATTCTAGAGAGCGTTTTACATTGGATGAAGGTCTTAATAAAGCAGTCAACGAAGTGTTTGTTAAACTGTATGAACAAGGTTTAATCTTTAAAGGCAAACGCATCATCAACTGGGATCCAGAAGCAATGACAGCACTCAGTAATATCGAAGTATTCCACAAAGAAACACAAGGTCATTTCTACACGTTTAAATATCCAATTTTAGACTCAGATGAAGTCTTAGAAGTCGCAACGACTCGTCCAGAAACAATGTTTGGGGATGTGTGTGTCGTCGTTCATCCCCAGGATGAGCGTTATCAGCATCTTGTTGGTAAAAAAGCACTGAATCCAGCCAACCATGAATACATCGAAATTATTGCGGATGACTATGTTGAACTTGGGTTTGGGACAGGCGCCATGAAATGTACACCTGCGCACGACCCTAATGATTTCTTAATTGGTCAAAAATACAATTTAGAGATGCCAATCTGTATGAACTTAGACGGCACGATGAATGAATTAGCCAATGAATATGAAGGCTTGGATCGTTTTGAATGTCGAAAACAATTAGTAAAACGAATTGAAGAAGAAGGCAACTTAGTTGAGATTAAAGAACATCTTCATGAAGTGGGTTATTCGGAAAGAACCGATGTAATTGTTGAGCCAACTTTATCAGAACAATGGTTTGTTAAGATGGAACCACTCGCTAAAGAAGTTTTAAAACTTCAAGATAGTGATGATAAAATTAATTTTTACCCTCAACGTTTTGAAAAAGTCTTTACCCAGTGGTTGGAGAATATTGAAGACTGGACTATTTCAAGACAATTATGGTGGGGACATCGTATTCCTGCGTATACCCATAATGAAACGGAAGAACTACTTGTCAGTGCCACAGAGCCAGATGATATAGAAAACTGGACACAAGATCCCGATGTTTTAGATACTTGGTTTAGTTCTGCTTTATGGCCATTCTCAACTTTAGGTTGGCCAGATCAAACTCAAGATTTAGAACGTTATTATCCAACCAGTGTTCAAGCGACTGGGTATGACATTATCTTATTCTGGGTGGTTCGGATGGCTTTTCAAGGCTTACACTTTATGGATGCTAAGCCATTCAACGATGTCATTATTCATGGTTTAATTCGTGATGAAATTGGACGTAAGATTTCAAAATCACTCGGTAATGGACAAGATCCAATGGATGTTATCGATGAATATGGAGCAGATGCCTTAAGATTCTTCTTAGTGACCAACTCATCTCCTGGCCAAGATTTACGTTATTCGGAAACAAAACTTAAATCCGCTTGGAACTTTATTAATAAAATCTATAATTCAGCGCGTTATGTGCTGATGAATTTAGGGGATGATTTCAAAGTGGAAGATGTCGATTTATCGAATTTAAATTTAACCGATGAGTGGATTTTAGCGAAGCTCAATCATATGAATCAGTTTTATCAAGAACATATGAAACAGTATGATTTCTTAGCCATCGGGCAAGAATTAGAGAAATTTATCTGGAATGATTTCTGTAATTGGTATCTAGAGTTTAGTAAGACTCAAGTAGGTCAGAGTACTAAGTCAACCTTATATGTCACACTCATTTCTATCTTAAAGATGATTAGTCCATTTATGCCGTTTGTTTCTGAACATCTTTATCTGGCTTTGCCTCATGAATTAGAGTCGATTAATTTGGAGAAATGGCCAGAATTGATTGAAGGGGTTAAAGAAACTCAAGAAGTGGATGAGTTGATTGAAGTGATTGAAGCGATTCGTGAAACCAGAGTTGATTTTGACATTAAACCTAAGACAGAATTATTTGGTCAACTTGATCACGATGTGACACAGAACTTTAAAGATATTCTATTTAAGATGACTCGCTTCAACTTTGTTGTGGACATCGATGATGATTCTGTGGTCATTCCACTTAAGGCCAGTGTGCTTAAGATTAACAAAGCTGATTTGGTTGATTTAGAGTCTGAAATTTTAAAATTAGAGAAACAAATTGAACATTATCAATCAGAAATTAAACGTGCTCAAGGGATGTTGGCGAATAAGAACTTTGTGGACCGTGCTCCAGCTACCAAAGTTGATGCTGAGAGACAGAAATTAGAAGAATATCAAACACAATTGACGATTAGTCAATCACAACTAGAAAATATCACTTCAAAAAGTAAGTGATTTCATGTAGAATAAATAGGTAGACACACAGGAGGAAACATGAATAAAAAGTATGTGTATTTGTTTTCAGAAGCTGATGGAACAATGAGAGAGCTTCTGGGTGGAAAAGGCGCTAACTTAGCTGAAATGACTAAGCTTGGTTTACCGGTTCCACAAGGATTTACCGTGTCAACAGAGGCTTGTAATCTCTATTATGACAACAACGAACAAGTGGGTGAAGAACTTGTTGAAGAAGTCAAAGAAAATATCAAGAAACTTGAAGAACAAACTGGTAAGAAGTTTGGTGATAAAGAAAATCCACTTCTAGTTTCAGTTCGTTCAGGATCTCGTGCATCGATGCCTGGGATGATGGACACCGTGCTTAACTTAGGAATTAATGATGAAGTTGTCGAAGCAATTGCGAAATTAACAAACAATGAGCGTTTTGCGTATGACTCTTATCGTCGTTTCATCCAAATGTTTGCGGATGT
>CAZVKL010000054.1:0-3566 GCA_964627845.1 uncultured Erysipelothrix sp. | reverse complement strand
CCAGAATAAATTTTAGAAGGGTTGCGACAAATCGCAACTCTTTTAATGTATAATATGATTAAGGACAATTTAATGGAGGATATCATAATGACAACAAAAGAAATGTGGCTTGCCAAAAGCGATTTAGATGAGAACCTCAGAAGATCACTAGAAGCGTATAGCGAGGAAGAAAGCTACGATGCTTTTTATACGCAATTAGAGTTTGGGACAGCTGGAATGCGTGGTTTGTTAGGGGCTGGACCAAACCGGATGAATATCTATACGGTAGGACGTGCTAATTTAGGGTATGGTAAATACTTATTGAGTTTACAACAACAAGATCCTAAGGTGGCCATTGCCTATGATAATCGACATTACTCACAAGAGTTTGCGTTTAAATGTGCTCAACAATTGGCACAATTAGGCATTGAAAGTTATGTCTTTGAGACACTAAGACCGACGCCAGAACTTAGTTTTGCGGTGAGGGAATTAGGCTGTGTCGGAGGGATCGTGATTACTGCGTCTCATAATCCTAAAGAATATAATGGTTATAAAGTCTATGACGAAACAGGTTGTCAGTTGACTCCAGAAAAAGTTGAGAAAGTTATTGAATTGGTTAATGAAGTTGATAATGAGTTAGAGATTAATTTCGATGTTGAGCCACAACATGAAGCGCTCATTCATGTAATTTCTAAGGAAATCGATGAACCATATAAAGAGGCAGTATTGGGGATTCAGTTAAGACCTGAGGTGGATAAATCTAAATTAAAGATTGTCTTTACACCACAACATGGGACGGCTTATCCACTTATGATGGAAATCTTTGAGGAGGCAGGATATTCGGTAGAATTGGTTGAGGAACAAGCGTTTCCTGATTCAGATTTTATTAATACCAAGACCCCTAATCCAGAGGATAAAGATTCCTATGATTTAGCAATTACACTTGCTGAAAAAGTGGGGGCTGATTTAATCCTAAGTACCGATCCTGATGCTGACAGAATGGGGATTGTGGTTAAGCACCAAGGTGGTTATCAATACTTAACGGGGAATCAGGGAGGGACCATTCTTCTTGAATACATTTTGAGTACATTGAAAGAGAAAAATCGTTTACCACATAATGGGGTCATCTATAATACGATTGTGACCTCAGATGCGGGTGAAAAGGTTGCGAATTTATACGGGATTGATACAGAGAAAACCTTGACGGGGTTTAAATATATTGGGACTAAAATTCATGAGAGTGATCGACCGTTCTTATTTGGTTATGAAGAATCTTATGGCTATTTGATTAAGGAGTTTGTTCGTGATAAAGATGCCTTACAAGCTTGTTTAATGTTGGCTGAGGCAGCGGCTTATTATAAGTCGGATTCTAAAACATTAGTGGATGTTTTATATGATTGTTTTGATAAGGTTGGCTTCTTTGTTGAGGAAACCGTCTCTGTTACCTTAGCGGGTGAAGAAGGAGCGCTCAAGATTCAAGAGATTCTTACGTCGCTTAGAGATGAGAAACCACAAACAATTGGCGAGTTGAATGTCATTTATGATGAAGATTATCAAACCCTTAAGCGGACTCAATTGGGTGAGGTATCACCGCTTAATTTCCCAGAGGCCAATGTACTTAAATATGGTTTAGAGGATGGGTCTTGGGTTGCTATTAGACCTTCGGGGACTGAGCCTAAAGTGAAGTTTTATTTCTGTGTGAGAGGGTCTAACCAGGCTGATGCTCAAATTAAATTAGACAAGTTAAAACAAGATATTTCTCAAATCATAGAATAGGAGTTTGTTATGTATGAGATTTTAGACCAGTTTCATGCTGGACATTGTATTGACATCCACAAAGTATTTGGTGCTCATTTCAGTTTTGAAAATGGACCGGGAGTTCGGTTTGTATTGTATGCTCCCAATGCTTTAAGTGTTCAAGTGATTGGTGACTTTAATGGTTGGGATGGACATAATCACTTTATGAAACGCTTAAATAACCAAGGTGTTTGGGAATTGTTTGTCCCAAATCTATCAGAGTGGGCTCTTTACAAATACCGGATTGAGACACAAGATCATCACTACATTGATAAGGCTGACCCGGTTGGTTTTTATCATGAATTAAGACCTAAGTCTTCTTCGATTGTGACCGATTTACAGGGGTATCAATGGCGCGATCAAAATTGGATGCAGAAGCGTTCTAAGAACTTTGATAAGCCGGTCAGCATTTATGAAGTTCATTTAGGGTCATGGCGTCGAGATTTAGAAGGAAATTGGCTTGATGTTGAAACATGGGTTCAAGATTTATTGCCTTATGTGAAAGACAATGGCTTTACCCATCTTGAGTTAATGCCACTTACGGAACATCCCTTTGATGGGTCATGGGGCTATCAAGCGACGGGGTATTTTGCGCCGACATCGCGTTATGGGACGCCCAAAGAATTAATGTATTTTGTTGATGAGTGTCATCGCCATGATATTGGGGTTATCTTAGATGTGGTTCCGGCTCACTTTGTTAAGGATGCGCATGGTCTAGCGAATTTTGATGGTCAACCACTGTATGAATATAATAATGAGCATGATGCTAATAATAATTGGGGCACTTTAAATTTTGATTTGTGGAAGGAAGAAATACGTTCATTTTTAATGTCTAGCTTCGCATATTGGTTAGAAATGTATCATTTTGATGGTCTACGATTTGATGCAGTGTCGCATATGTTGTATTGGGATGGTCAAAAATCAAGAGGTGAAAATGCGGGAGCATTAGCTTTTATTCGACGGACAAATTATTATTTATCGAAACGATTTCCAGATGTCATGTTAATTGCTGAGGATTCGAGTGATTTTCAAGGCGTAACAAAACCAACCTTTGAGATGGGGTTAGGGTTTGACTATAAATGGGATTTAGGGTGGATGAACGATACGTTGAAGTATTATTCGCTTGATCCGATTTATCGTAAGCATTCTCATCATCAAATTACTTTCTCAATGTTCTATTTCCCGACAGAACGTTTCCTCTTACCGTTTAGTCATGATGAAGTGGTTCACATGAAGGGTTCGTTAGTGAATAAGTTATGGGGAACCTATGAACAGAAGTTCTCACAGTTAAGAAATCTAATGGGCTATATGTTTGCTCATCCTGGAAAAAAACTTAACTTTATGGGGAATGAGATTGCTGATTTCAAAGAGTGGAATGAAGCGTCGATGATAAATTTTGATATCCTAAAATTCCCGATGCACAATTCATTTTTACGATATTTTAGAGATTTAAACTTAATTTATCGATATTATTCTTGTTTGTCTAAATATGATTATCAAGATCAAGGTTTCTATTGGATTGATGCAGATAATACAGACCAATCAATCTATTCCTTTGTTAGAGAAGATGAAGAACATATTATTGTTACTGTCTTAAATATGACGCCAGAATCGTATGAGGATTATAATTTAGGGGTCCCATATAAGGGTGAATATTTAGAGTTAATCAATTCAGAGAAAGACATTTATAATGGCTGTAATATGTGTAATTTCGAAACATTAACGGCGCATGCTGGTTATCGTCATAATCAACCGTATCATTTAAATATTAGAATTGCACCGTTTGCTTC
>CAZVKL010000053.1:0-3595 GCA_964627845.1 uncultured Erysipelothrix sp. | reverse complement strand
ATCAGTTGAAAAAGGTGCGCTTGTTTTTTGTAGCCCAGCAGCTTTTATAACAGTTTTTGGAGATAACGGTGGCGATTAATCAGATGAACAAGATTACAATCATCATACTAAAATAAAAAGGTCAATCCAATCGTCGTATCGCTAAAAAATTAGGGATCTATCGGATTTAACGAGTAAAATATTAGAAAAGAGTTAGTACGATCATCGATATGGTTGTAAATATCTCGTTTGTTACAGAACCTTTGGTGCTTCTTTTGCTTCCCATTTCATCAGATTCGTTTGGTTGATAGGAATAGCGATTTTCATCATCTATAAAGAATAGAGGTGACTATGTTAGAAGTAAATCAAATTGTTAAATATTATGGAAATCATTTAGGGTTAGATAAATTATCATTTACACTTAAACCTGGGTCAATTATAGGCATACTAGGACCTAATGGAAGTGGTAAAACCACTTTATTTCGAATGTTATTAGGTCTTATACCACCTACATCTGGAGAGATACTTATTCCAAATCAAAAAAGACAATCGCTTTATTTTGGTTATTTACCAGAAGAGCGGTCAGTCTATCGTGATATTAGTGTTTTAGAACAAATTACTTATTTAGGGAAGTTAAAGAAAATTGAGAAACAGAAACTAAAAAGAGATTGTAATAATTGGTTAATGCGATTCAATTTAGTTGATCAACAACATAAATTGATTAAACAATTATCTAAAGGAAACCAACAAAAAGTACAGTTTATTTGTGCCTTACTTCATAATCCACAAATCTTAATACTAGATGAGCCCTTGACAGGGTTAGATGCTCAGAATGTTTCATTATTTAAATCCATTATTTTTGAACAAGCTCAAAGGGGTAAAAGTATTCTATTATCAAGCCATCAATATGAAGAAATTGAGACTTTTTGTAACGAAATAATATTACTTCGAAAAGGAAAAGTAGTATTAAAGGGGAATCTAAAACAACTTAAACAAGAAGATGGTCGCATTAATGTCATTATCGACCAGGATTTAGAACTACAATATAGACATCTTGGAGGGGTTATTTCAGCAAAGCGCGAGGGTAACTTTTCAATATATACTTTCATTGATCGACAATCAGCTAAGCTATTAACCCGTTATTGTTCGAGTTCAACCTTAAGACTTGAACCAATTGGGTTGAGAAATTTAGTGGAGGAATGCGGATGAAAGAGTTAGTATTCTTTTCAATTAGACGTCGTTTTTTGAATAAAACAATGAAAATGCTAATGATTTTGTTAATCATATTATTTATGTTTGGTTTCTTTTTAGATAAAGTGGTCGAACTTTTTAGTGAGTCAACACAGACGCTATCTCTAGAGATTGAAAATATAGATGAAGAACGCTTACTATTGAGTTCACCCATTGAGATTGTTATTGAACAAAATGCGGATATTTCGATTGTCCAAGAGAATAATTCCTTTAAAGTGTCGAGTCAAAACCAACTGAATGATTTAGAAATGATAGAGATTGAATCGATACTATATCCATATTATTTTCAAAGTTTAGATCCTAGTGTTCAGATGACCTTAGAACAGTATCGTCATCCAATGATTGAATATAAGTCAATTAATCAAGAGAATCTTCAACAAAAACACGACAATTTATTTATGGTTATCACCGCGATCTATTTTATGATGTTGGGATTTGCGGGGATGTTAGCCTCAGAGGTGGTAGCCGAAAAGACCAGCAATATATTGGAGATGATAGGCACGAGTGTTTCTTTAAAAACCCATTATTATTCAAAGATTATTATTGGGTGGTTATCAATTCTTTTACAATTCACAATGATTGGCTCTATTTTTATGATTAGCTTGATCAGTCGTTATTTATTCGATAATGGCCAGGGTTTAATTACTTTTCTATCGAAGCACGGTTTAATTTCTACAGAAGCTACAACTTTTGGTAGTGTGATTAAATCATTTTTAAGTAATACACAATCGATTGTTGATTTGTTTCTAGCACTTATATTCTTGTTTATTGGGATATTAATTGTTCAATTACTATTAGTGGTTATCTCAACTCGAGTCAACACAATCGAAGAAGCGGGAGCGCTTCAAAATCCGTTCTATATGGGACTGTTATTTCTATATTATGGAGCGCTAATATTAAATAATCCTGTGTCTATGAGTGAAGGATGGGGTTATATTTTAAGTTTTGTACCCATTTTCTCAATGATATTTATGCCTTGTCGCTTAATGTTGTTAAATGTTCCCTTCTTAGAAATCTTGACTGCTTTAATTATCAATGGAAGTTTTCTAGTATTGGTCATTTTAAAGGGACAGGATGTTTATGTAAGACAGGTCCTCAATTTTAGTCCTAAAATGAAGAAGAACAAGAAAAAGTTGAGACAAGCTTAATGAGAATATATTTCTTATAAATATAATAAGGATTAATGATTGATAGGCCAGTATTCGACAGTAAGTTTGTGAGAAACAGACGATTATTAACTAAGTTTTCACAAATAAAAACACACTTATAAGTGGAATATTTCAACATTGTCACCATAAGTTAGCCTTATTTAACCGAAAGGTATTGACATCAAATGTGAAATTTATATAATTAGAACGAACAAGGGAGGTTTTCAATATAATGAAAAAACTAGTTCTATTATTAATCGTGGCTTTATTAGCCCTAACAAGCTGTAACCAAAATGGTGGTACAACTGAAACTGAAGGCGAAACTGCTACTGGTGGAGCTTACAAAGTAGGTTCTTATTCAGTGACACCTGATGCTGGAATTACAGAAGGTGACGAAGAAGATCGTGCACAAATTAATACAACAATTGCGACTGTCGTATTAGATGCTGATGGAAAAATCGTTGATGTTAACATCGATACAGCTCAAAACTCAGTAACAATAAAAGACGGAACAGTTACAGTTCCTACAGACACTCCAACTAAAAAAGAAAAACAAGATGCTTATGACATGAGAAAAGCTTCTCCAATCGGAAAAGAATGGTTCGAACAAATCGAAGCATTAGAAAACTACTTAGTTGGTAAAAACCTTGAAGAAGTTCAAGGTATCGAATTAGATGAAAACACAGTTGTAACAGATGAAGATTTATTAGCATCTGTAACAATCAAAGTTGCTGGTTACCTAGAAGCAGTCACTAAAGCAATGGAAAATGCGGTTGACGTAGAAGGTGCAGTTGCTAAAGTTGGAACTACATCGTTTACACAAATCGAAGATCAAGCTTCTGATGAAGGTGGACGTGTTACATTCAATACTCATTATGGACACGTTGCTTTAGATGCTGATGGAAAAATCCTTAATGCATTTATTGATACTGCTCAAAACCGTGTAGCTTATAATGCTGATGGAGAATTTGAAGCACACACTGGTACTGACTCTAAGAAAGTTCTTAAAGAAGAGTACAACATGAAGGGCGCTTCTCCAATCGGAAAAGAATGGTATGAACAAGCTGCTGCTTTAGAAGAATATGTTGTTGGATTAACAGTTGATGAAGTTAACGCAATTGAAACAGATGATGCTGGTTACCTAACTCAAGAGGATTTAGTCTCTAGCGTAACTGTTAACATTAGTGCTTATCAACAAATCATTGAAAGAGCTGCTG
>CAZVKL010000052.1:0-3697 GCA_964627845.1 uncultured Erysipelothrix sp. | reverse complement strand
AAATATTTTAATAAAATGATTGAAGAGGTCTTTCTCTTTGAAGACTAAAGAGAGGATAATTTAAAGACCAGTCGTGTTTGTGATTGAAACATTTGTAGTCTATGCTGATCTTTAGCGTCCAAAAATTCAGACTCGTTTTACTCAGTGAAAGGCGTTGGGTCATTCGTATGAATTAAGAATTTATTGATTTGATAGAATATATTTTGAATAAATCGTTAAAAGACCATAAAGCGTAAGATTTAATTATAAAAAAAGCCAACTTGCCTGTGACCAGATTCGTTGGCTTTTTGTTAATCATTGGGATTGTTTATTCGTTACATCCCCTATAATTTATGAAATTGATGCCAAGACTTGAGCCTTAGAAACAATTCCCAATAAGTTATTTTCATCATCAACCACCGCAATGGGTACTCTTGTTTTTGAAGCATCTTCTAAGATATCAGCTAAAGGTTGTTCTTGTTTAGCGGTCATGACATCTTGTTGGATGACATCAGTTAGTTTTAGTCCTTCACGCTTCGCTTTTAATGCATCTTCAAGGGTTATTACACCAGCAAACTTTGTCCTATTCCCTAAAACATAGGCACTAGAAACCATATTTTTACGCATTTGATTAATCGCAAAATTCAAGGTATCCCCAATCCGAATCAGACTGTTTGGTTTAAACATAATGGAACCAACCGTTAAGACTTGGGTTTTATCCGCCCCATCAATAAATTGTTGGACATAATCATTCGCAGGATTTGCGCTCATATCTTGGGGCGTATCAATTTGAATAATTTCCCCATCTTTCATAATAGCAACCTTATCCCCTAATTTAAATGCCTCATTGATATCATGGGTAATAAAGACAATTGTTTTATTTAGTTGTCGCTGAATTTGTAACAACTCAAACTGCATATCATTTCTCACAATCGGGTCTAATGCCGAGAATGGTTCATCCATCAAAAGTATATCTGGATCATTAGCTAATCCTCTGGCAATCCCAACTCTTTGTTTCATCCCTCCTGATAATGAACTGATGGGCTCATCTTGAAGCCCTTTTAGTCCAACCATATCAATCACTTCCAATGCTTTTTGAGTCCGCTCTTCTTTAGGAACGCCTTTAACTTCTAAACCATATTCAACATTACCTAACACACTTCGATGGTCCATTAACCCAAAGTTTTGAAACACCATCGAAATCGCATTTCGTCTGTAGTCTCGAAGTTCTTCTTGATTAAATTCATTGATGTTTTTCCCTTTATAAAGAATTTCACCACTGGTTGGTTTATTCAATAGATTTAAACAACGAACTAAAGTCGACTTTCCAGAACCAGATAGACCAATTATTACAAAGATTTCACCTTCATTGATCTCAAAGCTATTGTCCCATAATGCGAGTGTCACTTTGGTTTGTTGATATATTTCATCCTTACTCTTATTCATTTTTTTAAGATTGACCGCTCTTCGTTTCTCATTTCCATAGAGCTTACTTAAATTTTTAACTTCTAAAATTTGTTTATTACTCATCAATATCCTCCCTCTCTTGTTTCGCTAAACTTTGTGTCAATCGGTCTAAAACGACTGCCATAATGACAATTGCTGAACCTGAAAGTAGTCCTCGACCAATTTCAACACGGTTCACCGAAATTAAGACTTCCATTCCTAGTCCTGCGGCTCCAATCATGGACGTTGTAACAACCATTGACATCGCCATCATAATGGTTTGGTTTAACCCGGTCATGATCGTTGGTAAAGCTTGAGGAATTTGAACTTTAAATAAAGCTTGAGTTTTTGTCGACCCAAAGGCTTTAGCCGCTTCAAGCACTTCTTTGTCTATTTGAGCAATTCCATGGGCCGTTAAACGTACCATTGGAACAATCGCATAAATTGTCGTCGCAATGACGGCTGGAGGTGTCCCCAGGCCAAAGAATAACAAGGCAGGAATCAAATAAACAAAGACCGGCATCGTTTGCATCGTATCTAAAATCGGCCTTACGATGGCATGTGCCTTAGGGCTGCTAGAAATAAGGAGTCCAAGCGGGAACCCAATAATGAGCGATAAAATAACCGACGCAATAACAATGGCTAAGGTTTGATTCATCAGTGCCCAATAACCAACGGCTCCTACTAAGAATAATAAGAACGCATATAACAGTCCTGAATGGATTTTATTGGTTCCTTTCCATCCCGCTAAAAAAATCAGGGCTAAGGTGATGTACCACGGTATTAAATTAAGGACATTATTAATGACACCAACAAAATGACTTAAAAAGTTCCGGATGCCACCAAAAAATCCTGAATAGGCACTACTAAAGCCACGAACGGCTCCATCAATCGCCTCAAAGTTAATAGGAATATGAAATGGGAAGATGGCCGTTGTCTCATCCGCTTCTTGTGACCAACTCTCTCTAATTTGTGCCGCTTGATCAGCGGTTAACCACTCGTCTAATAAATGGTCATTCTCTTGAATAAACCACTGAGCTGTTTCTTGATAGCTAGCGCCTGTTTCTTGAATATGAGCCAACGCTTGAGATGTCATATCACTGCTTGTTTCATATTTCATTAAAAACTCAGCCACTTCAGGATAGGCTTGATAGAATTCATTACTCACGCCAATACTGACTCGTACGGGTGGTAACTCTGTTTCACCATTCATATAGGTTTCTGGATTATATGGAGCATCTTCTAACTTAACAAAGTCATACATACCCATGAGCCAGGTTGGTTCCCAGTAGTAAGCCACGATAGGTTCTTTCTTATCATAGGCATTGATTAATGCGGCCGATAAAGCAGCATCCGACCCTGGTCTAAAATATTCAAATTGTTCATCTAAATTATAATGCAGATATTTGTTATGCATAATGTCATCTACTTCCCATCCAGGGATTGCGCCATAGATACGAGCTCGATCTGGATTATCTTCATCAGGGAAAAGATGGGCATAGTCAACTAAGTCAGCCACGGTCGTTAATTCTGGATTTTCATCAATCACATATTGTGGCACATAAAAGCCTTGGTCGTTATCATCAAAATTATTTCCTAACTCAACAAATTTTCCTTGAGCTAAATCATCATCGTAGGATGCTAAATTATCCGTCCACATTTCCATGTAGATATCAATTTCATTTTGATGGAGACCTTCTAATAATATTGTGGATGATCCTGGAACTTCTTGGTAATCAAGGCCATGAAGCTCTTTAATAATCTCCCCTGCTAAACTATTGTGGAATTTAATGGAATCCCACCCAGCGTCAGCCATCTGGATTGTTTTGGATTGAGCTTGTATCGGAAATGAGATTAACAACAATCCAAGTAAAACTAAAACGATTTTCTTCATAAAAAAACTCACCTTTCTAAACAGCTGAAAAGCAAGTCGCAACAAAAAATATTTATTAAAAATAAACTCTCCCTTACTGCTTACGAGGTTAGCTGATGGGCTAGGATTAAGGGTATCCCTCAAATTGATACGCCCCAAAAGATTGGTTTCCCCGTTTCTGTTACGAATTAAGCTGCCTTGTTGACCCTAACATAAATCCATTTATGGTTCAAGGTGATCACCCACATAAGCCCTTTCATCAATATTACAAGATTACCCAAAAAAAGAAAAAGAGCGATAACGCTCATAGATATGTTTGTAAATATCTATTTCGTTACAGCTCCTTTGTTTTGTTATTTAGCTTGTTCTAATGCGTTATCGACAGCTTCTTTAATTCCC
>CAZVKL010000051.1:0-4420 GCA_964627845.1 uncultured Erysipelothrix sp. | reverse complement strand
TTTATGATTCAATGCATTGGTTCGATGGCAATCATTGGTCCGTTAAATATTGGTTTAAGAAACGATCCGTCGATAATGATTTTTAAGATTGTCTTGGATACGACTAGTTCGATTATTTATGGGGCTATTTATGGGCCTAGTGTTATGTTGTCGGGTCCGTTTGTCTTTTTGTATCAGGCGACGATCTTAGTGTTTGCTGGATTCTTACAACCGTTATTGAGTGATGCGGTGATTAATGAAATTTCGGCTATTGGTTCTTTATTAATTTTTGCGATGTCGCTTGATTTATTGGGTATTTTAAAACTTAAGGTGGCTAATTACTTACCTGCGTTGTTGGGTCCGATTTTATATTATATTGTGATTCTACTTTTGAATTAAAAAAATAGCCTACTACTAGGCTATTGATATGGATAAGTATTGACGAGTTCTCCGAAGGCGAACCATCGTTGATCTGGATGGTTGAAATAATAACAGCTCATTAATGAAATGATTGGAGAACCATGTTGATTTGCTTGAGCATCTTCAATAAGATAGGTGGCTGTCGCATCGACTAAGGCTGTCTCGTATATAACATATTCATAGACTGTTTCTTTGTCGGTGATTTTGACGACCATGCCTGTTTTGATGTCGGGTAGTCGGTTGAATAAAACATCTCTTCCATCAGTGTAATGACTGGAGATTGAATAATTCCCTTGACCCATAACTTGTCCTGGTTTCATTGTGGTTGATCCAATGAGAAGTTTCTCGTTATTGATTCCGTTGTAAATGGCTAAATCAATATTGAGTTCTTCGATAATCAGTTGTCCGACCATATCTTGTTCATATTTATCGATTAAACTTTGACTGCCTAGAACATTTCTTGAGAGGCCGCCGGTGAAGGTGTCTTGGACATTGATTGAGTCGATGACGTCAAAGTCAAATTCAACTTCCTTTTGGGCATTATCTCTAAGTTGTTGAGGATTAATTTGTTCTAAACGTTGGAGTGCTTGTCCAGATTCATTTTTAATCATCTGTGTTGATAGGCGTGGTAGTGCTAATAGGAAGACTCCTAATAGTATCAAAACTAATGCAATGACGAGTTGTAATTTTCTTTTCATAGGGTTATTATAAATGTTCTGAGTTTAAAGTACAATGTTATTAAATGACATTTTATTACATGAAAGAAAGTGACAAATGTTCAATTTTGTTACTTTTTTTGATTTATACCTTGAAAGTCATCTATTTCGTTTACAGAAAAGGAGTTTCAATGTATAATATCTAAAGCGAGGATATGAATGGAACAGATTATGAACAATGCCTATTTTTGGCAAAAACTTGATACCCTTATTTTGTCTTTGGATTATAAACGTATTCGTAAACAGGGAGATATACATCCCCAGTACCCCAATTTAGTTTATCCGATAGAATATGGATACCTAACTGATCCTGATAAGGAAGATACAATTGTGACACGTGCTTTTAGAGGGTCATTACCAAATAAGCGTTGTGATGCAATTATTGTAGGTGTTGATATCTTACAAAAGGGAATGGATATTAAATGTTTGATTGGATGTAGCGAACAAGAACAGATGGCTTGTTTGGAGTTTTTAAATCAAACTGCTTTCCAAAAAACGGTTTTAATTCGTAGAAATGAATATGTCCCTCAGTGGGCAATGGATGATTAGAAGCAACTGCTTCTAATTTTTTAATACCTAAAAAGAAATTTTGTGATAATCTATGTTAAAGCAAGTGAGGGAGAGGTCATGGATTCTTTAAATGGAAAGATTATAAAACAAGGGGTCACTTTTGATGATGTTTTGTTAGTACCGGATTATTCGACAGTTGTACCTAGTAATGTTGAGGTGCATACTCAATTAACCAAAAAGATTAAATTGAACATACCGTTATTGTCTGCCGCAATGGATACGGTCACTGAACAGACGATGGCAATTGCGATGTCTCAGGAGGGTGGCTTAGGGATTATTCATAAGAATATGCCAATTGAGGATCAGGCTGAGATGGTTAGACAGGTAAAACAAACAAAGCCTGGTTCAGAGTCAGCCTGTCTTGATTCAAATGGTCAATTGTTGGCTGGTGCTGCGGTTGGTGTTGGACAGGAAACGATTAAGCGTGTTCAAGCATTAGTTGATGCGGGTGTGGATATTATTACTGTGGATTCAGCGCATGGTCATTCTAAGGGAATTATTGATACAGTGAAGGCAATCTCGACTGAATTTCCTGATTTGGATATTATGGCTGGTAACATTATTTCGGCTCAGGCTGCAACTGACTTAATTTATGCTGGAGCGACTTGTGTGAAAGTGGGCGTTGGTCCTGGTTCGATTTGTACCACTCGAGTGGTGTCTGGTGTGGGTGTTCCACAACTTACGGCCATTAGTGATGTGTATCAAGTGGCTAAATTATATGATGTTGGTATTGTTGCTGATGGTGGTATCACTCAATCAGGGGATATTGTGAAGGCGTTAGCTGCTGGGGCAGACTGTGTGATGCTGGGTGGTTTGTTTGCTGGAACACAAGAAACGCCTGGGGAAGTAATGGAAGTCTATGGTAAGAAGGTTAAATCATATGTTGGTATGGGTTCACTTTCGGCTATGCAAAGAGGTTCTTCCGATCGTTATTTCCAAGGGGGAGTGAAAGAATTGGATAAACTGGTTCCTGAGGGTATTGAGGCGACTGTTCCCTACAAGGGTCCGATGAAGGATACCTGCTATCAAATGGTGGGTGGTCTAAGATCTGGTATGGGCTATTGTGGCTGTAGTACGATTGAAGAATTAAAGATTAAATCCCGTTTTGTGTTAATTTCTGGTAATGGCTTAAAGGAAAGCCATCCACATGATGTGACGATTGTAAAGGAGGCACCTAATTATCATGGCCGATAAAATTATCGTTTTAGACTATGGTTCAAAGTATTCTCAAGATATTGTTAAGATGGTGAGAGACTTGGATGTCTTTAGCTTATTGCTCCCATATGATGTGGATGTGAATGAGTTGAAAGATGCTAAGGGAATTATTCTTAGTGGTTCTAGTGACCATGTCTATGAGGAGGGTTCTAAGCAGTTAAACCAAGAAATCCTTGATTTGGGGATTCCGGTTTTGGGTATCTGTTATGGAGTTCAACTTTTGGCTCATCATTTTGGTGGGGATGTGACTCGTCTTAATGAAATTGAGAGAGATTTACAGTTGGTTAATTTTACTCAAGATTCACCTTTAATTGACAATTTAAATAAACAAGAACTTTTCCATATGGAACATTATGATGTTGTGACTAAACTACCTGAAGAATTTGAGAGTCTTGGTCACACAGATAAGAGTCCTTATGCGATTATTAAGCATAAAGAAAAAGACATTTATGGTGTTCAATTTCATCCTGAAGTCAATGATCGACCTAATGGTAAGATTTTGATTAAGAACTTTATTGAAAATGTTTGTAAAGTTGAAAAGAACTTTACGGTGGAAAAGTTTATTGAACAACAGATTAAAGAGATTCAAGAACAAGTAAAAGATGATCGTGTTATCTTAGGTCTATCTGGTGGTGTAGATTCTAGTGTTGTTGCTGCTTTGATTTCTAAGGCAATTGGTAATCAGTTGACGGCTGTTTTTGTTGATCATGGTTTAATGAGAAAACATGAGGTAAGACAGGTTAAGGAAGCTTTTGAAGAACAGTTTAATTTGAATCTGATTGTTATTGATGCTAGACAGCGTTTCTTAGATAAGCTTAAAGGAGTTACTGATCCTGAACAGAAGCGTAAAATTATTGGTAATGAGTTTATTGAGGT
Source organism: uncultured Erysipelothrix sp. (assembly GCA_964627845.1). GTDB lineage: Bacteria > Bacillota_I > Bacilli_A > Erysipelotrichales > Erysipelotrichaceae > DUUI01. Next base: position 644 of record CAZVKL010000051.1, on the reverse strand, counting down.
CTTTAAGGAAGAGGCTAAGAAACTTGAGGGTGTTAAATACTTAGCTCAGGGGACTATCTATTCTGATGTGATTGAATCAAATAAAGAGAATATTATTAAGTCACATCATAATGTAGGGGGTTTACCTGAAGAGTTAGGGTTTGAGTTGGTTGAACCTCTTAAATACCTTTTTAAAGATGAAGTTCGAAAAGTAGGTAGTGGTTTAGGTTTACCAGATTACTTTGTTAATCGACAACCTTTCCCTGGTCCTGGTTTAGGGATTAGAGTTATTGGGGAAGTAACTCAGGATAAGTTACGAATGGTGAAGGAATCTGATTTAATTCTTCGTGAGGAAATTCAGAAACAAAACCTTAATATTTGGCAGTATTTTACGATAATTACTCCTCTTCAAACAGTTGGTATTAAGGATAATAAACGATCTTATGAGCATGTGGTTGCGATTAGGGCTGTTCATTCTAGGGATGCAATAACCGCTAATTTTGCGGATATCCCATATAATTTACTAAGAAGAATTTCTAATCGTTTTACGAGCGAAGTTGTAGGGATTAATCGTGTTGTCTATGATATCACCATGAAACCTCCTGGTAGTATTGAGTGGGAATAATATCAAGAAGTTTATATGAAACTCAAAAGTCCGCTGTTTA
>CAZVKL010000050.1:0-4556 GCA_964627845.1 uncultured Erysipelothrix sp. | reverse complement strand
CGGTGAAAATAGCTCTCTGAGTCAAGATAACAAGTTGCCAGGTAAAGAAAAAAGAAAGAATGTTCAAGTTCTTTCTTTTTTTATGCTATACTTTGATATGTGGACAGGTTATGTCCTGTTATAGTGTTATAGTAAACCTACAAAGGAAAGAGGTACACACTATGACTAAAAAAATCAATTTAAATCAATTATTATCATCACTTTCAAAATTTGATGGTCTACAATATGACGATCTCTCTGAATTAATTCGTTTACAACATGGAACCTTTCAAAAGTTTTTTAAAACAAGCATGGTATTAAACGAAGAAGTAACCTTAGTCTTTGAAACAAAACAAGACGCCATTAATTTTTATATGGATTGTCATTATGGCAAACAAATTCTTAAAAATGTAGGAGTCTACTATGATCTCTTAAATGAAAATCAACTGATTTTACGACCAGTCCTCAATGTCATTGGACTTATTGACAGTCGTCAACCTGGTTTAGTTGAAGTGTCCAAGAACTTGTCTATTAATTTTAAATTAGAATACACCCAAGCGTTCACTAACAATACACTCAGTTTATACATTCATCAAGGTCAAATTTTAAATCCTGAATGTCATGTTTATATATCGGATACATTGCCATATTTAAGTTTAGGACGATTAAATAAAATCATTCGCAATGAATATGACTTCAGACGTCTCAATACAACGCTTCATGTTGTAGAAAGTGAATCTATCTATGAATCAAATCTCTTTAGCAATTAAACTACTATTAATTTTAAAAACACAAGGAATTGTTAAAAAACAAGCGTTAGCGCAACAACTAGAAATATCAGAAAAGAATGTCCAACGCTTACGAAATCAGTTAGAAATGGTTGGCTATACAATTGAAACGATTAAAGGAAGATATGGGGGCTATCGCTTAGTGAATAGCTCCTTTTTCCCTGTGACAGAGCTTACCTATACAGAGTTAAAAGCACTACAGGATGCCTATCATAGTATCATCACTTCGGACAATCCATTAATTAATGATCACTTTAAACAGGCCTATTCAAAAATCATCGGAAATTATGAACAAGGTCACCTAAATATTAGTATTCATAATACTCAACAACTTAATATGGATTATCAAGAATTAGAAAAGCGTATCGCAAGCTTCCAACAAGCAATCATGAACCAAAATATAACTACGATTCATTATCAAAACAACAAAATATATGAATTTGAACCATACGATATCTTTCAAGTAGACATCGCTTGGTATGTCATCGGCTATCAACGTTATAAAGACGTTCGCACCTTTAGACTAGATCGAATAAACTCCCTGACTATAAATGATAAAAAATTTATAAAAGAAGAATCCTTTAATTTAAATGCTCATTTAAGTGCTCAAGGATTTAAAATCGAAAAGCCAATCATTCTTAAAGGAAAACTTTTTGACACAAATTACCTTAAAGAATTTAAAATCTCCGATCATCAAATTGTTGATGAAGAAAACGTTGAGATTAAGTTTTATACATTAGCTCGAGCCAAACGCTTCATCTTAGAACAAGGAAGTAAGCTCAGAATCGAGCATCCAGAATCACTAAAAGAATTCCAAAGACAAGAAGCCCTCAAAGTGCTATCTCAATTGTAATTTAAACAATAAGTCTTTATAATATTGTAGGAAAGCAGGGGAAAATAATGAATTGGTTTTTAAGTTTAGAACCATGGCAAATGGCCTTAATCGGTACATTATTTACATACTTCATGACCGCCTTAGGAGCAAGCTTAGTTTTCTTCTTTAAAGAAATTAATCAGAATGTACTAAACAGTATGTTAGGATTTGCTTCTGGAGTGATGATTGCCGCAAGTTTTTGGTCCTTACTCGATCCTGCTATTAACATGGCAGTTGATCAAGGGCGTAATGCTGCACTGATAGCGGCTATAGGATTTTCGATAGGCGCACTGTTTTTGTATGTGGCTGATAAATTGATTCCTCATATGCACTTTCAAAAAGGGGCAGAACCTGAAGGAATCGATACTCGACTCAGAAGAAGTATTTTATTAGTTTTATCGATTACGCTCCATAATATTCCAGAAGGGCTCGCCGTAGGTGTCGCCTTTGGTGCAGCTGGTGTCAGTCAAAACCCTGCCTTAGTTTATGGAGGATTGACTATTGCCATTGGGATAGGGCTACAAAACTTCCCAGAAGGGGCAGCTGTCTCTATTCCATTAAGACGAGAAGGATTATCACGCATGAAATCCTTTATGTATGGACAAGCCTCTGGATTAGTAGAACCAATTGCTGGAGTGATCGGTGCGATTTTAGTCGCTTCAATGGCAAGTTTATTACCATATGCTTTAGCCTTTGCGGCTGGAGCCATGATTTATGTTGTTGTCGAAGAATTAATCCCTGAAGCCCAAGCATCCTCCCATACTGGGAGTCATTATGCAACTTTAGGTGTCATATTAGGATTTGTGATTATGATGATATTAGATGTCAGTTTAGGATAGGAGAACAGATTGATGAGTAAACAAGATGAAGCACGGTTTAATCCGTTTGGGGCTAGACCTCATAAAACAACAAAAATTAAACATATAATAGCAGTCGTCTCAGGAAAAGGAGGCGTCGGTAAGTCAATGGTGACAGGTTTACTAGCTACAGCTGCCCTACAGAGTGGTTTCAATGTAGGCATATTAGACGCTGATGTTACTGGACCATCCATTGGGCGTATGTTTAATATTCACGATAAAGCAAGAGGAACGGATGAAGGCATGATTCCAATGGCTTCTTCAGAGGGAATCAAAATTATTTCTGCCAATATGTTATTAGAAACCGATGATACACCCATTGTTTGGCGTGGCCCAATGATTGCTAATGCAGTCAAAGAGTTTTATACCAAAGTATTATGGGAAGATTTAGATGTTCTATTTGTCGACATGCCACCAGGAACAGGGGATGTCCCATTAACCGTCTTTCAATCACTTCCATTATCAGGGATTGTCTTAGTCACAACCCCTCAAGACTTAGTGTCAATGGTAGTTTCAAAAGCCGTCAAGATGGCTGAACAAATGAACGTTGAGGTCTTAGGCGTTGTCGAAAACATGTCATGGATGCAATGTCCAAACTGTGATGAAAAAATCTATCCATTTGGGGAAGGCAGAACAACTTCTCTAATTAAAGATTATGACTTGGACTTACTAGCTTCATTACCAATCGATCCAGCACTCACAAAAGCCAGTGATGATGGCACTATCGATCAAGTGGTAAACAAAGAATTACAAAGAATTGTTAAGGATGTAATCTTTAAACTGGAACAATAAAGATGAAATCATATAAAGAATTATTAAGTGTCATAAACGACAAGGAGCACGCAAATATGATTGTTATTGAAGGCGTTGTAGGAGTTGGAAAAAGCTCTTTAATGCGACATATCCAAAAACTGGGATATACCACTTTTGAGGAACCTGTTTTTGACAACCCAATTTTAGAAAAGTTTTACTATGATCGTAAACGCTATTCTTTTCCGTTACAAATTTTCTTTTTAAATAAACGTTTTAAACATATTAAAGAAGCTTGTAAAATTGAAAAATCGGTCTTAGATCGATCCATTTATGGGGATGCCATCTTTGCGAAGTTACTTCATCTCAACAATGAGATGGAAGATGTCGAATATGACACCTACGAAGAACTATTAGAAAACATGTTAGAACATGTTGAAGCTCCAAAATTAATGATTTATTTAGAAGTCAGTGTCGATGAAGCCATTCGACGTATCCGTAAACGCGGATTAGACTTTGAACAAATTGTTGAAAGAGAATATTGGCAAAATTTACATGATCAATATTCATCGTTCTTTGATCAATATACAATCTCACCATTATTAAAAATCAATGTTGATCATTTAGACTTTGAGAAAAACCCAGAAGATTTAGAATATGTATTAGGCTTAATCTCTAGTAAATTGGAAGCGTTGGATGTTTGAGACCGCAAGAAGAATCAAAGCACTCGATCCCGCAGCGCATTCGCTTTTAGAAGTTTTATTACTCTATCCTGGATTACATGCTTTAGGCTTTTATCGGGTAGCTCATTTTCTCTATAAGACTCGACTTTACTTCTTAGCACGATTAACCTCTCAACTTGGTCGATTTTTTACTCAAATTGAGATACATCCAGGGGCAAGAATTGGTCGGCGATTATTTATCGATCATGGTAATGGAATCGTGATTGGAGAAACCTCCCGCATCGGAGATGACTGTATCCTATACCATGGTGTTACATTAGGTGGGACTGCCAGTGAAGGCTGTAGACATCCACATTTAGGCAACAATGTTATGGTAGGAGCACATGCTCAAATCATCGGTCCAGTTGTAATTGGTGATAACGCAAAGATTGGTGCAGGAGCCATTATCACTGTCGATATTAAGGACAATACAACCGCAGTAGGAACCATTACTAAAGGCACACAAAGTGCCTGTATCTAACGATGATATCACTTAGAAAATTAAGTATTACCAAACAAATTGCGATCAGTTTCTTAGGAGTAATTCTTGTAGGGTCACTCCTTTTAAACCTACCATTTGCTCAAA
>CAZVKL010000049.1:0-4642 GCA_964627845.1 uncultured Erysipelothrix sp. | reverse complement strand
ATCCTATTATATCAAGACCACGCTCAACCAGTTGGCTGGCAATGTTTCCGGTTCCAATGCCTAAATCCAATACCTTTTGTCCATTTGTTTGGTTAATGACTTCTTCAACGATCTCATCATAACCGGCAAATGGATATGTTTCTTGTTTTAAGACAGACTCATCATAACTTTTAGACCATGCATCAAAATCTTGTGCGTCCATTGTTGATTCACCCTTTCTTGTTTTCAATTACCATTTCTTCTTTAATAAGTTGAATGATTTTCTTTGGGACCGATCTAAACCAATAATGGCCTAAAACTTCTTTGGCGGCACGTTTCGTTCTTGTTGAAGCGTTCTTAGGGGCATAACTATGTTCGAATGCTTCTAACATGGGTGCATCATTTCCACCGTCCCCAAAGACAACCACTTGATTGTGTGGAATGTTTAAATGGTTGGCTAAAAACGTGACAGCCATTCCTTTGTTGACCTCTTTATCGGTGACTTCAAAGATTCGGTTTGAAAATGGCAGGTTCATGACCGATGGGTATTGATTGATATGTTCTAGATACGCTTGTTTATCCGCTTCGTTTGGGACTCGACAATTCATCTTAACAATTGGGTAGTTGATTAGTTCATCGATGGGGACTTCAAAGCGTTTCCCCTTAATGAAGTAGTTAGTGAACCGTTTCTTTGCGAGTCTGAACGCTGTTCGATTAATGAATCGCTCCGCTTTAAAACTGGAGCGATACACTTGTTCACTAGCGTTGACTAAACTATCTTCTAAGGTGATTAAGTCGAAGGCAAAATGAGGGAATTTCTCTAGGGTGTCTTTTATAAATTCTTTGGGTAATTGTTTCTGATACAATACGTTTCCCTCCCCATCTTTGATAATGGCCCCGTTATTACTGATAATATAGATGTCTTTGTCTGCAAGGCCTAAACTTTCTCCATTATCTAGGATGGCTCGGCCGGTTGCCACGACAAAAACAATGTTGTTTTCTAGGGCTAAGTCGATTGCTTCGAATACAAGTTTATCACTGGAATGGGCATAGTTTAATAAGGTCCCATCGAGGTCACTGGCTATCATCTTGATCATAATTCATTCTCTTTTCTAACTAATAGTTTAACACGAAACAATTTTTCTGGGATTATTTAATCTTCCAATTGATTGGTGACATTACCCGCTACGGGATAGGACTTTTTATGGTAATAACGAAAGTTAGTGTCGTTGCTATTTATTAGAACACGATAAAGAACCAATAAAAAAACTACACCCGAAGGTGTAGTTTAGTGAATATCTATTTCTTGTTATAGAATGTTTTAGCACCAGCGTAGCGAGCCACTTCACCAAGTTCATCTTCAATACGAAGAAGTTGGTTATACTTCGCTAAACGGTCTGTTCTACTCATTGAACCAGTCTTAATTTGACCAGCATTGAATGCGACAGCGATATCAGCAATCGTCGTATCTTCAGTTTCACCAGAACGGTGTGAGACAACAGCTGTATATCCATTTCTCTTAGCAAGTTCCATAGCATCGAATGTTTCAGTTAAGGTTCCAATTTGGTTTACTTTAACTAAGATTGAGTTAGCGATTTCTTTTTCAATCCCTTCTCTTAAAATCTTTGTGTTAGTAACAAATAGGTCATCCCCAACAATTTGGATTTTGTCAGCTAAACGATCAGTTAGTTTTTTCCAACCGTCCCAGTCGCCTTCAGCAAGTCCATCTTCGATTGAAACAATCGGATATTTGTCGACGAATTTTTCTAGTAAGTCAATCATATCTTCTGAAGAAAGTTTATCTCCACCAGATTTAGAAAGAACATATTGTTTTCCATCATAGAATTCAGAAGCAGCCACGTCCATTGCGATAGCGATTTCTTCACCAGGTTTGTAACCGGCTTTCTTGATCGCTTCAACAATCACTTCTAAAGGTTCTTCATTTGAAGCGAGGTTAGGAGCGAAACCACCTTCGTCTCCAACTGCGGTAACATGTCCTTTGTCCTTAAGTACTTTCTTAAGAGCGTGGAATGTTTCAGCACCCATACGTAATGCTTCTTTAAGTGATTTAGCGCCAACAGGCATAATCATGTATTCTTGGAAATCAACAGAAGAGTCCGCGTGTGAACCACCATTGATGACGTTCATCATAGGGACTGGTAGTTCTTTCGCATTGAACCCACCTAAGTATTTATAAAGTGGCATACCAGAATATTCAGCAGCAGCATGAGCAGCAGCCATAGATACCCCTAAGATTGCGTTAGCACCAAGTTTAGACTTGTCATCTGTTCCATCTAAGTCAATCATAACTTGGTCAATCACGTTTTGTTCACGAACGTCTAATCCAACCACTGATTCATAAATGATTTCATTTACGTTTTCAACAGCTTTAAGAACTCCTTTACCACCGTAACGGCCCTTATCACCATCTCTAAGTTCGAGTGCTTCTCTTTCACCAGTAGAAGCCCCACTTGGGACCATAGCGCGTCCAAACGCACCAGATTCTGTTGTTACTTCAACTTCAATCGTTGGATTCCCACGAGAGTCGATGACTTCGCGAGCATATACATCAATAATAATAGGCATAATAAATTTTCTCCTCCTGTTTTTTTTATTTTACCGCATTAACTAGTTCTAAGAATGAATCAACCTTGAGTGAAGCTCCACCCACTAGGGCACCATCCACATCAGGTTGAGCTAAGTATTCAGCAATATTATCTGGTTTGACCGATCCACCGTATTGAATACGGATTGCTTCTGCCGCCTCTTGTGACAAGACATTCTTAAGTTCATCACGAATTAAAGCACATGTGTCTTGAGCAATTTCTTTCGTTGCTGATTTACCAGTTCCAATAGCCCAAACCGGCTCATAAGCGATAACAATAGAATTAACATCACCCTCTAAATTGGCGAGGCAATCTCTTGTTTGACGACGAACCACTTCTTCAGTTTTGTCAGCTTCGAACTCTTCTAGGGTTTCACCCACACAAACAATTGGTGTCAGTCCATTTTCTAAACAGACTTTCACTTTCTTGTTGATGGCTTCGTCCGTTTCATTATAATACTGACGACGTTCAGAGTGGCCTAAGATGACCCATTTAATGCCAAGCTCTTGTAACATTTCAATTGACACTTCCCCGGTGTATGCACCAGAAGGTTCAAAATGTACGTTTTGTGCCGCAACAATTAAGTTTTCAGCATAGTGTTGAGCCGTCCAAAGCGCTGTATATGGAGGGGCAATCCCAAAGTCTCCAGCATCGTGTAGCTTTCCATCGACTTCTTTAACAAAATCCATTGCATCTTTGGAAAGTTTGTTCATTTTCCAGTTTCCAACAATAATTGGTTTACGCATCTTCATTACTCCTTATCTTTAATTGCGGCAACACCAGGAAGTTCTTTACCTTCTAAGAATTCCATGGATGCGCCACCACCTGTAGAAATATGAGTGAACTTATCCTTGAAACCAAGTTTGATTGCGGCAGCAGCAGAATCACCACCACCAATAATGGTGTTAGCTCCTTCAAGTTCAACAATCGCTTTCGCAATTTCTAAAGTTCCTGTCGCGAATTTATCCATTTCGAAGACACCCATCGGTCCATTCCAGACAACAGTCTTAGCACCTTGAAGTTCTTCTCTAAATAATTCAATTGTTTTAGGTCCAATATCTAAGCCCATGTAATCAGCTGGGATACCATCCGCTGGAACAGTCTTAGAATCTGAAGTTTCATTAAACTCTTTAGCAACCACTGTATCAACAGGTAACACTAATTTGTCTTTACCTTTCTCCATGATTTCTTTGGCGAGTTCAACTTTGTCTTCTTCTAATAATGAAGTACCCACTTCATATCCTTTCGCTTTTGCGAAAGTATAAGCCATACCACCACCGATAATAACTTTATCTGCAATGTCTAGTAAATGTTCGATAAGACCAATCTTATCCGATACTTTAGCTCCACCTAAAATTGCCACAAATGGTCTTTGTGGGTTATCGAGTGCACTTGATAAGGCATCGATTTCTTTAGCAACTAAGAAACCAGAAGCACTATCAAGGTAATCAGCGACACCAACAGTACTTGCGTGTGCTCTATGGACAGATCCAAATGCGTCAGAGACGAAGACATCGGCTAATGAAGCCCAGTATTTAGCAAGTTCAGGATCGTTCTTACTCTCACCTTTTTCATAGCGAGTATTCTGAACTAAAATAATTTCGCCTTCTTTTAACTCTTCAACTGCTTTATCGAGTTGTTCTCCACGAGTTGTGTCAACAAAGATTACGCGAGCATCCACTTTTTCTTGTAGCTTTTCAGCCACTGGAGCCATATTATTCTTCGCTTTGTCTTTCTCTGTTTTCTCAGGGTCTTTGTGGTCTACTTTTCCTAAGTGAGAGAGTAAGATAATTTTGGCATCTTGTTCTAATAAATACTTGATCGTAGGTAGAGCTGCTTCGATACGGTTGTCATCAGCAACTTTTCCATCTTTTAAAGGCACATTAAAATCTACGCGAACTAAGACTTTTTTACCTTTAACATCAATATCACGTACGGTTTGTTTACTCATTAGTTTTCCTCCTATATGTCGCACTTATTATAGCATTATTAAGCAACCATTCACATTCTTTTAATGATTTTGTGATAAATAAATCAAATGAAAACGGTGTCAATTT
>CAZVKL010000048.1:0-4649 GCA_964627845.1 uncultured Erysipelothrix sp. | reverse complement strand
TAAAGATAATGAAATTAAACATATCAAAGCTTATCAAGCCGATGTTTTAGATACTACCGGGGCGGGTGATATTTTCCATGGGATGTTTGCTTATGGGATTAATAAAGACATTCCACTGGTTGATACAATTAAGCTATCTTCTCTTTGTGCTTCGATTTCTGTTGAGCGCTATGGTGGTCAAACATCAGTGCCAACTCTAGTTGAACTAAAAGAAAGAGCAACCGAAGTTGCTCCTGAGTTAGTACAGTACTTATAATTTATCGTCTTGGGACTTCTTTAATCTCTAGCTCTTCTTCGTAAACGTTGTTAAGAGCTTCTTTTGATGGTCTCAAGAAAGATGGTAATGCGAGTACGATGACAACAACACCAATTAGGATATAAACCCCCATATTTCCAAATAGGTTATTTAATTGTCCAATTAAGATTCCGATTGCGGCAAAGTCTGCATCACCAAAGGTTGTGTTGGCAAATCCTAATTCACCTAAAACTGGGATTAAGAATGCTGGTAAGAAGGCTAATAATAAACCATTGACGAAGGCTCCGATAACGGCACCTTTACGTCCACCGGTTGCGTTACCATAAATACCGGCAGTTGCTCCACAGAAGAAGTGAGGGACTAAGCCAGGAATTATCAGTACAGAGCCCATTGCTCCTAAGACGAACATTCCGATTAATCCACCGATAAATGAAGAGATAAATCCTACGATGACAGCAGTTGGTGCATATGGGAAGAAAACAGCACAGTCAACAGCTGGAACAGCGTTAGGAATAACTTTGTTGGCAATCCCTTGGAATGCTGGGATTAGGTCGGCAAGAATCATACGGACCCCCGCATAAACGATGGCGACACCAACCGCGAATTTCAACCCGGAGAGAATTGAGAAGACATAAGGGTTAGTTCCACCTGATAAGTTTTCAGTAATAAATGTTCCACCAGCAGCGATAGCAGCGATTAGATAAATAACAATCATTGTTAGTGCGGTAGAAATAGTTGTATTTCTAATAAAGCTTAATGATTCTGGAACTTTAATTTCTTCAGTACTCTTAGAGTTTTTACCGACTAATGTTCCGATCCAAGCTGAGATATAGTAACCGATAGAACTGAAGTGACCCATGGCGACTTCGTCACCATCAGAAACTAATAATGTGTATTTTTGTCCGATGGCTGGAGAAATGGATGACCACGCTCCAAGGAAGAAACCACCGATTAAAATTAATGCCCATCCAGCGAATCCGATTGCCCCTAATACAGCGGATAATAGACAAGCCATAAAGAATGAGTGGTGTCCTGTTAAGAAGACGTATTTGTATCGAGTAAATCTCGCAATGATTAAGTTAAAGATTAATCCTGCGACTAAAATACTCATGGTCTCTACACCTAGTAAGGTTTGAGCGATTGATACAACTGCTTCGTTATTTGGGACTACCCCTTGGATGTTAAATCCATGTTGAATCATGGCCGATAATGGATCAAGGTTAGAGACGATTACATCTGCCCCTGCTGATAACATTAAATAACCAATGATTGGTCCTAATGTACCGGTTAGTACTTTGTGTTTAGGTTGTCTTAATGCGATTAAACCAACTAGGGCGACTAGACCCATTAAAAATGCTGGTTCTTGTAGAATGTCAGTAAAGAAATTTAAAATATTTTCCATAGTTCCCCTCTCTAAACTCCTTTGTTTTCAGCTAACTCTTGTAAAACTGGTAATACATCTTCAGTTATTTTCTTTTTGTTCATATAACTGCGTGTAATGGCTACTCTTTGATCTTTTGGGAAGATGTTCTCAAATTCTTTGACGGTAACGACTAAGTCGACTTTTCGTCCAACTGCAGCGTTCGAGTCGATTGATTCTGCACTAATATCAATATTGTTTTCGCGTGCGATTTCTTCAATCTTCATCTTTAACATTAAAGAACTTCCTATCCCGTTACCACATACGGTTATGACTGTGATCATTAATTCTCCTCCTTACTGTTTTCTAGGATAAATTGATAGAGTTTTTCTCTATCTTTTTCTTGGATCATTACTTCAATATTCTCATCATCATCTAAGAGATAAGATAACTGTTGTAATGCGGTGAGATGACTGGAATTGTCGATGGCACTTAAGACAAAAATTAAGTGAACATCATTGTCTGAATTATCAAACTCAAAAGAAATGGGTTGTGTTGAGTTTAATAGACTAATTCCCATCTTGTTTGCTCCATCCTCTGGTCGGGCGTGAGGAATTGCCACTTTTGGAGCTAAGACAATATAAGGCCCTATCTTCCTGACGGTTTCAATCATTGCATCAACATAACTCTCTTTTATGTAGTTCTCTTTCAAAAGAGGGATTGACGCGACTCGAATTGCCTCTTCCCAGGACAGTTTCTCATCTGTGTATTGAATGAATGATTGTTTCAACAATTCTTCCAAATTTTTCTCCTCCCATCTAAACTTAGATTTATATAACTGAAGTGACAACTCATCAGTTAATTTCTTTTTGTCTTTAATATCTGTATGACGAGCAATTATCTTTAGAATATTATCTAAGATATAATCATCATTGGTTTCTTGAAGTAAGAACACTTCATTTACTTTTTTTATAAGTAATTCTTGTTCAACCCAATTCAGAATTGGTTTAATGTGAAAGACCTCTTTCTCATTATTGATTGGTATCGTACTAAAGATCATGTCATATTCATTAATCCCAATCTCTTCTAACTTTGAGAGCGAGTCAACAACTCTAAACGCCAATGTTGGAAATAACATTTTTAACTGAGCTTGTAATAGGATTGAAGTACTTATACCACGTGGGTTTAATATTAATGCTGATAAATTTCGGGTTGTTTCTTCACTAAAGCGAATATGCCCTCCAAAGTGAATGGTGAAATAAGCAATTTCGCTATCTGGTATTTTCTTATCTAATAATACTTCTAGTGGATATAACGCTCTTGAGACTAATTCAAATAAATCTCGATATTCTGATTTAATTTTCTCTGTATATGGATTACTCGCTTTAATGCCATACTTTAATCGATAATAAGCTGGTACTAAATGTTGATAAAGCGTATTAGGTAGTGTCTTAGATATTTCATCCCCTAAGGCTCCGACTGTCAGAACATTGATTCGTTGAATAATATCATTGGCAAGATTAATGAATCGCTCATCTTTATATGAATGAGCACTCCCTTGTATAGCACCTAATAGTTGTATGGTTAAATAGATGTTTAAATCTTTATTTTTGATAAAGTTCAACCTTTTTGTTAGTAATTGACTAAATTCATAGAGCGGATGTTTTTCAAAATATTCAATTGTTTGTGCTTCTAGATTTAGTTCCAAGTCATCTCTTTGACTTAAGAGTGTTACTAGATGAACATACTCCCAGTATCTTTCTAAAACAAAAGACACATTAAATTGTTGAGATAAAATCGATATTTCATTGATTACTTCATTGGTTGTTAATCTGAAATTGACATATTGATAAATTAAGTCAATTATTTGTGAGTTATTTGTGTCCGTAACTAAGGTTGAGACTGCTTCAGTGACTTGAAACACTTGTTGATCATCTGCACCAATTAGGCGATACCCATTTTGTCTACTAAAATCTAATAACAAATCATGCTCGCATAAACAGTCTTTTAACTTTCTCATTTCATTAAGAACTGTATTTCGACTTAAATTTAGAAGATCTTCAAAGAAGGCAACGTTCATCCATTCTTTATTTACAAATAACGCAATTAGTATGAGTGGATGCCTAAAGGCAACAGAAATAATTTGACTCTTATGTCTAACTAAATCTAGGGCGTGTTCAAATTGATTCTCTTTAATTTGTAACGAAACATTCCCTTCATGATAAAAAAGCGCATTGGTTGAAAGTGATCTCAGAGAATTGTTTAATTGATCAATTTCATACCATACTTTTTTATTATCAAATCCTATTCGAGCGGATATTTCGCTTGTGGGTAAGGATTTGAAATCAATTAAAAGTTCTAGAATTTCTAATTGTAAGTTTCGGTTCATTGCTAGCTCCTAGTTTAAGTATAGAGTAACTTTCGATGCTTTTCTCAACAATTGAGAACAATTTGTCAGACAAAATAAAAAAGTCTTGATACTTCATTCACAAAACTTTTTTAAGGCTTATAGGCAATACTGAAACATTGTATCTTTTTATTAGGTAATAAGCGGATGGCTTCCTTAAAGGTCGAACCAGTCGTAATAACATCATCCAATAAGACAACCGACTTAGAGGTAACCCCTTGTTTTAAATCAAAGTGAATATCCGCCCGCTGAGATTTACTTAAGCCAACCTGCTTTCTTGTGGAGAGTTTAATGTATGGACTCTCTAGATTGTTAAATACATCTTGATACATTAAACTCAGATGATTAAACCCTCTCTCCTTGATCTTCTCTTGTGATGAGGGCATTAATATTTTGGCTTTGTTCCAATATCTTTTTCTTAACTCAAAAATATGACCAGATAAAAAGACCGGTGCTAACACGACATCTCTAGCTTCTTTATATTGTATAAGTAAGCGAGAGAATTCTTGATCATAACGATAAAGAGAATAGATTGGGATTTTATCCATATAGAATACCCTTGGTTGATAGTTCAATCGACTTTGACAGTTTTGACACAACAAATTCACTGGTACTAAACAACTAGC
>CAZVKL010000047.1:0-4713 GCA_964627845.1 uncultured Erysipelothrix sp. | reverse complement strand
CCAAAACAAACCACTTGTTTTCCTTGTGCCTTCTGGACATTCGCCATGGCTTCACTTTGAGTAAAAGAAGAATGTGTATACCCTCGACTAAATTCATCAAACTCATTTAAATTTAATTCAACAAATTGAAACATCGATTACTCCCCTTCCTCTTCTAAGTTTCTAAAACGATTTAAGACATCTTGTAATTGATCGAGTTTTAAATACCCAGCCTGTCTCATAAATTCTTTCCCTTCATAAAATAGAATAAACGCTGGAACACTAAAAATAGTTTGTTGAGCACCAATCTCTGGTTGATCATCAATGTTCACTTCAGCTAATGCTACTTCAGGATATTGTTTTAAGATTGTCTCAACTTGTGGTTTTAGTGCATGACAGACACCACACCATAAACGAGAAAAATAAACTAGACTCAGTTTATTTTTATGTATTAACGTTTCGAATTCGTGATTGTTTTTTATCATTTCCATGGCAATACTATAGCATAATTATAAAAGATAAGAAACGCAGGAAATCCTACGCTTCTTTAGTTAATTGAATTGTTGCTTTAAATAAATCACCATCAACCTGAACACTTAATTGTCCATTTTGAAGTCGCAATAAGTCTTTCGCAATCGCTAAACCCAACCCATTGCCTTGTTCACTACGCGCTTGATCACCTTGAACAAAGCGAGCGGTTAAATCAGCAGACCCTAGTTGATTCTTAGAAATGTTTTTAAAACTAATCGTTAAACGATTTTCAACAGTATGCCCTTCAATATAAATCCGTGTGTTTTCAAGTGCATATTTAGACATGTTTTCAAACAGATTTTGGTAGACCCGATATAGTTTTTGACTATCCGCTAACACAACATAGTCTACCGATGGTTCATCAATCAATAACATCAAGCCTTTTTCTTCAAATTCGGATTGGTATTCGACCATGACTTGGTTTAACATTTCTAAGGTATTCAATTGTGACAGATGAATATCCATTTTCCCTGAACTTGCTTTTGACGCTTCAATCACATCATCGCTTAAAGCACTTAATCGAAGTGCTTTTTCTTTAATAATTTGAAGATATTCTTGATGCTTCTGTGGATTCTCATTGTCAATAATAAGTTGTACATAATTAAGAATAGACGTTAATGGTGTTTTTAAATCATGACTAACATTGGTAATGAGTTCAAGACTCATTCTTTCGTCTTGTAACGATTTCTCAACTGCAGTCAAGAACCCTTGGCTTAAGTTATTGATATCATCCACGACCTCACCATAATGAACATTAAATTCAGTAGGATCTAATTTTAAATCAATATTCCCCTGTCTTAGGGCATGTAGATGATCATCGATTCGATCTTGTTGGTTTATTAACTTAATAAATTGATAAAATAGATAAAGATCAAAGATAAACAATAATAAGATACCAGTCACTGAGCGTAACCCAATGACGACAAAGAAATGTAATAAGAATAATCCTAGAAGTAACCACAAAAGTTTACTTCGATTTTTGAATTGTTTAGTCGAGTGAAATAAAGTGTTACCAAGTCGGTATATTAGTGAGTTTTTAAAGAATGTTCCATGTTTAATGTTACTAATCAAATATAAGATGCCTAATAAAACCCATAGCATCAAGAGAAAGGCTAAACCGGTAAGAAATATTAAATGTAAGATTGAAACCCCATAACTATAGTAGTCAAAGAACAATTGAGGCGGGCTAGAAAAAGACGTCAATAAGACGAACACAAGCCCATATCCTATAGAGAATATTTCTAATGGAATCCGATTAAGAACATTCATTTGAGATGTTTTCATATAATCGACTAAAAATATTATCCCTAACAGAATGGCTGGAACACTAAGGGTGAGTCCCCATCTTAAATCACTAAGTGACATAATTTCTTGATGTTCTTGGTTTAACCGCACAAAATTAGGTTGGTCGTGTGTTAGCCCTAATATGAGTTGGTGGTTATCCAAACCAATAGTCTTATCATCAATAAAGCGATCTCCAGAAACTGTTCCCTCTTCTAAATCAATGGTCGAATATTTCAGAAAATGATCTTCGTTTTGAATATTTTCTCGATCATTGGTGAGTACAATCTCATTGGTATCTTTTGTTTTCAGGGCATAACTTAAATCTGAATAGACTTCACGCCCCCTTATTTGATCCAATTCATTCTCAATTAAATGGCCTTGATCATCGTATTGATAAAAATTGAGGTCGTTTAATAAACGATAAGTTTGATCACTCAAATATTGTAGGCCACGACCCGATTCGATAAATTCATTCGTTGATACCCCTGACGTGTTAGTACTTTCGTTATAAATGGTGACTAGCCCTGAAAACACAGTCAAACAAAAGAGGATTGAACCGATGAAAAAAAGCGTTAACTTACGAATCATAATGACCACCATGACAAGCAATATTCTTTAATTGCGTATTCTTTTTTAATAGCCTGTTTCGATACAATATCAGTGTTTGATAACCGACATAAAGGGTTGCTGAAACGAGTGTGAATTTCATCATAATTTTTACTCCTTTTCGATTTTATACCCGACACCCCACACAATTTTTAGATATCGAGGATCTTTTGGGTTAAGCTCTATTTTTTCTCTTAAGTGACGGATATGTACTGCGACTGTATTAGCCACATCATATCCTTCATCTTGCCAAACCATTTCGTAAATTTGTTGAGATGAATAAACTCTTCCGGGTTTACTCATTAGCAGTTTTAGGATTTGATATTCAAGCGGGGTTAAATATATTGGTTTATAGTCAACCATCACTTCTTTTGTTTCATCATTCAGAGTGATATTTCCCACTATCAATTCATTGGATTGTGGTTTGTTGAAAAATTGAGTTCGACGTATTTGTGATTGTACTCTGGCCACTAACTCCTTTGCGCTAAAAGGTTTGGTAACATAGTCATCGGCACCAATCTTTAGACCAACGATTTTATCTGTTTCTTCGGATTTTGCCGACAGAAAAATGACTGGTATATTCGATTGTTGTCTTAACTGGAGTACGGAGGTAATCCCATCCATGACAGGCATCATGATATCGATAATTAAAAGATGAATCTCATTTTCATTGATAACGTTTAACGCTTCTTGGCCATTGAAGGTTTCAAAAACTTGATACCCTTCATTTTTTAAATAATAACTAATGACTTCGACAATGTTTTTATCATCATCACAGACACAAATTGAATACATCTCTCTCACCTCGTCTATAGCATAAAGTATAAATCTTAAGAAATTATGAAGAAAACCATTAATATTTAAAAAAGACTCCCCATTGAGAGAGTCTTCTTAAATTTGTTTGTTTAAAATTAACCAATAATTTCTGAAACGTTTCCAGCACCGACAGTACGGCCACCTTCACGAATAGAGAATTTAGTTCCTTGCTCAACAGCGATTGGAGCAATTAGTTCAACAACCATTTCAATGTTATCCCCAGGCATAACCATGTCAACTCCTTCAGGAAGTTGAATAACACCAGTTACGTCTGTTGTACGGAAATAGAATTGAGGACGGTAGTTAGAAACGAATGGAGTGTGACGTCCACCTTCTTCTTTACTCAAGATATAAACTTGAGCTTTGAAGTTAGTGTGTGGATTAACTGAACCAGGTTTAGCTAATACTTGTCCACGTTCAACTTCTTCACGGTTTACACCACGAAGTAGAGCACCAACGTTGTCTCCTGACATTGCTTCATCTAACATTTTGTGGAACATTTCGATACCAGTAACAACTGTTTTACGAGTTGGTTTAATTCCAACGATTTCAACTTCTTCAGAAAGTCTTAATACACCACGTTCAACACGTCCAGTCGCAACTGTACCACGACCTGAAATTGTGAAGACGTCTTCTACTGACATTAAGAATGGTTTGTCAGTTTCACGAACTGGATCTGGGATGTACTCATCAACCGCATTCATTAATTCGTCAATTTTTTCTTCCCATTTAGGATCGCCTTCTAATGCTTTTAAAGCTGAACCAGCGATAACTGGAGCATTGTCTCCATCAAATTCGTATTCACTTAATAGTTCACGAACTTCCATTTCAACTAATTCGATAAGCTCAGGGTCATCAACCATGTCGCATTTGTTTAAGAATACAACCATGTGTGGAACACCAACTTGACGAGCAAGTAAGATGTGCTCACGAGTTTGAGGCATAGGACCATCAGTCGCAGCAACAACTAAGATTGCTCCATCCATTTGAGCCGCACCAGTGATCATGTTTTTGATATAGTCAGCGTGGCCTGGGCAGTCTACGTGTGCGTAGTGACGGTTTTCTGTTTCATACTCAACGTGTGAAGTATTGATGGTAATCCCACGCTCTTTTTCTTCTGGAGCGTTATCGATTTGGTCATAAGCTCTCGCTTGAGAACCGCCCTTTTTAGCTAAATAGTTAGTAATAGCTGCAGTTAATGTTGTTTTACCGTGGTCGACGTGACCTAAAGTACCAATATTAACGTGAGTTTTAGAACGGTCAAATTTTTGTTTTGCCATAGTAAATTTATCCTCCTCGTTATATAACGTAAATCTTTTACTATTTTACTGTATTTAATATATAAAATCAATTATCAGTTACTGTTTTTCTTAGCAACCTTTTCAGCAATGCTCTTAGGAACTGGATCATAGTGATCAAATTGCATTGAATAGTTACCACGACCTTGTGTAAATGAACGAAGGTCAGTCGCATATCCAAACATTTCTGAAAGTGGAA
>CAZVKL010000046.1:1367-4848 GCA_964627845.1 uncultured Erysipelothrix sp. | reverse complement strand
TCTCTAACCAACAGTCTAACCTTTATCAATAATCTTTCTCTTTAATTACTTAATAATTAGTCCTAATGTTATTAAACAAACAAGCGAGAGCATCAAAAAAGTTCTATAATAGGTGTGGAGGTTTTTATATGAAACCATTTAGAATTATTGCGACAACCGATGTGCATGGGAGTTTATTATCCCACTCTTACACAAACAATGAGAGGGTCTCATCTTGTCTTTCTCGTTTTAGTACTGCCCTAAAATATTATCAATCTCAAGAATGTATCCTTATCGATAATGGCGATGTCTTACAAGGAACACCCTTAACGACCTTTAATAATAAATATGAAGAATCCAGTATTATGGCCGATGCCTTTAACGCTTTAAACTATGATTATTACAATTTAGGTAATCACGACTTTAATTATGGACAAGAGGTCTTAGGTCGCTATATTAATCAACAACAAGCTAAACCACTTTGTTGTAACATTCTAATCGATGAAAAACCAGTGGGTAAAACTCAGATCTATACCACTCAAGAAGGATTAAAACTAGCCTTTATCGGGGTAGTCACCGACTATATCGAAAACTGGGAAAAACCAGAGAATATCAATAACATCAAAATCTTAGACGTCTTTGACATCATCCAAAAAGAAGTCGATCAAGTTCGCCAACAAGTTGATCATGTTATTGTAGTTTATCATGGTGGCTTTGAAAGAGACTTAATTACTAACGAACCAACTGAAAGACTCACAGGAGAAAATATCGGTTCTAAACTGACCACCATCAAAGGAATTGACGTCATTATCAGTGGACATCAACATCGTAGTTTTGTCGTGACCATTAATGATGTTCTGTGTCTACAGTGTGCAAACAACGCCAGTGAATTCATGATGATTGAATATAATGGTAGTTTCAAAGGTCATGTGATCCCTACTAACCAATTTAATATAGACCATGATTTTGAGAAACTCTTCTACTATTCAGAAAAGAAAACCCAAGAATGGTTAGACACTCAAATTGGACAGGGTCCAGATATGACTATTGATAATGTCTTTCAGGCTCAATTGAATAAACCAATGTTTACTAGCTTTATTAATCAATTTGCTAGAGAATACTTCAAAGCTGATTTAGCCTTCAGTAGTCTCTTTAATAATTCGCCAGGTTTAGGACCAAATATTACCATGCGTGACCTTGTTGCTTCTTATCCTTTCCCTAATACACTCACTTTGATTGAAATCGATAAAGAAACACTCCTTGACTATTTAGAACAAAACGCAACCTATTTCATTCTTAAAAATGATGAAATTGGTATCAATCCAAAATTTATCGAGCCTAAGCTTCAAATGTATAATTATGATATGGGCGATGGACTCAGTTATACAATCGATGTTTCTTTACCTGAAGGTCAAAGGATAAAGGACTTAGTCTTGCCAGACAAAGAAACCTTTACAATGGTCACAAATAATTATCGAGCAAGTGGTGGCGGTGATTTCTATATGATTAAGAATTGTCCCAAAATAAAAGAAGATCCTAACGAAGTCGTCGATCTTCTCTATGACTATATTCTCAATAATAGTCCATTACAAATTAATCATGAACATAATATTCTTGTTGTAAACAAAGAAAATTAATCTTCTTCAAGTAACCTCATCTGTCTGGATGAGATTTTTTCGATATATCCTTCCTCTTCAAATTGAGTCAGAATCCTAGAAATACTCTCTGGTGTGGTCGATAAATAAGCTGCCAAATCTTTTTTACTCATCAGTAATTGGCCATTATGTTGGTTTAAATAACTCTTTACTCTCTCTTGAACACTTAAAGTTGAATTAATTAAGCTCTGTTGTTGAGAATGATTAAGGCGTTGAGACAATTCCTGTACTAAGTAAAGTGAGACCTGAGGATACTTCATTAACAATTGTTGAAAGTCCTCAAACTTGATAGAACAAAGCTCTGTCTCTTTTTTTGCTACTGCCAAAACATCATAGGTAGACATCGATAATATATTTAACTCACCAATAAAGTCTCCAACACTTAATATTTCTAATAGTAGTTCTTTCCCATTCTCATTAATGGTACTAAGATGAATCTCACCACTGGCAATAATGTAGAGAGTGTCTGCTCGATCACCAGGATTAAACAACACCTCATTCTTTTTAATTCTCTTGTGGATAGACATCTCTAAAATTTCATCCATTTGTTGATCATTCAAATGATTAAAGAGCGGGACTAAATGTACACATGATTTCATATTCTTTTCCTCTGTTTTAATTATACATTATCTGAGTAATCGTAGAGCATTTAAGATGACCGCCAAAACACTCGCTTCATGAACAAACATACCAATACTTAGTCCGACCTTCTCAAATAAAACACCTACTAATAAGACAATGACTGTTGCCATCGCAATCATCACATTTTGATTAATATTATTGACCGTTCTTGTAGCCGTTTGTTTAGCCTTGATAATTTGTGACAATTGATCTGACATTAAGATAACATCAGCCGATTCAATCGCAACATCACTCCCACCTAATCCAATGGCCATCCCAAGATCTGCGTGAGCAATACTGGCGGCATCATTGATACCATCGCCAACCATCATCACTTTATAACCCTCTTTTTGAAGCTGTTTTATTTTATCCGCTTTATCAGTTGGTGACAAATTACCATACGCTCTATCTAAGTTTAGTTCTTCAGCCACAAAATCGACGGTTTGTTGATTGTCACCACTTAAAATCATGACATTCTTTATATTGTTCTCTCTTAATCGCTTTATCAATTGTTTTGAATCCGCCTTAATCTGGTCCATAATCCCAATTAATCCGAGTACTTCCTGATCAATAGCGATTATTGTAACAGTTTGTCCTTGTTGTTGATACTTCGATATCTGTTGTTTTAATGTTGAATCTATCGATATGTTATGTTCATTCATTAATTTTTCATTACCAACCAAAACCAACTGATCATCAATTAATGCTTTAACTCCCTGACCGATGATTACTTCGGATTTAAGCGTGTGATGTTTTATAGCCGTCTTATTACTTAAGAAAGCTTGTATGCTTTTAGCTAATGGGTGCTCAGAATTACTCTCAGCCAAGAGGACTTTTTCATAGACTTCTTTTTGTCTATTAGCATCAAAGACATCAAATAAGACAACTTCTGGTTTACCCATGGTAAGTGTTCCTGTTTTATCAAAGACAATCGTATCGATGCTTTTCATCTTTTCAATCGATTCTCCACCTTTAAATAACACTCCTTTTTTGGCTGCATTCCCAATTCCTGTTACGGTCGAGACTGGTGCTCCAATAACCAGTGCCCCAGGACAAGCAATTACTAGAAATGTAATGGCCATATGAAGATTTTTAGTCACAAAATAGACAAGTAGTGAAAGGACGATAACAGTGGGTGTATACCATCTTGCGAATCGATTTAAGAATTTCTCAGTCTTTGTTTTTGTCTCTTGAGCCTCTTCCACCAGTTCAATCATTTTAGAAAA
>CAZVKL010000046.1:0-1267 GCA_964627845.1 uncultured Erysipelothrix sp. | reverse complement strand
GTTGGGACTAACTCTAATAATAATTTGATGGAAGAGCGTGTCTTTTCTAAGGTGCGTGACTCTAGATAATCACCTAATAAAAAGAAGAAACTCACTAAACTACTTTCTGTGTATTCACTTAAATAAAGAGCGCCAGTAATGGCGATCACAACCAATAATTCAATGCTGAACGCTCTTTGTGATAAGGACATAATGGCTTTAATGAAAATTGGTGTCCCCGCTAGAAAGGTTGCGAGCACTAAAAATGTTGGGTCGAATAAAAAGCCTAAAACCAACGAAATAAGGGTTATGACTAACAACGCTTGTTTATATCTACTTAAATACTTATTTATTTTTACCAACATTTTTAATTCCTCCTACTTCACTTGGTATCCAAGTTGTTCAATAATGTTTACGACTTCTTGTAGACTGATTTTTGTTTCGTCCATGTCTGCTTTTACTTTTGAACTATTGAATAATACTTTGACATTGTCTAGTCCATCTTCCTTATTGAGTCGGTTCTCAATCTTATTGATGCATGATGGGCAACTGACTGGTTCTAATTGAATATTTACTTTTGTCATAATATGACCTCCTTGTACTGACAGTTTAATTCGATTAGAGACTTATTTCCTTGATGGCCATCAAGTTTTAGAAAAATAATAAAAAAGAATTCTCAAATTTAAGAATTCTTCTAAGTTAGATTATCATCAACGACTACTTCATATCTTAATAGATGATCTTCTATTGATTTATAAGGTGGAATATATAACATTAAGAAACCACTGACCAATAACAAGAATGGATAGCTAAAGATGATTGAGCGAATTAATCGTTTAACTTAAGGTATTTTAATTGTTTGTTGGGTTTCAATAATGCGTATTTTTAGTTTTTCTTGTCCATAACTTCTTTGATAGTATCGATGACAGATTAAATCGTAAATAAAGAACAAAATTAATCCATAAGGATTAGAATTCAATATTTGTTCATATTGTTGATCAAAGACAGTAAAACCTCTGTCAATCTGTAGTTTTCCTGTGGGAATAGCAATAAGTATAATTAAAATAAACAAGACTATTGCTACGATAAACCAATCGATGGCCATAGCAGCAATTCATCTTCTTCGTTTTGGGTTAAACATCGTGTCAGCAAATTCAGCTTCACTCATTTCTGATAATCGTTTTCTTTTGTTCATACCATTTCCTTCTTTATTTATGGTACTAGTATACACCAATCACAGCTAGTCTTGTTTTGTTAAGTTTTGGTTAATAATCAAAAACTATAAATT
>CAZVKL010000045.1:0-4979 GCA_964627845.1 uncultured Erysipelothrix sp. | reverse complement strand
AAACAAAAAAGGCTGAAACGCCTTTATTGAGTGTTAAATTTTATTATCGCTGTCTGGTTCTTCTTCGCCTCTCCACTTGTTTTAATCTCAAGATTTAAAACTGATCGAGGCTCCATCACCAACACTACCGTCGTTAAATCGACCTTGTTTTGTTTCATTGTCTCTAAGTCAATATCTACCAGAGGATCCCCCCGTTTGACCTTGTCGCCCCGTTTTACATGGGGAGTAAAACCTTTTCCATTTAAGGACACCGTATTAATTCCGATGTGGACCATCAAATTTGTTTTATCCTGTGTCTCAATCACCATTGAGTGACTGCCCTTAAAAATAAGACGAACCGTCCCATCAATTGGCGCCACAAACTGAGCAGAGCTAGGAATAATAGCCGCCCCATCCCCAGCTAAGCGTTGAGAAAAAATTGGGTCGCCCACCTCTCTAAGTGGAATAATCCGCCCATCACAACAGGCAACGATTTCTTGTTTATGTTCCATAAGCCTCCTATAAATCTTCATCATCCCAACGGAATTCTAACAAATCCTTAGGATGGCATTCTAACACTTTACACAAGCGATTGAGTGTATCGAAACGAATCGATTTCACAGCCCCCGTTTTCAAACGGGATAAATTAACCTCAGAAATCTCGACTTCCTGAGCTAACTTCCTTAAACTAATTTTACGATCAGCCATAACCCGATCAAGTCTAATGATAATCATAGGGACCTCCTCATAGCTCAAATTATAACATAAGACATTAAATAATTACATATTTCATTGTTAAACTGGGTCTTCAACTCAACAATCTAAACTTGATACCGAAATCTTATCACTTAAAACATTAAACTATTAACGATAAAGATAAAAGAAACAAAAATGTCATTGAAAGTGCTTAACATTTGACTTATCATTAAAGCTAGATATTGGAGGACACCGCTATGAGTTTACAACACGAAAAACAAACACAACCAACCCCTTTAAACCCTAAAATCGACCAAGAAATCGTCATCATAAAACGAAATAATAAGAAAGATACGTTTCAACCTGAAAAGATTGCTGTTGCGATAAAGAAAGGATTTGACTCGGTCCATAATGACTACACCGCTCATGATTCACACTTGGTCTTTACTAAAGTGATTGAACAAATTAATGAAAACGCCAAAACAAATCCTCACATCGCCATTGAAGACATTCAAGACATTATCGAAAAACAACTCCTTAAACTCGGTTATGACGATGTTTATGAGTCTTTTTCATCCTATCGTCTACGTCGTAATGAATCACGTCGTGTCTTTATCTCAAAACAACACAAATTCTTAAAAGCCATTGAACAACTTACCATTAAAGATGCCCAAGAAGAAGATTCTAAGCGTGAAAATGCCAACATTAATGGTGATGGCGCCATGGGAATGATGCTTCAATATGGAAGTACTATTGCTAAAGAATTCTCAAAATCTTATTTGATTGAACCTGAATTTGCTCAAGCACATGACTCTGGACAAATTCATATCCATGATATGGATTTCTTACCAATGGGAACCACCACATGTTGCCAAATCGACTTAGGAACTCTCTTTGAAAATGGTTTCTCAACGGGCCATGGACACTTACGAAAACCTAAAGACATTATGGCCTACACTGCCCTTGCCGCCATTGCGATCCAATCAAACCAAAACGATCAACATGGTGGTCAGTCAATTCCTGCTTTTGATATTTATATGGCACCAGGTGTCTTGAATACGTTCAAAAAACAACTAACACAAATCATTGCGGATCAAGCGAGTATCAACAATGTCGATATTGACGTTGATCTATTCGATGAAAAGGTCAAAGCATTAACGACCATTGATTTTGATTTATTAAACCTTCAACCATTCTTTGGTGAACACATGGCACTGATTGAAAAAGCGAAAGAGATTGCGTTAGCCAAAACTGAGCGTATTACGTTTCAAGCCATGGAGGCATTTATTCACAATTTAAATACCATGCACTCAAGAGCGGGGGCACAAGTTCCATTTAGTTCCATTAACTTTGGAACCGATACGACCCCTGAAGGACGGATGGTCACCAAACAATACCTCTTAGCACTCAACGATGGATTAGGTAAGGGTGAAACACCGATCTTCCCTATCTCTATCTTTAAGATTAAAGAGGGGATCAGCTATAATCCAGAAGATCCTAACTATGATTTGTTCAAATTATCTTGTGAAGTCTCGGCTAAGCGTTTATTCCCTAACTTCTCGTTTATTGATGCCCCATTTAACCTGCCTTATTATCGTGAGGGGGATTACCGTACTGAAATCACATATATGGGATGTCGTACCAGAGTGATTGGTGACGCAACCGATCCAAATAATGAAGTGGTCACAGGTCGTGGTAACTTATCGTTTACTTCTATAAACTTACCAAGACTTGGAATTAAATATGGGATCGTTGATAAGCAAGAAGCTGATTGGGAAGGGTTCTACCATGAATTAGACGAATTATTAGCCCTTGTTAAAGAACAATTGTTATCTCGTTTTGAAGTTCAAGCTGCTAAGAAAGTTTATAACTTCCCATTCTTAATGGGTCAAGGCGTCTGGAAGAACTCAAAGAAACTCAAAGAAACCGATTCATTAAGAGAGGTCTTAAAAACCGGAACACTCACCGCGGGCTTTATCGGTTTGGCTGAATGTTTGAAAGCGATGATGGGTGTCCATCATGGTGAGAGTCAAGCAGCACAAGAAAAAGGAATCGAAATTATCTCTTATATGAGAAATCGTTTAGATGAATACAAAGATGAAACGGGTCTCAATTTCTCTTTAATTGCGACACCAGCCGAAGGTTTATCAGGACGTTTTGTTCAAATTGATAAATCAATCTATGGGGATATTGAAGGAATTACCGATAGAGAATACTACACCAACTCATTTCATGTTCCGGTCTATTATGACATTGCCGCGAAAGATAAACTAAACCTTGAAGCACCGTATCACGCCTTAACGAATGCGGGTCATATCTCTTATGTTGAACTTAATGGGGATACATCCAATAATGTGGAAGCCTTTATGGATGTGGTGAAGATGATGAAGGAAGCTGGCATTGGTTATGGGGCGATTAATCACCCTGTTGATCGTGATGCTGTCTGTGGTTATACGGGAATCATTAACGATGAGTGTCCACATTGCCATCGTCAAGCCGATGATAAGATTGAGCGCATCCGACGAATTACTGGATATCTTGTTGGGACGGTCGATCGCTTCAATAATGCGAAACAACACGAAGAAAAAGATCGTGTCAAACACTCTGTTAAATAACATGATGGTCAATGTTGCTGGGATTTCCTTTGATTCCATTGTGGATGGTCCTGGTTTGAGGAACACCCTGTTTGTACAGGGTTGTTCTCATCATTGTGCTGGTTGTCATAATCCAGAGACCTGGAGTCATCAGACCAACAAATTGATGGACCAACAAGAAATCTTACACGCCTTGTTAGCGAATAAAAATGATGTGACCTTTTCTGGTGGTGAACCCTTTGAACAGGCAAAAGCATTAGAACCTATCGCAAAAATTTTAAAAGAAAATGGGGTTAACCTCTGGTCATATTCTGGTTATACTTTTGAAGAATTAATTCAACAGGAAGATCAGTTGAATCTGCTTAAGCACATCGATGTCTTAGTGGATGGTCGTTTTATCTTAGAACAACGATCTTTAGAGCTAAAATTTAAAGGGTCTAAAAACCAACGAATCATCGATGTTCAAAAAAGCTTAGAATCAAATCAGATCGTTGAACACCATTTTGAGGAAAATCGTCAACCATCACCACCCATAAAATTATATATTTAATGTATAATAGCCATAAGGAGAGACACAGATGGAACAACATGAAAGAGAAGTACTAGAGGCTGAATTAGTTTCTGAGCCAACCACCTACCCTAAGGAAGAACCCCATAAACAAGATCGTGTGATTAGTTTCCAACAAATCTTGTTGATTATTCTACTCATCTTTATTCTTGTGTTTGGGTTCTTAAACTTTAACCAAGTGGAAGTTAACTTATTGTTTGCTAAGATTCAAGCACCGCTCGTGGTGATTATCTTCTTAAGTTATATCTTGGGTAGTATCATTACCTGGCTCATTCAGGCACTTAAACGAAATAGAAATCGGTAAACTCATCATCTCGATGAGTTTTCTTATTTCGCACCCTTATCTTTTTAATGAATCAGAAAAATATTATTTCGGTTTGGGCATATTAATAGCTTTCAACCGTCAAGATGGTATACTTTGTATATCGAAAAGATAAAAGGAGATATTATTTAATGACAAAAATCGCAATTATTGTTGGATCTGTCCGTGAAGGACGTGTCGGTGACCAAGTCGCTGATTGGGTAAAAAAACATGCGGATGAGCATGGCAATGCCGAGTATTCAATTATTGATTTAAAAGACTATGATATGCCACTATTCTACAAACGTTTCTCTGAATACACTGGTGAGGAACAAGAGTATGAAAGACTGAAAGAACTGAGCGAGAAGACAAAAGAAGCCGATGGATTTATCTTTGTTACTCCAGAGTACAATCGTTCAATTGTCCCTTCTCAAAAGAACTTTATTGACTTATATTATGAAGAGTTCGTCAATAAATCAGCTGGAATCGTCTCTTATGGTTCTGCCTTAGGTGGTCGTGCCGCTGAACATATGCGCAGTGTCTTTGCGGAGCTACAAATTGCTGACGTAAGACAACATGTTGGCTTAAGCTTATTCACTGACTTTGAAAACTTCAGCACGTTCAAACCGGCTGATGCTCATAAAGAAGGCCTAATTACGATGCTTGATCAAATCAAGACATGGGCTGATGCACTTTCAACCCTAAGATAATAAAGAATATCGACCGCTCATTAAACTGAGCGGTTTTCTTTTGCGAACCAACCATGAATTCTTTTGTTTAGACATGATATGATAGAGGTGAGATAACAGAAGGAGGACCTTATGCAATACAAAACACTCAA
>CAZVKL010000044.1:0-4982 GCA_964627845.1 uncultured Erysipelothrix sp. | reverse complement strand
GTTATCGTCATAATCAACCGTATCATTTAAATATTAGAATTGCACCGTTTGCTTCTATTTATTTCTTGTTGGAAAAAGTACCTGATTTGGAGTGAATTCAATTTTATTAATTACACTGGAAAAAATTATTATGATAAAAAAAGACTAATCGTAGTCTTTTTTTACTTGTTCAAAAAAACAACCGGATGAAAAATGAAAAAACAATCGGTTGAAAATTGAAAAAACGACCGGTTAAGAATTGAAAAAATGACCGGTTGAGAATTGAAAAAACAACCGGTTGATGATACACTGTAATTAAGGAAGTGATAATCATGACAAGCAAACAGTATTACCCTAGGTTAATTGATAATCGAATTAAACAAGAACTAGAGTTATTTGGTGCAATATGCATAGAAGGCCCTAAGTGGTGTGGTAAAACTTGGACCTCACAACACCATAGTAATTCAGAGCTCTTTTTAGGTGACCCAACTGGAGATTTTCAAAATAAAAAATTAGCAGAATTATCACCCGAATTGGTTCTACAGGGAGATAATCCAAGATTAATTGATGAATGGCAAGAAGTACCATCTATGTGGGATGCGGTGAGATTTGAAGTTGATCAACGCGGACAAAAAGGACAGTTTATCTTAACGGGATCGTCAACTCCGATTCAAAAAGGGGTCTTACATTCTGGTGCTGGAAGAATATCTACCTTGAAGATGAGACCAATGTCATTGTTTGAGTCAAATGATTCAAATGGAAGTGTATCCTTAAAGGACCTATTTGAAAGTAAATTCAGTCCACATATAAATCAACAAACCTCGTTAGAAAAATTAATCAATTTGGTTGTTAGAGGTGGATGGCCAGGTAGTTTAAATGTTAATGAGAATAGTTTTACTCTTATCACAAACCAATATATTCAGGCTATTCTAAATCACGATATTTACAGGCTTGAAGGGATCAATCGCGATTCAAATAAAATGGAAATGTTATTGAAATCGTTGGCTAGAAATGAATCAACAGTCGTTTCTATTTCAAAGCTTAAGAAAGATATTCTAGAGTTCGAAAATGAAGAAATTCGTGAAGAAACCATTTCCACCTATCTAACCATCTTTGAAAGGTTGTTCTTGATAGAGAATATACCCTCTTTTTCAAACAATATTAGGTCGTCAATTAAAGTTAAGAAATCAGAAAAAAGACATTTAATAGATCCATCGTTAGCTGTGTCATTGTTAGGAGTTAACCAACAAGAATTGTTGAATGATCTCAATACTTTTGGTTTTTTATTTGAAGGATTATGCATTAGAGATTTATTAATTTATGCTGATAGTATTGGTGCGAACGTGAGTCATTATCAAGATTACAAAGGAAAAGAAATTGATGTTGTACTACAACTTCAAAATGGACAATGGGGAGCATTTGAAATTAAACTGGGTGAAAATCAAGTGGATATCGCAGCGCAAAATCTTTTAGAAATTAAAGAACAGTTTAAATCGCAAAATGCAAAAGAACCGAGTATTTTAGTTGTCCTTACTGGGTTAGGATCTGCTGCATATCAAAGAAAAGATGGCGTCTATGTCGTACCAATTACGACTTTAAAGCCTTGATGGGTCAGTCTTAAATAAATCTTTAAGAAAATAAAGTGCCATAATTGCTAAAACAATTTCAGCAATCACTTGAGCATACACTAAACCATAAATTGAGAAGAGATGACGAAGAATAAAGAGACCTGGAATTTCAAACACAGTTTTTCTAAGTATCGCGAAGACCAAGGCTTTTTTACCATCCCCAATCGATTGAAAGACAGTCACAGCCAGAAAGTCAATGGCCAGAAATGGCATGGCGATTAAGAGCCCTTTTAAGAAATGTGAGCCATAATATATAACTTCAGAATTGTTCATAAACAATGAAATGATGGACTCTGAGAAGAGTGAACCCAACAATAAAATCGATAACATAAAGATTAACATGCATTTACCAATGAATACAATCGTTTGTTTCATTCTTTCGGAATTTTGATTTGCATAGTTATAACTAATTAAGGGCATTACACCTTGAGTAGCTCCAATCGCCATCATAATTGGAAGCAATTGTATTTTGCTAGCAATCCCCATAGCCGCAATCGCGTTGGCACCATAAATCGCAGTAAAATTATTAAGAATGGTTAGACCTGTCACATTTAATAAATTTTGAATTGAAGCAGGAATCCCCACATTCGTTATTTTGGCCCATAAATCTTTTCTAAAACTAAAATCTTTGAGACTCATCGAAATAAGTGTTTTGTCTTTTTGGCGTTTATTCAAAATAATAAAATAAAGGACGGCTACAACATTGGATAACATGGTGGCAAGTCCTGCTCCAGCTGCACCCATGTTTAAACCCCAAGGAAGAATAAAGATTGGATCTAAAATAATATTGAGCAGTGCTCCAGACATTGTTCCTAGCATGTATGGCTGCGCCTTGAGCTCTAACTAAATAGGAAAAGACAACATTAACAATACTTGGGACTGCACCCATCACAATCGCATAATCAATATAGGATTTAGTGGCAGCGGCAGTTTGTTGGTTTGCGCCTATAAGAGAAAGTACGGGTTGATAAAAGACTAAAACAAGAATTGAAAACAATAACGCACTTAATAAAGAAGCATAGAGTCCAATGGAAGATGCTTCCTTAACAGTTTGATGATCTTTTTGACCTAAAGCACGTGATATGACACTTGAAGTTCCAATCCAAAGAGATTACTCACAGCATTAAATGCTAGAAGTAAAGGTCCGGCCAAAGTAACGGCAGCTGTTTGGATTGGATCGTTTAATAGAGCCACAAAATATGTATCAGCCATATTATAAAAAACCATAATTAGTGAGCTGATAATGGTTGGAATAGCTAAAGTAAGAACTGCTTTTGGAACCGGTTTTCTTTCGAATAAATAAGTACGATCAGTCATGGTAAACCCCCTTTGTCAGATTGATTTCGACCTCTTTTAGTGAACTAAAAAAGTCATTAAGTTGTTGTTTTGAAAAACCATCAAACAACTGATCAAAGAATAATTTCTGTTGGTTTTGTCCATATTCGATTAAAGGTTGAGCAGCTTGGTTTAATTTAAGAATATGTTCTTTTTTATTATCAGGATTGACTGACTTTTCTAGGTAGCCCTTCTCCACTAGTAAGGTGATTGCTTTTGAAGCATGCGACTTGGTTATTTTTCGTACTTCTACAATATCTTGGGCTTTACTATGATTAGGATTGTTGGCTAAAAACAACAGAACATCCACTTCTGCGCCAATTAGTTGGTATTTATTTTGTATATTTTTACGAACTTTATCATAGGCTTTAAATAAATGTTGTGTCGTGTTTAAAAAGTTTAAATGCATCGATATCCCTCATTTCCAACGAGCATTATAGTTCGTTATTGAACTATTGTCAATCTGAATGATGTCATTTTAGTTACATTAGTCTTCCTTGAAAATGAATATGTTAAAATAAGGCCATGACAAAGAAAACTAAGTATTTATTTTCAATTTTATTTATTGCTCTTTCTGTAGCACTCGTCCTGCTATTTTTAATAGTCGATAAGATGAATAAGAACGAAATCGCTGAAAACCAACAAATACAACGTGCTTTGTCTCAATCATTAACAGATCGAAATGCAGGTCGTATAGAATCAATCCATCTTCAAGAAGAGAGTTATGTGGGTGCTGTTTACTATCCAGTTTTTGATATGGAAAATATTGATCGAACCATTATTAATACGATTGATAAAATTATGAGTGAATTTATTTTGATTCATCAAAATGAAAACACAAATGCGCCTGCCATTCTAAATGTTGATTATAATTCATACCAAATAAATGATCGTTTTGTTTCTGTTTACTTTGAGACAACCTATTATTCATCCATGTTTGCGAATGTGGTACTCATACCACAGACAATGTTACTAGATGTTGAGAATGATGACGTATTGGATAGTTCAGAATTTTTTAAAGATGGATATTTAGACAGGTTATCATCATTGAGTATGAAAGCGTTGGCTGATGATGAGCTATTTGAAGAAGGTTTAAACCCAATACCAGATAATTATAAAAATATTGTGTTTAAAAAAGACGGAATTGTGATTGTTTTTGAAAAGTATCAAATTTTACCTGGATATAAAGGACAAAAAGAGTACTTTATTGAATATTCATAACTTAATGATTTTTTGAAATATGACACTCAAGGAAAAATAATTGAGGAAAAGCCACCAGTCGTGGTTGAACCAAAACCTGAAGAAGCAGTTGTAGAACCTGCCCCTATTGTTGAAAATACAAACAAACAATATGTCGCTTTTACTTTTGATGATGGGCCATATCCTGAAGTGACCGATCGAATTGTGTCGGCTTTTGAAAAAGTTCAAGGGCATGCTACCTTCTTTGTTGTAGGAAATCGGGTGGGTCAATATGGTCAAAGTGTGGTTAATGCTTATCAAAAGGGTAACCAGATTGGTAATCACAGCTTTAATCATCCTAGCTTAGCAAAGCTTGGTGAAGTTGAATTAGCCCAACAAATTAATAGTACTAATGAGGTTGTTCAATCGATTATTGGGGAATCACCACAAATTCTTCGTCCAACCTTTGGTGAAGTGAGTGATTTAATGTTAAATCAAGTTACAATGCCAATGATTAATTGGGATGTTGACTCCTTGGATTGGAAGTCCAGAAACACTCAAACAATTGTGGATACCGTGATGCAAAACATTAAACCTAATTCAATTGTATTGATGCATGGTCTGTATCCTACTACCGCAGAAGCGGTGGAAATCCTTATCGAAAAATTGAGTGCTCTCAATTATGAATTTGTGACAATTAACCAATTAGCTCAGTTAAATGGGCAAACTTTGAACGCTGGACAAGTTTACTGGTCAATTATAATATAATCAATTGTTCATAAAAGTGTCCGAGATAGTGTATAATTAGGAATTGATTACACATGGAGGAAATTATGTTTAACGACAAGTTCGATTTTAAAA
>CAZVKL010000043.1:0-5108 GCA_964627845.1 uncultured Erysipelothrix sp. | reverse complement strand
TGAGTATGATAGAAGATTGAATCTTTATCTTCTAAAACGTCTTCAACTGTTTTTAAAGCAGGGGATTGACTAAATTCAATCCAAGGCTCTTTGGTACTAAATCCATGATTTTCTGAATTATCCCAAGGAATAGGTGTTCGACCATTATCACGAGATCGATGAGACAATATATTGAGGACCTCTTCTTGTGATAGACCTTCTTGTTGAAGGAGTGAATAATGGTTTAACGATTCAACATCACGGTATTGGTCAATTGAACTGAAGTTAGAATTGGGTAGGCCAATCTCATCACCTTGATATACATAGGGCATGCCTCTAAGACAATGAATAGTTGTGGCCAACATTTTAGCAGACTCTTTTGGATAGTTTATCTCATCTCCAAAGCGGGAAAGCACTCGAGGTTGATCGTGATTACTCCAAAATAGAGCCATGTATGAATTATGTTCTTGCATCGCAAGTTGCCAATCAGAGAGAATTTTCTTTAATTCTATGAAATCGAAAGGTTTTAACACCCATTTTTGATTATCTTTATAATCCACTTTTAAATGATGGAAATTAAAAATCATGGATAACTCACTGTTATCATTTGAGGCGTATTTTACGCCATTTTCAATATTGGTCGATGACATTTCACCAACTGTAATAACATCATCATATTGACCGAAAGAATGTTGGTTTAGTCTTCTTAAATGATCATGAATCCGTGGACCATCTGTATAGAAGCGTCGACCATCGCCTTGATGATCATCTTCAAATACATCAGGTTTTGAGACCAGATTGATGACATCAAATCGAAGCCCTTTAACGCCTTTTTCTAGCCAGAAATTGACGATATCGACAACGCCTTTAAAGACATCATCGTTTTCCCAATTAAGATCAGCCTGTGTTTTATCAAAGAGATGTAAATAGTATAAGTCAAACTCTTTGACATATTGCCAGGCATTTCCTCCAAACTTAGATTCCCAATTGGTAATATCTTCTTCCTTTTTAAAGAAATAGTAGTTTTGGAATTCTTTTTGACCCGATAAAGCATTTTGAAACCATTGGTGCTCTGTAGAGGTATGGTTTAGCACCATATCCAACATAATTCCAATATTTCGTTTTTTAGCTTCTTCAATAAGATCTTCAACATCTTTCATTGACCCAAAACGAGGGTCAATTTCTTTGTAGTTACTTACATCGTATCCATTGTCATTTTGAGGGGATTTAAAGAATGGGGTAGACCAAATATATCCTACTCCAAGTTTTTCTAGGTAATCGAGCTTTTCAATAATTCCCCTAATATCACCAATGCCATCCCCGTTGCTATCGTTGAAAGAACGGGGATAGATTTGGTAGACAACCGATTGATATTTATTGTTCGTATTCACTAAGCTAATGTTTGTTCTTGAGTCGTTGGTGTCACAGTTTTGCTTTCAGCTCTTTTACCTAGTGTTACGGTTAAGAAGAATGGGACAACAATGACGATTAATGCGATTAAGAAGAACATGCCCCATTTATTAAATGGGAAGGATAGGAATCCTGGAAGTCCTCCAACACCGATTGTATTGGCCATTAAACCAGTTCCAACAGAGATTACAGCAGCGATAGCAGAACCAATCATGGCTGAAATGAATGGGAATCCATATTTCAAGTTAATACCAAACATGGCTGGTTCAGTAACACCAAGATAACAAGAGATTAATGCTGGAACAGAGACTTGTGATTCTTGTGGATTAGACTTACGGTGTAACCACCAAACACCTAATACGGCAGAACCTTGAGCAATGTTACTGAAAGCAATCATTGGCCATAATAATGTTCCATCATAAACAGATTGTAGTTGAAGGTCGATCGCATTGGTCATATGGTGTAAACCAGTAATGACCAGTGGTGCATAGAAGAATCCAAAGATTGCCGCAAAGATAACTCTAAATGATGATGTTAAACCTTGGTAGACTACGTCAGAAATCCATGAACCGATGACCCAACCGATTGGTCCTAATACTAAGTGAGCGATTAAGACAGCGATTAGTAATGAAAGTAATGGAACGAAAATCATTTGAATAACATTAGGGATGACTTTCTTAAAGAACCTTTCTAAATAAACAAGGGCAAATCCAGCGAGCATAGCAGGAATGACTTGTGCTTGGTAACCAATCATTTGAACTTGAGCAAAGCCAAAGTCCCATACTGGAATATCACCAGCTGCTGCGCCAGAGACGCCATATGCATTTAGAAGTTGTGGAGAGACTAGGGTAATCCCTAATACAATGCCTAGAATTTGAGTGGCACCCATCTTACGAGTGACGGCCCAAACGATTCCAACAGGTAGGAAGTGGAAGATCGCTTCCCCTAATAACCATAGGAAGTGGTTAACCCCATTCCAGAAAACAGACATCTGAGTAATGGTTTGAGTCCCATTGACAATGTCGAATGCGCCAGCTTCTGTAAACATTGGAACTGCTTCTAGAATATTTCTAAACCCTAGAATCATCCCCCCAGCCACGATGGCTGGAATAATTGGAGCAAAAATTTCAGCTAAGTTTGACATTAATTGTTGTAGTGGATTTTGGTGTGCTTTTGCTTGTTGTTTTACCGCATCTTTTGAAACACCCTCGATACCGGCTACTTTCGTGAAGTCATTGTAATATTCAGCAACTTCATTACCGATAATGACTTGGAATTGACCTGCTTGGGTAAAACTACCCTTAACAGATGGTAAAGCTTCTATCGCTTGGATATCCGCTTTCTTTGGATCAGCAAGAACAAAACGCATTCTTGTTACGCAGTGGGTAACAGCGTTGATGTTCTCTTTACCACCTAATAGTTCAACTAATTGAGTGGCTTCTTGTGTAAATCGATTACTCATCTTTCTCCTCCTTACGCCATGCTTATTCAACAGCCCTAGAAATATAAAAGACCTTCTAAAGACTCACACAAAAGTGAATCTACAGAAGGTCTTGCCCGATTTGGTTACAAACCTTAACTACTTACTCATCATCTCTAAACGATTAAGATGAATGGTTAAGTAGACTATTTCCTGTTGATTTATTTTAGCATTTAAGCGTTTTTCAATGAATTTTTGGATTTCAAGTGCACAATTGTAAGCCCTTGGGAAATCCTCGAATACATTGTATAAAATTTGTTCTTTGAAGTCAACCTGACTACCCATTATAATTCTTTGTAGTAATAATTTGATATGCACTAAGATTCGTTGTGTACTCAATTCTTCTGGTTTGAGTGAGATTAGATAGTAGTCACGAATCACATTGAGACACCCTAAAATTGCGTCAGTTAAAATAGTTGATTTATTATCAAGTTGAGGATTGATACCATTAATGATATGCATCACAATGAATCCCGCCTCATCTTTTGGTAAACTCACCTTAAATTTTGAATTAACATCCTCTAGTATGTTTTGGGCTAATTTCAACTCGTCGGGATACATTAACCGTAAATCATCAATTAAAAGGTTCGTGATTTGATAGCCATCTTGATGTCTCTTAATCGCAAAGTTAATATGATCAATCAAAACTAGATACGCATGTGAATCCAGTTTAACATTAAATTTCTGTTCATTCTCTTTAATAATGTTATAAGCAATATTAAAAGTATCTTCATTTATCTCTTTAGCCAAAGACACTAGTTTATAGAAATCTTCCTTTTTAAGTTCAAATACTTTTTCAATACAATCATGGGGTATGATTTGTTTAATTCTAAAATTGTGCCCAATCCCTAAACCCATCACCACAACTTCCTCAAAACCGCTAGTGGCCATAACCACGTTATTGTTGAGTATTCTTTTAATACGATAATTTTTATCCATAACTATAAGTTATTATAACTTAATCATCAATTTTAATAAACAGTTATCTGGCAGGGTCGACAATATAAGCATATGGATGCGCTTCTCCTTTAAGAGTCTTAGATAATATATCCGCGGCAGCCACTGAATAACAGGTACCATTACCACCAAATCCCAATGCGTAGTACACATGGTTTCTCTTTGGATCTTGACCAATGAATGGAATTTCATCTTTTGAAACACCAAACACAGATTGCCAAATATAGTGAGGGGTGGCTTCAAGTTGTGGGAAATATTCTTTTATTGCATCCAGCAATTCATCTGCTTTTTGATTAATCGTCGTAAGATTGCTTAAGCGTGGTGTTTTTTCGTCTAATCCACCCACAATAATTCGATTGTCTTCAGTCACTCTGAAATATAGATACGGATCTTTGGCATCCCATATCATTCGTTTCTTGTCCCATAGTGGACCATCAATAGGATTTGTAACCATTGAATAAGTTGAGTGACATTGGTCTCTGTTTTTTAAAGAGTCATAACTTTCCATATAGCCGGTACAGAAAATAAGATGATTAGTGGATACTCGATGGTTGTTCTCTGTCATTACTTCAATCTTCTCATTTTTACCTTTTTTGCTTGCTTCACTGACAAAGGTATTACCAAAAATTTTTACACCTAGTTTGATATTTTGTCGATGAAGGGCTTGAATCATTTTAAAAGGATTAATCATCGCATCATCTTGAGTTACAATGCCATGTTTTGCGACAAGATCATACTCTTTAAAAAGTTCTTCTTGATTTTTGTATTGAGCAGGGAAGTTGTGCTTCACCAAAGCGTCACACTCTTCTATAAACTTTTCATAATCGTCTTCATTGGGTGTTAAATACACGGATTCAATTTTTTGATAACCAACATCTTCACCTAAGTCTTCAACAATTTCTCCTAATTTAATCATAGAATCATGACACAATTGATAAAAATCTCTCGCTTTTTGTTCGCCCTCAATTTTAATAAAATCAGCTAAGGAGCGGTCACTGTTATATTGAATAATACCGGTATTTCCATTACTTGAACCATACCCTGGTTGTCCTTTATCGATGATAACGACTTTGAAGCCTTCCTTAGCTAAACTATTGGCAATGAGTGCACCACTCATCCCAGCTCCAACGATACAAACATCAGTTTCAATATCAGTCTCTAATTGTGGATAGTAGTTTACTTTATCAGTCGACGCATGCCAAAAATTACTTCCTTTATGAAGGAGTAGCTCATCGTCATTTTGACTAAGTTTAATTTTATATTTATTTTTCATTGTTATCTC
>CAZVKL010000042.1:0-6635 GCA_964627845.1 uncultured Erysipelothrix sp. | reverse complement strand
TTATATAAAATTAATAACTTATTGTTTTGTTTCAACATAAAACATTCCTATAGGAATTAACATATAAGTTTATTCTGAAATAAGGACAAACTCGTCTTTATTTTTTGTATAATAGAAATGTGTTGAAAGAAGGGGTAAACCATGACAAGACAAATAGGAACGATCGCACGAGGTTTAAGAACACCCATATTTAGTGAAGGTGATGATTTAATTAAAATCATTCCAGATCTTTTATTAGATATTGCCCATCATTCAAAATTTGAAATTAAAGACAAAGATGTATTGGCAATGACCGAATCAATTGTGGCTAGAACCCAAGGTAACTACGCTAGCATCTACGACATAGAAACAGACATTAAGAACAAATTAAACGGAGAAAAACGGTTGGGGATAACTTTTCCAATTCTTTCTCGAAATAGATTCGCTACCGTACTGAGAGGTATAGCAAGAAGTGTTGATGAATTGATCATT
Organism: uncultured Erysipelothrix sp.; assembly: GCA_964627845.1. Classification (GTDB taxonomy): domain Bacteria; phylum Bacillota_I; class Bacilli_A; order Erysipelotrichales; family Erysipelotrichaceae; genus DUUI01. Next base: position 6,164 of record CAZVKL010000042.1, on the reverse strand, counting down.
CAACTAAGTTATCCTGCCGATGAAGTAGGAAACCATTTGTTTCCAGTTGATTTACTCTTTGATAAAGACATTAATCCTTATCAAGATGTTTTAAATGAGCAAGAATTCTTTAATTTATTTGGTAAATCAGAACATCCTTTTACAGGGATGGATTACATTGAAACATACCGAACCATTGTTGAAGCGGAAGGCACTAAATGTCAGATTATATTTGCGAATGATGTCACTCAGATTCTTAATTACACGAAAAATATACTCACTTGTGATGTACATACAAGACATCAATCAAAACGATTATTAACACAAAAAGGGGGTCAGATTATTTTAGGATTAGAAGATATTCTAAATAAACCGACTTTTCTACATGGTTACAATCAACAATTTGGTCTGCTGGGCTCAAACAAAGCGAGTGATGAACGAGTCAAATTATTCCCAAGAGATTGCCAAGAGGTGGTTGATAAAATCGCACAACGAATCAATGAACTGACTGGAAAACAAGTCGAAGTGATGATCTATGGAGATGGTGCATTTAAAGATCCAGTTGGACGTATTTGGGAACTTGCCGATCCTGTTGTGTCACCAGCGTACACGAAAGGCCTTGCGGGTAAACCAAATGAGATTAAACTTAAATATCTAGCGGACAATGATTATAAGAATTTAAGTAAAGAAGAACAAATTGAAGCGATTAATCGTCGAATAAAAGAAAATAAAGAATCTGAAGAGGCTGCTGAGTTTAAAGGACAACTCGGCACAACGCCAAGACAATTGACTGACTTACTAGGTTCCTTAGCTGATTTAACATCTGGAAGTGGCGATAAGGGAACGCCAGTCGTTTATATCCAAGGTTACTTTGATAATTTTTCAGATTAGACTTTTTTTAGGGACATGCAACCACTAGTTGACAAATTTCATAGGAAAGTTGCTGTTGGTTGGAATCTTTATCGTTTATAATTTAAGTATCAAATGGAGGTCAAATATGAACTTAGGTCAAAAAATATTAATTTTACGAAAAAGAAAAGGGCTATCTCAAGAAGATCTTGCTGAAATTCTCAATGTAACGAGGCAATCCGTCAGTAAATGGGAAACTGGAGAAGCAACCCCAGAAGTTAGCAAACTGGTTGGATTAGCGAAAGTTTTTGATGTGAGCACTGACTGGTTATTATCTGAGGATGATTTTATATCGTTGAATCAATCGCAACCTCAAACGTCTGGTAAACAAATGAGTGAAGTAGAACAAATTCCGGGAGTCATTGAACGATTGGCTTCGAGATATGGATGGTTATTTGGTATTTATATAGCCGTTGTTGGGGGGGTTATGTTCTTTTTTGGATTGGTAACAAACGCGATGGGTTCAGGCTTCGGTTCTAATCAAGTTGGCGTTGATACTGAATTTGGAACGATCTATGTCGATGATCCATTTAATACCGTGCCACGAAATCCTTTTTCTGGAATTAGTCGTTTATTTATAGGATTAGGATTGATCGTTATTATTTTTGGTTTAGGTTTTGCTTATTATTTGAAGCAGAAAGCAAAAAATCAGAACAATATTTGACAGACAGTGAATAGATTTAAAGTGATAATTTTGACTAAAATCCAAGCGATGATTGTTGTCTTGGATTTTTTTATGGTAAGAAAAAGAGGAAGGTTAATCTTCCTCTGCTAGTTGTTTAATGATTTCAATAATCACTTCTTTTGCTTTAACCATGTTATCTAAACTCGCAAACTCATAACGACCATGGTAGTTTTCACCGCCAGTAAAGATGTTTGGGGTAGGGATACCCATAAAGGTAATTTTTGACCCATCTGTTCCACCTCTAATAGGGTGAATGTCTGGCGTGATGCCCAAGTCTTCCATCGCCTTTTTAGCAACGTTCACTGGTGTCATATCTTTTGAAATGATTTCTCCCATATTGTAATACGAGTCTTCCATCTGAACGCTGACTCGTTCCAATTGATATTTTTTATTTAGCTGAGTCGCCCCATCAAGGATTTGTTGTTTACGCGCTTCAAATTTTTCTTTGTCATGATCACGAATGATATAAGTCATTTGCGCTTCATCCACATTTGAAACTAAATTATTCAGTAAGAAGAAACCTTCATAACCTTCTGTTTTTTCAGGGACTTCATCAGCTGGCAGTAAGTGGTGGAATTCCATTGCTAGCAATGATGCATTTACCATCTTACCTTTGGCTGTGCCAGGGTGAACGGATAATCCTTGAATCGTGATATTCGCTTCAGCGGCATTAAAGGATTCATATTCAAGCTCACCTAATGGTCCACCATCCATCGTATAAGCGAACTTAGCTCTAAAGTTTGGTGCATCAAAGTGGTTAGCTCCTTTACCAATTTCTTCATCGGGACCAAATGCCACGCGCACTTCACCGTGTTTGATTTCTGGATGTTCAATAAAGTAAATCATTGCTTCAACAATTTCGCTTAGACCCGCTTTATCATCGGCGCCCAGTAGCGTTGTCCCATCCGTTGTAATGAGTGTATGACCGACATAGTTTTTAAGATTAGGAAAGTCATTGACTTTCATGACGATATCTTGTTCTTTATTTAAGACGATATCCTTTCCGTCATAATCATGAACTAATTGTGGTTGAATGTTCACTGAATTGAAATCGGCTGTGTCAAAGTGAGCGATAAAGCCAACCGTATCCACAGGGTAATCAACATTGCTTGGAAGTGTCGCAGTAACAAATCCGTTGTCGAGGTTGTGGACGACTTCTGATAACCCAATTTCTTCTAATTCTTTTGCGAGCATCTTCGCAAATTCAATCTGCTCTGAAGTTGAAGGGATAGTTGAAGATGACGCATCAGAGCGTGTGTTAATTTTTGCGTAACGAATAAATCGTTGTTTTAAATTTTCCATAAGACCTACTTTCTACATAAATATTATAAGCTACCGCTTGTTTAATTCAAGCATGTTATACTATTTGTGTTGGAGGCTACTATGAATGATTTGTCCCGCTTTATCAATCAATTTTCTCGATTTGAACTGATTATATTGACACTATTTGTTCTTTTGATAGGTGGTGTCCTAATCTATGCTCAAAAGAATATGACAAGCCAGAATCAGTTTAAGGAAATACTCTCAAAATTCAAAAACAGAATTTTATTAGAAGGAGCTCTTTTTATCAGTTTATTGTTATTAAGAAGCTTTTTAAGTTTCAACGTCACAAGACTTCAAGAGTTTCGATGGCTAGATAAGAGTTTGATCATCCTCATTTTAATCTTGTTGTACCGTCTATTATCCCTTTTATTAGACGTCATAAACTATGCCTACTCGCGTAGTAATTTATCGCTTAGAAGGCCGTTAACTCCGGTTTTTCAAGCGTTAAAGATTATCTTGTTAATCATTGTCTTATTTGGGGTATTAGCTGTCGTCTTGGACAAAGATCCTCTCTTGGTCATGGGGTCAGTCTCTACGATTGTCGCCTTTGTTTCTTTTATCTTCCAAGATATTCTATTAGGCTTCTTTGCTGGGATACAATTGACATCCACCGATACAATTCGAATTGGTGATTTTATCAGTGTGCCAGAACTGGATATAAGTGGAAGTGTGGAAACAATTGGCTTGACGATGGTGACCCTGGTCGCTTTTGATCAAACGCATACGACTGTGGCAGCAACAAATTTAATTAAAAACCCAATCATTAATTATCGACACTTAGCACTCACACAAGGGCGACAATTTGTACGCCGATTTAATTTTAATCCAGTCAATGCCAACAAAATCTCTGTTGTTGTGGAAGAAGTGAGACATTATTTAATGAATCACCCTGAAGTGGATGAAAACAACATCGTGTCAGTTCAGATTCAAGAGGGCACTTTAAATAATTTAATTTTATCTGTTAGTGTGTTCTCTAAACACCCAGACTATCAAGGATTTGATTTGTTTGCGTCAAGATTATCGGCTTCGATTGTTGAGATTTTAGCCTCGCATAACCTATTTAGCTAAGAGATGATATAATATTAATTGTGAAAAAGGAGGACTTATGAGTCAAAAACAATTACCAACTCGTCAAGAATTAAATGTCTCTGAAACATGGGACACATCAACCATTTTCAAAACTGAAGAATTATTTGAAGAACAATTTAAAGAGGTAGAAAACAGAATACCAGAACTGACCAATTATCAAGGTCGTTTAGCAGAAAGCGCAGACACCCTCGTTGAAGCGCTTGAATTAAGAAATGAGATTTATCAAAAGTATTCTCATTTAGCTGTGTATGCACATTTACAAAGTGATGTTGATACTGCCAATTCTCATTATCAAGGGATGCAATCAAAAGTAAGTGACTTAGGGGCTAAAGTGATGGCTTCAATGGCTTACTTTACACCTGAGATTATGGAAGCGGACCAGACTATCTTTGTTGAATATTTAAAGGATGAGCGATTAAAAGAATATGATCATGAGTTTGAACTGCTCTTTAGAAATCGTCCTCATATCTTAAGTGCTAGTGAAGAAGCATTGCTTGCGAAAGCATCTCCTGTTTTAAGTGCTTCAAGTCGTACGTTCTCTATCTTAAATAATGCGGATTTAAAATTCCCAACCATTAAAGATGAAAAAGGGGAAGATGTTCAATTATCTCATGGACGCTATTCTACCTTTATGGAAAGCAAAGATAGACAAGTTCGTCATGACGCCTTTAAAGCCATGTACAAAACATATGGTGATTTACAAAATACATTTGCTTCGACGTTAAGTACCACAGTTAAAACACATAATATGTCGGCTGATATCAGAGGATTTGATTCGGCTCGTCATCACGCACTGTTTAATAACACAATTGATGAATCAGTCTTTGATGCATTATTAGAGGCTGTCAATGATCGCTTACCATTATTGCATCGTTATGTAGAACTTCGACAACGTGCTCTAAAACTAGATGAAGTAAGAATGTACGATATGTATGTACCAATGGTAGATGATGTTGACTTAAAGTTTACTTGGGAAGAAGCTAAAGAAGTGACATTAGAAGCTTTAAAAGTATTAGGCGATGATTATTTAGATATTTTAAATAAAGCGTTCAATGATCGTTGGATTGATATCCATGAGAACCAAGGAAAGCGCTCAGGTGCTTATTCATCAGGAACTTATGGAACGATTCCATTTATATTGTTAAACTGGCAAGGAAATTTAGATGATGTGTATACATTGGTTCATGAATTAGGCCACTCTGTCCATTCTTATTACACTCGTAATAACCAACCATTTATCTACGGTGATTATTCAATATTCTTAGCGGAAGTGGCTTCGACCACCAATGAGCATCTATTAACGCACTATCTATTGAATAAATACGAAGATCCTAAAATTAAAGCCTATATCATTAACCACTTCTTGGATGGTGTGAAGGGAACGGTTTATCGTCAAACTCAGTTTGCTGAATTTGAGCACTTCATTCATCAGAGCGACCAAGAGGGCACAGCTTTAACTTCAGAATTTTTAAATAAATCATATTTTGATTTAAACAAGAAATATTATGGAGATGGTGTCACTTATGACGATGAAATTAAACTTGAGTGGGCAAGAATTCCGCACTTCTATTACAATTACTATGTTTATCAATATGCGACTGGCTTCTCAGCTGCGACCGCCTTCTCTAAATACATTCTAGAGAAGAAAGAAGGGGCAGTCGAGAAATACATTAACTATTTAAAAGCGGGAAGCAGTGATTATCCTATGAATGTTCTAAAAGAAGCAGGTGTGGACATGAGTACCAACCAAGCGACTATCGACGCTTTAAATGTCTTTGAACAACGACTAAGTGAACTAGAAGAAATCCTTAAATAAAGTAAAAATGAGCGAAGACTTCGCTCATTTTTCTTACCCCACCAGTAGTGGTATGCATTCATTTAAGTTGTTCCTAAAAATAAAAAAACCACCGCTGTGGTTAATTTAGTTTTCAATGGTGGTTCCGGTCGGAATTGAACCAACGACACGTGGATTTTCAGTCCACTGCTCTACCGACTGAGCTACGGAACCATTGGTTGCGGGGGAAGGATTTGAACCTACGACCTCCGGGTTATGAGCCCGACGAGCTACCAGACTGCTCTACCCCGCGATATGATGCCTACTTAGTATACCAAATATAAGATTTAAAATCAAACTGGCGGAGGAACTGGGATTCGAACCCAGGCGCCGGTTTCCCGACCT
>CAZVKL010000041.1:0-7302 GCA_964627845.1 uncultured Erysipelothrix sp. | reverse complement strand
ATCACAGCTAGTCTTGTTTTGTTAAGTTTTGGTTAATAATCAAAAACTATAAATTATGAATCTCACATTCTAATTCTTTTAAACCTAATATTAAATGATTAAATTCTGGAGTTTCGTTAAAAAAATAATCGCTCATCAAGATATAGTCTTTTTCTAACTTTTTTATTCTATATACATCAGGAACTAGTTTAATTTGTTTAATTGTAGCCTTCTCATACTTTGCTCAACCTCTCGGATAAAACTTATCTTTAAGTTCTACAAACTTTTGTAATAAATCATGTTGTTTAAAAGCACTATACTTGTATTTAGATTTAGAAAAACAATAGGAATCATAGTAATGTCTAGCATATCAATGTGGCATATTGAGTCTAGGTGATTGATTAACTTCATGATGAAGAATCGTCCGTTTTTCCCATGTTCTTTTTCACTATATCCTAAGCAACACCAATCAAGAATTAAATCAATATCCTCAGAAAACCGTTCTATCAATGAGTAGCATTTAGAAAGACTTGTTCCACATTTAAAAACTTAATACTTACTATACTTTGAATAATTAAATTAGTAATCCAAAATAACACAAACACAGTAATCTTTTTCAATTAGTGCTGCAGGTATCTTCATAATCTTTGCGATATCTTGTATAGCAATAACAAATTCGGTATGGTTAAATCTTTAATACTTAAGCATGTCTAGAGTTTCCCTTTTCGTTAGTGATTTATTTAAACTTTTCATATCTCCATGATGACGTGCTTTTACCTTCAATAAGCAGTTTCTTTTTCTATTTTTGAGAAAGATTAGATCTTAATCTATTTATATCTTTATCACGAACATTATCCTAACCTAAAGTTTTAAACGCTTGAATTAACATTACGGTTATATTAGATATGTTAGAAATATTTGAACTAGATGTCTTTATGAACTCTATATCAAAACCTTTATAAGAGTAGATATCCCTAAAAGATTAAGCGATGTATTTCCTGATGGGATAATTGTCCAATTAAATTTCCTCGCTATTGCATGATTGATCTTGTCAATATCCGGACTTCAAACTCATTGAGTAAAGTTGAAAACCGTGGATTGAAGTATAGACCTTCAAAACTCGTACAATCAATTTATCCGTAACAAGTTTGTTTGAGATGTTACGGATTGTTTTATAGCTTGCAATTTCCAAAAAAACATTAGCAATAAATACGCTTCTTGGCCCAATGATTTAGTTTTGTCCAATACTTGCTTCTTATGATTCATTGAAATAAAACTACTCCTTTGCACTGATTTTTATATAATAATCGGTTTTATTGTCTATAAATACTAATAATCCTAAATTTTTATAAACCTTCAACTCATTCATTCCTACAAAAAAGGATGCCGCAGCATCCTTCCTATTAACCATTAATAAGTTTATCCCTAAGTTTTCCTGAAATAACCTCAATAATCAGAACTAATATAACAATACCAATTATTAGCGTAGCTGCATCATTCCATCTGAAATTACTCATCGCAAACAGTAGTTCAGCACCAACACCACCAGCACCAACCATTCCTAAGATGGTTGCGTTTTTAACATTAATCTCAAAGCGATATAAAATTGTCGATAAGAAATTAGACATTAACTGTGGAATAATCCCATAACGAATTTTTTGAAACGTATTCGCGCCAGATGAATCTAACGCTTCCAAGACACCTTTATCAATTTCTTCAATCGATTCAATAAATAACTTAGAAATCATCCCTATTGAGGTCACCGCAAAGGCCAGTATCCCTGCGACTGCACCAATCTCCACTTGAACAAACATAATGACATAAACAAATGGTGGAATTGTCCGAATAATCGTAATAATAACAACAAAGATTGAAGAGATTTTCTCACCCGTAATGTTTCTAGAAGCTAGAAATGCAAGTGGAAACGATAACGCCGCCCCAATCAACGTCCCCAATAAAGCAATACAAACTGTTTCTAACAATAAATAAGGAATTCCCTTATAACTAAAATCAAACAATGCTTCCCAATTAGGGTTGATGAAATTCGCAAGAATATTCTTGGCAATTGTTATACCACGCTCTGACACTTTATCAGCACTAACAAAAGGTAGTGAAACAATCACTAACAAGACAATAATTCCAACAATTAGTAAGTTTCTGGTCCGTTTAGAAGGTGCATTCTTCAACATTGTTTCATATTGATTAGATTTTACACTCATTATGACAACCTCCTTCTAAGCGATCTAGAAAGAAACTCAACAAATAAAACAGTCATCAATAAGGCAATAAGAATTGGTGTGACATTCTCATATAAACTTAGCTTCATTTGAGAGTCTAAAACTAATCCAATTCCACCCGCTCCAACATATCCTAAGACAGCGGAAGATCGCACATTCATTTCAAAATTGTACAAGAACTGAGAAAGGAACACCCCAAGTATTTGAGGCACAATCGCGACCCAATACGCTTTAAACTTACTCGCTCCTGTTGCTATTAAAGCTTCGAAAGCCTTCATATCAACCGTTTCAATATAGTCATACATCATTTTAGTTAAGATAGAATACGTAAATAATGCTATTGCTACCATCCCAACAAATGAGTTAAGTCCAAAGATCATTGAGAATACTATCGCATAGACAGTGATTGGAATCGTACGAATAATACTAAGAATGATTCGAATAATAAATAATGAAATCTTATTGTTATTTAAGTTACTAGATGCAAAATACATGGTAGGGAACGCAAAAATCGCCCCAATTAACGTTCCTAAAAAACTCATCGAAAGTGTTTGAGCCACAGGAACCCAAATACGATTAAAGTAATTCGCATTAAATGGAAACAAACGATTAAAGAAACGGACAACCCTTGACGGTGCTTTTGTAAAGATAATTCGAAAGTCGAAGTCAGTCATCACCGAGGCACCCCAGATCATCAGTAAGATGATAAGGAAGATGATAGGTGTCCAGTTAAATGGTTTCTCAACCGTGTTACCACTTGAAACAGTCATCTGTTTACGAGATAACATCCGCATCCTCCATTACTTCATCAGTGGTTAACTGACGACCATAAATCATTTCTAATACTTCAGTGGTGACATCTTTGGAAGGTCCATCATAGACAATCTCCCCAGCTCTAACACCAATAATACGGTCGCAATATTTTAAGGCAATATCAACATGGTGAATATTAATTAAAATCGAGATATTAAGTTCTTTATTAATATTAACAAAGTCCTCCATCACCATATTGGCCGTAACCGGGTCAAGTGCCGCAACCGGTTCATCCGCAAGAATTATCTTTGGATTTTGAGCCAAACAACGCGCTAAAGCAACCCGTTGTTGTTGTCCGCCTGAAAGTTGATCTGCTCTTTGATATGCTTTTTCTAAAATACCCACCCTATCTAGTGATTCTAATGCCAGCATTTTATCTTCTTTGGTATATAACCCCAATAGTGTTTGGAAAAAGTTCATATCGGCCACTCTTGCAGCTAATACATTCTTGATGACAGAAGTCCTATTAACTAAATTGAAAGACTGAAAAACCATTCCAATATTTCGTCTAAATTTTCTTAGTTTTGACCCACTTAACTTCATGACATCGGTGCCATCAACAATGCACTGACCTGAAGTGACAGGAATCATTTTATTAATTAAGCGGATAAGCGTCGACTTACCAGCCCCTGATAAACCAATGATGGCCACCATCTCTCCTTGATCAATGGTTAGATTTACATTGTTAAGTGCTTTTGTCCCATTAGGGTACTGCTTATAACAATTTATGAATTCAATCATGTTGCCTCCTTATTAGAAAAAAGCGGAAGTTAAATTCCGCTTTTAGTATAACATTTTAGGTTGATTATTGATTCCAACTCTTAACTAATTCGTTAACTTTCTTAGCGCCCTCATAGTCGGCGTCAGTGACTTTTTGATAACCATTGTGGTTGTAAATTTTAATCGCTTCAGCACCCTCATCAGTTTGTGCTAAGTTAATGAACGCATCCGCAATCGCATTCGCTAAATCTTCATCAACAAGTTCAGCAGATACAGAAACTGTATCGTTTTGAATCTTATCAGTAACACCAATAATTGATGTTTCAGTCCAAATGTCTTCTAAAGCAAATTCATTGACCCAAGCTTCAGCATTATCCATACGGAAGTCATTGTATCCAGGAGCAACATCACATTGTTCGTTAGCTAATTTAGCAGCAGCATCTCCATAACCTTGTGTTGTGATTGCGTTATCAGCCATATCAGGTAATGATTTTTCAAAACGGTCATTTAACCAAACCGCTGGGTATTGGTAACCAGATCCAGAAGATGGAGAAGAAACACACCATTTAGCAGTACTTACATCTTCCCAAGTTAATGCATCATCTTTTGCTTTTTGAGCTAGTTCTTGACCTTTAGCTGAAGGACCCGCAATAATAATCCCTCTATAATAAGTAACGATATCATCATTGTTTTCGTTAGCTTCACCAGTGTTCCAATCTTGTGGATCTTCAGTGTCATATTTTAGACCATTACGAGTAGAAGCTAAAACAACATTAACGCCCTTGTCATAGAATGCAGCATAAGTTCCACCAGGAATTAGACCAATGTGTGCTGATCCAGCAGATAAAGCTTCACCTGCTGCTTCATATGATGTCATTGTTTCAATTGAAACATTGCTTACTTCATACCCACTCTTAGCAAGTTCAGTTTGTAGTAAACCTTTTAAAGGCTCTGTTTGTTTTTCAATGTCTTGAGCATCACGGCTAGGAACAAAGACAACTTTTAAGTCATCAATAACAGTCGCTTCTTCAGTTGTATCTGTTTCTGTCCCTGTTTCATCAGTATCCGTGTCAGTCTCGGTAGTGTCTGTCTCTTCTGTTGGTGTTGGTTCGTCAGTGTTAGCACAACCAACAATTAGAAGAAGTACAAGTAGCATTGCCAATAATTTTTTAAACAAAATCTTATCCTCCTTGCGAATATTCCGCTCTTCAATTATGACACTATGTTCCTAATTTTTCAATGGTACTTGATGAATCAATTGTTAATTATCTGTTAATTATTATTCGACACTGTTTAATAAATCATTTAGTGCTTCTGTCATAGATGGGTGAGTATAAATATTATCTCTGAGCACTTGAAACTTAATCTCTTGATCCATTGCTAATTTAATAATGTTAATCATTTCAAACGAATCAGGTCCATATAAATGAGCTCCCAAGATTAAATCACTTTTTTCGTCAATAATTATCTTAAAGAAACCTACTTTATTTCTAAGAATATGTGCCTTAGGGATGGCCCCTACCATCAATTTTCCCACTTTCACCGTTGTTTCGATTTCTTCTTGAGTTTTACCCACTCGAGATAATGGTGGATCTAAGAATACGGTGTATGGCACATTTTTTCTATTTAGATTGGTTCTTTCTTCATCAACAATAATTCGATAATCATCCAAAGAGATATAAGTAAACTGTAAATCACCCACGACATCACCCATAGCATAGATATGATCTTGGGTTGTCTGTAGCTGTTCATTTACTTTGATGGCATTCTTCTTTGTTAAGGCCACCCCGGCATTGTCTAAATTGAGTTTCTCAACATTTGGACGACGTCCTGTTGCGACTAATAAAGCATCACATTCAATTGTGTTATCACCACTTATTGTCAGTTGTAACCCCTGTTCTTTTTCAACCACTTCAGTTAGCGATGTATTAAACAAGAATTCAATGCCAATCTCTGTTAAATGGTTTAAGACCATCTCAGCAATTTCTTTATCTTCTTTTGGCATAAAGGAATCATCGAAGTTAATCACCGTTACTTTTGAGCCAAAGTTATGATACATATTCGCGAATTCCAAGCCAATATAACCTGCACCTAGCACGACTAAATGTTTAGGGAGTGTTTCAAGTTGCATTAATTGTTCACTATCATAGACATAGCTGGATTCTTTAATTCCTTTTATCTCTGGGACAAAGGGAACAGACCCCGTATTAATATAAATTTTATCACCTTTAATCGTTTGTTGATGATCACCAAAATCACATTCAATTGTGTGCTCATCGATAAAGGAGGCAAATGCGTTAATTATTTCTGCTTTCGCATTTAATAACTTTTCTTCGTTCTTCTGTCTTAATAAAGTAACAATGTTATTTTTTTCTTGAATTGCCAATTGATAGTAATCACTCTTTTGATTAAAGTCATAGTCTAATTCCCTCAGTATTTGGGCACTATGAACTAATGCTTTTGTAGGGATACAAGCAATATTGATACAGGTGCCCCCGTAATTCTCTTTGTTTTTCTCAATGAGTGCGACTCGCTCTCCTTTTTTAGATAAATGCGCCGCCAGCGTTTTACCTGCTTTCCCAAAGCCGATAATGATATGTTGATAATGTTCCATTGACGTCTCCTTTTCCATAAATAAAGCATACTGCTACGAGTATGCTTTATAAAGGGTTTTTTAATATTTTTATGCTTTGTTTGCTGAACCGAACATATCAATCTTATCGCGAACGACTTGTTTAGCTGCTTCAGTTCCTGGAGCTAATAATTTACGAGGGTCAAATCCTTTACCTTGTAAATCTTTTCCATCTTCAATATATTTTCTTGTTCCATCAGCAAATGCTAATTGAAGTTCAGTGTTCACGTTAATTTTAGAAACACCTAAGTCAATTGCTTTGGTGATTTGTTCTTCAGGAATACCAGTACCACCATGTAACACTAAAGGTAGGTGGTTTGATGCTTGTTGTACTTCAGCAAGTCTTTCGAAGTTTAAACCAGCCCAGTTCTCTGGATATTTACCATGGATATTACCAATACCAGCTGCTAGGAAGTCAATTCCTGTATCAGCTAACATTTGACATTCTTTTGGATCTGCCAATTCACCAGTACCAATTACGCCATCTTCTTCACCACCGATAGATCCAACTTCTGCTTCAACACTGATGCCATTTTCGTGTGCGTGTTTGACCACTTCACGTGTTTTCTCTAAATTTTCTTCAAGTGGTAAATGTGATCCATCATACATGACAGACGTAAATCCTGCTTCAATTGCTTTAAATGACCCTTCATAAGAACCATGGTCTAAGTGTAAAGCAACAGGAACCGTAATATTTAGAGATTCAACTAATGCTTTGACCATATCGGCAACCACTTTAAATCCACCCATATATTTAGCTGCTCCTTCAGAAACACCTAATAATACTGGTGAGTTTTTCTCTTGTGCTACTTCTAAAATAAGTTTGGTCCATTCTAAGTTATTAATGTTAAATGCACCGACTGCATAATGTCCATCACGGGCATTATCTAAGATTGATTTTGCTGAAATTAATGCCATTTC
>CAZVKL010000040.1:0-8632 GCA_964627845.1 uncultured Erysipelothrix sp. | reverse complement strand
AATTTCGGTGCTTTAGGTGACATCGCATAATCAAAAAAGAGGTCAAAGATTAATTCAACAAATAATTCTAAAACAACCATGGATTGTCCACCTTTCTTTCGGTTATTATAATTGTTATGATTACTTTATTCAAACCATTTAAAGTCACAACAAACAAGAAAGAGAAGCCCAGTTGTTGTATAATAGAAGCCAAGGAGTGAACCGTATGAAAATAGCAGTATTAACCGATAGCGGTAGTAATTACTACGGCGAAAAAATTGAAAAAGAAGGTCTTTTTTGTGTCCCTCTACAAGTCATCGATAATGATCGTGGGTATCGTGAGGGCGTCGAAATTAGTTCTATTGAAACCTATAATCTAATTGCTGAAGGAAAGATGTTAAAAACATCGTCGCCATTAGTCTCAGATGTAGAAGACATGATTGATCACATCATCGAACAAGGCTATGATAGTATCTTTGGTGTTAACATTACCAGTGGTCTTTCATCCACCAATAACATGGTTGAGATGGTGGCCCAACAAAAAGGGATTAACTATGATTACTTTGATTGTTGGACCACGGCCAGAGTTCAACTTCAATGTGCACTTAAAGCCGTTGATTTATTTAATGAAGGAAAAGACTTTGAAGAGGTAAAACGCCAACTTAAAGAAATGGCCGATCACTCGATCACATTTGTTATCCCTGTTGATATGGACCACTTGGTCCGTGGTGGACGCATTACACCCATGGCAGGAAAGTTTGCGGGGTTATTAAAGATTGTCCCAATTCTGTACCTCAATGAAAAAACAGGGGGTAAAAACGATTCATACAAGAAAGTTAGAACCCTTAAAAAAGCATTCAGTACAGTCGTTAAACACATGGTCGAGGCAGGTGTTGACTCAAGTTATAAGATTTGTGTGGTGCATGTCAAAGATGAAGCCGCAGGACAACAACTCTATGATATGATCTTAGAAGAAATTCCTGATGCGGATATCTATCTTGTAGATTTAGTTCCAGTCGTCGGTGTCCATACTGGATTAGGTGCAGTTGCCACCCAATATGTTAAAAAATAAAAGGCGAATCATTGCCTTAACTGGAGCAGGCATCTCTAAAGAGAGTGGGATAGACACCTTTATGGAACGCCCAGAAGTGAGAGATGCACTCTATCGAGAAATTGCCCAAAATAATCCAGAGCATTATCGAAATACCATCAAACAAATGAAAGCACAGGTGGATCATGCTTTACCCAACGATGCCCATTTAGCATTAGCTGAGTATGGGGTTGAAATTATCACGATGAATATCGACTCGCTCCATGAAAAAGCGGGATCTAAACCGCTCAATTTACATGGAACACTCCCTCTTGATGAAGAGTTAGATTATTGTGAAACACTTTATAATAAACCAGTCTTATATAGTGATAGGGCACCAAATTATCCACTTGCCATTGAAAAAGTATTAGAATTAAAAGAAGGAGATGTCTTATTAGTGATTGGGGCATCTAATTCGACGGCCATCAGTTATCAACTTCAACTGTTGGCACAAGCCAATAAGGTCGAAGTGATACAAGTTCAAAGCAATGCCAAAGACAAAGTTCGTCCACTCTTAGAGGAGTTATTAGATTAATGTTAAAGTTAGGAAGTCACGTCAGTCTGAGCAGTCCCAAATATATGGTAGGGGCTGTGGAAGAAACCATCCGTTATGGTGCGAATGCCTTTATGATTTATTCGGGGGCACCACAAAACACAAGAAGAGTCTCTACAGAACGCTTTCATCTTCAAGAAGCACAAGCGTTAATGAAAGAAGCGGGCATACCCAAAGAAAATGTTATTTTACATGCCCCCTACATCATCAATTTAGGCAATACCATTAAAGAATCAACCTATGAATTAGCGGTTAACTTCTTAGCACAAGAAGTGCTTAGAGCTCAAGAAATGGGAATTGATGTCATTGTTTTACACCCAGGGGCTCATGTGACTGCTGGTGTGGAAGCAGCCATCCCTAAAATAATTGAAGGACTTAATGAAGTCATGTCAAAAGTAGAGATGAAACAGACCGTTATTGCCTTAGAAACAATGGCTGGCAAAGGGACGGAAATAGGTCGAAACTTTCATGAATTGAGAACCATTTATGAGGGTGTCAAACAAAAAGAAAATATTGGTTATTGTTTAGACACATGTCATATCCATGACGCTGGATATGATTTAAATGATTTTGATAAGGTTTTAGATGAGTTCGATGAAGTATTAGGGTTAGAAAATCTGAAAGTCGTTCATGTCAATGATTCTAAAAATGTGATGGGTGCCATGAAAGACCGTCATGCCAACATTGGTTTTGGTGAGATTGGGTTTGAGAAAATGATTGAGATCATTTATCATCCTCGCCTGTCTCATTTACCTAAAATATTAGAAACACCTTATATTGAGAAAAAATCACCTTATAAGGAGGAAATAGAAATGATTAAAAAGAAAGCGTTTGATCCAAGTTTAATGGAGAGGGTAAGTCAACGATGAAAAGAAATGATGATTTAATGTCAAAAGGCTTTTACGCCATTATCATCCTCATCTTAGCATGGGGTATTTTAGGAGCACTTTATCTTGGTGCGAAAGAATTCTTAGCGGTGATCGGTCATTTAACTAATTGGGAGTTTGGCCAACAATTTTATGAAGGATCTAAAGGGATTGGGATTCATCTTTTCACAGGAATCTTTTTATTCACTATTTCAGGTTTTCTAATTTGGATGGGACGCAAGTTCTTAAATTGGATTAATGAAGATTACAAAACTAAAAAAGCAAAACGATATAAACGTAGAAATTACAGATAATAGGAGGAATTATGGACCAATCAGTTAAACAAGCAATTAACGCAATTCGTATCTTATCCATGGATGCGGTTGAAACCGCCAAGTCAGGACATCCTGGACTACCATTGGGTGCTGCTCCAATGGCTTATGAGCTATGGGCTAACCATTTAAAACACAATCCACGTAACCCGCACTTTAAAAACAGAGACCGTTTTGTTTTATCGGCAGGTCATGGGTCAATGTTGATTTATTCATTGTTACATTTATTTGGGTACGATCTACCGCTTGAAGAACTTAAAAACTTCAGACAATGGGATTCAGCGACTCCAGGACATCCTGAATACAAGCACACTCAAGGGGTTGAGGTAACAACGGGACCACTTGGAACCGGTGTCGCAACTTCCGTGGGGATGGCTGTCGCAGAAGCCCATTTAGCGGCTGTTTTTAACCAAGAAGACTTCCCAATAGTTGATCATTATACCTATGCTTTAGTCAGTGATGGAGACTTAATGGAAGGGGTTGCCTCTGAAGCCTTAAGTTTTGCGGGGACACAAAAATTAAACAAATTAATCTTATTATATGATTCAAATAAGATTACCATTGAAGGGTCAACCGATTTAGCATTTAGAGAAGATGTTTGTAAGCGAATGGAAGCGTATGGCTTTAAGACACTTCAAGTTGGGGACGGAAATGATTTAGCGGCTATTTCAGATGCGATTTCTCAAGCGAAAGAAAATCATGACTCACCAACATTTATTGAGATTAAAACACAAATTGGATACGGTTCACCATTAGTGGGGACTAATAAAGCCCACTCAGATCCAATGGGTGAAGAGAAAGCAGCAGAAACACGCAATTATTTAGAATGGGATAACCCAAATTTATTTGAAGTGGATCAATCTATTTATGATCATTATCAAGTGCTTGCTCAAAAGGGAGAGCGCATTGAAGATGAGTGGAATCAATTATTCGATGCTTATAAAGAAGCATATCCTGAGTTAGCAGAAAAATATGAACGTTATCATTCAGATGAACTCCCAGTTGATTTAATGAACGATGAAAAATATTGGGATTATGGTGAGGATGCGTCGGCGACGCGTAATATTTCTGGAAAGTTATTAAATTACATTGCGGACAAAGTTGAAAACCTTATTGGGGGTTCAGCGGACCTAGCGCCTTCCAACAAAACAAATCTCGATGATTATAAATCATTTGATATCGAAACACGTGAAGGAAGAAATATTCATTTTGGTGTTCGTGAAAATGGTATGGCCGCGATCACCAATGGGATTACGATTCATGGTGGGTTAAGAGGGTATTGCGCAACTTTCTTTGTCTTTACTGATTTCTTAAAACCAATGATGCGCTTAGCCTCAATTATGCACTGTCCAACTGTCTTTGTAATGACTCACGATAGTATTGGTGTTGGGGAAGATGGACCAACTCACCAACCAATTGAACAGTTAAGTATGTTGAGAGCTCAACCTAATATGATTGTCTTTAGACCTGCCGACGCAAAAGAAACGGCAGCGGGTTGGTTAGTTGCTTTAAATTCGACAGAGACGCCTGTTACTTTAGCGCTTTCCAGACAAAACTTAGATCAACTGGCCCATTCGTCTAAAGAGGCAATGAAGGGGGCTTATGTTCTTTCAGAAGCGAAAGAAGAAGCACAAGGGGTTCTTATTGCGAGTGGTTCGGAAGTTGGCTTAGCGCTTAAATCACAAGAAGCATTAGCCCAAGAAGGAATCCATGTGAATGTGGTATCGATGCCATCTCAAGAACTCTTTGATCAACAAGAAGAGTCCTATCGTGAAAAGGTCTTACCACATGCTTTACGTAAACGTTTAGCGATAGAAGCAGGTTCACCATTATCTTGGTATAAATATGTTGGTTTAGAAGGGGATGTCATTGGGATTGAAACCTTTGGTGCCTCTGCTCCTGGCGAGCGTATTTTTAAGGAATATGGGTTCACGGTTGAGAATGTTGTCTCTCGATTTAAAAAACTTGTATGATTACATTAGAAAACAAACAATTTCGATTAGAGATTGATCCATTGGGGGCACAGTGGCGATCACTCTATGATAAAGAACATGAACAAGAATTATTGTGGCAGGGAAATCCAAATTCATGGACTTCCCAAGCGCCACTGCTTTTTCCTGTGGTGGGTAGTTTAAAAGAAAAGTCGTATATCTATCATGGGCAATTGTACTCGATGGATAATCATGGTTTCTTACGACATCAAGAATGTCGGGTTGTTCATCAAACCAATCAAGAAGTGACCTTTGAACTGGTAAGTAATGATGATACAAAACAACAATACCCTTTTGAGTTTACACTTCGAATTACGATGAAGTTAAATGCGAATAAGGTAAGCACTAAAATAGTTGTTTTGAATCAGTCTGAAGTACCTATGTATTTTAATGTGGGGGGTCATCCTGGGATTAAGGTTGATCAAAGTGCTGAGAATAAATTAAAGTTTAAACTCAAGAAAAAGAGTGGTCAGTTCCTACTAGAAGGACCGTTTGTGAGTGGTTATCAGAAATTTAATGAGGAACAATTAAATTTAAATGAGATTGATTTAGAGTCAACCTTAATTTTAGACCAAGTGTCTAAAGTTCAATTATCAACACCTGAATATAACTATACGGTGAATATGAAGCCGACTAAGTATATGGCTTTCTGGTCTCCTAAGAACAAGGAGACCAATCAATTGGATGATGTCTTATGTATTGAACCTTGGTGGGGTATTGGTGATTGTGTGGATACTAACCAACAATTAAAGGATAAAAAGGGGATTCTTAAGCTGAGTCCTAATGAGTCTAAAACCTTTGAATTCTCACTAAAGATTGAGAAAATCATCCCTCCTTTAGAAACACCTAAGGCGATTGGTCCTTATTCTATTTTTAGAGAGGTGGACAATTTTATTTATAGTTCTGGTCAATTACCGATTAATCCAAAGAGTAATGAAATTGAGTCTTGGGATATAAAAGATCAAACTAGACAAGCATTGACCAATGTTAAAGCACTCTTAGAACAAGTTCAATGTGATTTAGATAATGTGATTAAAACGACAGTGTTCCTAAAAAACATGGATGATTTCACTTCAATGAATGAAGTGTATGGAGAGTTCTTTAATGAACCTTACCCAGCTCGTAGTGCTATTGAAGTGGCTAGACTACCTAAGGATGCTTTGGTAGAAATCGAGATTATTGCCAAGAAGAAGTAATTTACTTCTTCCTTTAATTTAGTCACTTTTATAAACCTATTTAAGAAAATTGGTATAATGGAAAAAAGGATAGGTAAATTATGAAAAAAATTAGATTACTATTATTGGCTTTAGTTGGTGTATTGTTAATTAGCTGTTCAAATACAGTCTCAAATACTCCTGAGGCGACAGCTCAGAATTTCTTGGATGCATTTCAAGAAGTGAAGGTTGATGAGTTTAATGCTCTGACAGTCCCTGAAGATCGTATTTCTGAGGAAGAACTAAAAGAACAAACAGAGGATATGGCTGAGCTCCAACAAGTTCAGGAATTATTTGGGACACTCTTTAAAGATGGTTTCAAGGTTGGAGACGCAACAATCGAGAATGATACAGCATCTGTGCCAGTGACTTGGAAAGCACCAGATATGGGCGCATTAATGGGTGTTATTATTGGTAAATCATTTGAGTTAATGTTTAATCCTGAGTTTCAAGCGCTAACTGAACAAGAACAAACTCAACAAATTTTGGGTGAGGTTCAAAGTGCTATTGCTGATTTAGAGCTTAAAGAATATTCAGCGCCATTAAACCTTAGACAAATTGATAGTCAATGGTTTGTTGAGGGGTTAGAGAACCTAAACTCACAATTTTTCCAAGCAATGTTCCCTGATATGGAAGGACTTGTTCCAAGCTTTGGACAATAGTTAATGATTAAATTATAGAATTTAGAGGAGTTCGTATGAACTCTTTTCTTTTGTTTAAAGTGACCTCAACTCTTTTACCTGTGTTTGTATTGAGATTAATTCTATAAAAAAAGTAGCAAAGGCTACTTTTTACGATTACGCGGACGCTTGCGTCCACTTTTTTCTGACCGTGTACTCTTAACAATTGAGACGAATGGAACTTTTCCACTAATCTTCGTTTTGGAGAGTGTATCCATGATTTCTTTTTCTTTTTGTCTTGGGATTTCAACGGTACTGGAACGTTCACTAATACGAATCCGACCAATCTCTCTCCCGCTGATTCCTGTTGCGTCAGCAATTCCAGCTAATAATTTGGCTGGGTTGATGTTATGTTTATCACCAAGATTTAACATAATGGTTGAATAATCTGCGCTTTTACGGCTAGGCTGATTGGTTTTGACTGGCTCAATAGATTTGAGTGTGTGTGCTTCAACGACTCTTGAGAGCAATCCAAACAATAATTGTTTATCATCATACCCTAATTGGTGGAGCTGTTCTAAGATATAGCTTGTTTTTTCTTGAGGTTTATTCAGACCGGTGCTCACTTCTTTTTCAATCAGTTGGACAGTTAATTCTGCTAATTCTCTTTGGGTCGGTAGATCTCTTCTGTCAATGGCTTGTCTGGTAATTTTCTCAAGTTGAGTCAGTAAATGTCTTTGGCGTGGACTGTATAATGAAATGGCGAGTCCAGTGTTTCCAGCTCTTCCAGTTCTTCCAATGCGATGGACATAATATTCAATTTCTTGTGGTAAGTCATAGTTAATGACGACATCTAATGAATCGACGTCAATTCCTCTTGCGGCCACATCAGTGGCAATGAGTGTATTGATTTGTTTCTTTTTGAAACGATTCATGATGTTAGTGCGCATCTCTTGTTTAATATCACCATGTAGTGCCATGGCAAGATAACCTTGTTTATTGAGAGTAGCACTGAGTTCATCAACCATTTTTTTCGTATTACAGAAGATGAGGGCCGAATCAAAATGATGAAGTTCCAATAGTTGGATGAGTAAATCTACTTTTTGAGAAGGTAAGACTTCATAGGCAATCTGTTGGATGGCTTCAACCGTCAGGGTCTTGTCTTTCATTTTGATTTCTACCGGATTATTTAATATCTCTTTAGCAAGTTCTAAAATTGGTTTAGGCATTGTTGCTGAGAATAAAATTGTCTGTCTTTGTTTTGGTAAATGACTAAAGACGTCCTTGATTTCGTCTAAGAAGCCCATATTTAACATTTCATCAGCTTCATCTAAAACCACTTGATGCGTGTTTTCAAATCGAAGGGTACGACGTCGGATATGATCTAACAATCTTCCTGGGGTAGCGACAACAATATCGCTCCCTCCTTTGATATCTTTGATTTGGCGAGAAATTTCTTGTCCACCATAGACGCTAACAATTCGAACACCTTCCATATATTTGGCGAACTTTCTCATTTCGTCGGCGACTTGTAAACAAAGTTCCCTGGTTGGCGCAAGGATTAACGCTTGTGTTTTACGGTTTGGGAGTGGATCTAGTTGATTAAGGATAGGTAAGCCAAAGGAGGCTGTTTTTCCAGATCCAGTTTGAGATTGACCAATAATATCTTTATGGTCTAAAATGACGGGGATTGCTTGTTGTTGAATGGGTGAGGGTGTCTCATATCCCATTTCTGAAATGGCTCTGAGTAGTTCTGGTTTTAGGTCTAATTGATTAAATGACATAGTTTTCTCGCTTTCGTGCTTAAAGAGTATAACATAGATTCACCAAACAATCTGTTTATAGTGTAAAATAATGGCATGAATTCATTTAAGACACAAAACAACAGGGCAGAGGCAGATGCGATTAGACAACAAGTCTTTTTGGATGAACAACAGTTTAGTCAAGAGTTTGATGACTCTGATGATGACTTTCACTATATAACAGT
>CAZVKL010000039.1:0-8906 GCA_964627845.1 uncultured Erysipelothrix sp. | reverse complement strand
CAGTTTAGAAATGCGGCGTTGGCGTTTGAGACCTGTTATCAGTTGAATAAACAGAATATTTTAAAGTTTAGTACAGAGAATATTGTGAAGGGTTTAGAGTCGACCTTATGGAAGGGTCGTTTTGAGGTGGTGAGTGATCGACCGCTGACGATTATTGATGGGGCGCATAATGAGGATGGGATTAAGGTCTTGATTGAGTCGATTAGAGAATTGCCTAAACCTTTGATTGTGTTGTTTGCGGCGCTTAAAGACAAGGAGACGGAGTCGATGACTCGTAAACTACAGGAAGTGGCCGATCAGTTAATTGTGAGTGAGTTTGATTTTTATCGTGCTCAGAGTGCTCAGAATTTAAAGATTAATAATCAAATTATGGCGATTGAAGACTTTAAAGAGGCGATTAAAATTGGTCAACAATTAGCCCAGGATGGAACGTTGATTATTACGGGTTCTTTATATTTTATTAGTGAGGTAAGACATGAATTTAGTGTGGATTAGTCAAGTTATAATTGGCCTGTTGATGGTCGCTCTAGGGGTATTTGTTTTTAGGAAGTATCCTTTGAAGATGACCCCTAAGATAATGACACAGGTGGCTTTGTTGATGGTAATTTCAATCTTGCTGGGATCTTGGTTAAAGATTGATTTACCACTGCTTGGTCCTGAGTCGTTTCAGATTAATTTTGATACATTACCGATTATGTTTATAGGGATGTTGTTTGGTCCAGCTTGGGGATTTTTGGCTGGGTTTATGATTGATATGATTCAGTTATTGTTGGCTCCGACTGCGTTTCCGTTTTTGGGGTTTACCTTCAACTTAATGTTGGTGGGGACAATCTCTGGTATTGTGGTGAGAAGCAATGTTGGTAAGAACTATAATTTGATGACCCAGATGTTTATTGTTGTTTTGGCAATTATCTCAATTGGTTTGGTGTGGTTTGTTCCTGAGTTTAGAATTAATCGTGAGATGTTGTCTCTGACGACTTCGACTAAATTAGGGGTGAGCATTGCCTTGGTTTTGGTGAGTGTTTTACTCTTGTTTTTGACTAATCGTGTGGCTAAGGATGCCTTTAGTTTTAAGTTTTTAAGGATTGTGATTATTTGTGAACTATTGGTTGAGATGGTGTTGACGTCCCTGTGGTTGTTCATTATCTTGGAGATTCCAGTTCTTTTGAGTCTTGTGCCTAGAGTGGTGGAGGGAATCTTTATGATCTTTGTCTTGCATAGTGTTGGCTATGGTTTGGCGAAGACCCTTTTCAATAAACAATTGACGAAATAAAGCTTTGATTTCCTATTAAATTAGTGTGTTACATTGTATAATGAATGTAACAGAATAATTGAGAAAGGAGATCATCAATATGCCACAACATGAAATGATTGCGATGATTTTAGCGGGAGGTCGTGGGACACGATTGTTAAACCTGACTGAAAAAGTTGCGAAGCCAGCTGTTAGTTTTGGTGGAAAATATCGTATCGTTGATTTTGCGTTGAGTAATTGTGCGAATTCAGATATTGATGTGGTTGGCGTTTTAACCCAGTATGAGAGTATCTTTTTAAATTCCTATGTGGCCCTTGGTGGCCGTTGGGGGTTGGATGCTGTTAATTCTGGTGTTTTTGTATTACCACCTAGGGAGACGGAAGTCGGTTTTGGTTTATACCGTGGGACGGCGGATGCGATTGGACAGAATATTGATTTTATTGATCAACAAGATCCAGAGTATGTGCTTATCTTATCGGGGGACCATATCTACAAAATGAATTATGCTTGGATGTTGAAACATCATAAAGAGACCAAGGCTGAGGCGACGATTGGGGTCTTGGAGGTTCCATTTTCTGAGGCGAGTCGTTTTGGGATTATGAACACTAATGACAAGGATGAAATCATTGAGTTTGAGGAGAAACCTGAGAAGCCTAAGAGTAATTTAGCTTCGATGGGGATCTATATCTTTAATTGGAAGTCACTTCGTAAGGCACTGATTGAGGATGATAAGAACAAGAAGTCTGATCATGACTTTGGTAAGGATATCATTCCTTATTTCTTGAGTAAGGGTAAGAAATTACAGGCTTATCGCTTTAAGGGATACTGGAAGGATGTTGGAACTATCAACAGTCTTTGGGAGGCAAACATGGATTTATTGGATCCGAGTTCTGGTATTAATATTCGTGATAATGATTGGAAAATTTTTACTGAGGATGTGACGCTTCCGCCACATTATGTGACGCCGACGGGTCATGTGTCTAAGGCACTGGTTAACCAAGGTTCGGTTATTGCGGGTCGAGTTGAGGGTTCGGTTATCTTTAATGGTGTTGAAATTGAAGAGGGGGCGACGGTCAAGGATTCGGTTATTTTGGCGAATGTTACGATTAAGAAGGGTGCTAACATCACGCGTGCGATTGTGATGGAGGATTTAGTCATCGAACCTGGAGAGTATGGTTCGGCCAAGTCAGAATCAATTGAATTGATTAGTGAGGGAGCGAGAGTATGACACCACGTGCATTAGGGATTATTGGTTTTGAAGCAGACCATATTAAAGTTGAGGGATTGGGGAATCATCGCCCGATGATGTCGATTTCGTTTATGGGTCGTTATCGTTTGGTGGATTTTCCGATTAGTAATTTTACGAATTCAAACATTGATGATATTCATGTGTATGTTAAGGAGAAACCACGTTCTGTGTTTGAACATGTGGGGACTGGGCGTCACTATAATATTAATTCGAAGCAGGGTCGCTTGAGAGTGATGTATGGGGAGCATGAGATTTCGTCGTCTATTTATAATACGGATGTGCGTGCTTATCTTCAGAATGAATCGTTTATTTGGGAGAATAAATCGGATTATGTGATTGTTGCGCCGACTCATTTTATTTATACACAAGACTTTGATAAGGTGTTGGATAAACATATTGAGTCGAATAAGGATATTACGGTACTTTATCATTCTTGTAAGAATGCCAAGGAAGAATTTTTGGGGCTGACGACACTTAACTTAGATCGGGAGAAGAACATTACTGGATTTGAGGTGAATCGTGGTCAGGCGAAACAGCGTAATATCTCGCTTGAGACGTATGTCATGAAGAAGACGGTTTTCTTTGATTTACTGAGAGAGGCGGATTATCGGTCTCGTATTTATTGGTTGAAGGAAATTATTGAGGAGGCTGTCCATAAATATTCGATGCGGGGTTATCCGGTGATGGGGACTGTGCTTGGGATTACGGATTTACAGTCTTATTATGATGTTTCGATGCGGATGTTGGATAAGGAGAAGCCTCGTTTGATTACGCGTTCTTGGCCTATTTATACTAAGACGAATGATTCTCCTCCGGCTATTTATGATGTAACAGCGGATGTTGAGTCTAGTTCGATTGCGAATGGGACAGTGATTAAGGGGAAGGTGTCTAACTCGATTATTGGTCGTAATGTCATTATTGAGAAGGGTGCTATTGTTGAGAATTCGATTATCTTGCCGAGCTCTTATATTGGGCGTGGTGTCCATGTGAGGGGTGCGGTGGTTGATCGTCATGTGTTTATTGAGAAGACGAAGATGATTGATGGTTCGAGGGATAATCTGATTTATATTAATCGACACGATAAGATATAGGGGGAAGATTATTTGAGTAAGAAGATTTTGATGGTGGCTGCTGAGGGTTTACCCTATATTAAGAGTGGTGGACTGGCTGATGTGGTGGGTTCACTTCCTCAGGAGTTGGTTAAAAAAGGCTATGATGTGAGGGTGGTGATGCCGCTCTATACGAAGATTATTGAGAAGTATTTTAATGAGTTAGAACTGGTGAGTAATTTCAACTTGAATGAAGCTCAACTGAATCATCCGGTTCGTATCTTTGAGCATAAACAAGATCAGGTCACCTTTTACTTTGTTGAGAATCAAGGCTATTTTGAGAGAGATGGCTTGTATGGTTATGGGGATGATGGGGAGCGTTTTGCGTTTTTCCAACATGCTGTGTACCATATGATGATTAATACACAGTATTATCCGGATATTGTTCATTCTCATGATTGGCATGCTGGGATGATGGCGGTCTTAGGGAAGTGTAAATATTCGATTAATAATCCGAATATTGGTCGGATGAAACATTTCTTTACGATTCATAATCTATTGTTCCAGGGGAATTTCCCGGCGAGTCTGTTGTATGACTATTTTGGGTTGTCGATGGATTTATATCATGATGGAGCTTTAAGGTTTCATGATGGCATTTCGTTTATGAAAGCAGCTATAGTTTTTAGTGATAAGATTAATACGGTTTCTAATACGTATGCCCATGAGATTTTGGGTGAAGCCTTTGGTGAGAATATGCAGGATGTTCTGCGACTTAGAGAACATGATTTGTGGGGAATTGTGAATGGGATTGATGTTGAGTCTCAGAATCCTAAGACGGATCCACATATTAGGCAGAACTACACGGTGAATACCCTTTCTCGTAAGACGAAGAATAAACTTGATCTCCAAGAACAACTTGGATTGAGACAGTCGAAAGATGTTTGTTTAGTGGGGATGGTGTCTCGGCTTTCTTATCAGAAGGGTGTGCAGCTGATTCTTCATAAACTGAAGGACATTATGGGTTTGGATATCCAGTTAGTCATTTTAGGTACGGGTGATCAGAGCTATGAGCATGATCTAAGACAGTCTGAGCATATGTATAAGCGTAGAATGGTCTACTATGGTGGTTATTCTGATGAGGTGGCTAGAAAAATATATGCGGGTGCGGATATCTTCTTGATGCCATCCCTGTTTGAACCTTGTGGGATTTCTCAATTAATTAGTATGAGGTATGGGACGCTACCACTGGTGAGGGAAACAGGTGGTCTTAAGGACACGGTCACACCGTATAATCAGTTTGATAAAACGGGGACTGGGTTCACTTTTAGACATTTTAATGAAGAAGATTTCTATTATGTCTTGCGTAATGCAGTAGATTTGTATTATGATAATAAAGAGGATTTCAAGATGCTTCAGAAGAATGCGATGAAGACGGATGTATCTTGGGAGAAATCGGCTGATTTGTACATTCAGATGTATAATTCGGTGTTCTAAATTTACCCCCACCCAGGAGTTGCCAGTTATGGTAGCTCCTTTTTTAAAAAGATTAGAAAGCAGGTATCCCTATTCTAGATTTTATTGTTTGGCTTTTAATGTTGCCTATCAAGATATTACTGTTCCCACTTAAACTCATTTGGTCGGTGCTTAAGTTTATTTTCACTGTCATCTTCATCATCTTTATTGGTGACATGGTATTGGGTTGGTTGAAGAGGATATAGTGTTAGAACAACAATGAAAGAATCGTTAATTAGTGAATTTCATAAAGTTAACTAACGATTCTTTTTCTTTAGATAATACGATATAATATAAGAAGTTGTAATAAGTTTTTCGGAGTAATTGTGGTTTTAGAATTAACGATAATGGAAGGGTTAGTATGAAAAATATTGGAAAAGCTATATCATTATTTTTAATAGACGGAAATGTTCAGGGAAGGATAAAATGTACTCTAGCAAATTGGACTGGGGTGGTTTATAAACTTCCAAGAACTGAATTAGAGAAATCAAGAGAAAGAAGAGATTTAAATCAAAGCGGAGTTTACTTTCTTTTTGGCCACGATGAAGAGAATGATCAAGATATGGTATATATTGGTCAGGCTGGTTTTAGAAAAAATAAAGAAGGAATTTTGAATAGATTAATTGAACATAGAAATAGTCCCGACAAAGAGTATTGGACTAATGCTGTGGTTTTTACTACTTCAAACAACTCATTTGGACCTACTGAAATTAGTTATTTAGAAAATGAGTTTACTAAACTTGCTACTAATGCAAATAGATTCATAATCAAGAATGCGAATGAACCAAATAGAGGTAATCTAACAGAAGAAAAGGAAAGTGAATTATTAGAATATGTTGGTTTTTCTAAGATAGCAATGGGAGCTTTAGGGTACAAAGTTTTTGAACCTTATTTAAAACCTTTAACAGTAGAAAATGATAGTCTTGAAAAAGAAGATAACTTTGAACGAAAACTATTCTACAAACGATATAGTAATAAGAGCAAACAATTTATTACTGGAGCATGTATTCAAACATCCGAAGGATATGTAGTCTTACCTGGAAGCAAGGTTGAATTAATTGACTCTAAGAAAATTCCAGTAGGAGTTAAAAAGAAAAGAGAAAAGGCAAATATAGATAGCGAAGGCATACTCCAAGAAGAGGTTTTATTCTCTAGTCCATCTTATGCAGCAGCATTCCTAATTGGAGCACATACAAATGGTAGAGCAGAATGGAAAGATGAAAATGGTCTTTCACTAAATGATATTGAGGCGAGAGAGACTGAATTACTAAATAGAGAACAAATATAATATTAAGGAGAGAAAATGATTACATCTGAAGAGATTAAAAGACGATTATGGGATGGTGCCAATGAATTAAGGGGTTCAATGGATGCCAGTCGATACAAAGACTATATGTTAGGTTTAATGTTCTATAAGTTTTTGAGTGACAAAACTTTAGAAGCTTTTAGGCAAGCATTGAAACTTGGAAGTATTACTGAAAATGAATTAATTGCTCAGTATACTGAAGTCGCTAATGAGTTTCCTGAAAAAGTTTTTAATATGATTAAGAATCTTTTAGGTTATTTTGTCCCTCCACAGTACTTATATCAAAAATGGTTGAGAGATATTGATAATGGTGAGTTTGAGGTTCAGAATGTTACCGACTCGTTGAATAGTTTCGAGAGAAACATTGCGGCATCATCTGATTCTAATGATTTTAAAGGTTTATTCTCTAGTTCTACATTGGATTTGTCTGATACAGCGTTAGGTAATAATCTAAATGAGCGAAACAAGAATATACAGGCTTTGATTTTGTTGTTTGCTGATTTAAATATGGTGTCGTTACAAAAGGATGACATTCTCGGTGATGCTTATGAGTATCTTATTGGAATGTTCGCGATGGAGTCTGGTAAAAAAGCTGGAGAATTCTATACGCCTAGACAAGTTAGTGAAGTAATGGCACAAATAGTTGCTAAATCAGGGAAAATAAGTTCGATATATGACGCAGCAGTGGGAAGTGGTTCTTTGCTTTTAACTGTTGGTAAACACCTTAGTAATGATGATCAGAGAAACCTAAATTATTATGGTCAAGAGAAAAATACAGCGACCTATAATTTAACTCGAATGAATTTGTTACTACATGGTGTTCGACCTGAGAGAATGACCATAAGAAATGATGATACTTTGGGTCAGGACTGGCCAGAAGATCCTAAGAAACCAAATCAAGGGGTTCTATTTGATGCTGTTGTGATGAATCCTCCCTACTCTTTGAAGAATTGGAATAGACATGATATTAGAGTTAATGACCCTAGATTTGAGTCTTTTGGGGTATTGCCTCCTAGTTCTAAAGGCGATTATGCTTTTTTACTCCATGGTTTATATCACCTAGATACTAACGGAACTATGGCCATTGTATTGCCTCATGGTGTTTTATTCAGAGGTGGTACAGAGGGAACGATCAGAACTAGATTAATAGATAAGAATAATATTGATACAGTAATAGGGTTACCTAGTAACTTGTTTACAAATACTGGTATTCCAGTTGTAGTAATTATTCTTAAAAAGAATAGAGCGCTTGATGAGCCTGTATTGTTTATTGATTCTTCTAAGAATTTCATTAAGGTTGGAAAACAAAACCAATTACAAGAAAAAGATATTGCGAAGATAGTAGATACTTATATTAATAGAACAGAAAAAGAAGGATATAGTCATTTAGCTTCACGAGAAGAAATTATAGAAAATGAATATAATTTAAATATTCCAAGATATGTAAATTCTTTTGATGATGAAATTCCTCATGATGTTGATGCACATTTATATGGTGGTATCCCAGAGGAAAATATTAAAGATTTAGAAGTATTACAAGCTATCGGACATAATGTACTTAAAGACTCATTTACTCGAATAAGACCAGGATATTATGAGTTAATTGGTAGTGTTGACGATTTAAAGAAGAACATTTTAAATGAAGATTCTGTTGTAATTAAGACTAAAGAACTTGAAGAAAAAGTTAATACTTATATTAATAAATACTGGGAAAAATTAAGAATTATAGATTCTTCAACAAACGTCAGCGATCTTATGAACGAAATGCAGGATGAAATTAAAAAGACTCTTGAGGATTTCAATTATTTGAATATCTATGATGGATATCAAGTTATTGCTGATTTATGGAAAGACTCTTTATTAAATGATGTTCAACTTATCTCTGTTTCTGATTTTTATACAATAGCTAGATCTAGAGAACCAAATATGATCTGGAAAGGTTCTGGAAAAAACAGACAGAAAGTTCAAGACGGATGGGTTGGATCTATTGTTGATAATCAATTAATTGAAAAGCATCTATTCACAGATGTTACCAATGAAATTAATGAATTAAAGAATGAAATATCTGAAATTGATTCAAGATTATTAGAACTAGCTGAAGAAGCTAAAATTGAAGAAACCGATGAGAACTTAGCTTTATTTGACTCTTTAAAAATGGCTGAAAATGAGGAGCCTACTGATGATTTTGATTTAAAATTAATTAGATCAGCGCTTAAAGTAGTTGAAAAAGACACGAATGAAGAAAAACTACTAAAAGAGGTTGATCAATTATTTGTTAGAAAGTCAGAAATAAACAAAACTGTAAAATCAGAGACAATTCAACTAGAAAAAGATGTTCAAGATAGAATTCTAACTTTGACTGACCAAGAAATAGACCAGTTAGTCTTTGAAAAATGGTTTGGTAAATTAAGTGAATCATTAACTAATCTGATTAAAACTCCGATTTATAAAGAACTGGAAGTTATTAAGCTTTTAAATGATCGCTACTCTGAAACTATTGATGATATTGATTCAGAGATCGGAAAACTTGAGAAAGAG
>CAZVKL010000038.1:0-9042 GCA_964627845.1 uncultured Erysipelothrix sp. | reverse complement strand
CCTTGTGTAAATGAACGAAGGTCAGTCGCATATCCAAACATTTCTGAAAGTGGAATATAAGAACGAACCGTAATGGCGTTATGTTTCTCTTCTTGATCTCTGATTTGTCCACGTCTACTTGAAACGTCTCCCATGACTGAACCTAAATATTCTTCAGGTGCTGTAATTTCAACACTCATAATCGGTTCTAATAAGACAGGGTCACATTTCTTAGCCGCTTCTCTAAGTGCTAAACTTGCCGCAATCTTATAAGCCATTTCAGATGAGTCAACATCGTGTGAAGATCCATCGAATAATGTCGCTTTAAGATCAATAACAGGATAACCAGCCATTAAACCATTGTCTAATGCGCCAACTAAACCTTCTTGAGTTGGTTTAATGTATTCACGAGGAACCGTTCCACCAACGATTGCGTCAACAAACTCAAATCCTTTACCAGGGTTTGGTTCAAATTTAATCCAAACGTGACCATATTGTCCACGACCACCGGATTGACGAACGAATTTCCCTTCACAATCAGCCGCTTGACGAATTGTTTCACGATAAGCAACTTGAGGTGCACCAACATTTGCTTCAACTTTGAATTCACGTTTCATACGATCAACAATGATATCTAAGTGTAATTCACCCATACCAGCAATAATAGTATCACCAGTTTCTTCATCGGTATATGTTTTAAACGTTGGATCCTCTTCAGCAAGCTTCCCTAATGCTAAACTCATTTTGTCTTGGTCCCCTTTTGACTTAGGTTCTAACGATAATGAGATAACTGGTTCAGGGAAAATCATTGATTCAAGTATAACAGGTTTCTTTTCATCAGATAATGTATCCCCAGTTGAAGTATTTTTTAAACCAACTGCAGCCGCAATATCTCCTGAATAAACGGTATCAATTTCTTGACGGTGATTCGCATGCATTTGCATGATCCGTCCAAAACGTTCACGAGCTCCTTTAGTAGAGTTTAGAACATAAGACCCACTATCAGCTTGTCCAGAATAAACTCTGAAGAATGTTAAACGTCCAACAAATGGGTCAGTCATAACTTTGAATGCTAGAGCTGAGAATGGTTCTGAATCATCCGCATGACGCTCAACTTCAGTTCCATCTTCTAATGTCCCTTTAATAGCAGGGATATCGAGTGGGCTAGGTAGGTATTCTACGACCGCATCTAACATTGCGATCACCCCTTTGTTTTTATAAGCTGCTCCACAAAGAACTGGGAAGAACTCTCCTGAAACAACCGCTTTACGTAAAGTGTTTTTAATTTCATCAACTGAAACTTCTTCACCTTCTAAAACTTTCATCATGAAGTCATCATCAAATTCAGCAATCGCCTCAATTAACTCTTCACGATATTGTTCAACTTGTTCAACAAATTCTTCTGGAACATCTGTTATTTGATCATCTTTGTTTGTTACATCTTGGAAGATGTGTGCTTTACGCTCGATGATATCAATTAAACCACTAAAGTCAGCTTCAACTCCGATAGGAATTTGAATTGGCGAAGATTTCGCCCCAAGACGAGATTTAATTGA
This sequence comes from uncultured Erysipelothrix sp., assembly GCA_964627845.1. Lineage (GTDB taxonomy): Bacteria > Bacillota_I > Bacilli_A > Erysipelotrichales > Erysipelotrichaceae > DUUI01. The sequence goes on along the minus strand of CAZVKL010000038.1, from coordinate 7,507 downwards.
GTTAGCTGCCATATAGAAGTCAGCCCCAGTCGCATCCATCTTATTAACAAAGACAATACGAGGAACCCCATATTTAGTAGCTTGACGCCAAACTGTTTCAGTTTGTGGCTCAACACCACTCTTGGCATCTAAGACGGTAACAGCACCATCTAATACTCTTAGTGAACGTTCAACCTCTACAGTGAAGTCGACGTGTCCTGGTGTATCAATAATATTAATTCTGTGACCTTTCCATTGTGCAGTGGTCGCAGCAGATGTAATGGTAATACCGCGCTCTTGTTCTTGAGCCATCCAGTCCATTTGTGCACCACCATCATGAGTTTCCCCAATCTTATGGATTCGTCCAGTATAGTATAGGATACGCTCAGTCGTCGTCGTTTTACCCGCATCAATGTGGGCCATGATTCCGATGTTACGAGTATCCTTTAATGTAAATTCACGTGCCATAGTACAGTCTCCTTTCTACTAGGTCAGTTCTTACCAGCGATAATGAGCAAATGCTTTATTTGCCTCAGCCATACGGTGAATATCATCGCGTTTCTTAATTGATGCGCCCGCTCCATTTGAGGCATCAATAATTTCATTCGCTAAACGTTGTTCCATTGTTTTCTCATGACGAAGTCTTGAGTAGTTAACAATCCAACGTAACCCTAAGGTTAAGCGACGTTCAGCAGAAACTTCAACCGGTACTTGGTAGTTTGATCCACCAACACGACGTGCTTTAAGTTCAAGTAATGGCATAACATTACCTAACGCTTGTTCAAACACTTCCATTGCTTGGCGGCCTGTTTTTTCTTCAACTATTTCAAAAGCATTGTATAAGATGTTTTGAGCAACACCTTTCTTTCCATCAATCATAATTTTATTGATTAAGCGAGTTACAAGTTTTGAGTTATAAATTGGATCAGCTAATACGTCTCTTTTAGCTACATGTCCTTTTCTTGGCATAATCTATTTCTCCTTTCTGATTAATGGAATCAACCCTTAGGTTTCTTGGTTCCATATAATGAACGTCCTTGACGACGTCCGTCAACCCCTGCACAGTCCATTGTCCCACGAACGATGTGGTAACGAACCCCAGGTAAGTCCTTAACTCTTCCACCACGAATTAAAACAACCGAGTGTTCTTGTAAGTTGTGTCCAATACCAGGAATATAAGCAGTAACTTCCATTCCATTACTTAAACGAACACGCGCATACTTACGAAGAGCAGAGTTAGGTTTTTTAGGCGTCATTGTCCCAACACGAGTACAAACCCCTCTCTTTTGAGGTGAGTTTACTTTAGTCGCTTCTCTTTTTAAAGTGTTTAAATTTCTTTGTAGAGCAGGTGACTTTGTTTTATAGACTCGGCTTGAACGGCCTTTGTTTACTAACTGATTAATTGTTGGCATACGGTCTCCTTTCTAACACACACTACCAGGTGTTTCATATTTCTCCCAAAGTTAGGTCTCCCAACGAGAGACCTCCTTTAAGTCCATAAGCCTTTATATATTAACAATATCTGATCTAATATGCAAATATTTTTAGTGTTTTTTACCAAAAATATTACCATGTTTATATAATTTCTCCTGAATATGAGATTCCTACGCTCTCATTCGGCATCAATCTAACTTACAGTGAACTCAAAGAACTTGGTAAACTTCTAATAGAAAAAGCTAGCAGTAAAAACAAAATGAAAAACCTATACCTATATTGTGGACGTTATTCAGTTTTTAATTATATGTTAACTATTACCACTACTACCAAATCCACCCTCATTACGACGGGTTTCACTTAATGAATCACTAATCTGATAGTCGACTTCAAAATATGGCATAACGACTAATTGAGCAATCCGCTCACCTTGTTTAACGATTTGTGTTTGTTGAGAGTGATTATGAAGCGCAACCATTACTTCACCACGATAATCACAATCAATGACCCCTACTTTATTCGCTGGAGCTAAACCACTTTTACTTGCTAAACCTGATCGGGCATAAATTAACCCAACCGTATTGATGGGTAGTTCGATGCTTAACCCTGTTGGAATGAACACGGTTTCATGTGGCTTAATTTCAACATTCTCATTGAGGTTAGCCACCAAATCCGACCCAGCCGCAAACTCACTTCCTTTGATTGGAAGAATGGCCGTCTCACTTAATTTCTTAACTTTAACAATCATAATAAAACCCCTTAACCTGCTTCATATTTTAGCACAAGTTAAGGGGATTGGTTTACAGACTATTTACCTTGTCTTTAATCGCTTCGATATCTTCTGGTGTCCCATCATTTTCAACTTTATAGAGACACTCAACACCCATTTGATCAGCTATCGTATCACCAGCGACACAGTAAGCATCACCATAGCTTAAATCACCCGAAACAACAACACCTTGGATTAACCCAGGGTTATTCACCTCTAAGAACGTTTGAACTTCTTCTGGCACGTCACCATAACCATCGGTATACGTGAATAAAACATAAGGCTCATCCACACTTTCTGTTCCAGTTTCTATTTTCAAAGCGTCCATCTCTAATTGATTGACGATGCTTTCAACATTTCCGGTTCTTGATGCATAAATAATTTTCATATGCAGTCCTCCTTTGTTAATCTAAAGTTAGCATCTTTTAACTATTCGGTCAATTTATTTGCACCATGAAGCCATATTAATCCAAACCTTGATGATTCGTCATTAAATAGCATCAACATGACTTCTTCGTCGTTTGTAATTTCAATTAAATCAAAAATTTCTAATTCATCCATAAAGTCAATTAGAGGTTGTTCGTGTTGGATTAAATGAACATAATCTCGATCTTCAGACCCTAAAAAAGTGGTGCCTTGATGATACCCAACTAAGTTTGTGCTATTCATCAATAACTCAACGACCTGTTTTCTAAAATCGTGATCATCAATAATTAAATAACTTGTCCCATCCCCAAACATAGAGGATTCTTTTTCTTTCATCTCTACTACGTGATTGTAATTAACAACAGGCAATCCATATTCTTCAAAAAGTCTATTAAAGAAGCCTTCAGATGCCATACAACCAACTAGTAAAAAGAGTAGTAATACTATTTTTAGTGTTTTCATAGATTTATTATACAAGAAATGAGCAAAGAAAAAGCCAATCGATCCCGATTGGCTTAGTTATTTTATTCAGCTACTCGCAACATTTCTTCAGGTAGTGAATTATAGGTTTCTTCTTCATGATTGCGCTCTTCTTTTTCAAGTTTTAATTCCTGAGCACGCGCATGAACCGCATTGGTAGATTCTCTCTCAACCTTAGAGCCTGTCCCTGCTGGAATCATTTTACCAACAATGACATTTTCTTTAAGGCCAAGTAAGTTATCTACTTTACCACGAATGGAAGCTTCTGTTAATACTTTCGTTGTTTCTTGGAAAGAGGCAGCCGATAAGAATGAATCCGTCTCAACTGATGCTTTAGAAATACCCAGTAATACTGCACGATATTGTGCAGGGTCTTTTCCTTCCATTAACATCTCTTCATTAATTTCATTGATACGAGGTAATGAAATATGCATCCCAGCAGATAGCTTTGTATTCCCTGGATCAACCACAACCACACGGCGTAACATTTGACGAATCATGACTTCAATGTGCTTGTCACTAATCTCAATCCCTTGAGAGTCATACACTTTCTTAACTTCCTTGAGGATGTAGGACTGAACTTTCTGAACATCATTGGTATCTTCTAATAATTCCTTTGGATCAACAGGACCCTCCGTTAACTTATCACCCGCTTTAACAGTGGAGCCAACATTTAAGAATTGTCTCAACCCTGTATTAGACGGTAATGGATGTTCAATTGTCTCAATCTTATTGGTGATATAGGCACACATTACATCTTTTTCATTTGGTTCAAATGCAGAAATTTGACCATCAATCTTAGCAATGACAGCTTTGTGCTTTAAGTTAGAACGAGCTTCAAAGAGTTCCTCAACACGAGGTAAACCTTGAGTGATGTCATCACTACCAGAACCAGCAACCCCTCCAGTATGGAAGGTTCTCATGGTTAACTGAGTACCAGGTTCCCCAATTGATTGGGCAGCCATGATTCCAACCGCTTCGCCGACTTCGACGACTTTACCTGTGGCCATATTACGTCCATAACATTTCTTACAAACGCCATATTTACTCTCACAAGTAAAGGCTGAACGGATCACAATTTCTTCAATTCCCGCATTAACGATCTTATTGGCAACTTGTTCATCCATAAACTGGTCAGCTTCTACTAACACTTCTTTTGTGTTTGGATCAACAATGTCTTCTTGAGAATAACGACCAACAATCCGATCAAAGAGGGATTCAATAACTTGACCACTCTTGTTGTCTTTAATGGCCATTACTTTATAACCCATTTCTGTGAAACAGTCTTCTTCTTCAATCACAACATCTTGAGCCACATCGACTAAACGACGAGTTAAGTAACCTGACTCAGCTGTCTTAAGTGCCGTATCGGTTAACCCTTTACGAACACCGTGAGTGGATAAGAAGAATTCTGAAACGTTTAGACCTTCTCTAAAGTTAGAATAGATAGGAACCTCAATAATTGAAGGAACATATTCTGTTCTAGATTTTGATTGAGTTGGTTTACCCATTAGACCACGGATACCCGCCAATTGAGTAAAGTTCGAAACGTTACCACGAGCACCCGATTTAGCCATCATATTAATTGGGTTTTTACGAGACATGTTATCCATCAATTCACGTCCAATATCAGACTTGATGCTATCCCATAATTGAGTTAATTTAGTTTCCCACTCTTGAGCAGTTAATAAACCACGATTCAACATTGTTTTTAGTTCAACCGCTTGGTCTTTACCATACTCAACATATTTTTCTTTGTTTGGCGCAACAACAATATCATGTAATGAAACGGTTGTCCCCGCAATAGTCGAATATTTGAATCCAATGTCTTTAATCTTATCTAAGACAATTGAAGTTTGACGATTCTTATCTTCATCAAAACGTTCAAAGATCTCTTTAATGAGAACCCCTAAGTCTTTCTTGGTGAAATCACGTGATAATTCTAAATTCGCAACAAACTCTCTAGGGTCATTACCTGGTTCCATAAAGTAACGATCAGGAAGACCATTAAATGATGGACGCGTAATTTCATTAATATATGGGAAATCATCAGGTAAAGCATCATTGAAAATTAATTTTCCCGGTGTTGTCATAAAGTATTTATCTAAATGTTCTTGAGGCATCATCGCTTTCGTAATGGATGAAGCTCTTAACATAATCCGAGTGTGTAAGTGAATGTGTTTATTCTCATAAGCAAGAATTGCTTGAGAGACATTGGAGAACACAGTCCCTTCCGCATCACCATAGCCACGCCACATATCACTTTGTTCTTGAGATTGACCCTCTTCTAATAAGCGATCCGCCTTTGCGTAGAACTCTTCTTTTGTTTCTTCCATGTTTAGATAATAGTTACCAAGGACCATATCCTGAGATGGCGTAACAATTGGTTTACCATCCTTAGGCCCTAATATATTATTAGAACCTAACATCAGAATTTCAGCCTCAGCCTGTGCTTCCTCTGAAAGTGGTACGTGGACCGCCATTTGGTCCCCATCGAAGTCCGCATTAAAGGCTGGTGTCACCAATGGGTGAAGACGAATCGCACGACCATCAACTAAGACTGGTTTAAAGGCTTGGATACCCAGTCTGTGTAATGTAGGGGCACGGTTTAATAGAACTGGATGATTCTCGATTACTTCTTCTAAAACGTCCCAAACTCTAGGGTCTGAGTTTTCAATTAATTTTTCTGCTTGTTTACCATTGGAAACAATGCCTTGAACTTTCAATTCATTCACGACAAATGGTTTGAAAAGTTGGATTGCCATTTCTTTTGGTAAACCACATTCATCCATCTTAAGGTTTGGCCCCACCGCAATAACACTACGACCTGAGAAGTCAACACGCTTCCCAAGAAGGTTTTGACGGAAACGACCTTGTTTCCCTTTAAGTGAATGAGACAGCGATTTAAGAGCACGTCCTCCTGCACCAGTAACCGGCTTAGAACGACGACCATTATCGATGAGTGCATCGACCGCTTCTTGAAGCATACGCTTCTCATTTTGAACAATGATTGAAGGAGTCCCTAGATCTAACAGTTTGCGGAGACGATTATTACGAGTAATAACACGACGATATAAATCGTTTAGATCACTCGCCGCAAAGCGTCCGCCATCCAACTGTAACATTGGACGTAAATCTGGTGGAATAACTGGAACTGCCTTGAGTACCATCCATTCAGGTTGGTTATCCGATTGGATGAATGAAACCACCGTTTCATATCGACGTAATAATTTTTTACGTTTATCCCCTGAAGTTCCAACTAATTCTTCTGTTAGATATTCATATTCTTTTTGTAAATCAATTTGTTTCAATAGAATGCTGACTGCTTCTGCACCGGTATGCGCTTCAAAAGCACCGTAGCCTTTTAATTCAACTTGTTTACGATATTCATTTTCAGACAGAATCTGTTTGTATTCTAGATCCGTGTCTTTTGGATCAGTGATGATCCAAGAAACGAAATAAACAATTGATTCAAGTTGTTTAGGTGGAATATTAAGAAGAATCGACATACGAGATGGAATTCCTCTTAAGTACCAGATATGAGCAACTGGAGCCGCCAGTTCAATGTGACCCATGCGTTCACGACGAACAGAAGACTTCGTTACTTCTACGCCACATCGATCACAAATAATTCCTTTATAACGAACTTTTTTGTATTTACCACAGGCACATTCCCAGTCCTTGCTTGGACCGAAGATACGCTCACAGAATAACCCATCCTTTTCAGGTTTTTGTGAACGATAGTTAATCGTTTCAGGTTTTTTAACTTCACCATAAGACCATGAGCGAACACGATCAGGGGATGCTAAGCCTATTTTAATAGCGGAGAAATCATTTGAATTCATACGTTATCCTCCTTACTCATCTTGATAATCATCGATACCGATAACGGCAGCCTCGATGATGTCGAAATCACTCGTTTTATTCTTGTCTGTAAATGAGTCTTCCTCATCATCATCTAATGAGAAAACCATTTCAGCACGAGATTCGAGTTCTTGTTGGTGTGTCTTTTGTTTGTCCTGTGCATCAAACTGTTTAAGGTCTAACGAACTTCCATCTTCAGTAATAAAGTTAATGTCTAAAGCCAGTGATTGAAGCTCATGAATTAAAACTCTAAATGATTCCGGAATTCCAGGAACTGGAATGTCTTTACCATTTTGAATGGCCGCATATGTCTTGGTACGTCCATTAATATCGTCTGATTTAATCGTAATAATTTCTTGTAGTGTGTAAGCAGCACCATAAGCATAGAGCGCCCAAACTTCCATTTCACCGAAACGTTGTCCACCATTTTGAGCTTTACCACCAAGTGGTTGTTGGGTAACTAATGAATAAGGTCCTGTTGCGCGCGCATGAAGTTTATCATCAACCATGTGCGCCAATTTAATCATATACATGACCCCTACTGAAATACGCTCA
>CAZVKL010000037.1:0-9465 GCA_964627845.1 uncultured Erysipelothrix sp. | reverse complement strand
ATTTCCTTTAGACACTCTGTATAATTTGGAGCCAATTAATTCTGAAAGTCCACTATCAACAATGGATATCCCAATAACAGACAATCCTAAAATCAAGAGATTGGTATCATTGATAAAGCCCCCAAAAGCAACTTCACTAGGCGCAAAATTAAAAAGAACCATCAGAAAACAAAGTAAGATACTGGTTAACGCTGCTGGAATTACCTCACTGATATAAAGCGCAATCCCAATTATTAAGATAATTAATCCACCGATCTCTGGACTCATAAGCCATCCTCCTAAAGTCTTTTTCTAATAATACCATATTGATATTCTATTCACTAAGAGAAAATAATTTTTATTGATAATCTATCCGAGAAAACCAGACAAACACATCTCTATAATGTGTCTTTTATTATCGCACATTGATAACGATTATCATTGTTAGTTTGAACACATTTCTTGACAAGCGAGATGAAGATGACTAAACTGTCTATGAATTAGCCAAGGCTAACAAATGGAGAAACAATGACATTAAATGAAGCCAAGATTGGCCAAGAAGTAAAAATCGTCTCAATAAAAGGTGAAAAACATATTCGCAGACGTTTAATGGATATGGGATTAACCAAAAAACAAATTATTGTGATAAGAAAAATTGCGCCATTAGGAGATCCAATCGAGATTAGAGTCAGAGGTTATGAACTCTCATTAAGAAGGGAAGACGCAAAAAATATAGAAGTGGAAGTTGTATAACATGAGAATTGCGATCGCAGGGAATCCCAATAGTGGTAAAACAACTCTTTTTAATGTGTTAACTGGGTCCGCCCAACATGTTGGTAACTGGCCAGGAGTCACTGTAGAAAAGAAAGAAGGACTCTTAAAAAAACACAAAGAGATTACCCTTATTGATTTACCCGGAATTTATTCATTATCCCCTTATACTCTTGAGGAAGTCATCGCAAGAGATTTTTTAGTTAACGAAAAACCAGATGCCATCATCAATGTCGTTGATGCCAGCAATCTTGAGCGCAACCTTTTTTTAACTACACAGCTTTTAGAAATGAAAATTCCAGTCATTGTTTGTTTAAACATGATGGATGTTGTAAGAGCTCGTCACGATGAAATTCATGTCGACCATTTATCTAAGTTATTAGACGCGAAAGTCGTAGAAGTCGTCGCTAAACACAACAAGGGAATTGATGATTTAATCGATCAAATAATTAATCTCTACCCTAAGAGCTCTAAACTAAATTGTTTTAGCGAAGATGTCTCAGACGCTATCTATCAAATTGAATCCTATTTAAATCGTTTCCAATCGAGCTTGCGATTTGACGCAATCAAAGCTTTTGAAAGAGACGAACATTTATACGAACAACTCAATTTAGAACCAACAAAAATTAAGTCCATTGAAAAAATCATCCAACCCTTAGAAGAGAAATACGAGGATGATTCTGAAGCCATCATTATTTCTCAACGGTATGATAAAGTCACCGAAATTATTCAAGTTAGCTCCTATAAACAACCTCTCATCCTATCTGTGACTGATAAAATAGACAAACTATTAACTCATCGAGTCTTAGGCTTACCAATCTTCTTCTTGATTATGGGACTTGTCTACTATATTTCCATTACAACCGTCGGTGATTATGGCATTCAATTTATGGAATCACTCATTGGTTCACTCTCTGAAGTTCTCAATAACTTCTTAATCATGGTTAATACATCCGATTGGGTCAGATCATTGGTCGTAGACGGAATTTTTAACAGCATTGGTGCTATCTTTACCTTCGTACCACAACTCGTTGTCCTATTCTTATTACTCTCTATTTTAGAAGACACAGGCTATATGGCACGAGTCGCCTTTATCTTAGATCGAGTTTTTAGAAAGTTTGGCTTATCGGGAAGATCCTTTATCCCAATGTTAATTGGAACTGGTTGTAGTATTCCTGGAATAATGGCTTCGAGAACAATCGAATCTGAAAATGATCGAAAGATGACAATTATCTTAACACCCTTTATTCCTTGCTCAGCCAAAGTCCCTGTGTTTGCGATGTTTATCGCACTCTTATTTCCAACCATGGCTTGGGTCGGACCAATGATTTATCTATTAGCCTTCTTAGTAGTCATCTTAGCTGGAATAATACTAAAGAAAACAAAGAGCTTTGGAGGACGTCCCTCTCCATTTATAATGGAATTACCTGAATATAAAATTCCGACAGTGAAATCATTACTGATTCATATGTGGGATAAAGCCAAAGGGTTTGTCAAGAAAGCTGGAACCGTCATCTTTGTTTCCGTTACAATACTTTGGGTCTTATCTCATTTCAGTCCAAGTTTACAATTTTTAACAGACGATCAAATTAGTCAATCCATCCTTGCGCAACTGGGCAATGCCTTACGCTATGTCTTTATTCCATTAGGGTTTGGTGATTCATGGGTACCCGTCACTGCCGCCCTCTCTGGAATGGTGGCTAAAGAGGTTGTCGTGACTACTTTTGCCTCAATCTCATCGAGTGCGCCAGTCGTCTTCTCTCAAGTATCTGCCTTCTCATTCATTATCTTTATCTTATTCTCTAGTCCTTGTATCGCTGCCATTGGCGCAATGAGAAAAGAGCTGGGATCATTAAAATTAACATTAATGGCTATACTCTTTCAAACAGGTTTAGCCTATATCTTCGCGATGATAAGTTATCAAGTTGGATCGCTATTTTTTAGAAATACGGTTGCGACAGAAAAACAAACATTGGATTTTGTTTCTAGACAGATTCCAGAAACATTAAGCATTGATTACCAATCTCTCTTAATCTTACTAGGTATCTTTGGCTTAATCTTACTGATTGTCTTTAGTCTTAGTAACTTAATTAGAAGGGAGACTGTCACTCATGACTTTAGCTGACATCATTATTCTTAGTATCATTGCCTTGGCAATCCTATTATCGATAGTTAAAATGATTAAAAACAGAGAAAAACATGGTTGTGCCGGATGTGATAGCAGTCAACCTAAGTGGATTCAAGATTATAAACGTAAAATTAAATAGCCTACAAAAAAGACTGTCAACCTGACAGTCTTTTGTCTAATAGTTTATTTTATAAATCCACCAAAGATATCGCCTAAGCTATCTAAGAGATTACCACCATTTGAATCTTGAGCTCGTTTTTGAGAACGTCCAGTTAAATCACCAATTATATCCGTTAAATCTAAACCCGTTCTTCTATTATCATGTTGAGTTCTAGGGGCAGGTTGTGGTGTTGTTTGTTGACCTTTACCAGCTCTTGATAAAGCTAACATACTTAAAATCATTGGCGCATAACGAACTAATAATTTAAAGACAGACCCTAAATCCAAGCCTGATGTCGCCGCTAATTTCTCACCAACTTGCTGTTTATTTTGACCAAACATATGATTCAAAATTTTATCGCCATCCGTTTCGTCTGTGCGCTTAAAGAAATCAAGCAAGTCATGAGAAGGATCTTCTTCATGATCGTTTAGTGCTCTATCTAATGATTGTTTTCCTTCTTCATTGCTGGCGTTTTTTCTTAATGCTTCAAGCATCGTTGGAATCGCAAGTTTCGTGAAGTTTTCAACCTTTTCAGGTTCGGCATGGGCTTCGTTGGCTAATTCATTCATGGTGCTTTGGTTAAATAATTGTCCTTGGATTAAATCAAAAAGGTCCATATTAGTCCTCCAGCGCTTGTACAGCGGTAATTAAAGCTAGGTTGTACACATCTTGTTGGTTACAACCACGAGATAAATCATTGACCGGTTTATTTAGACCCTGTAGGACTGGTCCAACTGCTTCATAGCCACCTAAACGTTGAGCTATTTTATAGCCAATATTACCCGCATCTAATGTAGGGAAGATAAAACAATTCGCGTATCCAGCCACCGGTGAATTAGGTGCTTTACTCTTAGCAACACTCGGTACATAGGCTGCATCAAATTGAAGCTCTCCATCAATGTTCAGTTCAGGGTTCATTTCTTTAGCTAGATTTAGCGCATTAATCACTTTTTCAGTTTCTTCTGACTTCGCAGATCCTTTAGTAGAGAATGACAATAACGCAATCTTTGGATCAACACCAAATTGTCTAGCGGTAATATCCGTTAGAATGGCTGATTCAGCTAAATCTTCTGCGCTAGGGTTAATATTAATTCCACAGTCAGCCATACACAGACGCTCATCATCTTTCACTAAGAAGAAGATTCCAGACGCTTTTTTATAGCCTTCTTTCATCTTGATGAGTTGAAGGGCAGGTCTAATTGTGTCTGCCGTTGAATTATCCGCACCTGAAACGAGTCCTTCTGCTTGATTCGTAAAGACTAACAACGTTCCAAAATAGTTTTTATTCGTTAGCAGTAACCGTCTTGCGTCATATTCAGAAATTTTTCCTTTTCTTCTTTCAACAAAAGCATTAACTAATGTCTCAATATCGTCGTAATCCGCATTATCAATAAAGGTCATCCCTTCAGTTTCTAATGAGTGGTCTTCGATTAATTTATTGATTACTTCTTTTTTACCAATAACAATTGGATCTATATAACCATCTTTGTATAAATCAACACAGGCTGCCAATACACGGATGTCATGTCCCTCTGGGAAAACGACTTTCACTCGTTTGTTCTCTAGTTTTTGTTTTAATTCATCAAATAAGTACATTTTTCCTCCCGACTTATAACTTAATAAATTGTTCTACATCAAGTACGAAAATGGTTGCGCCACCAACTTGGACTTCAACCGGGAATGAAGCATATCGACCAATATCATACGATGCGGTAGATGGAACAATTTCACTCCGTTGTTTGCTCTCATTTCCAATTACTTCAATACATTTTTCGACTAACTCATCTTGTGTCCCCACGATTAAAGTCGTGTTGCCTGATCTAAGAAATCCACCCGTTGTTGCTAATCGAGTTACTTGAAAATTTTCTTTAGTTAAGGCAGAAGAGACTGACGAACTATCATCGTTTGATACAATCGCCAAAATTAATTTCATGTCTTGTCCTCCTGTTTTATTCAATTATATCATAATCAACTTTAACCTATCATACTAATTGCCATGGAATTAACATACTTACCGCAACAAAACAACGATTCATCCAATAATGGCAAATCGTTTGGTACTTATTAAACAAAAAATCGCTAGTCTAGCGATTTTATAATTAAACATTAAATCTGAAATGTAAGATATCTCCATCTTTAACTTTATAATCTTTTCCTTCAAGTCGAAGTTTGCCAGCCTCTTTAACAGCCAACTCCGTCTTAAAAGTCATAATATCATCATAAGTATAGGTTTCAGCACGAATAAAGCCTCTTTGGAAATCGGTATGGATAACGCCCGCACACTGTGGTGCACTCATGCCATCATGAAAAGTCCAAGCTCTGACCTCATCAGCACCAACCGTAAAGAATGTTTTCAAGTTCAAAATGTTATATGCCGTTCTCACAATTTGATCAAGTCCCGGCTCTTTGATTCCTAATTCTTCCAATAATAACTGGCTTTCTTCATCATCTAAAGTCGATAACTCTTGTTCCATCTGTGCACTAATAGCAATTACTGGACTATTTCTTTGATCACCAAATTCTTTGACTCGATTAAAGTATTCGCTCTGAGTCGGATCTGCACTATATTGTTCATCAATGTTAGCCACATAAATAATCGGTTTATCTGTCAACAAATGAAATCCTTTTAAGATTTTATCTTGGCTTTCGGTACGCTCCAACAGACTAATTGGTTTATTTGCAAGTAACATTTCTTGAGCCTTCTTAAGCAACTCAAACTCAGCTTTGGTTTCTGAGTCATTCGTGTTTTTAACTTTACGCTCAACTCTGTCCATTCTGTTTTCAATGGTTTGAAGATCGGCCAGCTGAAGCTCTAATTCAATGATTTCAATGTCACCAATTGGGTCAATTCTGTTTTCAACATGTCCAATATCGCTGTTTTCAAAACAACGCACGACATGACAAATAGCATCCACTTCACGAATGTTCCCTAAAAATTGATTCCCTAAACCCTCACCTTTAGAGGCGCCTTTCACTAAACCGGCAATATCGGTAAATTCAAAAGTGGTATAAAGGGTTTTCTTAGGATTAAAAAGGGCGGATAAGTCATCGACCCTTTTGTCTTTTACTTCTACAACCCCGACATTTTTATCGATGGTCGCAAAAGGATAGTTTGCTGCTTCAACACTTGAATGTGTGATGGCGTTAAATAAAGTGCTCTTACCAACATTTGGTAAGCCGACAATTCCGGCTGTTAAACTCATTGTTATTCCTCTGTTTCTTTACGTTCTATAACTTTCTTGAGTTTTTTATTAAACTCATAGCGATCAAACATAATGACTGCCCCGCACCCACAACATTTGATTTTAATATCAGCACCCATCCGAACAATCTCAAAATATTCTGATTTTCGACATGGATGTTGTTTCTTCATTTGGACAATGTCCCCTAGATCATATTGCTTAAGCGTCATGATGTTTCCTCATATAAGCATCTAGCGTATTGGATAATAACATAGAAATGGTCATAGGTCCAACCCCACCAGGGACTGGCGTGTAACTTGATGCTTTTTCATAAGCAGAAGGATCAACATCGCCCACGATTTCTCCCGCTTCACGATGAATACCAACATCAACAATCACCGCACCCTCTTTAATATAATCGTCATTAATATAACCAGCCTTGCCCATAGCAACAATTAGAATATCGGCTTGTTTAGTCAGTTCTTTTAAGTTATTAGTATGACGATGAGTAATCGTGACCGTCGCATTCTCTTTTAACATTAACAATGCCGCGGGTCTACCCACTAAATCGGATCGTCCAATAACCACACAATGTTTAGAGGAAATCTGTGTATTACTGCGTTTCAACATTTCTACGACCCCTAATGGTGTGCACGGTTTATGCCCCTCATCTTTGAGTAACATCCCTTGATTATAAGGTGTCAAGCCATCGACATCTTTATCGGGATTGATGGCATCAATGACCGGTCTAGAATCTAAATGTTGAGGCAATGGTAATTGAACGAGGATTCCATCAATTTCATCATCACTATTTAAATGATGAATAATCTCCATTAATTCTTCTTGAGTGGTTTCTTTGTCTAATCGATAAACGGTCGACATCATTCCAGCCTTTTTAAACGCTCTTTCTTTTGACGCGACATAGGTTTGTGACGCGGCATTATCCCCCACTAGAATCACTGCACAATGAGGGGCGCGTCCCTCTAAATCATTTAAAATTCTGTGGACTTCCTGTTTCATTTCTTCACGGATTTGATTGGCGATTTTCTTTCCATCAATAATTTTAGTCATATTATCTTCCTTTCGACTCCACTATGAGTGTGACGGGTCCATCATTAGTCAGTTTTACATCCATCATCGTTTGAAACTGCCCAGTATGAACGTCACACCCTAATTCTTCTAATTTATGGTTAAAGAGATTAAACTTGTCTCTAGCGACATCCGCATTTTCTGAATTTGTAAAAGAAGGGCGGTTCCCTTTCTCGACATTTCCAGCCAATGTAAATTGTGAGACACTCAAAATTTGTCCACCAACCTGGTGAATATTCAAATTCATTTTATTATTCTCATCGTCAAATATTCTTAGTTGACTCACTTTTTGAGCACACCAACTCAGATCTTGTTCACTATCCTTTTTTTCGATTGCGACTAACAACAAAAAGCCCTTATCAATAGAGCTAACTAATTGGTTATCGACCCAGACGCTGGCTTGTTTTGTTCTTTGAACCACTATTTTCATCACCCTTATTTTATCATGAAGTTAAATGAGTTAAAATAGAAGTATGAAACAACCCTTAGCATTTCGCATTCGACCAACTAAATTAGACGATATCGTTGGTCAAAAACACTTGTTTAATCAAGATGGTATTTTAAGAAAAATGGTTGAAAACGACACCTTGTTTTCAATGATTTTTTATGGTCCGCCAGGATCAGGTAAAACCACCACTGCTATGGTCCTCTCTGATTTATTAAATCGTCCTTACCGTTTATTTAACGCCGTCACAGGAAATAAGAAAGAATTAGACGGTATCTATCTTGAGGCTAAAATGAGCAATGGGCTTATTTTAATCATGGATGAGGTTCATCGTCTCAATAAAGATAAACAAGACACGCTACTACCTCATCTAGAGGAGGGCTTAATTACGCTCATTGGTGCCACCACCGCAAACCCACTGTTTGCGATTAATCCAGCCATACGCTCTAGAACACATTTAATTGAGTTTAAATCACTCAACAATCAAGATATAAAAGACATTGTATTAAATGCACTCTCTCATCCAAAAGGATATGACGATGCAATTAAGATTGAAGAAAACGCCTTGGATTTGATTGTAAATAATAGCAATGGTGATAGTCGCTACGCTCTCAACTTAGTCGAACTTGCGGCTCTCAATACCAAAGAGGGAATTATTACTCTAGAAAGCATCCAACAGATTGCCCCTAAAATCAATATTTCTTTTAGTAAAGATGGTGATGATTATTATGATACGCTCTCTGCTTTTCAAAAAAGTATTCGTGGTAGCGACGTTCAAGCAAGTCTTTATTATCTTGCTAAATTGATTGAGGCAAACGACTTAGTTTCTATCGAAAGAAGATTATTAACAATCGCATATGAAGATATTGGATTAGCCAATCCTCAACTTGTTTCTAGAGTCTTGATCGCGATAGAATCGGCTAAACGAGTTGGCTTTCCTGAAGCAAGAATTATGTTGGCGAATGCTGTTATTGAATTAGCGCTTAGTCCTAAATCAAAATCAGCGAATATAGCAATTGATCGAGCGCTCTCTGAAGTAAGAAACAACCCAACGCATACACCTGATTACCTCAGATTAACACCTGTGGCAATGGATCAAGAAGATAAGTATGACTACGCACGTCGAGATTTATGGCATAAAATACAATATCTTCCGGATGAAATTAAAAACAAGATATTCTATGAACCACTCAATCTAAACTCCAATGAAAAAGTACTCGACCAAAATAAAAAAGCGCTTGAAAAAATCAAGCGTTCAAACAACTTACGATCACTAAAAAAAGAGTCCAAATAAGGACTCTTTAATTTTTCCGATGAAATAGGTGTGTCAAGATAAGCGGTATATAAAAAAATAAAAGAGGTTGGATTAAATGAAAAGTTGACAAAAAACAAAAATAGATTGACACTTAATTTAAAACAAGAAAATCTATTAAAAAGATAATTTAAAGTAGAAAACAAAAATGTTGATGTAAACAAACTGACAACCAGTTGACAGAGGTTCTAATGGAACAATTAAGAACAAAGGACAAACAGATTAGAGTTTTACAAAATCTTTGGGTGATGCCCCAAAAATTTAGATCTTGAACAAACTCTACATCTCTCTAAACAAAAGAAATTAAATCAGTTTTTGATGATTGAAGAAAAATCTGTTAAAACTAATATTATGAAAATACAGAAAAACCAAAAGTAGACCATATGAACTATAAAGGAC
>CAZVKL010000036.1:0-9588 GCA_964627845.1 uncultured Erysipelothrix sp. | reverse complement strand
TTCTTAGGAGTAATTCTTGTAGGGTCACTCCTTTTAAACCTACCATTTGCTCAAATTGCACAGTCACAAGCAAGCTACTTAGATCATTTATTCATCAGTGTTTCAGCCGTCTGTGTGACAGGATTGTTTACCCAACCAATCTTTAGTACTTATAATTTATTTGGTCAAATTGTCATTTTATTGATGATTCAAATTGGCGGATTAGGATTAATGACCATTATTTCTTTTTTCTTATTAGGAGCAGGACGAAAGATGCGCTTTAGAAGTAGCATGGCACTTAGTGAAGCACTCAACAAAGATGGAATAACTAACTTAAAATCCTTTGTCTTCTCAATCATTAAATATACTTTTATCATAGAATTAGTCGGTTTCATCCTTATCTCCTTTGTCTTAGTTCCTCATTTTGGGCTTTATCAAGGATTATTTAATTCATTATTTTTAAGTATTTCGGCGTTTTGTAATGCAGGTTTTGATAATTGGAATTCAAGTTCATTATTATCATTTGTCCATCAACCACTCTTAAATATCGTCGTACCAGCACTTATTATTCTAGGAGGAATCGGGTTTGCGGTATGGTTTGATTTAACTCAGAATTTATTCTCTGGGATTAAAACCGTTTCATTTAATTTAAGAATCTATATTCGAAAACTTAAAGTTCATACAAAACTTGCCATTTGTGTCAGTGTCATCGTCATTGTTTTAGGGACATTTATAGGTTTATTATTAGAGTTTAATAATCCAAACACGATTGGTAACTTTTCATTCTTTGATAAATTGATGACTTCTTATTTTCAAACAGTGACGATGCGAACCGCCGGATTTGCCAGCATTGATTACACTTTAACACGACCTGTCTCCAATTTAATCTATATGGTTACGATGTTTATTGGAGGCTCACCAGGAGGAACCGCTGGAGGGATAAAAACAACGACTGTTGCTATTGTGATTCTAATGATTGTCGCAGAATTTAAAAATAAACAACAGGTCAATGTTTTTAAACACAGCGTGTCTTGGGATATACTTAGAAAAGCAAGCATTGTGTTTGTATTGTTTCTTTCTGCTTTTTTAATTGGATCAATTTTGATTTTAATCTTTGACCCTCAAGTATCTGTCTTAGCCGCTTTCTTTGAGGTGAGCTCCGCGATTAATACAGTTGGTGTCAGTATGAATCTAACGCCAACCTTATCGAGATTGTCTCAACTTGTGTTGATGATTTTGATGTTTGGAGGACGAATTGGACCGATGACATTATTGTTAAGCTTAACGAAAAACCCACAAAAAACCATTGAAAACAAGTATGCTGAAGCCAAAATTTTAATTGGCTAGTTGGAGGAAAGATGAAACCAAAAATTATTGCGGTATTGGGCTTAGGTGTCTTTGGCTCAACCATTTGTAAAACATTGTCACAATTTGACGTCGAAATTATTGCGGTTGATAAAGAAATTGAAAACGTTAATCGTGTTGATCAATATGTCACCCAAGGGGTCGAAGCCGACATTACCAATATCGAATCACTGAGAAATATTGGCTTAGAAGAAGCGGATATAGCAATTGTTGCCACAGGCTCAAGTTTAGAATCGACGGTACTAGCTGTCGTGCACTTAAAAGAGCTGGGCGTCCCAAAAGTCATTTGTAAAGCGAGAAACATAACCTACTTAAAAGTGTTAGAAAAACTTGGAGCTGATTTGGTGGTCCGTCCAGAGAAACAAATGGGTGAGCGTATCGCGAAAGAACTCATGAGAAATGTAATTATTGATACGATTGTTTTAGATGACCAATATTCAGTGGTTGAATTCAAGGTGCCTAAAAACTGGGTCAACCACACCATTCAGTCATTAAATGTTCGACAAAATTACGATATCAATCTGATTGGCTTAAGAGCAAGTGCTCAAGAGAAGATGGTCATTAATTTTGATATTAATGAACCATTAAAACCAACAGATATTTTAGTGGGAATCGCTGAGAGTGAACGATTTGAACAATTAGACTTTTTAAATCAACTTTAAGTGATAATTAGAGAGGGGTTACTCTCTTTTTTATGAGATAATTATGGATGCTAAATTTGTCAATATGAGACACTTTTGGTAGACTTTTTCTAGAGTGAACAGATCGGAGGAATAAGATGAATAAAAGCGATAAAATATTTATAGCCATCGTGGTGTTAATGAGTGTTTTTATTTACATCTTCTCCGATGTTATTTTTGATATGATTACTTCAGATGATCTTCAGACCGTCATCTATGTCAACGATCAAGAATATGGACGCTATTCGATGAATCAAAATCAACAAGTCACTGTCCCTGGTCAATTGGGTGATGTTGTGGTTGATATTGAAACAGATCGAGTACGCATTGCTATGGAAAATTCACCACGTCATATCTGTTCCTTGCAGGGATGGGTGGATCGAGCTTATGTTCCATTGATTTGTCAACCTAACTACGTCGTCGTCCAAATAGAGAATTCCAACCATGAAGTGGGCGAACCAGAAGTGGATAGCATTACCCAATGAGACTTCGATCCAAAACCAGCCGTTTAACACTCTTAACGATGTTAGTGGCGATGGCAATCCTATTACATTCTGTTGAACCAGCAGTCCCGATTGGAATTCCGGGTGTTAAGTTTGGTTTAGCAAATGCGATTTCGTTAATTTGTTATTACATCTTTGATGCGAAACGAATGTTTCAACTCAACTTTATGCGTGTCTTAATTTCATCCATTATCCGTGGAATATTCCCTGGAATTGGCTTTTGGCTTTCATTTAGTGGTGTCTTTTTGTCATCATTAGCAATGATTTTCTTTAGAAAAATAACTAAAATGTCTCCCATTGGCATTTCAGTGGCCTCAGCCCTATTCCATAACGTGGGTCAAATGTTAGCCCTCATGTTTATCAATCGAACATGGGGTATGATCTATTGGTTACCATTTATGCTCTTTAGTGCCATCCCAACAGGAATCATTACAGGATATATTAGTTTATTGGTGTTACAACGCTTTAAGGTTGGTTCAAAAGACTTACATGTCAAAAAGTGAGGACCTATGAAAAACATTAAAAGTATACTTTCCTTTATGGGACATTATAAAAAATATTTAATCGTGATGATTGTGATGAGTGCCATTGTGGTCTTTACCACATTAGTCAACCCACTCATTCTCAGTTTTGTCTTAGATAATGTGATTCCTCAAGTTGAACCACAAAACGTCATCCTTCGCTTCTTTACTAATTTAGTAGGAGGGATTGACGTCTTTCATCAACATTTATGGCTGGCTGCAGGCTTAGTCATTTTATTTGCGTTATTAGCCGCAGGAGCTCAATATCTTCGAGGCAAAGCCAATGGAATAACCTCAGAAACCGTTGCTAAGAATCTAAGAAATGAACTCTATGATCATATTCAATATTTACCCTATGCCACTCATCAAGAAACCCAAACAGGAGACTTGATTCAACGATGTACGTCCGATGTCGATCTAATAAGACGTTTCTTAGCGGTACAAGTGTCTGACTTTACCTATGGAATATTTACCATCATTATTGCGGGTATCATTCTGTTTTCAATTCATGTACCATTAGCCATCATGTCTTTGGTCTCGATACCATTTCTAATTGGTTATGCGTATTTCTTCTTTAAGAATATGCAAGTCGCTTTTAAAGCGAGCGATGAATCGGAAGCGATGTTAACCACGGTTCTACAAGAGAATGTTGAAGGAACCAGAGTAGTTAAAGCCTTTAACCGTGAAAGTTATGAACTTGAAAAATTTAAAAAAGCCAACTACGATCATCGAGATAAAACAGTCCATATGATGAAATTATTAGCCTATTATTGGGGAATTAGTGATTTTATCGTGTTAACACAATCTTTTGTAACAACCTTGGCTGGGATTTATTATGCACTCAACAATCAAATCAGTGTAGGTGACTTTGTTGTCTTTGTCTCCTATATTTCCTTTATCCTTTATCCAATTCGTTATTTAGGACGAATCTTATCAGATTTTGGAAAGGTATCCGTCTCAATGGATCGACTCTATGAGATTTTAGACTATCCAAAAGAAGATATTGAAACGGGTCTTACCCCTGACATAAAAGGGCATATTATTTTTGACAATGTCAGTTTTCAATATGAAGACGCCAATAACAATGTTTTAATGGATTTAAGTTTCGAAATTAAACAAGGTCAAACGGTCGCTATAATGGGTCCAACTGGATCTGGAAAATCATCGTTAGTTCATCTCTTAACCAAACTTTATGATTATCATGGACATATTTATTTAGATGGTGTCGAACTAAAAACGATCCAAAGTAAACATTTAAGAAAAAATATTGGGTTAGTGCTCCAAGAGCCATTTCTGTTCTCGCGCTCGATCTATGACAACATCAAACTTGCCAATCCAACCGCCACCAATGACGATGTCTATAAAGCTGCTTCAATTGCGGCAGTCGATAAAGTTATTAGTGAGTTTGATCAAGGGTATGAAACGATGGTTGGTGAAAAGGGAGTCACTCTGTCTGGTGGCCAAAAACAAAGAATTGCGATTGCACGAGTTGTCATTAATCAGTGTCCAATATTAATCTTTGATGATTCTTTATCGGCAGTTGACGTACAAACGGATATGCTTATTCGACAAGAATTAAAACAGTTATCAAATAAAGCAACGACCATCATTATTACCCATCGAGTGAATTCAGCTCAAAATGCTGATAACATTTTGGTGTTAGATGAAGGTCGCATTGTTCAACAGGGAACGCATCAACAGTTAGTTGCTCAAGAAGGTCTCTATTCAAAAATCAATGAAATTCAAAGTCAGAGAGTGGAGGAAGAATAATGCACGAAGAAGAATTTAGTCTGCAGAAAGTCGAATTGTCGTTATGGAAAAAGCTCTGGCAACTTATTATGGTTCACCAAAAGAAACTCTATAAGGCATTTTTAATCATGTTTTTTGTGGCCGCAATCGAAGTTATCTTTCCAATAATGAATCGGTGGGCCATTGATACCTTTATTGAAAAACAAGAACTGGATACCTTGTTAATATTTGGTGTTGCCTTTTTTATCTTAATCGTCGTTCAAGCATTCGTTGTTTACTTATTTATTTATAATAATGGTCAAATTGAGATGGATTTAAACACAGATTTAAGAGAACGATCCATGGTTAAACTTCAAAATCAATCTTTCTCTTATTATGATAAAACGGCCAGTGGTTGGATTGTCTCAAGAGTCACCAGTGATATCAGTCGTATTTCTGAGATTTTTGCGTGGACACTAGTCGATATGATTTGGGGTCTAACAATTATGGTTGGAATCATCCTAGTCATGGCCAGTATCTCATTGCGCATGTTATTATGGACCATTATTATCATTCCATTTATTTTTCTTGTATCTTGGTTTTTCCAAACAAGAATCCTTCGTAACTGGCGAGAGGTCCGTAAAACAAATTCATTAATTACAGCCGGCTTTTCTGAAGGAATTATGGGCGCAAAAACAACAAAGACCATGGGGCTTGAAGAACTTCACTATCAACAATTTACAGATTTAACCAAGACAATGCGCTCTAAATCGATTCGGGCTTCCATCTTAAGTTCGATTTATGCTCCTATTATTGGGTTTTTAACCAGTGTTTCGATTGCTTTATTACTAGCGGATGGAGGCCAACAAGTGTTAATTGGTTCAATGACTCCTGGAACACTCATGCTCTTTATTTCGTATGCCAATGTCTTTTTCCAGCCGATTCGTATGATTTCTAATATGTTTTCTGAGCTTCAAATGGCACAAGCATCTGCAGAGCGGGTTCTATCCTTGCTTGATCAAGAAATAGAGATTGTCGATAGTGAGGAAGTGATTGAAAAATATGGAACAATCTTAGAGCCTAAAGTTGAGAATTATGAAACAATCGATGGGAAGATAGAATTTAGACAGGTCGACTTCTACTATAATCCTCAAGAACCAATCTTAAATGATTTTAATTTAGTCGTTGAGCCCAAAGAAACCATCGCATTAGTGGGTGAGACAGGAAGTGGTAAAACAACTTTGGCTAATTTAATTGCTCGTTTCTATGAACCAAAAGCAGGTCAAATCCTTATTGATGATATTGATTATAAGGAGCGTTCGATAGGATGGCTTCATTCAAACTTAGGTGTGGTCCTTCAATCACCTCACTTGTTCTCAGGAACCATTGAAGAAAACATTCGTTTTGGGAAACTGGATGCCAGTGACGATGAAATTATTGAAGTCGCAAAATTAGTGGGTGCACATAGTTTTATTATGTCTCTTGATAAAGGTTATGCTTCACAAGTGGGTGAGGGCGGTTCGAAATTATCGAGTGGTCAAAAACAACTAATTAGTTTTGCGAGAGCACTCATTAATGATCCATCGATTGTTATTCTTGATGAAGCGACAGCAAGTATTGATACTCAAACGGAATATAATATTATGAGTGCGATTGAAGTGTTGCTTAAAGATCGAACATCAATTGTAGTGGCACATCGACTCTCAACCATTGTCAATGCTGATCGAATCTTAGTGATTGATAAAGGACAGATTATCGAACAGGGGAATCATCAACAGCTTTTACAACAAAAAGGGCATTATTATGCCTTGTATACGAATCAATTTAATCAACAAGAAGAAGATTTGCTACTAAGGAGGGCTTCAAGTGATGTGGTATAATAGCGTCATGAAATATAAATTAATTGGATTTATAAGCATCTTGCTCTTAGTGGCGATTGATCTTTGGTCAAAACAAACGGTAACCACTGCTATTGCACACAATCAACAAGTTGAAGTGATTGATCATTTCTTTTGGTTGACGCATGTTCATAATACCGGTGCCGCTTGGAGTTTGTTTAATGGGCAGGTGGGTATTTTAACACTCGTCAGTTTTGTGGCTGCGATTGCTTTAATCGTTATATACCTTCGAGATCAACAATCAACGATTGCGAATGTGGCCTTGGTTTTAATGATTGCAGGGACAATTGGCAATCTTTATGATCGGTTTGCTTTAAACTATGTTCGCGATTTTTTATCATTCAATCTATTTGGATATATGTTTCCCGTTTTTAATGTGGCCGACTCTTTACTTGTCATTGGAGTCATTATTTTAATGGTGGAGGTGTTGATTAATGAGAGAGATTGAAGTCACTCAAGCACAATCAAATCAACGCTTAGATCAATTTTGTGCGAGCATGAGTGAGTATTCACGCTCAAAAGTGAGCCAAATGATTAAACAAGGCGATATTCTTGTGAATAATGAAATCATGAAACCTTCTTATTTAATTGAGGAAGATGATGTGATTATCATCAAAAGCTTAACACCGACACCCATTGATTTAGAACCGATTAAAATGGACTTAGATATCCTGTATGAAGATGAAGATTTGTTAGTAATCAATAAACCTCAAGGTTTGATTGTTCATCCAAGTCCGACCTCAAAAGAACCGACATTGGTTCATGGGTTACTCGCATATACTCAATTATCAGATCATGGCGAACAGTTTAGACCTGGCATTGTGCATCGTCTCGACAAAGATACGTCAGGGGCAATGGTTGTGGCAAAGAATGAAATCGCGCATGCTTTTTTAGCCGATCAATTAAAAGACAAGACAATGAATCGTACCTACTGGGCCATTGTTTCTGGGGTCTTTTTACATAGTTCTGCTAAAGTGGACGCGCCTATAGGACGAGATAAGAAGAATCGCCAACAAATGAGTGTCACGCATGAGAATGCGAAAGAAGCAGTGACACATTTTAGAAAACTCGAAACATTTGAAAAACATTCGTTGTTAGAATGCAAACTAGAAACGGGTCGAACCCATCAAATTAGAGTGCACTGTCAATATATGAAGTATCCAGTTTTAGGGGATCCTGTTTATGGTTATAAAAAAGAGAGTGAGACGATGGGTCAATATCTACATGCTAAAAAGATTGAGTTTATTCATCCGAAAACAAACCAGTTAATTCAGATTGAAGCGCCTTTGACCAAGCGCTTCAGTGATAAACTTGACGAATTGAGGCAGTCTCATGAATAAACAAAATCAAATTGTAGCGCTTCGTTTAGCCTCGATTTTAACGCGAACCTATCATTACCAACTCATGAAAATCGATCATTTAACGGGGGATATTGTGCTTGGTTTTCCTAAGCATCCAAAATATCCAACGATTCATATTCGTCTAAGTAGTATTGCTTATGAGGAAGATAAATCAGAGAAAATGGTCGAGGCGGTCAATTCGTTAAATCGTCAGAAAAGAGATATCAAACTATTAACCTTTAGTTTTGTTGATGAACCGTTTGAAAAAGACACACATCATTTGGTTGCATTAAATCAAGCGAATGAATTTAATGATGGTGTCTTGTCGACTTTTCCGAGAATTAAACAGTTAAACTGGGAAATTAAGGATGAACAGACGGACCTTAAAATGGCGGTTGATCAGTTGAATAAATCCACACTAAGACATCAACAAGAAAGAGTTAGACAGATGAGTTTAAAAAACTCTAAAGGTGCTCTCACCATTATTGCTATTTGTGTTTTTGTTCATCTGTTAGGAATTTTTATTACCTCCTTAGCGAATTATGAAACAACCTATATGATTTTATTGGGCGGGATTTATGTGCCAATGATTCAAGGGGCTCATGAAATCCATCGCTTTATCACAGCAGGATTTATTCACGCCAATTTCACGCATTTATTTGTAAATATGCTCTCCCTGTACAATATCTCTTTATTATTAGAGAAAGCGTATGGAACGAAAAAGTTTCTGATTGCGTTACTGGTGAGTGTTATTGGTGGAAATTTAGTGGTGTATGTGGCTGAAACTCAAGCGGCGATTTCAGTTGGTTTATCGACAGGTATTTATGGTTTATTAGGATTATTAGTTGTTTATTTATTTGAGACGAATTTAATTAAATCTCCGGTGTTCAAAACACAGTTAGCCTATATATTTGGGATTAACCTAATTATTAACTTTTTGCCTAATGTTTCCTGGTTAGGACATTTGGGTGGATTTGTGTCTGGTATTTTGGTGGGGATGGCTTTTGTTAAGAAACCTCAGTGGCAGTTACTTCGTAAAAACACGATTATCGCCTCATTATTATTAGTGGTCATGTTAGGGGTTATGGGAATGAATCGAAATTACCCAAAAGAAATCTATCCTGGTTCAGATTTTGATACAATTAACGTGATAAGAAAGCTAAAACTTGATTTCTATGCGGATTATTTAGAAAGAAATATGATTGATTATTATAATGAGGGAGATTTCTAATGATTATTAGTTGGGACCAGTATTTTATGGGGATTGCCCATTTATCAAGCTATCGTTCAAAAGATCCAAGCACACAAGTGGGTGCCTGCATTGTGAATGCCAATAAAAGAATTGTTGGTATTGGTTATAATGGTTTGCCAAAAGGGTGTGAGGATGATGTCTTTCCTTGGGAAAGAGAAGGGGAATTTTTAGATACCAAATACCCTTATGTCGTTCATGCAGAGTTGAATGCTATTTTAAACTCAACAAGACGATTAGATGGTTGTACGATTTATGTTTCCTTGTTTCCTTGTAATGAATGTGCGAAAGCCATTATTCAATCAGGAATAAGTGAGATTGTGTA
>CAZVKL010000035.1:0-10170 GCA_964627845.1 uncultured Erysipelothrix sp. | reverse complement strand
CTGGTCTCTTTATTTCAAAAAGACTTTGACCACTCCATGTTTAAGAGTCCCCTAATCTTAGTTGAAGATACCAACAAGGCATTGGGTATTCTTGCGAAAAACTATTTAAAAAAGATTTGTGCCAAAGTCATTGGCATTACTGGTAGTAATGGAAAGACAAGCACCAAAGATATCTTACATACCTTATTGAATGATCACTTTAAGGTTGAGAAAACAAAAGGTAATTTCAATAATGAGATTGGCCTACCACTTACAATACTGGCAATGCCAGAGGACACTGAAATTGCCGTTTTAGAAATGGGGATGTCATCCTTAGGTGAAATCAAACGATTAACAGAGATTGCCCCATGTGACATTGGCATTATTACTTCCATTGGAAACGCCCACTTATCCGATTTGGGAAGTTTAGACAATATTATTGAGGCTAAACTTGAGATTACCAATAATTTAACTGGATCATTAATTATTAATGGTGACAACAAACCATTATTAGATATTCTTAAAACTAAAACAATTCCTAATGACGTGATTACCTATGGATTTAATCCAACTAATCAAATCCAGGTTGAATCAGTCACTCAATTTGTTGATGGGATTGTCTTTAGTGCTAATCGTTTATATGAAGATGTGATAGAAGCGAATTTATTAGGACGCTTCCAAGCACTCAATATAACAGCTGCCCTATTAGTCGTTAGAGAACTTGGATTAGAGTTAGAGTCTGTTATTGATAAGCTAAAAGAGTTAGAATTAACAGGGAATCGAAACGAAGTCTCCATTATTAATGAGGCGGTCATTATTGATGATTCCTATAAATCGAACCCAGAAAGTTTACGATCTGCTTTAGATTTATTAAATACCTATCAATATGATTCAATGAAGATAGCTGTTATTGGTGATATGTTGGATTTAGGTCCAGATGAAGTGAAGTTTCATCAAAATATTGGCACTTATTTAGAGAAATTAGATATTGACCGTATTTATACCATTGGTAAGTTAGGGAAATATTTCCATTCGAATAATTCGATCATTGGCGAACATTTTGATAACCAAGACGATTTATTAAGAAGTTTAAAACCATGGTTGAAACAACCATCGACCATTCTAGTCAAAGCGTCCAACTCATTGAAGTTGAATCAGTTAGTTGAGAAATTAAAGAAAGAGGAGAAACGTATGAAAGTTGCAGTGATATTTGGTGGTAAGAGTAAGGAGTATGAAGTCTCACTCTCATCGGCCTATTCAACTTTACAAAACTTTCCACATGATCAATATGAACTTGTTATGATTGGAATTGCTAAAGATGGTTCTATGTTTACCGGTGATTATAAATATGAAGAAATTGAAAATGATACTTGGATGAATAATCCAACCTCTAGAGAAATCATCATCAAACCAGGTAACCAATCTCACTTTATGTATTTAGATAACATGAATTCCTTTAGAGTGGACATCGCCTTCAATATGATTCATGGAAAACAAGGTGAGGATGGAGTCCTACAAGCCATGTTAATGAGTGGTGGGATTAAATATACAGGCTGTGACCAACAATCTTCTATCTTATGTTACGACAAAGATATTACGCATCGTCTTTTAGATAACACAGACATTAAAAAAGCGAAGTATAGAACATTGACACAGCTTATTAAAGAATTGGAATATCATGACTTAGCAGACTATTTAGGTCAAAAAATGATTATTAAACCTGCTCGTGAGGGATCCTCCTATGGGATTTCGGTCGCAGATAATTATTCAGACTTCTTTGATGGACTTCAAAAAGCTTTACAGTATGATACAAAAGTAGTCATTGAACAGTTCATTGAAGGCTTTGAAATTGGTTGTGCCGTTTTAGAAGAAGATAAAGAACTTCATGTTGGAGAATGCGATGAGATTGAAATCAAATCAGACTTCTTTGACTATGAAGGTAAATATGAGTTTAAAGATGCTCAAATTATTTTACCGGCAAGAATTGATCAAGAAACATCTAACAAAACAAAAGAATTGGCTAAACAAGTGTTTAAACATTTGGGTTGTCGAGATTTTGCTCGTGTCGATTTCTTTGTTGGTAAAGATAATGAGGTCTACTTTAATGAAATTAATACCATTCCAGGCTTTACCTCTCATTCTCGTTTTCCAAGCATGATGAAAGAAGTGGGTATCCCATATAAAGAAATTATCAAGATTTTAATTGATAATGCGAGAAGAAGAAATGATTGATCGCGCCTGGTTAGAAATTGACTCACAAGCCTTATTAAATAACTATCAACAAATACAGGCACATGTTGGTCGCTCGAAGGTCATGGCTGTCGTTAAAGATTTATTCTATGGCTTGGGTGCAGACTCTATTTTATTACTCCAAGAAAATGGGGTTGATTTCTTTGCGACCGCAACAATTCAGGAAGCCATTGACTTAAGACGATTAGGAATTGATCAAGATATTCTCATTTTAGGTTATACTCACCCTGATCGATTTATTGAACTAACTCAAAATGATTTACATCAAACCATTGTGAGTTATGAATATGGATTAAAGATTGCTGATTTCTCAAAGCGAGTCAAACCAATTAAGACACATTTAAAAGTTAACACTGGAATGAACCGCTTAGGCGTTAGTTATAAAGAATTAGATAAGATTGTTCATTTGTATCAAAATACAACATTAACCATCAATGGAATCTTCTCTCATTTATTAGCTTCAGATGAATATAGTGCTGAGGCAGACCAAATGAATAAGGATCAAATCCAACGTTTTGATGAAACGATTCAAGCTTTAGAGGACCAAGGCATTAACCCAGGGTTAACTCATCTTTACAATTCTTATGGTTGTATTCGATTTGGTGAACATCAATATGATTATTGTCGACCTGGTTTAATCTTTGTAGGTTGTCCTGATGCTCAAGGATTTAAAAACTGCTTAAATCTAATGGCTCGAGTAGCAATGGTTAAAGATGTCAAAAAAGGACAACAAATCGGATATGGTATTGACCATAAGATGAAACAAGATGCCACTGTCGCAACCATCACCATAGGCTATGGAGATGGACTACAAAGACGGTTAAACCAAACAAATTTTGAGTTCTCATATCGAAATAAAAAACTTCCTTTAGTAGGAAGAATGTGTATGGATCAAATGATGGTCGATGTGACTGGATTAGATATAAAAGAAGGTGAATATGTTGAGGTACTCAACAATGATCATGATGTCTATGATATGGCCAAAGTTCTTGATACCATCCCAAATGAAATATTAACCCATTTAATGACTCGTTTACCTAGACGTAGTGTTAATGAAGAAGTCTAAAATAAAGCCAACAAGCTAAGTTTGTTGGCTTTTATTTTTCATGAACTTCAAATTCAAATTGACCATCACCTCTAGTGGCAAGCCCGTTTTCACTAATGATTAAGTCATCTGTATTATAAACTTCTAGATAGTATTGATAGTCATCTTCACCTTCAATACTAATTTTTATTAAGAATCCATCTTCTAATTCTTTAAAGTTAGAAGTAAAAGCATTGATACGATGTTTATTGGATATAACATAATTGATAATTTCTTTTTCTTCTGTCTTTAAATCATTGATTTTTATGGCTAGTTCACTAAATTCTGAGTTAAACTGGTCTCTTACTAAAATAGAATCGATTAATTCAATAACAAGATGAATTTGATTTAAATCATTCGCTTTAACCTCAACATTTTGAACGTTAGTTTGTACTGGATAAGATTCTAACCAATTTTCTGGCTCATCAAAAAGAATGATATCACCCGTTTTTAATTTAACATCAATTTGGTTAGTAGAAACAAATAGACCCTGGTCTTGATGATAGAACAGGAGTGAGTCACTTTGATCCATTATCACTATTGCTTCTGTCTTTTCTGCTGATTGACAACCAACCAAAAGTAATATGAAAAGAATGAGTCCTTTTTTAAACATAAGCAAGTCTCAAAACCTGAAAAAGTCTAGGTTTATTCAGGTTCATAGAAAAACCAAAAGCGAGAAGTACTAATTCGACCATCCCAATTGCTGTATTAAAATCTTTAAATAAGACTAAACCAATTCCTAATAATTGTATTTTAATATCTATATTATGCTTGTTCATTTTCTAATTCTTCTGTAAGTCGAATGATTTCTTCAACAATATAATCGAGTGTATTGATGGTATTAAATAAAGGTTCATTAGTCGTAATATCAACTTTTGCCATTTGGGCTAATTCAACAGGTGTTTTTGTTCCACCCGCTCTAAGAACATTCAACCAATCATCAATAGCAGGTTGACCTTCTGTAACAATACGGTTTCTAACATTGGTTGCGATCGTTAATCCTGCACTATAGGTATATGGATAGAGTCCTTTATAGTAATGAATTTGTCTCATCCAAGTATTTTCTACAGTTTCATCAAACTCGACACTATCACCAAAGAACTGTTGATAAGTTTCTTTCATCATCTTATTGAGTGTATCGGCAGTAAATCCTTTACCTTCATCAATTAAGTTATAGACTTTACGTTGGAAATGAGCTTCAAGTAAGTGTGTCACAAAGTTGTGATAATAGGTTCTAGCAATTAATGTCGCATAAATCCATCGTTCCATTCGTGGATCTTCTGTTTCTTTAAAGAGTTGTGTCGCCATGATCAATTCGTTCATGGTAGATGGTGCTTCAATAAAATAAAGGGATGGGCGAGCATTAAGGATGTTTTGATGTTGATGCGCATTATAGAAGTGACCCGCATGACCTAATTCATGGGCCATCACGAAGACTTCTCTCATTCTTGATGTCCATGAAATCAAGATAAATGGATGACAACCATATGGGCTCGAACAAAATGCGCCTGTTCCTTTTCCTTGGTTTTGAACAAAATCTACCCAACGTTCATCATAAGCTCTCTCTACCATATCAAGATAGTCTTGTCCTAATGGTGCTAAACCACGAAGTAAGTATTCTTTAGATTCTTCAATAGTAATTTCTGGTTCAAATTCTGGATCAACAACTAATTTCAAATCAGCGAATCCCATCTTCTCTAATCCATGAATATCTTGGAGCAATTTAACATATTTTTGTGCCACTGGAGCGAATTTCTCCATGATAACATCAATTTGTCGATCGTATAATTCACGACTCACATCTTGATCATCTAATAAATAATCAATGACTGAGTCAAACCCCCTTAATTGTGACATAACCTTTTCATGACGGACATGGTTTAAGTAATTGTTTGCGGCTGTTTTTTCATACTTCTTAAGTGTATCTGAGAATTTCTTATGGGCAGCTCTTCTAACATCATGGTCTAATGAATAATCATACTCATTTTCAAATAAGACAAATGAGAGTGGATATGATTGTCCGTTTACTTCAAAACTTCCAAAGTCCAAATCACCTAATTTAATGGTATTGTATAAACTAACTGTATTACCTAAGACACCTGATAAGGAGGCTAGCACTCTTTCTGCTTCTGGATGAAGATAATGTTCTTTATCCTTTAATAATTCATCAATATAATGCGTGTTTTCATCATTTAATTGAGCAACTTGTTTTAAGACTGCTTCATCTTGTTGGATGAGCTCACTCTCAAAGAATGACATCTTCGCACTTATTGATGAGGCGACACCACTAAAATTAACTTGTCTTTCTTGGTTTTTTGGATCGTTTAAATCAGTACTAGAATTTAAACTAACATAGGTGCCAGCTAATCGAATCGTTTGTAGAAAATCACGATAATCTACTAATGCTTTATTAATTGTTTCTGGATTATCGAGTTTTCCTTGGTACGCTTTAACAAACTCCTCTGCCTTTTCTTGGGCTTTTTTCAAATTATCTAAATAATCTTGTTCATTTTTAAATAATGGAGTTAAATCCCATGTTTCTTGAATTGGTACTTCATTTCTTTTTAACATAATTCACCTCTTTCACTATTCATTATAGACTTTATCAGATAAAGATGAAAGATAGTTATTAACGTGAAAAGTTATCAATAAATGATTAAAATTTCCTTACGCTAATTTCCCCACTAGAAAGAACTTCTTTAGACTGATCAGAATATTCAACAATTAAGTGACAATCCTTATCAATGTCAATCGCCAAAGCAACACGTTGTTTATCTAAAGCATGTACCACTATCTCTTTACCAATAACATAACTTCTTTCTCTATACTCTTGATACGAGAAAAGTTGAGGATGATTGAACAGTTTAAGAAACTCATTTAAAAATTGTCCACATAATTTGTTCTTAATTGATGGCTGTTGTTTCTCTAAAATACTCCCCGCAATCTGCGCTATTTCAGTAGGGAAACCCTCACTTGGTTCATACACATTAAAGCCAATCCCAACAATAAGATAATCCACTAGCTTTGTCTCAAAATTGACTGTCGCCTCAGTCAGAATACCAGCCACTTTCTTATCATCAATAAGTATGTCATTGACCCACTTAATATATGATTGTCTTTGAGTCACCGTTTCAATTGCGTAACAAGCCGCTAAAGCAGCCATCGTCGTTATTTTAGTCGCAGAACTCAGTGTTAAAGAGTCTGGTCTAATTAACAAACTCATATAAAGTCCACTTTCGTCAGGCGAATAAAAACTTCTACCTCTTCGACCCTTGCCCTTCGTTTGTTTTTGAGCGATAGCCACTTTATTATCCACAAACTGATCTTTCACCAAACGTTTTAAATAATCATTGGTAGAATCAACACAATCTAAAATCTCAATTTCAAGTGGATAGTCAAGAATTTGTTTAATCCCCTCAATTGTCAATACATCCTTCATCGTAAAATCCTCAATGAATTAAATACTGCTAATAGTGTCACTCCCACATCCGCAAACACGGCCATCAACATATTGGAATAACCTAACACACCTAATACTAAGACGATTGCCTTGATGATTAGCGCTAAGCTAATATTTCCAATAACTATTTTATTTGTCTTCTTGGCAATTTCAAAAAACTGATTGAGTTGAACAAGATCGTCATTAGCCAAAACAACATCTGCTGCTTCAATGGCCATATCACTTCCTAATTGACCCATCGCCACACCAATATCAGCCTGTTGTAGAACTAACGCATCATTAATACCATCCCCCACAAATAAGGTAGGTTCAGTCTGTTCTTCTAAAAGTTTAAGTTTATCTTCTGGATAAAGATTGGAATAAACATTCTGGATATTCAACGCTTGTCCAAGACTTTCAACCACTTCTTTATTATCACCACTCATAATTGCGAGGTTATAGTGTTGGTTTAATTGTTGGATCGAATCAAAGGAATTCAGTTTAATTTCATCTTGAATCACAATCGAACCAATAAATTGACGATCTAAAGCGACATAGACAATCGTCCCTAATTGTTCACTCTTCTGATAATCGATTTTTTCACTCTCCATCAGTTTATGGTTACCAACTAAAATTGTTTTCCCATTAATCTTACCAGCCAATCCCTGTCCTCTT
The DNA here is from genome assembly GCA_964627845.1 of uncultured Erysipelothrix sp. Classification (GTDB taxonomy): domain Bacteria; phylum Bacillota_I; class Bacilli_A; order Erysipelotrichales; family Erysipelotrichaceae; genus DUUI01. The sequence goes on along the minus strand of CAZVKL010000035.1, from coordinate 2,743 downwards.
ATTTCTCTAAAGCGTGTCACAACCTCTAGTAAATCTAATTCATTTTTATCCATGATGGTTCTAGCAATGGGATGATCTGAATATTGTTCTAAAAGAGACGCTAGATAGAGGGTTTTATCCTCCGTTATTTCAACAATCTCAAAATTCCCCTTAGTAATGGTACCTGTCTTATCAAATAGAATATTCTTAATCTTAAGTGCATCATCAAAGGTTTGAGCTGCCTTCACCAGAATTTGTTGTTTTGAAGCCTTTCCCAATCCAGCAAAATAACTGAGTGGAACAGACACAACTAATGCACAAGGACAAGAGGCCACCAAGAAAATTAAACTTCGATGAACCCATTGAGAAAAAGGAACACTCGTAAAGATAAAGGGGAATATAAAGGCAATAACAACAGCCATTAACACGACGACTGGTGTATAAACTCTTGAGAATCGAGTAATCATCTTCTCAGTTTTAGCCTTCTTATTAGGTGCATTCTCTAACAACTCTAACATTTTAGCCATCGCACTTTGATCATAAGGCTTAGTCACTTGAACTTCTAAAATTGAATCTTGATTAATCATCGAAGCCAATACTTCATCACCCACTCGACCTTTTCTAGGAACGGATTCACCCGTTAGCGTTTTAGTATCTAAGTAAGAACCACCACTAATGATGGTTCCATCTAATTGAATCTTTTCTCCTGGAAAGATTCTCATAATATCTCCCACTTCAATTTGTCTAGGATCAAGGGGTTGGGCTTTATTGATAACACGAACCAAACTAATACTGGTATCCATTAAATTGAGAATATTCTTACGCGACCTATTTACAGCTAATTGTTGGAGGTTCTCACCAATCATATAAAATAACATAACGGCAGCCGCCTCCAAATATTCCCCAATTAATAGCGCACCAATCGTTGCGATTGACATTAAGAAATATTCATCGAAGAAACGAAGATTTGTTATGTTATAGAAAGCTTGTCTTAAAACGCGATAACCACTAATTAAGAAAGCTAAGAAAAAGAACACTTGTGGATAACCCATAAAATCTAATAATCCTAAGATAAAGAAGATCAACCCAAAACCTAACTCTAGCCATTGCCTATCAAGACCTTCATCCACTTCTTGTTGAGAAGAGACAATTGTTCCTGGCTCAATTTTATTAGCAATCTCTTGGACAACCTCTAAGAGCTTATGTTGGTTTAAATCTGAAGAAATCTGAATTTGTTGAGACATGAGATTAACAGAAGCTTCCTTAACACCTTGAATCTGTTTAATCTCATCTTCAATTTTTAAAGCACAATTCGCACAAGTAAGATTAGAAACATGATACTTAATCATTAGATAACCTCCTTGATATGGGCATCCCCTAAGTTAAGAATATCAAAAACATGTTTATCATCGAGTGAATAATAAACTTCTTTTCCTCTTTTTTGATACTTAACAAGTCGATGAATCTTTAGAATTTTCAACTGATGTGAAATTGCTGAATCACTCATGTTTAATTCTTTAGCAATGACACCAACCGACTTTTCCTGTTCTAATAATGTATTTAATATATTTAAGCGCGTCGGATCACCTAGCACTTTAAAGAATTCTGCTAAATAGGTATTAGTATCCATAAACTCTCCTTCAATCATTTGAACAATTATTCAAATGTATTATCACTCAACTCCCTATCCTTGTCAATGCATTTAGGTTGATAATTAGGGTGATAATCCTTAAACTAAGGATGTTGTAAAAGGAGAAAACATGAAAATTATTGGAATTGTTGGGAGTCTTAGAACTGGCTCTTTCAACCGTAAATTATTACATTTAGTCAATGATTTATTACCTGAAGAGGTAAAATTAATTGATTTGGACTATAAGGACGTTCCTGTCTTTAACGAAGACATTGAATTTCCAACACCTAAGAGAGTCGAAGAAATCAGGCAAGAAATTAAAGAGGCCGATGGTGTCTTCTTCTTTGTCCCAGAGTATAATCAAGGAATTTCAGGCGCTCTTAAAAACTTAATTGATTGGGTAAGCCGACCAGTCAGCTTCGAAACCATGGAGAAGGTTCTTGTTCACAAACCTGCTGCCATGATGGGAGCGACTTTAGGTGTCGGTGGTTCGATAACCGCTCAAGAGAACTTAAGATCCTATCTAGCCTTTATGAATGTGCCTGTGATGCCTCAACCAAGAGCTAATATTTCTCAGGTCAATCGCTTTATCGATGAACAAGGAAATATGACCCTTGATCAAGTCACCCTTGGTTTTGTCCAACAAACGGCACTTAGCTTTGTTGAATTCATTAAGACACATCAAAAATAAAAAACAAACAGGAGTTACGAAGGCTCCTGTTTTTTACTATTTTAATTTATTTTTTCAACAGATCCTAAACCATCAATGCTTTTAATCAACGTTGGATCTCCCTTATATTGAATATCCCACAGACCATTTAAGGTTGCGTCTAATTCTTGATTAACAAACGTTTGAATCTGTCATGCCCCATCAATTCTGACACTTGCCTTCTCGCTCTCTAAATCAAGGGCATTAATGGTTCCTGCCCCTTCAATGTGGGCATCAAACTGTTTGGTATTACCCCTGAGATTAAACTCACCCGCTCCTTCAAGTTTTAATTTCACAGAATCATTCTCAATATTTGATACCTTAAACTCACCAGCACATCTAAGTGTGATATTTAAGGTTGGTGGTTTAAGCTCATCATAGTTAACCTTAAAACCACCCTCAATTATCATCTTATCAATTGGAGC
>CAZVKL010000034.1:0-10184 GCA_964627845.1 uncultured Erysipelothrix sp. | reverse complement strand
CATATAACGTCGAAATCTCATTTTAGTAAGAGCTGCCAAAGCACAGATAAAATCTGCGGGAACAAATGGTAAGAGCATCGAGATGATAAAGAAACGCTCAAAGCCATCCCCTTTATCGAGCCAGGTAATGTATTTGTTATAAGTTTTTGGCTTGACGATTAATTGAACGAATGGTTTCCCGTATCGTCTCACTAAATAAAACAAGATGCCACAACCAATAACAATTCCAATGTAATTCCATATTGTCCCCCATAACAGCCCGTACATGGCCACTCCAGCTAAAACAGTCATGGCGCCTGGGATAATTGGAATGACGGTCTGTACAATTTGAACACATATAAAAATGAGTATGCCAATGAAACCAAAAGGTTTAATAAACGCTTCCATTTTTTCTTGAGACGTTAATAAGCCTTCTTGAAAAGCCCACCAGGTGATGATGATCGTCAAGATAATCCCAATTATTCCCGCCGCATTAAATATGAAGTTTTTTTGTTTATGATTCATAGCGCCTCCACCATTGACTTTGTGTATTATATCAAAGTTTTGTTGATGGGTTGTTAATCTTTCAATTTTGTCATGATTTCTTAAGAAATGCTTAACAATCTATAGACTTGACAACTTTGTTTAGACTGATAAAATAGTTTTAGCACTCAAATTGGATAAGTGCTAAATGGAGGAATTATGGCTAGATTAAAAAAATTTAAAGCAGAGTCTCAAAGAGTCTTAGACTTGATGATTAACTCAATCTATACAAATCAAGAAATATTCTTAAGAGAACTCATCTCAAATGCATCGGATGCAATGGATAAACTTTATGTCCAAACACTCAGTGAAGAGGGAGTTAAGTTTAATAAAGATGATTTAAAAATTGAACTTAAAGTCAATAAAGAATTAAGAACCATACACGTTAAAGATTATGGAATTGGGATGACCCAAGAAGAATTAGAGACAAACCTAGGTACAATCGCTCACTCCGATAGCGGGCTCTTTAAAAGCGAACTAGAAGAACCAATCAGTGATGTGGATATCATCGGACAATTTGGGGTTGGTTTTTACTCAGGATATATGGTCGCCAAAGAAATGCGGGTCATGAGTAAATCTGAAAACAGTGATTCTGGATACGTCTTTATTTCCAATGGAGTCGATGGTTATCGAATTGAAAAAGTAGAAAAAGCGGATCGAGGAACCGAAGTCATTATTTTCTTAAAAGACAACACCGATGACCAAAACTATGATCAATATCTAGAATTAGACAATATTAGAAGCTTAGTCAAAAAATATTCAGATTATGTCCGTTACCCAATTGTGATCAACAATGAAGAGGGGGAGGCTGAAACACTCAACTCTATGGTTCCATTGTGGAAACGCTCTAAATCTGAAATTAGTGAAGAGGATTACCATCAATTTTATATGGACCGTTTCAGTGATTATCAAGAACCACTGCATACCATCCATATGCAGGTGGAGGGTGCTCAAAGTTTTAATGCGCTCTTGTTTATCCCGAAACATTTACCGTTTAATTTCTATAATGAAAAAGATAAAAAAGGATTGGCCCTCTATTCTCGCTCTGTCTTTATACAAGAACATAACGAACATTTGATTGCGGATTACTTTGGCTTTGTTCGTGGGGTCGTTGATTCAGCTGACTTAAACTTAAATATCTCTCGTGAAGTCTTACAAAACGATCGTCAACTGGCGAATATGGCGAAACGGATTAATCGTAAAGTGAAGAGTGAACTTGAGTTGATGTTAAAGAATGATCGTGAAAAATATGAAGAATTCTTCAGTGTTTTTGGCCTACAATTAAAATATGGCATGTATGATCATTTTGGGGCTAATAAAGATGAGATAAAAGATTTAGTCTTATTTACATCGACCTATGAAGATAAGTTAGTGACTCTTCAAGAGGTCGTTTCCCGATTAGAAGAAGATCAAAAAGAAATCTATTACGTCAGTGCTCCATCCCTTCTAAAAGCAAGACAACTGCCACAAGTTGAGGGGATTTTAGATCAAGGACGTGAAGTCTTAGTGTTAATGGACGACGTCGATGAATTTGCCCTCAAAGTCTTAGGTGACTATGATGAGAAAGTGTTTAAGGCACTCAATCAAGGTGACTTAGAGGTCAATGAAGAAACCAAAGAAACATTAGACAAATTGAGCGAAGAGAATAAAGATGTGTTAGAAGTGATTAAAGAATCATTAAGCGGTGTCGTGGGGGATGTCCGATTAACTTCTCGTTTAAAATCACACCCAGTCTGCTTAGTGAGTGATGAGGGAATTTCATTTGAAATGGAGAAAGTGTTAGCTCAATCACCGGATGAAAGCCAACATTTAAAGGCAACTCGAATCTTAGAATTAAACCCTGAACATGATTTATTTAGAGTCTTGAGTCAATTAGATGAGGCTAAATTAAAAGAATATGCGTCAATTTTATATGACCAAGCGCTCTTAATTGAGGGGCTACCAATTGAAGATCCGGCCGCTTTTTCGACGAAGATTTCGAAGTTAATGATTGATTCAGCTCAAGGGTGAGTTGTGGTAAAGTCTAGGATGTTGGTGTAAAATAAGAGTAGGATAGGGGGAACTTGTATGACTCGAAAACGTTCCAAATTAAAACAACGACTTGTCGTTTTATTAAGTGTGACCTTAATCTTTTTGGTGACACTCACCGCTTTAAAAATAGCGGACAATTACTTAACAGACACACCTGAGCCACAACAAGTTGAAACAGATCCAACACCAGATGAGACAATCAGCGAAGAAATTGAGCCAGAACCAGAACCAGAACCTGAGCCAGAGCCTGAACCTCAAACAAAAAAAGAAGCGAAGATAATGGCGGTAGGGGATGTGTTGATACACGATTTGTTGTATTATAGCGCTCAAGATCCAAATACCGGGGTCTATGACTTTAACTCTCAGTTTGAGATGATTCAGCCATTAATTAGTTCGGCTGATTTGGCGATTGCTAACTACGAGGGTTCGATAAGCCCAGATTATCCGTTGGGTGGATACCCAATGTTTAATGCGCCACCTGAAATTGCGGATGCAGTAAAGAATGCGGGCTTTGATGTCGTGTCGTTGGCTAATAACCATATTACTGATTCTAGAAGTGAAGGGATTGATTCAACCTACCATACCTTTAATGATTTGGGTGTGACACCCTTTGGTGTAAACATTCAAGAAGATCAACCGATGGTTGTGAAAGAAGTTAATGGGATTAAAGTGGCTTTATTAGCTTATGCCTATGGTTTTAATGGGATGGAACAAACGCTAACTTACCAAGAACAACAAATGAAACTTGAACCTATTATTGAAGAGAACATTCAAGCAGATATTACCCAGGCACAAGAATTGGCGGATATCATTATTGTCTATCCTCATATGGGGGTCGAATATATGTTGGAACCAACTCAACAACAAGTTGATTTATATCATAAGATAGTTGATTGGGGTGCAGACATTGTCTTTGGGAATCACCCACATGTGCTTCAACCAACTGAGATTATTCAAAAGGATGGTCTTGATAAATTTATTATTTATTCGATGGGTAACTTTTTGAGTAACCAACGAATTGAAACCCTTGATAATGCCTGGACTGAGCGTGGTGTTGTCATGGAAGTGAATATTAGCCAAGAAAATGATGAGCCGGTACGAATTGAGTCAATTGTGGCTCACCCGACATGGGTTTATCGTGAACCAATCCACACACATTTAATTGGTGGTGTCCATGTGCCTCATCAATACCATGTGTTGTCGACTAGCCAAGCGCTAGCGGGACAATTAGATTTAGAGTTAACACAGGCTCATCTTGAGCGGATTCAAACGGCTCATGATGAAGTGCTTCAACATCTAAATATTGGTCCACTAACAGGAGGTCAAGATGAGTGAATCGTTATTAGATGCGATTAAAGACCAAATGAAACAACAGAAATATCAAATCGTGATGGATACTCAAAAACGGTTAAAATCCTTGGAACTCAATGATGAACAAGTTCATCAGTATTTAAACTGGGCGTATCAAAATGCGTTGAGTGAGACGGGTGAATTGAATGATAAACAGTATTTTCAAAACTTAAACCAGCTCCCTTTAATTGATGAATCACCGAAAGTCATTAAGACGTTGTCGATTGAGGAAGCGTTGAATATTCTGAATGATTTATTAGTCCAACAACAATCTTCTTTACAAGATGTGCGCATTGATTATTGGTATGCGACAATGATTCTTGATGATGGTTATAAAGCCCAGGTGAGAATCATGGGGAAAGTCAGACCAATTGAATTAGCCGATGTATTGGCGATGCGTGAAGGCATCGGTGAAGAGGTTGAGGTGGAAGTGGTCTTAGAAACAGATGGGTCACCGATTATCTTGAATGACTTTCAGTCACAAGAACCACTGGACGAATTAGTAGAGGAACAAGATACCTTACGGTTCTATTTTAAACAAGAACAAGTTAAAATTGATTTGGTCTTTAATAAGAAACAAACACAGAAATTCCATGCGATTGAGTCGGTGGTTTAAATACAGTGTTTAGACTTTATTGATTATTGTGAAAAAAGTCTTTTATCTAAAACTTTAAACATTTAACGACTCTCGTTAAAACATAAATCAAAGAGGTTTTATTAACCTCTTTTTTTGTTACAATGGGTAGTACCACAAGGAGGTCATTATGTTTATCGTCGTTGATAGTTTAACTGGATTGAGTATGAAATTTGCTAATAACTTAGGGTATCCTGTCTATCGGATTGGCCGTGATGACATTCCTTTTGATCAAGGAGCGTATTTCCTTGTGACCCGATCATTTAATTTTGGTGAGATCCCAATGCCAACCATTGAAGTGTTAAGGAAACACTACCAAAACTGTATTGGTGTGGCTGTGAGTGGCAACCGCAATTGGGGGACTAATTATGGGGCAGCTGGTGATAAGATTCAGGCGATCTATCAGATACCATTGGTGAGAAAGTTTGAGGGGACTGGCTTTAAACCAGATTGGGAAGCAGTTAAAGAATATATACAACAGAAAGAGAGAGAAAATAATGAGCGAGCGTAAAATTGAGAATAAATCATTACAAATTCCTGAGTGGATTTTATTGAACAATCAGATTGTTGATGAAGAGGGTCGGATTAAAGATTTGACGAAAGATCAAGAGGCGGCCCATTCTTACTTCATTAATGAGATTAATAAAAAGACACAATTCTTTCATTCTATCGAAGAAAAGATTGATCACTTAGTAAAAAACGATTATATCGAGAAAGAATTCTTAGAGAAATATGAGGCAGCAGAGATTAGACAAATCTTTGATTATGCGTATGCTCAAGAATTTCGTTTCCCAACCTATATGGGTGCGTTTAAGTTTTATAATGACTACGCGCTTAAAAGCAATGATCGCAAGGTCTTTTTAGAGCGTTATGAGGACCGTTTAAGTTTTACAGCACTCTATCATGGAGATGGGGATGTTGATAAAGCACAGCGCTTAATTGAGCGTCTAATCGCGCAAGATTTCACGCCCGCTACCCCAACCCTGTTGAATACGGGGAAGAAACGTCGTGGTGAATTTGTGTCCTGTTTCTTATTAGAGGTGGATGATTCGCTCAATGATATTGCTCGAGCAAATGAGTTTGCGATGCAATTAAGTAAGATTGGTGGGGGTGTTTCCCTGCACTTATCTAATCTAAGAGCGAAGGGTGAGTCCATTAAGGGCATTGAAAATGTGGCTAAAGGCGTAGTTGGTGTGGCCAAGTTGTTAGACAATGGCTTTAGATATGCCGATCAAATGGGTCAAAGACCTGGGGCAGGTGCCGCCTATCTGAATATTTTCCATGCGGATATTGAGGATTTCTTAAACACAAAGAAACTCAATGCCGATGATGACGTGCGTGTGAAGACCTTGTCCATGGGTGTGGTCATTCCGGATAAGTTTATTGAGTTGGCCAGAGAGGATAAGGATATGTATGTCTTTTATCCTAAGACGGTCTTTGATGAGTATGGAATTCCATTTGGGGACATTGCGATTGAGATGGACAAATGGTATGACACACTGATGGAGAATCCGAAAGTTCGTAAGAAGAAAATGAATCCTCGTAAACTTTTAGATCAAATCGCTCAAGTCCAAGGGGAGTCTGGTTATCCTTACATTATGTATGCGAATAATGTGAATGATCAAAATCCTTTGAAAGATACGGTTAAGTTTTCGAACTTATGTACTGAAATTTTACAGCCGACAGTCGTCAGTAAGTTTGCGGATTATGATAAAAAAGAAGACGATAAGATCGGTTTGGATGTCTCTTGTAATTTAGCGTCTGGTCATATGGGGAATATGATGAAGCATAATACGATTAAAGAAACGGTTTATGCGGCGATGGATATCATGAATTCTGTGTCTGAGAAGACCAATATTGCCTATGTTCCAGCGGTTGCGAAAGCGAATCGTTTAATGCGCTCGGTCGGCTTTGGGATTATGGGCCACCATGGCTATATTGCTGAGAATTATATCGCCTTTGGGTCTGAGGAAGATTTAGACTTAGTGGATGTGTTCTTTAATATGATTAATTTCTACAGCTTGAAACATTCGATGGAAAAAGCAAAAGAGACGGGTAAACGGTTCTACGGGTTTGAAGAGTCTAAATATGCTTCGGGTGAATATTTTGAGGGGAGAGGTCAAATATTGCCTAAGACAGAGATTGTTAAGGAACTGTTTAAGGATATTGAGATTCCTACAGATGAGCAGTGGCAAGAATTAAAGGAAGAAGTGATTGCCTATGGATTGTATAATTCGAATCGTTTGGCAGTAGCTCCTAATGGATCGATTGCGTATGTGATGAGTGCGACTCCGAGTATTACACCGATTAAGCAGTTGGTGGAGGAGAGAACTTATGGAAATTCGAAGACGTATTTCCCGGCCCCTGCCTTAGATTCGGCTGAGTTTATGTATGAGACGGCTTATCGTATGGATACGTATAAAGTGATTGATGTGGTGGCGACGGCTCAAAAACATGTCGACCAAGGGATTTCGTTTGAATTGTGTATTACCAGTGATGTGACGACGCGTGAACTTCAACGATATTACTTGTATGCGCATCATATGGGGATTAAGACATTGTATTATACACGAACTCAAAAGCTTAAAATTGATGAGTGTGAGGCGTGTGCGGTTTAATTAGAGAGGGAAATGAAAATGGATTTAAATTATACGGGTGCGAATTGGAATGTACCAGAAGATGATATGACACAATCGTTTTATGAACAGAATTTATCTCAGTTTTGGCGTCCAGAGGATATTGCGCTTCAACCCGATTTAAATGTCTGGAATGTGTTACCTGAAGAGGTGAAGTTGGCTTATGCTCAAAACTTACAGGTGTTAACATTCTTGGATACTTATCAGGGGGATATCGGGATGCCAGTGGTTTCTAGGGCGATGGGTGATGAGTTTCATCAGCGTAAGTCTGTGCTTAACTTTATGGCGGCCATGGAAAATGCAGTTCATGCGAAATCGTATTCCAATATCTTTATGACGTATATGACCAATGAAGAGATTGATGAATTGTTTGTCTGGGGTGAACAGAATGAAAACCTTCAGAAAATCTTGGATACGATTGTGGGTCATTATCGAAACTTGGATAAGATGACGTATGAGCGTAACTATCAAATGGATGAAAACTTTGATCAGAAAGCGTTTGATATTGTGACGTACAAGGCGATGGTGGCGAGTGTTTTCTTAGAGTCTTGGTTATTTTATTCTGGTTTCTATTACCCACTGTGGTTTTATGGACAGGGTAAATTGATGCAGGCTGGGGAGATTATTAACTTAATCTTACGGGATGAGTCAATCCATGGTTTATATGTGGGTCGTCTTTCGACTTTATTGTTGGAGACCTTTACTCAGGATGAAAAAGAAGAAATGCATGAATTTACACTACAACTGCTGGATACGTTGTATAATTTAGAGGTAGATCTCATTGAAGAGATTTATGATCCGGTTGATTTAAGTCATGATGTTAAAATTTTTGTTAGGTACAATGCGAATAAAGCATTGATGAACTTGGGGTATGATCCTGTGTTTGAATACGAGGAGGTTAACCCGGTTGTTCTTAATGGCTTAAATACAGAGACCAAGACAATGGATAACTTCTCAATGAAAGGAAATGGCTATCAAAAGATGAAGTCGGAGGCACTCCATGATGAGGATTTCTATTTTGATAAAGAGTCAATTGGTAAGAAAGTATGATTAAATTATTAACTCAAGAAAATTGCCCACAGTGCATTGCGGTGCACAAATATCTCGAGACGGGGCTTAAGGGCGCATACGACAAGGATATTGAGGTTGTTAAGCGTGAGGATAACCCTGAAGAGTTTAAGCGTTTAGTGACAGAACATGAGATTATGAGTACACCTGCTTTAATCTCACCAGAGGGGGATGTGCTTCGGAATGTTCAAATTAGTTTGGTGAAACCGTTTTTAGATAAACATACAACAATTGAATAGTGGTATAATGGTGTCATGAAAAAGTTTGACACCATTTTTTTAGAGATTATTAATGATGCGAAGATTAAAAGCGAGGTTCAGACGATTCCTTATTCGGCGAATTCGCTGATTCTTGTGTCTCATCAGTTGGATGAACCACAAATTCGGATTATAGAGGAGGCGACGCTTAAACAACAACGAGTCATATTGATGACTTCTAAGGGTTTGAGTAATGCGAAGAAGAGTCAGTTGTTAGAACTGATGACAGATTATGATAATAATCAGGAGAATCCTGATTTTATGATGTTTCGAATCTTTAAATATATTGGCTATGGCTTAATGGTGATTGGTTTAGTTCTTTTGGGACTATTGTTTCTGATGGATCGTGTTACGTTGCCATTTCATATTGAGAATGAACTGTTGAGATTGTTTGTACCGATTGTTCTTTTGTATTTGGGATTTGTTGTGGTGGATTGGATGGATCGTGTGTTGGTTAATCGATATAAGAGGCGTCCTAATCTCGAGTTACATATTTTAAATAAGAAATTGTTGCCTAATAAAGCGGCTCTGACTATCTTGGATGAAAAGAGTGCGTATGTCACGAAGAAACATGATCATTTTGAGATTGAAATGGATGCGGATATGGTCAATAAAATTGCGAGTTTGATCGTTGAAGTGCGTAAAATGGATAAGAAATCAAAAATTGAAGAGAAGAAGGTTGCTAAATGGCTTTATGAGGGCTAGGCTTTCTTTTCTTTTTTCTTTTTTTGATGTTTGAAAACCGATAATGTGTTTGAACTTTTGTGTGAAATAGTGTGAATCGGATGGAATTGTTTGTATTTTACTTAAATTTGTTATAATTTAAAAGTTGATAAGGGTTGTCAATAGTTATTAGTTTCAATTATATTGTTGGAATAAAAATAAATTTCAACAATTGGTATGGACTAAGGAAAAGACTTTGCTATAATGAAAGGGCATAGAAAGGAGACAACATGACTCTTAAGAAGATGTTAGAGGACAGAGGAATGTCGGGGTATCGATTCTCTCAGCTGTCTGGAATTCATTTACCAGCCGTTTATGCACTAATTAATGGAAAACGTGATCCATTAAAAATGAGAGTCTACTCAGCTAAAAGAGCGGCAGACGCACTGGAAATCTCTTTGGATGAATTCTATAATGCTTTTGAAAACGAAGTGATTGAAGAAACTAAATAATAGTCAATAAAAACGGAAGCGCCCAACTCCTTGGTACCTTCCGTTTTCTTTTTGTTTATTTTGTGGTTTCTTTTTCTTGATCTTGTTTAATTAAGATTCGAATCGCTTCGATGGCGACTTCAATGGCAGGTTCAGGATCTTTTTGGACAATGTTTTCGAGTCCTGCTTTGATTCGCTCTTGATTGTTGATGGTGAGCATAATGGCGCCGGCTCTTGCTCTTAGATAACTTGAGATGATGAAGAGGGCGGCTGATTCCATTTCGCTGGCTAGTGCTCCTGCTGCGATCCATGCGTTCCATTTGTATTCTAACATTGGTCCGACCGGTTTTGAGGATGGGTCATGTTGACCATAGAAGGAGTCTTTACATTCTACGACACCTACGTGATAGGTTTTGTCTAGATTCTTGGCAGCTTCTACGAGGGCTGTGGTCATTTCGTAGCTTGCGACTGCAGGATATTCGATGGGTGTGTATTCGACGGTGGTTCCTTCTTTTCGGATGGCACCGTTGGC
>CAZVKL010000033.1:0-10257 GCA_964627845.1 uncultured Erysipelothrix sp. | reverse complement strand
TTAACGATGAAATAGTATATAATTACTCTATGGATAATATTCAAATTAAGAATTTAGAAAGCAGTGTTTTAATTACCAACACTAATGAAAATCTTTATGATGAGCTGTTGAATTCCCTAATTACGTGTAAGAGTTATATTTTTAATGTAGCTTTTATTTCATTTTCTGGTTTACAGTTGTTTATTAATACTTTTGAAGAATTAGAGAAAAAAGGAATACAAGGAAAAATATTAACTTCGACCTATCTTGATTTCACTGATCCTAAATGTTTATCTAAGTTACTTGAATACGATAATATCGAACTAAAAGTTTACGACGAAAATGATAAGAGAGGATTTCATAACAAGGGTTATATTTTTGAATATGATGATTATTATAAACTAATTATAGGATCGTCAAACTTAACGGCTAATGCTCTGAAGAGTAATATCGAATGGAATATTCGAACGATTCATAAAAAAGATGATTTGTTTCTGAGCATTGTTTTTAAAGAATTTAATTTACTTTGGGAAGAATTAGAGCGCTTAGACAATGATTTGTTAGATGCTTATTCCTGGAAATATAATCAGATTAAATTAATTAATAAAGAAGCACGAAAGTTATTTAAAAATAGAGAATTGCTTCCACCGATAAATACTGTTGTTGAAAAAGAAGTTTATCGAGGAATTACGCCTAATATAATGCAGGAAAAAGCAATGGAGTCTTTAAAAAACTTGAGAAGCAGGGGAGAATCTAGAGCTTTAGTAATTGCTGCCACTGCAACTGGTAAAACTTACATGGCCGCGTTTGATGTGAAGCAATCAAATCCAAGAAAAGTTCTTTTTGTGGTGCATAGAGAAAACATTTTGATGGATGCTATGAGTAGCTTTAGATCAGTATTAGGAAATGAATATAAATATTCTATGTTTACAGGCACACATAAGGATATTAGTGGAGATATTGTTTTTTCAACAAATATATCTCTTTCAAATAACCTTGAATTATTTGATCCATCATATTTTGATTACATTATTGTTGATGAAGCACATCATTCATCTGCTTCAACGTACCAGAGTTTTATAAATTACTTTAAACCTAAATTTATGCTAGGGATGACTGCATCTCCTGAAAGAGGAGATCAGGCTAGTATATTTGAAATATTTGATCACAATATTGCTTTAGAAGTTAGGCTAGAACAAGCGATTAACAATAATTTAATTGTTCCATTTCATTATTTCGGTGTAACAGATGCAAGCGATGTTGATCTGTCAGATACAAAGCCGGATGATCTTGCGAAAATAGCTTCTCGATTAATGATTCATTCAAGAACTCAATATATTATTCAAAAAATGGAATTATACGGATTTGATGGAACAAGAAGAAAGGGTTTGGGATTTTGTGTTAATTTAGACCATGCTCATTTTATGACTAAAGAATTTAATGATGCTGGGATTCCAAGCGCTATGGTATCTGGAGATGATTCACCTGAAACAAGAAAATATCTTTTTGATAGACTTCAAGATGACAATGATGGTTTAGAAATGTTGTTTTCGGTGGATGTATTAAATGAAGGCATTGATATACCAGCAGTAAATCTAGTTTTAATGCTCAGGCCTACAAACTCACCAATTATCTTTTTACAACAACTAGGTCGTGGTTTGAGAAAACATACTCAGAAAGAATTCTTAACAGTGTTAGACTTTATTGCAAATTATTCTAGAAGTTTCTTGTTAGCATTGGCATTAACAGGAAATAGAACTCGTGAAAAAGACTCAACCATGGTGCAGGTTGAGAAGAATTTTAATATGGGACCAAAAAGAGTTTTCATCCAAATGGATGAAATAGTAAAACAACAAATTCTAGATCAGTTGAAACAAACAAACTTCAATACATTGAAGTATTTGAAAGATGAATATAATTCATTCAAACAAACCTGGCTGACTAGACAAGAGGGTGCTACATATATACCAAAGTATCTGATGGACTATTACGGAATAGATAAAGCGCCAAATCCTTTGAGATTTATTAAGTATGATGATAATTACATTAAATTTTTGAATCGTATGGAAGACGATCAAATAATAAGAAAGTTAGTTTCTAATGAAGATTTTATGAAACTCTACACAACTTTTTCTAAACAATTGCCTTTAATTAGACCTATCGATTTTATTATTTATAGGGAAGTATTATCGAAAAAAGAAGTTGATTTTATAAAGCTTAAAGAAACTATAATACAAGAAGTTGGGGAATGCCCTGATGATTGGTTTAATCATTCACTAAAATACATTAATTTCGAACTAGAAGATGATTCAAGCAAAATTAGAAAAACTAAATTTGTAGAGATATATGATAGTTCAGTTGGTCTGAACCCAGATCTATTTGAGTTAATTTCTAATGAACATATTAATTCATACCTTGTTGATATCATCGAGTATGGTTTATTAACTTATTTTAGAGACTTTGGACACGTCTATTATGGTGTACCATTTCTGAAACTACATTCTCAATATTCGATGCAAGATGTTGGTTTAGCAGGAAATTTAATGAAGAAAATTTCTTCTTTCAGAGGACAAGGTGTAACAAGAATCGGAAAAGATTATTTCTTATTTGTTGATTTACATAAAGATGCAGATATTCAAGAATCTATAAATTATAAAGATAAGATTTTAACTCAAGATACAATGCAATGGGAAACTCAGAATATTACTTCTCAAAATTCGAACACTGGAAAAAACATGATGTACCATCAGGAAAGAGGATATAATCTCCACATGTTTGTTAGAAAGCAAAAAGAACTTGATGGTCAAGTTCTTCCTTATGAGTATTTAGGTCTGGTTGACGTAATTAGCTATGAAGGAAATAAACCAATTACATTCCAGTTTAGATTGCATAATCCTTTATCTTATGCTCAATTCCAAGATTTTGTTACTAAAGTTTAAAATGTTTTTTTAGTGATTCATAAACTTCAATGTCAGCTGGTACCCACTCAACGTCATCTGTAGTAGTTGATAAATCTAACCATTTAACTTCGTGATGATCGTGAAGCACTGGATTAGAATCATCAATAATTGTACATAAGAAACAATCCATATCTAATATAAAGTTGGTGTAATTGTATACGACATTGTGTATAAGTTCTCCAACTTTTATTTTGACTTCAAACTCTTCGTAGATTTCTCTTTCTAATGCTTCTTGTGGTGTTTCACCGTCCTCCATTTTTCCACCTGGAAATTCCCAAAGTCCTTCAAAACCGCCTGTCATTCTTTGTGCTATTAATACTTTATTCTCTTTAACTAGTAAAGCTGCTACGACTTGTATTTTTTTCATAGACTCATTATATCATTTAAAAAGAAGTAAGATTAACTTACTTCTATTTGATAATAGTTAGAACAGAGGTTCAAGATGTTTATAGCTCTCAGTAACAGCAGCAATGATAGACTCATCACTATCCTCATAAGCTCTGTCTTCCACCTCAACAACAATAGGACCGGTGTAATTGATGGTGTTCAGTTTGTCTATAAACTCCTTCCAATCAATATCACCACGACCCGGAATTCTAAAATCCATGTAATTGGAAGGGTGAGTGAAGATACCATACTCATTAAGTTTATCCTCATCCACGTGAATGTCTTTAATATGAACATGGAAAATCTTATCTTTAAAATCATCAATGACTTTCAGTATGTCCATTCGTTGTAGCTCTAAATGACTAGGGTCATAGGCCAAACCAAAATAATCGGAAGGAATGGCATCAAACATCTTAGTCCAAATATGAGGTGAAGAGGCTAAGTTTTTACCAGAAGGCCACTCATCTTTGGTGAAGTACATTGGACAATTTTCAATCGCAATCTTTATTTTGTTTTCTTCGGCTAATGTAATGATAGACTCCCACACTTTAATGAAATTATCGAAGTTCTCCTCTTCATTCTTTGTGTGATCTTTACCAATAAAAGTAGAGACAATTGGGATACCCAATTCTTTTGCTGCTTTTATAAGTTTCTTAATATGTTCAATCGCTATAGACGCTTCTTCCTTGTCTTGGCTTAACGCATTAGGGTAATAACCCAAGGCAACAATCTCAATATCATATTTTGTTTGTAAGTTTTTGATATGCTCAATATCCATATTGTCGATATCAATATGGGTAACACCAGCATATCTTCTTTCTGCTTTTCCTTTTGGCCAGCAACAGACTTCTAAAGTTTTGTGTCCAATCTCATTCGCTTTTTTAAACAATCCCTCTAAGTCATAATCTGCTAGTATTGCTGAATGTAGTCCTAATTTCATAAGCTTTCTACCTCGATCCATTTATTTTGTTTAGCTGATTCAAAAACTGCTTGAATGATCTTCGTAATATACAAGCCATCTTCAAAAGTTGCGTAACTAGGTGTATATTCATCATTTTGCAAGTGTTGATAAAAATCAATAAAGGCATGTTTAAATGCATCCCCAAACCCTTCGAAGTGACCTCCAGGATAGGCCGATAAATGAGAAGCATTACCACTTAAAAGGGAAGGGTCCTTTTCTAAAATTTGATTCGGTTCGTTTCGATGGCCAATAAATAATCGATTAGAATCAATCGCTTTCCAAGTCAGAGAATTCTTAGTGCCGGATAAAGTTAAAGAATAGTTATTCTTCTCTCCAGCAGCCATTTGAGAAACCATAACGGTACCAATCGCTCCATTATCAAATCTTACTAATATTGCCGCGACATCCTCTGTGTCAATTTCTATTTCTTCAAATTGAGCATCATCATCTGATTTTTTAAAAGTTTCGATCGTACCAATTTGTTTCATACGCGTAGGATATTGAGTTTTAAAATCAGCCATTACCTCAACGATCTTATGGCCACTGGTAAACTGTGCTAAATCAAACCAATGTGATCCAATATCAGCAACAGCTCGAGTGTCTCCCGATTCTTTAGAAATGAGTCTCCAACTGTAATCTTCTTGTAAGAGGAGCCAGTCTTGAATGTATTGACCATGGACACTGATGATATCTCCAATTTCTCTTTCTTTCATTTCTTTTACTGTCGCAAAGAATCGGTTATGAAAGTTCAAACCACCTTTGAGGTTCTTCTCCTTCAATTTGTCAGTCATCTGTTGAGCTTCCTCAATGCTTAAAGCCATGGGCTTCTCACAGAAAACGTTCACGCCATGATCAAGTGCGTATAAAGTGATTTCTGCATGTGTGTAGTTTGGTGAACAAATGTGGATGACATCAAGCGCGGACTGATCAATCATTTCTTTATAGTCGTTAAAAACAGACTCAACATTGAATTGATCACGTACTTTGGTAGTGTCCTGCGTCGTCGTAATTGACACCACTTCGACATTTGGTAGGCGTCTTAGGTTTTCAATATGAACAGTACCAATAAAGCCTGTTCCAACGACACCGACTCTTATATTATTTTTTGACATGAGTTATGACCTCCTGTGTAAAGCATTACATAACTATTATAACCACAATGTAAGCGTTTAATCAATAATTTAATTAATATTATGTTTTTTATTGACATTATATTTCATTAAAGCATATAATGGGAGTGTAAACGATTACACCTGAGGTATTTATGACTGTAAAAGAAATCGCTAAATTAGCTGATGTTTCAGTCGCTACCGTTTCTAGGGTATTGAATAATAATCCTAAAGTTAGTGCTGAAACAAGAAAGAGAGTATTGGCTGTAATACAGAATACTGGTTTTACACTTAATCAAAATGCTAGAAACTTATCGACGTCAAAAAGCAATATGGTTTTAGTTTTAATACCAACGATCTTAAATGCATTCTATTCGAAGATACTTTCTGGTATAGAAGATGAAGCAAGTAAAAAAGGGTATCAGGTACTAGTAGGTGTAACCAAATTAGATACTAAACGTGAAGAGCGCTTCTTCAATATGATACGCGCAAAACAAGTAGATGGAATAATTAGTTTTATTACAAAAAGTCAACAATCCGTCGTTGAAAATATAGGTTCAAAATATCCATATGTTGAGTGTTGCGAATATTCTGGAGCGGACAATATAACATACGTTACAATTGGAAACGAAGAAGCAGCAAAACAGGCAGTAGAACATTTTATTAATAAAGGACATAAATCAATTGGTTTAATTAGTGGTAATTATTACGAATGCTCAGAGAAAGCCCGTGAGCTAGGATATAAAAAAGCGTTAGAAGAAAATAATATTGAATTTGATCCAACTAAAATAGTGATTTCAGACTACACATACGAAACAGCTTCTAAAGTCACAAAAGAATTATTGACAAAACATTCGAATATCACGGCAATACTCTGTGTATCCGATAGCAATGCGATTGGTTGTATCAATCAACTTAAGAAAAGGAATAAAAAAGTTGGTGAAGAAGTGGAAGTAATTGGGTTTGATAATGACTCAATCACCAAGTTCTATGAACCAACGATATCAACGGTGGCACAACCTCGATACGATTTAGGTGTTCAAGCGATGCGCTTGCTTCATGAAAAGATTGAAGACATCAATGTAATCTCAAAGAAGATTATTTTACCGCATGAAATCATCTTAAGAGAATCGAGTAAACGATAGCAGTAACTAGTCTAAAATAACAAGGAGGACGATTATGATTAAGACTATCAAAGTATTACTGAGTCTATTACTGGCGTTAATGTTAGTTGCTTGTACAGCAGAACCAACCCCTGACCCAGAACAAGAGACTCCACCAACAACTGATCCTGCTGAACCTGATGAAGGTGAAACAGATGATGAACCAACCGGCGATATGACAGACAAAAAGATGGGTGTCGTTATGCCAAACGCAACCCATGGTTTCACTGGAGAAAGTATTAAACATGCTGAAGCTTCAGTCAAAGAATTAGCAGAAGAACATGGATTTGAATATTCTTTCTTAACATCTGGTGAATCAAGTGAACAGAACAACCAAATCGACCAGTTAATTTCTGAGGAAGTAGACGTTATTGTTTTATGGCCACATAATGGGGATGAATTACGCTCGGCTGCACAAAAAGTAATGGACGCTGGCATCCCATTAATCATTTATGACAGACTTATCAATGAATTTACACCTACTGCTGAAATTATGGGCGACAACGATACAATCGGGGAAATGTCAGGAGAATATTTCAATAAATTCTTCGAAGCTGAATTAGCAGAAGGTACTGTAAACATTCTTGAATTTAAAGGTGATAATTCAACAGTACCTCAACAAAGATCTGATGGATTCATGAAAACAGCAAACGAAAACTTCGAAATTGTATTAAGTGTATCGACAGATTGGCAAAGAGCAAAAGCTCAAGAACAAATGGAGTCATTCTTAAATAACTCATCTACAGAAGAAGTAGAAAGTGTAAAAGCTGTCTTTACTCATGATGATGAAGTTGTTTTAGGTGTACTAGATGCAATCAAGAACTATAGTGGAGATGCTGAACTAGACATTCGATTAGTCAGTGGAGTTGGTGGACGTAAAGAAAACCTCGAAACATTTGACGAGTGGGAAGCAGAAGGCGTTATGCAAGTAACTTATTCATTCGCTCCTCATATGGTCCGTGAAGCAGTTAAATTAGGTGTCGATGTCTTAAATGGTGAAGAACCAAGTGGTCTAATTTTAATTGACACTGAAGAAATTGATAATGCTAACTATGAAGAGTTCATGGAAGGCGAAACTTGGAAGATTCGCTACGAAAGCGGAATTTAAAATAATATTTAGAACATTAAGACAAGTTAACTTGTCTTAATGTTCTGTTTTTAGGAGTTAATTATGTACTTAGAAATGAAGAACATAAACAAAAGTTTTGGTGGAAACCACGCATTAAAAAATGTTTTTTTCAATGTGGAAAAGGCTGAAGTCCATGGACTCTTAGGAGAAAATGGTGCAGGAAAATCGACATTAATGAAAATACTCGGTGGTGTCTATTCGAAAGATTCTGGAGAAATTGTTTTAGATGGAAAAGATGTTGAGTTTCATAATTCAAAAGAAGCCCATCAAGCTGGAATTAGTTTTATCCATCAAGAACTAAATCTTGTCAATGATCTTAGAGTTTATGAAAATTTATTCTTAGGAAATGAATTATTGCTTAAAAACAGAACATTAGATAAGAAACAAATGATCAATAAAGCAAAAGAAATCTTCACTGACATGGCGATAGACATCGACCCAATGTGGATGGTCGAAGATTGTGATACCTCACATAAACAGTTAATTGAAATTGCGAAAGCATTATTATTTGATTCTCAGTTAATTATTATGGACGAACCTACAACTGCCTTAACTAATAAAGAAATTGATCAATTATTTAGTATCATGAGAACGCTAAAACAAAAAGGGGTGACCATGATCTATATTTCTCACAAAATGCCGGAATTATTTGAAATCTGTGATTCTTACACAGTCCTTAGAGATGGTAAATATATTGAATCAGGTAAAATGGCTGATATAAACGAGAATATCGCAACGCAATTGTTGGTCGGAAAAGAGTTAATACAAGAGGAACTGAAAATCAACCCTCCATTAGAAGAAGTCGTTTTTAAAGTGTCCGATTTTACACTCGAACCATTCTTTAAGAACATCTCATTTGAACTTCGCAAAGGTGAAGTTCTCGCAATTACTGGATTACACGGTGATGGTCGGGGCGAACTTGCGGAGGCTCTATTTGGTGCTAGAACCGTCACAAAAGGTGAAATTCATACACCAAAAGGAAAAGTCAATTTAAAGTCTATCGCTAAAATAATGAAATCAGAGATATCAATGGTTCAGCGAAATAGAAAAGAGCGATCAATTATCAGTGACTTAAGTATCAAAGAAAACTTATCGATTGCCAATTATGTTTATGAAAAAGGTCAACTCATCAACCATAAAGAGGAATTACAAAGATATTTAAAACATAAAGAATCACTCGATATTAGAGCACACAATCCCCGAGAGTTAATTACGACGTTATCGGGTGGTAATCAACAAAAAGTAGTCTTAGGAAGATGGTTGGAATTGGATTCAGATGTTTATATCCTAGACAATCCAACTCAAGGGATTGACGTAGGATCTAAATATGAAATATATCGATTTATTTCTGAGTTATCAAATCAAGGAAAAGGAATCATTATATTCAGTAATGAATTTCCAGAAATCTACAAAATAGCTCATCGGTGTATCGTTATGTATAAAGGTGAGATAAATTCAATATTAAATAGAGAGCAACTAACTCAACATAATGTAATGTATTATTCAACAGGCGCAAATTTGGAGGTTAACAATGGACAGAACTAAATCTACTTTAAAACATATTGCAGTCAATCATTCGTATATTTTATCGTTTGTACTGTTATGTATTGTCGCGATCGCTGTAAACCCAAATTTCTTAACCTTCAATAACATTTCGTTATTACTGCTACAATCAACGATAAAAGGAATTATCGCAATAGGAATGACCCTAGTCATTATCTCAGGACAAATTGACCTTTCATTAGGATCTATGGCAGCCCTTGTCTCTGGGTTGGGAGTCGTTGTATTAAACAGTACAGGTAGCGCAATCATTACATTGGTATTTTGTTTAATATTTGGTTTATTGTTAGGAATGATCAACGGAGTTCTAGTCACCAAAGGGAGAATGGCACCATTCATCGTGACACTCGCAACAATGGCTGCGTTTAGATCGGTTATTATACAATTGGGTCAAGGTGGTCCATTTAATATTAGTTATGATATTGTCGATACATTTAGAATGATCGCCGCAGGAGAAACCTTTGGGATTCCAAACTTAGTTTATTTCTTTATCGCAGTAACAATAATTATCAGTTGGATGATGAGAACAACAAAAATAGGTCGATATATTTATGCTGTTGGATCTAACCAACGAGCTGCACAGCTTAACGGAATAAATGTCGACAGAGTTAAAACGTTTGTGTTTAGTATGGCTGGTTTATTAACTGGTTTGAGTTCATTTCTACTAATGTCTCGGTTGACTTCTATTACTGCTGCTAACGTTGGGATGGCATTTGAAACGGACGCTATCGCTGCGACAGCGATAGGCGGAACAAACATGGCAGGTGGAAGAGGCCGAATCATCGGTACTTTTTTAGGAGCAATCATGTTACAAATGATTGAAGGTATCCTTGTTGCAGCTAAAATACCTCCTTTCCTAAATGGCTTAGTTAAAGGGGTCATCATTATAATTGCTGTATTAATTCAACGTTCTAGATTAAAAGAACAATAGGAACAAACCAAAAAATACTATACAAAGACTAGGTGATAAGATGAAACAATGTCCACGTTGTTTGAATAAAGACCCTAG
>CAZVKL010000032.1:0-10589 GCA_964627845.1 uncultured Erysipelothrix sp. | reverse complement strand
ACTCGGTTCATACCCGGGGGGTCGTGGGTTCGAGTCCCACCCTCGCTACCATTCACTAAACATGCACTCATTGGAGTGCTTTTTTTTGTTTGATAACGATAGCATAGAAATCATCAACTTCCAAGTTTTAGCTATGCCTTAAACAAACTTCATAAAAAGTATAGAGCGAGCGCTATCGTTTTTCTTCTACTTAATCTAGTTTGTTTATGATTTCTTCCCCATTTAACGATAGGTATCTTAAGAATGAGTCATCACTTTCTTCGCCCGTCCAATGGAATACCCACACAACTTCGTTGTATAAATCCGAGTTAGTGGTAACTGTCCAAGCAATATAATCTTCAAATTCTTGGGTTTCTATCGTCCAATCTTCAGGTTGCGCGCTTGTGTCATCTTCATAACCTAAAGTTCCTAGTGAAATTTGAGACCAGGCTTGTATATGCTCTATTTGTTCTTGAGTTGGTTCAAAGATCTCTATTTCTTCCATTTTTCCTGAAGCAATTATTTGTGTTTTAGGTTCTCTAACGATGACCTCGCTTATTTCTTTTCAACTTACTTCAGTCTCTCCTTGATAAATTACTTCATAAGTGATTTCTTTTAATCCATTTTGTCCTTCTTCCAACACGAGAGATTCACCTAGAGGTAAATCAAAATCATCCTGAACAGTTTCTTCAAATGGAATCGTTTCTTCAACTTTGATTGTTTCTGTCGTTGTATTGGAGCATCCAATTAGTAAAAAGAATAATAAAATTATTTTTGTCATAGTTTTTCTCCTGAATTCAATTTAAAGAATAAATTGATAAGTTTCTTTTGTAGCTGTGAGAACTATATCATGTGAGTTAATCAACTTAAGTGTAAGAGAGATATCTACAATAAAAAAATCTCTCTTATAGTATTCTTCTAAACTATTCTGAGAGATTTTTATATTCATTAGATTCTGTCCTTTTCAGACAATTGTAATAACACTTCCATTTGTTTAACTAAGTTATCGACCTGATCTTGACGACCTGCTTCAGCAAATATTCTTAAGACTGGTTCTGTGCCAGAGAAACGAGCACTAATCCAAGAATCATCCTTAAAATGAATTTTCAACCCATCGAGGTAAGTGATATCTTGAATATTCTCATAGGTTGGTGTTGATTTGTGTTCAAACAGCAATCGATGAATCTCTTCTTTTTTCTCTTGAGTGAAACGATAAGCATTTTCACTAAAGTAGGATTCCCCAAATCGTTGATTTAAATCTTTCACTAATTCATGCACACTCTTTTTAGTGACAGCGACCATTTCCACAAGAAGGGCTGCCGCATAAATTCCATCCTTGCCTTGGATATGCCCTTTAACAGTGAGTCCGCCACTGGATTCACCTCCAATGATTGCGTCATATTCTTCCATTCCAGAAGAAATATATTTAAACCCAACAGGGGTTTCAATGGATTCTTGATCATATGCTTTGGCGATACGATCGAGGACATGCGTCGTTGATAAGTTTCTTACGACAGGTCCACGCCATCCTTTATGTTCTAGTAGATAATAATAAAGTAAAGTCAGAAGGGTGTTTGGATGAATAAAGTTACCAAATTCGTCAATAATACCAATTCTATCCGCATCACCATCGGTGGCGATACCCATATCATGATTGTTTTCAACCACAATATCTCTTAATTTATTGAGTGATTTAGACGATGGGGTAGGGAGTCTTCCACCAAAGAGTGTGTCATGACGCTCATTGATAATCGTTACATCACAACGCGTCGTCACAAGGATTGTCGAGAGCGATGTTTTGGAGACACCATGCATTGGGTCAATGACAATTCTTAAGTGTGCATCGCGAATCGCTTTTTGATCAATTGAATCGAGAATTGAATCAATGTATTCATTATCTGGATTAAAACGATGCAAATAAGGGGATTCTTCGACTTCGTACCACTCCATTGATTTAACTTCTGTCACCTGATTTGCTTTTTGTTCAATTTCTTGAGTGACTCCTAATGTGGCATCTTTACCTCCCTCCACAAAGAGTTTAATTCCATTGTAGATAGCGGGATTATGACTGGCCGTAATGGCAACACCATATTGTGTTTTTTGTTCTTTAATAGCAAACATTACAATCGGTGTTGGAGAAGGTTTATCAATTAAATACGTATCAATTTTATTAGCTACCAAGGTTTGAATAAACCAATAAGCAGCTTCTTTAGACATAAAACGACGATCATACCCAATAATAATTGGTCCTTGATCAATCATTTGAGTTAATGCTGTCGCAATCTTTTGTACATTTTCTTTCGTGAATTGGTCCCCAATTATTTCGCGCCAACCACCTGTTCCAAATTTAATCATGTTGAAGTCCTCCATCTTCATTGTAAGCATTATCAAACACTTTACAAACATTTGACTTGTACTTAACAACATGGTTTAAGTTTTAAACAACATAACAAAAAAGACTGCAGATGGCAGTCTTAGAATGCGTCTTCAGGATTGAAATCAAACAACGAAAGAATATCTGGGATCACCTCATCAATAATCCCACAATTCATAATCGCATCATTAATATCTTTTTCTGAGAAGGGAATATTACTTAAACAATTGACTAATTTAGAAGGTAAGAACGAGTCCATTGCATCTGAATACACTTGGACTTCACTGATTATATTTTGATTTAGATTAAGATGGATTGAGATCTCACCCCACTCAAAACGATTCTCTAGAATGGTTGTCGCATCAAAGCTAGGTTTAAATAACCAATGATGAGAATTGTATTTTTGAATGTACGGTTCTAAATCGATCGCATTCATCGATAACTCATTTAATGGAGCTTGATAGACATCAGAGACTGATTTTAACAAGGCTTCTTTTAAACTAGCAATCGTTAAATTAGGAGCATAATCAATGAGGTTAGTGACTCGAGATATAACCGATTTAACGCCTTTACCCTCTAATTTTAATTTAGAGACATTCAAGTATTTAGATAATTCATTTAAGTTCACATCAACCATCAAGGTTCCATGATGATAACTCTTATTATTGTGATGATAATATGCATGACCAGAGAATTTTTTCTCGTCCACTAACAAATCATTTCGACCTCTAGCATAGGCCTCAATCCCAAATGAGTTTAAGGCATTTAGAAGCACGGTTGATTGTTTGTTGATATCAAAGTGTTTGCTGGCCATCAGAAAAGTAAAGTTTAAATTTCCCAAATCATGATAAACAGCACCACCACCCGATAAACGTCTGGCTAATGTTCCATTATCTTGATGCAAATCATTCACTTTACATTCTCTCATCGCATTTTGGTTAGAGCCAATGACAACAGTGTGTTGGTTCTGCCAAAGATAAAAGACCAGTGTTTTATCATCCACATATTGGAAGAGGGCCTCTTCCAAAGCGAGATTCTCATGAGGATTCACGCCTTCAGTAGAGACCCATAAAATCTGTTCAATCATTGTGTACTAAAATAGGGTGACGAGCGGCCTTTACCTCATCAACACGTTTGACAACCGTATTGTTAGGCGCTTCTTTCAACGACTCTGCATCATCATGTGCTTGTTGATAGAGTTGGTTAAAGACTTCGGCAACTTTCTTAAGGGTATCAATACTCTCAGTCTCAGTTGGCTCAATCATTAATGCTTCAGGCACAATAATTGGGAAATACATCGTTGGTGGGTGAATACCATTTTCAATTAAGCCTTTAGAAATGTCTAAAGCACTCACACCCGTTTCTTTCTTAAGTTTTGTCATGCTCGTAACAAATTCGTGCATGAACGGTTGATCTTTGGCAGCAGGGTAATGGTCTTTCATTAAATGTTGTAAGTAGTTCGCGTTTAATACCGCATTTTGACTACTTTCTTTGAGTCCATTGCCACCTAAGCTTAAGATGTAAGTTAGTGCCCGGATAAAGACCCCAAAATGCCCATAGAAATTCTTCATCGGTCCAATGCTTTTTGGTCGATCGTTTAGAATTTCATAATTCTTTACAACCGGAGTTGGAAGATAAGGTTCTAAGATTGATTTAACCCCAACGGCACCACATCCTGGACCTCCACCACCATGAGGGGTCGAGAAAGTCTTATGGAGATTTAAGTGGATGACATCAAAGCCAACATCACCTGGTCTTGAGATGCCCATAATCGCATTCATATTGGCACCATCACAATACATGAGTGCTCCGGCATCATGGATAATCTTTGAAATTTCTAAAATATCGACTTCATAAAGACCTAAGGTATTAGGGTTAGTTAACATGATGGCAGCTGTTTTATCACTCACAAGTTCTCTTAGTTTTTCAACATCAACTAATCCACGCTCATCGCTTGGAACCGTGACAACTTTAAATCCAGCCATCACAGCAGAGGCAGGGTTTGTCCCATGAGCTGAGTCAGGAACGATGACTTCTGTTTTATGGCCTCCACCATGATCATTAAGATACGCTTTAATCATAAGTAATGAAGCGAATTCACCTTGTGCTCCAGCAGCAGGTTGAAGGGTAATCGCGTCCATGCCAGTGACCTCAGCAAGTTTTTCGGACAGTAAATCAAATGCTTTTAGTGCGCCAACCACACTTTCTGTTGGTTGGAGTGGGTGGATATGACTAAAGCCTGGTAATCCAGCCACATCTTCATTAAGTTTTGGATTGTATTTCATGGTACAAGAACCCAGTGGATAAAATCCTGAATCGACACTGAATATCTTCTTCGTTAAATTCGTATAGTGTTGAACCACTTCGCGTTCAGAAAGTTCTGGTAATCTTAAGGCATCTTCTCGTTTAAGGGATAATGAATGACTTTCTATGTCACTTTTTGGAAGATGGAAAGAACGACGTCCTTCTCGACTTACTTCAAAGACTAACATTATAGAACCTCCTTCACTAAGGACACGACGTTGTCCATTTCATCCTTAGTATTTACTTCGGTTGCACACCATAAAATTTCATTGTCAGAAATAGGGTAACCCCCTAAAATATCGTTTTCTTCAAGTTTGGTTAATATTTCATTCACTTTATCAGTTTTAGTCACAAATTCATGGAAGAATTCATGGTCATAAACCAATTCAATTTGATCAAGTTCTTTCAACTTGTTCGCTAAATAATGGGCGTTGTCGACACATCGTTGAGCAACTTCTTTTAGACCTTCTGGGCCTAAGGTTGCTAGATAGATGGTTGCTCTAACAGCCATTAGGGATTGGTTAGAACAAATACTAGAAGTCGCTTTTTCACGGCGAATATGTTGTTCTCTGGCTTGTAGTGTTAAAACATACGCTCGGTTACCATCTTTATCGGTGGTTTCTCCGACAATACGTCCTGGTAATCGACGGATAAGTTTTTCGGTAGTTGCCATAAAACCAAAGCTTGGCCCACCAAATTGGAGGGGGATTCCTAATGGTTGTCCTTCTCCAACGGCGATGTCTGCTCCAACTTCTCTCGCACTTGGTAAAATTGCTGAGGCGATTGGATTAACCCCTAAAATGACTTTTACACCATGTTGATGACATAGGTCACTAATTGGTTGGACATCTTCAATGTTTCCGAAGTAATTAACTTGTTCTAAATATAGACCCGCAATTTCATCGTTTAATAATTCTTTAAGATGATTTATATCAAGTAATCCATCTTTTTGTTTAACGGGAATAAGTTCAACATCAAAACCTGAAGCATAAGTTTGCATGACGGATTGAACCATGGTGTTGGCTGTTTCAGAAACTAAGACGGTTGTGCGCTTTCTTTCCTGAACCATCATCATGGCTTCTGCGGCGGCAGTTGCACCATCATAAACAGAGGCGTTGCTGGCGTTCATGCCAGTCAGTCTTGCCATCATTGTTTGATATTCAAAGATGGCTTGAAGTGTTCCTTGAGAAACTTCTGCTTGATAGGGTGTATAGGATGTTACAAATTCACTTCTTGAAGCTAAGTGATTGACCACAGTAGGGATATAATGGCGATATGCCCCAGCACCCCTAAAGATTGTTTTATAGAGTTTGTTTTCTTGCGAAAGTTCGACCATCTTTTGGTAGACTTCAAATTCAGTGAGTCCATCCTCAATGTCTAACTCTCTTTGAAGGCGAGCTTCTTTTGGAATGTAATCATAAAGCTGATCGATTGATTCCATCCCTAACTCTTGTAACATCTGTTGTTGTTCTTTTTTCGAATTTACAACATAACTTGCCATACTATTGTTCCTTAACAAATGTGTTATATTCTTCTTCACTCATCAAATCATCGCCTAATGTGTAATCTTTAACTTCGATGAGCCAAGTATTTGAGGCATCTTGGTTGATAAGTTCAGGTTGATCGAACAGTTCTTCATTAACTTTTACAATCGTTCCATCGACTGGACTTAATAAGTCAGAGACCGCTTTAACGGATTCGACATCACCGAAAGGTTCGTTTGATGTGACCTCATCGTCTACTTCGTTTAGGTTAACGAAGACGATTTCACCTAGTTCGCTTTGAGCGAAGTCAGTGATTCCGATTAAAACAGTGTTATCGTCTGTTTCTTTAATCCATTCATGTGATTGTGTGTATTTGATTGCCATTTATTTTTCCTCCTTCTTTCTTGAATAAAATGGTAATTTAATTACTTCTGCTGTTACTTTTCTTCCACGTACATCGACGATGACTTGCGTTCCTAATTCAGCATATGCTTTATCGATAATGGCCATTGCGCCCGCATAGCCAACATATGGAAGTTGGGTTCCTGAGGTGACGATTCCGATTTCTTTGTCATCGACATAAACCTTGTTGTCTTGTCTAGCAATTCCTCGGTCAATCATTTTTAGTCCAACACGGGTTTTGTTTGACTGTTTCTCTTCTAAGGCTTTCTTTCCGATGAAGTCATCTTTTTTCATCTTAACAAAGAAACCGAGCCCTGTTTCGTGCGGGGTAATTTCATCGGTCATTTCATGACCATATAGTGGTAATCCCGCTTCTAGTCTTAGCGTGTCTCTTGATCCTAAACCACATAGAGTCACTTGGTTGGTGGCTAAGAATTTATTGGCGATGGTTTCTACATCGTTGATGTCACAATAAATCTCAACTCCATCTTCACCGGTATATCCGGTTCTTGATAAATGAACGTTACAGTCTGCGACTAAGACATCCCCTTTGAAGGTGTAGTACTTTTGAGGGATGTCCTCTTGGTTTGTAAATTGTTTCAAAACATCAATGGATTGTGGTCCTTGAAGCGCTAATAGGGCGATGTGCTCAGAATAATCAATGATTTCGACGCCATCGATAATCTGTTCATAAATCCAGTTTAAATCTTTTTCGTGATTTGAAGCATTACAGACGAGCATAACATCTTGATCGCTCGTGTAATAGACTAATAAATCATCGACGATACCCCCTTCATGATTCAACATAAGTGTGTATTTAATTTGTCCTGGTTTCATTTTTGAAAAATCATTAGTGAGGAGGTGATTGATGAACTCAAGTGTTTTTGGTCCTTTGATGAATATTTCAGCCATATGCGAAACATCAAAAAGACCGACTTGATTTCGAACAAAATTATGTTCTTCTTTAATCGTGTGGTCGTAGTTTACAGGTAAAAGATAACCGCCAAACTCAACCATTTTACCACCGTGATCTAAATGAAACTGATAGAGAGGAGTTTTTTTACTCATGATATTTTCCCTTCTTTTCTATTTGATTTAAGTATAACTTATTTGTAAGGGATTTCCTATTAGGTTATTAAGGCGATTTAATAAAAATTTGTCAATTAATGTTAACAAAAGACAACTTTTGCTTGTTAAAATATAAACAATAGGTTATAATAGTTTTGACTTTTACAAGGAGGGTATATGAAAAAGTTAAAAGTATTATTAAGTTTATTATTAGTGTTCCTATTATTAGTAGGTTGTACACAAGATTCAACACCTGCTGAAGACGCAACAGATGCTGATACAACCCAAACAGATACGACGGATGATACAGCTTCTGATTCTGAGACTGAGGTAGTCTTAAGAAGAGCTTATTCGGCTCCTCATGGCACTCGTTCATTTGCTCGAGTTGCGGTTGTTATGAATGGCGATGTAATCGTCGCTGCGAACATCGAAGAATTCCAATATGGTGGCGTGGATGCTGAAAATGAATTCCTACCTAATTCTGATTTAGGCTTTGGCGAAGGTTCAGTGGATGCAAAACTCTATTCTAAACGGGTTAATGATGACCTTTATTCACAAAACATGGCTGAACGTGGTGAAGCGACTATGAAATTAGTGGAAGGGTATAAAGCAATTGAAGATTATGCGAAGGGGAAAACCGTTGCTGATTTAGAAGCTTTATTAGCTGACTCTACTGCGGGTGAATTAATTGATGATATTTCTAGTTCGACACTAGTGGATACTTATGGATATGTTCAAGCTATTATTGATGCTGCTAAGAACACAGACATGGAATCGAAGGGTGTTGCTAAGGGGAATGTTGAAGACATTCAAATTGGATTTATCCAACATGCTGCTCATGGTGAAAGAGCGGTAGCAGACACTGTTGTTGCTGTTTTAGATGGTGTTATTGTTGCAGCCAACATTGATGAATTCCAATATTTAAGTGGCGATACTAATACAGGGGTTCCAAATTCAGATGATGCCTTTGGTGAAAACTATGCTGAAGGAGGCGTTCTTGCTTCTAAGCGAGTGAACAATGAATCTTATTCAGCGAACATGGAAGAACGCGGTGAAGCGACCATGCAATTAGTTGAAGGATATAGAGCGATTGAAGATCATACAGTTGGTATGACTGCTCAAGAAGTTAACGATTTAGTAAACGCAAATACTGCGGGTGAATTGGTTGATGATATTTCAAGTTCAACATTAGTTGATACAGTTGGATATTTAGAGTCAATTGCTTTAGCGGCTGAGAATTTACAATAAGTTTGTTTAATCTCCCTGAAACTCCGGTCTTTAAAAGCCGGAGTTTTTTATTGCTCTGATATAATGTAAAAAAGGAGATTGCCATGAATTCACTGTATAAAAAACTTAGATTTGAGAAATTTGATACAATCACGATCATCAATAAACCGACGAATTATAATCTGTTTAATGATTTAAAGGTAGAACGTAAACTCTTAGAGAGACAAGATTGCATTGTCTGTTTTGTTGAAACCTTAAAGGAAATTAAAGATATGATTCTTGAGGTAGGAAAAAACAATCGAATTAATGATAAAGGGTATCTCTATTTTGCGTACCCAAAATTAAACAATCCATTAGGGTTGAATCCAATTCATCGTGATGCGATCTTTCCTTATTTAAATATTGACATGGGTGGGGATGGCTTTGTTGCTGAAACCAACTTAAAGTTCTCGCGTATGGTTAAACTGGATGATAATTATACGGTGATTGGATTAAGACAATTTGATAAACGACCAAAAATAAAGGAAACAGTGTCTCAACGGTTAGATGATTATGTTCAGTTTATACCTAATCTTGTTGATGAATTAAAGGAAGATCCGATAACGTTGAATTATTTTACTTCGATGAGTCCGTATAAACAAAAAGAGTGGGCAAGATATATTTATAGTGCTAAAAAAGAGGATACAAAACAAAAACGTTGGGAGAAGCTAAATCAAGATGCAAGAAACAATTAGAGAAATACTGGAATTTTTTGAACAACATTCTAATCAGAGGACGATTTCTCAAATGAGGAAAAAAGGCGTTGACGAGACGATTGTCTTGGGTGTTCCTCAGAAAGATTTAAAAACATTGGTTAAGAAATATACCGATAATCACGATTTGGCATTGGCTTTGTATGAATTGGATCATTTGGATGCCCGATCTTTAGCGTGCATGATTTGTGACTTAGATAAAATGGATCAAGCACAATTTAATGATTGGATTGACAAGACAAAGAGTGCTTGGTTAGTTGATTACCAATTAAGTGTCACTTTGGCTGGACATAAGGATGGACAGACAATAGCTAGAGAGTGGATTGAGACGGATGATCCTAAAAGAGTAAATGGCGGATACTATGCATATAGTTGGATGTTGGCAAATCGAAAGGATGAACAATTTGATGAGCAAGAGGTTTCGTTGCTATTAAATAAGGTTAAAGAAAGTAATAGTCTGTCTGATGCGATGGCTTATTTTGTTGAGACAGTGGGTATTTCTTATCTACCCTTATATAAGGAAGCGAAAGACTTGGCAGAATTGTTAGAGATTCAATCAGCTGTTGATGGGATTATAAAAATGAAAGAGAAGGGAAAATTAGGTTTTAAGCGCTCGTATTTAAGGTGCTAAAAATAATTCTGGAAATTAGTGCTTTCGCTGGTAATTTAGAAAATAATGTGTATAATGTAACTACACTCAAGTTCTACCTATTTGAATAACATGCACAGAACAAAAAGAATATTATGAAATTAAGTAATATTTGCTTGACTCTGCGCTTAAAATTTGTTATTCTATATAGGCACTCAATTTGGGTGACATGAGAAAAATGATCTTTGAAAACTAAACAGAAACGTCAAGAAAATTGAGATTTCACTATGTTAAAAGCATAGAAAAGAAACAATAAGAAAAGATAAGATAGTCAGTGAACTATCTGAGCTATACATCAAATGAAGAGTTTGATCCTGGCTCAGGATGAACGCTGGCGGCGTGCCTAATAC
>CAZVKL010000031.1:0-10696 GCA_964627845.1 uncultured Erysipelothrix sp. | reverse complement strand
GCTCATCATAGTTAACCTTAAAACCACCCTCAATTATCATCTTATCAATTGGAGCATGGATATTAATATCTAGTTTCATATTAGAAAATGGTCGATCACTATCACTTTGAATGATTAGTTCATTATTCTCTAAATTAATCCTAAAGTTATAGTCTAATAAATCTTTATTGGCAATGGCCTCAACATGTATCTTATCTGAATTAGTAATAGTTATAGTGTTATTACTATTGTGATTGACATGTAAATTAACAATACTTAGGGTCATTGTTTCATGTTCTAATTGTTGGTCAAATTTGATTGTTTCTAAATCTTCACTTAGATTAGTTGTCTACTAAGAATAATAGGCTTAATAATATTGTTAGTTTTTTCATAATCCACCTCTATCATATCATAGCTCAAAAAAATGTTACTATTGTTAATAATTGATTAAGAATAGTAGACCAGTTTGTTTATATGGGCGAATCGTTTATAATAAGCGTATAGAAAGAGGTTTGTATGTCAACTAAATTTGTTTTTGTCGATATAGACGGAACTTTACTCAGTCATTTAACGGGAATCCCAAAAAGTGCTCTAGAAGCAATTGATTTAGCCCGTAGAAATGGACACAAAGTAATTATTAACACAGGACGTGTTAAGTCAGCTGTCGATGACTATCTCCAATTCTATCCATTTGATGGTTATGTTTTCGCTGCAGGAGGACATGTCGAGGTGCATGATGAAACTATCTATATGAATAAACTATCTGAAGAAGAAATTAATCACGCTATTGAAATCTTTGAAAAGCTAAACATTGGTTATGTTTTAGAAGGTCCTGATTATTCTTACTACAACAAAAAAGCGATTGAATTCTTTAAAGAAAGAAACTTACGACGCGAAGAGAAACTAGGTCCTCAAGTCTTGCGTCACCTAATTCAAGAAAACCTTGTCTTACCCATTGAGGAGTATAAGAAAGAGCCTCACACAGTTAACAAGTTCTCTATTTTCACAGATACTAACGCCGACTTAATCAATGTTGAACAATATTTCTCAGATGATTATGAAGTGATTAAGTATGAAACCAGTGGTGAGATTATTTCTAAAGGAATCAACAAATTCCATGGAGTCCAAGAAGTCTTAAAACATTTCAACGGTGAAGTTAAAGATACCATTTCATTAGGGGATTCGATGAATGATTACCCAATGATTAAACACTGTCAGGTTGGTGTCGCAATGGGGAATGGCGTCCAAGAATTAAAAGATATTGCAAACTACGTTACCTTTGATGTCGATGATCATGGTTTGTTCCATGCATTTAAAAAGTTCAATTTGATTTAGTACACTTAAAAGGGATCACTTCAAAGCGATCCCTTTTCTTATGCATCAAAATACTCAAAGATATAGGCATCCACCCAACCATAATCTGTTTTATGATTTTGATGAACCGTCCATAAACATGATTCAACTCCAATAAGCTGATTCAATTTAATCATCGGATTAAATCTTGTGCTATCGACATTGATTGCCAAAAAGTTAGGTCTAGTCAGAAACTGATACAGTAAAGTGTTAACAACAAATCCAACCAATTTATTATCATATTTTTTAACGGGCATGATTAG
The DNA here is from genome assembly GCA_964627845.1 of uncultured Erysipelothrix sp. GTDB lineage: Bacteria > Bacillota_I > Bacilli_A > Erysipelotrichales > Erysipelotrichaceae > DUUI01. Next base: position 9,101 of record CAZVKL010000031.1, on the reverse strand, counting down.
TTGCCCTCTTTTTATAGTTGGGGCATTCTTTCTGAAATAATAGACAATTCTAGGATCAAAAGACTCAATACTATAAGGACCTTGGTAATCTTTAAGAATAGATAAGACCAATTCTGAGAGTTTATTCCTGTTTTTATCTGCCTTTAATTCAATAATCAATTCAACTTGACCATCAACTAAATCAAGTACTTCTTGAAGGGTTGGAATATGATACTGAGATAAATCAGATTGATTTAAATCAAAGATTTTAATATCCTGTTTATCCAATCGAAGTAGGTTAAAGTCATGGTAGACGACTACTTCAAAATCTTTTGATAATTGAACATCTAATTCAATCCCATATCCCTTTTCAATTGATTTCTTAAATGCATCCAAAGAGTTTTCCTTTACGGATTGATTTTGAGTATGAAGTCCACGATGGGTGTATTTTTTATGTTTGAATTTTTGGCTATGTGGATACCCCATAATCATAAAAACAAACAGTAAGATTAAGACAATTACAATAATCATTGTTCAAATTTAGTGACGGTTGTATCACCATGATTAACTTGACTCATTGTTAAGAACGCTAAAGCAACAAAGAAGGCCGCATAAGGGAATAGTACTTCATAGCCTATTAAATCAAAGAGTAAACCCGATAAGATTGGTGTAATAATTTGTGCCGACATAGAAAACGTATAATATAAACCTGTGTATTTACCGACATCTCCTGCTTTGGCCATTTCTAATACCATCGGCAATGAGTTAACATTAATGGCTGCCCAGGCTGTTCCAGCTAAAACAAAGTTAACATACATTAATGGGGTAAAAGATTTATAGAAGAAGGCTGAACCAAACACAATCGTTAACAAAGTAACGCCAAATAAGATTGTTTTCTTACGCCCAATTCGTGAGGCAATCGCACCCACTGGAATGAAAGAGAGGATTGCGCCAACATTCGCCACTAATAGTATTTGAGAAGCTTGAGAAGAACTCAGTCCAATTTGAAGAGTCGCATAGCGTGAAAAAGCAGAGACCACCGCATTATATCCCATAAACCATAAGGAAATAGATAGCAGGATAAAGGTAAGTGAGCGTCTCACTTCTTTTGGTAAAACAGCATCTGATGCACTCTCTTGTTCTTCAACATCTTCAATATTATATTTTTGGGTCTCATCTTTCATTTCTTGAGCCCATTTGTTTTCTTTAATGGTAACAATCATAATGACTAAGCCTAATAACATAAACCCAGCAATCATTAAGAATACAGGAAAGTAACCCATTCTTTCTGGTTTTAGTAACGAGATTCCTGCTAAGGCGACAACACCACCAATAGCACCCATTAAGTTTATAATTGCGTTCCCCTTTGATCTTAATGGTTTGATGGTAACATCTGGCATTAACGCAACAGCTGGTGAACGATAGGTTGAAACAAAGATTAGAACAATCCCTAAAGCAACAATAAATAAGGTTAAATTACCCAATTGTGCTGCGTAAGGAATGGTCAATAAGCCAATGACGGTAGTGATTGTTCCAATAATGATAAAGGGCATTCGCTTTCCAAATTTAGTAATAGTTCGATCGGATAGTGCACCAAAGAATGGGAGCATAAATAATGCTAGCACATTGTCTAAACTCATAACAATTCCGGCGACAGTATCACTAATTCCTAAATCTTCGACAAGCATTAATGGAATCGCAAAGTCATATAACTGCCAAAAACTTGAGATAGTCATAAAGGCAATTCCAACTAATAGGGTTCTTTTATAATTCAGTTTCATAAGGCCTCCACATAAATAGTTACTTATAGTTTATCATTATTTAATATTAAGATACACAAAACACATACGATCAAGATTATTCAAGTCTTTCTCAAAATGTATTCTAGCATTAGGGAATCGTTTCTGTATCTCTTTAGTCATCGTCTCTCTTTGATCAAAGCCCATCTCAAAAGCAATCATTCCACGCTCTTTCAATAAAAGTGGTGCCTCATCAAGAATTTGTCGATAAAAATTCAGACCATCCTCTCCCCCAAACAAGGCAACATGAGGTTCATAGTCCAAGACTGATTTCTCAACTTCTTCATGACTTTGAATATAGGGTGGGTTACACACCAAGACATCACATTTCAGTTGTTTCTGTATCAGTGGTTGACCCATATCCCCCACTAAAAAGGTAATCTCAGTATCAAGGTTCTTAGCATTTTGTTTAGCCACTTCAATCGCTTCAGCTGAGATATCACTACAATATACTTCAGCATAAGGCAATTCAGCCTTTAGGGAAATTCCAATATTGCCTGACCCTGTCGCAACATCAAAAATAACTAAGTCTTTTTTTTCAAAATAGTCCTGAATATCCGCTAAGACATAGCCAATTAATTCTTCAGTTTCTTCTCTTGGGATTAATACATTTTCATCTGTGATAAAGCGTCTGCCATAAAACCATTCAAAACCTAGGACATAAGCCAATGGTTCATGTTGGACTAAACGGTCAATCTTAGTAAAGTATTCATCCATTAACGATTCATTCATCTCATTGTCTTTTTCTAGATAAAGATTAATTTGGTTCAGCTCACACAACTCCAACATAAGACGAAAACCAAATCCATCATAGATTTGGTTTTGAATTAATAATTCTTTCCCCTTATTGATTGCCTCTTGATACGTCATTATTCTTGTGCCAACTTCTCTTTTTGATCAGCATCAATTAAAGCATTAATAACATCTTCTAATTTACCTTCCATAATGCGATCAAGTTGAGTAAGCGTTAAACCAATTCGATGGTCACTCACTCTGTTTTGAGGATAGTTGTATGTTCTGATTTTTTCAGCACGATCACCCGTTCCAATTTTTGAGCGTCTTTGTTCGCCCATTTCCTTCATTTTTTGTTCTTGTTCATACTCATAAACACGAGCACGAATAACCTTCATGGCTCTATCTCGGTTGTCATGTTGAGAACGTCCATCTTGCATATTAACAACAATTCCTGTCGGTTTATGGACAATACGAACTGCCGAGTCAGTGGTATTAACATGTTGTCCACCTGCCCCAGAAGAACGTTGAGTTGAGATATCTAAATCATTGGGATTAATATCAAAATCTTCCTCTTCGATTTCAGGTAAGACTAAGACGGTCGCAGTTGAAGTATGAACACGTCCTTGAGTTTCAGTCTTAGGAACTCTTTGTACACGGTGTGCCCCAGACTCATATTTAAGATGTCCATAAGGGTCCTCACCACCTTTTACAGTAAAACTAATTAAGGTATAGCCACCCGCCTCAGATTCATTCGCATCTAAGACTTCAATTTTAAAATTGTTATGCTCACAATATTTGGTATACATTCTAAAGAGATCGCCCGCAAAGATATTTCCTTCATCTCCTCCTGCTGCTCCACGAATTTCAACAATCGCATTATTTTCATCATTTGGATCTTTGGGAATCAGTAAAATCTCTAATTTATCTCTGAGTTCTTCTTGTTCAGCAGTCAGTTCATCCACTTCCATCTGTGCCATTTCCACTAATTCTGGATCATCTAAATCAAGCGCCTCTTTGGCTTGTTCTAAATGTTCAATCACTTCTTTTAAGCGATGATAAGGAGATAATATTTTCTGTAAACCTGCTTGTTCTTTACCTAAGCTGGCGAACAGTTTCATATCTTTTAGCGTCTCTTCATCTACTAATAATTCACTAATTTCATTATTTCTCTTCTCGAGTGATTCGAGTTTATTAATCATCGGGTCCATTATTCACCCTCCTTACGGTTTAATTTTGGTTTATTCGAAATATGATGACAATGACGACAACGAGCTTCATACGATTCGCTCGCCCCCACTAAAATAATTGGGTCATCATATTTAGCTGGTTTCCCATCAACAAGACGTTGGGTTCTTGTTCCAGGAGAGCCACATTGGGTACAAACAGCCGTTAGTTTAGTGACAAACTCAGCCTGTGTCATAAGTTTTGGCATCACACCAAAAGGTTCCCCTCTAAAATCCATGTCTAATCCAGCAACCATGACACGTTTTCCAGAGTCTGCCAATTCATTAATGCCCAAGACAATGTCATCATCAAAGAACTGCACCTCATCAATGGCAATAATCTCAAATTCAGGATGTTGATCTAAATACTCCATCATTTCTTTACAGTTTGAAACTTGGATACTTTGAACACTAGAACCAGCATGTGAGACAACTTTATCCTCACTATATCGATTATCTATTTTAGGTTTGAAAACAACCACTTCTTTTTTAGCGAATTCAAAAACATTAATTCTTCTTATTAATTCTTCTGTTTTGCCCGCAAACATACAACCGGTAATGACTTCTACCATGCCCGGGCGATACTGATGATACATCATGACTTTCCACCTCGAAACTTTACCCTCCTATTATACATTCTTTATAGTTAGCTTTTAACAGTTTTGAGGTAATTAATTTAAAAACAAAAAAACCTCTCAGCCTAAGCCAAGAGGTCATATCTAAAGGATTACTGATTCCAAGTTTGTTCAAGAAGTGGTTGATACTCTTCTAAAACAGCTTCTACTTCAGAATTTGGATCGGCCATAATCTTTTCAGTAAACTCACGAGCCATGTTATAGGCTGCATCCGCATTATTAATAACTGGTAATGAGAATAAGTTTTGAGTTGCATCCGCTAAGATTGGCGCAGTTTTAGTTTCAGAGTTCTTATATTCATCGCTCTCTTGAACTGACGTACGAACTGGCATATAACCAGATTGAACTGCCCAATGTAATTGAGCTTCAGGAGAAATAATATAGTTTAGATAAGTCATTTGGAGAAATTGACATTTTTTAATGCTTCAAAACCGTTGTCAAATACTTTCCTTAAATCTCTAATCTCTATCAAAACAGCCTCCTAGAGTATCCTTCTAAATAACATTTAATTAGAACATCTATCACCCATTATAAGACATTTTATTATTACTTTAGTTCTTAATCCTGTTAAGTTTTGGTTAATAAAACGCATCTGAGTGTCTCAAATGCGTTTTAGGATGTTGTTTATTCTTCTCCGTTTAGTTCTTCTAATTTTTTAACACTATCATAGATAATTAGATCTCCATCGAAAACGGTTGTTTCCATCGTTTCAGATCTGTTCTCAATATAGTCTAATAAGGTTTGGGCAGCTTTTTTACCAAGTTCATTTTTTGGATGATTTATCCCTGTTATTCTAACCTTACTAATGGTACTTAAGTTAGAATTATCATGACTTACGATTGAAAAATCATCAGGTGCTTTATAATCAGATCGCCAGATAACTCGTAATAAATCAGTCGCTACTTTGTCATTGTAACAAACGATGCCTGTTACTTCCTTATTACGTATCATTTTCTCTTCAACTTCTTTTAAGACAGAATCTAAATTTCCCGTTTCATACACAAAGACATTATCCGATAGGAGTTTAATACCAAATTGATAACAAGCTTGTATAAATCCTTTGAGCCTTTCTTTTCCTTGGCGATCATCTACTTTAAAAATGCCAGCCACTTTAGTATGATTTTGTTCAACTAGATATTTTGTTAAGTCGAAACTAGCTTTATAATCATTTAAGATAACTTGTGGGAAATCTAACTCTTCATATTTGGCGTTGATCATGATGATAGGAATCCCTTTTTCTTTTAGTTTCAGATAAAGACCAACGTTAGGATTATAGTATGAACTTTTAGTTGGTTCGACAATTAATCCATCAATAGGTCGATCAAGCATGATTTCTAACGCTTTTTTCTCTAAATCAATATTGTTTTTGGTACTGGTGAGAATCATTGAGTAACCTGCTTTGGTGAGTTCTTCCTCAATTCCTTGAATAATATTGGGAAAAATATAATCAGATATAAAAGTAGTTATAACCCCTATTTCTTTGATTTTCTTCTTAGCTTTAGGCTCAGCAACAAATGAACCTAAACCTTGTTCTTTATAGATTACCCCTTCATTTTCAAGATAATTCAAGGCTTGTCTAACCGTATGTCTACTAACATTATAAAGGTGTTGGAACTCAGACTCAGTCATTAACTTATCGCCAGGTTTCAATTTATTCTCTTTGATCATTTTTCTTATTTCATGACGTAAGTATTCATGCTTACTTTTAAATTCCATAAATTAACCCACCTCCTAAGATTAGTCTCATAATACCATTCTAACTTATTTAATTCATATATTTGATATTAATTATATTTAATTTATTACTATTATTTCAACACCAACCATTTTTGCCCAATCAATTAATTGGTCTTTGTTTAAATTTAATGAAGCGACCGTATGGTGACCACCGCCATTTTCAATCCATTTTTTTACACCTTCTTTGAAATTTGGTTTAACTTTCCAAAGAACTCTTGCGACTGGTAAATTAGGTGCTTCTTCTTCTGGTTCAAAGGCTTCTATCTCATTGATTAACAATTTAAAATGGGTACCAAAATCAGCCATTGAAACAACTATGCCTTCTCCTGCTTTACCATCAAAGACTAGTCTTGCTGGATCATTCTTGCCACCTATTGATAAAGGTGCAACAACAATTCTTGCTTTTTCCTTCGCAAAAGTAGGATCAACTTCTAACATATGAGCTTGAAGGATTGATTCTTTTCCTTCACCCAATTCATACGTATAATCTTCCATAAAACCAGTTGCTTGATTATGACTCATAATCTTCATCAATCTTGATAAAGCGGCTGTTTTCCAATCTCCCTCACCAGAGAACCCATAGCCGTCAATCATTAGTCTTTGGACAGCTAGGCCAGGCAATTGATCCATTCCGTGTAAATCCTCAAAGTTGGTTGAAAATGCAGTATAACCACCTTTTTCTAAAAATCTTCTTATTGCTATTTCATATTTAGCTTGAGTTTTTACATGCTCTAACCAGACATCTTGCTCATAATCGCCATAGTCAAAATCATAATTCTCTTTATAGAGCTCTGTTAATGAATTAACTTCTTCCTCTTTTACTTGATTGACCACTTCGACTAAATCCCCAATTCCATAATAATCGACATACCAACCAAATCTAATTTGGGCTTCAATCTTATCTCCATCGGTGACTGCCACATTTCTCATGTTATCTCCAAATCGAGCAATTTTAATATTGAAGCTTTCATTATATGCCACTGACATATCCATCCATTTTGCGATGTTTTCGATAACGTCTTGATCTTGCCAATGACCGACAACCACTTTGTTATTTTTATTTAAGCGAGCATTAATAAAACCATACTCACGATCCCCATGGGCAGACTGATTTAAATTCATGAAATCCATATCAATTGTTTCCCAAGGAATATTCTTATTAAACTGAGTCACTAGATGCAAGAAAGGTTTATTAAGTATCTGAGTTCCTCTAATCCATAATTTTGCTGGAGAAAAGGTGTGCATCCAAGTAATTACACCGGCTACCTCATCTTTATAATTAACTTCTTTCATAATGTCTGTGATGACTGTTGATGTAATTGCGAGTTCTTTTAATACTATTGGATAATTAAATTTTCCACTCTCATTTAGAGTTTTAACCATCTCTTGAGCATTGTTCTTTACTTGTTTTAAAGTTTCTTCACCATATAAGTTCTGTGACCCTACAACAAACCAAAATTCTTTATGACCTACTTTTAACATAATTATCCTCTTTCTACTTAAATTCTTCTATGGCTGTTTTTTCTATTTTTAACCCTTTTTCATATCTCGATACAAATTCATGATATTGATCTATATCTTCTTTTGTTGGATTATATTCAATCATTTCAACATCTTTAAATATGTCTTCGTTTAAGAAATCTTTCAAACTTCTTGAATCAGCATTTTGTAAATAAAGCGATAGTACAGCCATTCCCCAAGCTCCGCCTTCATTTGCTGTTTTCATGACGGTAATTGGTACCCCTACCGCATTAGCAACAATTTGTTGAGCAACGCCTTCAGTTTGAAAAATACCCCCATGAGCGACCATGTAATCTAAATGAATTCCTTCATCAAATATTTTCTTCATTCCCATATTTAAAGTCGCAAAGGCACTTTCTAAAAGGGATCTCATAAAATTGGAAACTTTTAGTTGAGTTCCTGGTTTGCGAATAATTAAAGGACGTCCTTCTTCAAGACCACTTATATTTTCGCCTGAATGATAACCATATGTTAGCCAATCTTTTAGATTCTCATCTGCTTTTAAAGCACTTTGGAATGTCTTAGTAAACAGATCATTTTTGGAGACATTTAAATCTAATGTCGAGAGTAAATCATCAAATAAATTCATCCAGGCATTGATTTCAGTTGTACAATTATTTATATGTACCATCGCAACTGAATGCCCTTCTGGGGTTGTGACTACATCAATTTCAGGATAACGCTTACTTAACTCTTTTTCTAAAACAATCATTGCGAATGCAGAAGTCCCAACTGAAATATTTGCTGAGCGTGGTTCTATAGCATTTGTAGCAACCATTCCAGTTCCAGCATCTCCTTCTGGTGGGGCTAATTTTGAACCTGCTTGTAAGTCATTTTCAGGATCTAATAGTAAAGCACCTTCAGCGGTAAGTTCACCTGCATTTTCTCCAGCTTTTAGAGGAGTTGGTAAAATATCTAGAAGATTAATGTCTAAATCTTTTTCTTTTAGTAAATTTTCAAATTGTTTTGTATATTCTTGATTATATTCTCTGTTTTCACTATCTATTGGAAACATGCCTGAGGCATCCCCAATTCCTAACACTTTCTTATCTGTTAATTTCCAATGGACATACCCTGCTAATGTTGTTATAAAGTTAACTTTATGAAGATGATCTTCTTTATTTAATATCACTTGATAAAGGTGGGCAATACTCCATCTTAATGGAATATTAAAATCAAATAATTCAGATAGCTCATCTGCCGCAAGTTGAGTGTTTGCGTTTCTCCATGTTCTAAATTCAGCTAATTGTTTGCCTTGATTATCAAAGGCTAAATACCCATGCATCATGGCACTAAATCCCATTGCTTCAATTTTTGTTAATGTTACTTCATAATTTTTTAATACTTGGTTTTTCAAATTTTTATAGGATTCTTGTATTTTTTTCCAGACTAAATCTAAATCATAAGTCCAGAATTCATTCTTTAATTGATTTTCCCATTGGGCTTCTCCACTTGCTAGAATTTTTCCTTGA
>CAZVKL010000030.1:0-10998 GCA_964627845.1 uncultured Erysipelothrix sp. | reverse complement strand
CCATTTACGACGATTAGCACGTAATGAGTGTGAACGACTGTTTCCAGACATTGCTTTTCTGCCGGATATAGCACATTTTCTAGCCATTAATGTAACCACCTTTCTAAGATTGCTTTAATAGAATAGCATATTGATGGAATCTTTGCAAGTTAACTGTCGCTTTTTCGATTAATTAGACAGTAGAATAATTATGTCAAAAGGATTATAATGAAATGGAGTTTTAGGAGACCTTTTATGATTATACAAAGTGAAAGAGTTTGGGTTGGATCGCAATTCATTCAAGCCCAAATTGAAATTAAAGATTCAAAGATTTTTAGAGTTTTTCCATACAACACCCATGATGTTGATGTTGATTATGGAAAAAACCGTATTATTCCTGGCATAATCGATATTCATATTCATGGTGGATATGGTGTCGATACCAATGATGCGACCTATGAAGAACTTGAACGTTTAATGAATAAACTTCCATCTGAAGGCGTGACTGGATGGTTACCAACCACGGTCACACAATCTGAAGAAGTATTAACTCGAGCATTGAAAAATGTTGCGGAGGTTCAATCAAATCAAGAATCTGGTGCGAAGATTTTGGGGGTGCATTTTGAAGGGCCTTATTTAAATATCGATTTTAAAGGGGCACAGCCAGGTGAATTCATTGTGAAACCTGATGTTGAACAGTTTAAACGCTATTATCAAGCGAGTAATGAACTCATTCGTGTGATTACGATGGCACCTGAAAAAGATGAAGACTATCAGTTAATGGATTTTTGTAATGATCACAATATTGTTGTTAGTCAAGGGCATTCCGGGGCAAACTATGAGGAAACATTAATGGCTTTAGCGAATGGTGTTAAATCAATCACCCATGTCTTTAATGGAATGTCTCGTTTCCATCACCGTGATGTTAATTTAACTGGAGCTGCTTTAAGACTTCAAGATGTTTATGGTGAAATTATTGTTGATGGTGTCCATTCTAACTTTAGTAATGTGTATACTTTTATGAAATCAAAAGGAAAGAACCGTTGTATCTTGATTACAGATGCTTTATTAGGAAAGGGAGAGCCAGTGGGTAGTGAATACCAATTTGGTGGTCACCCAGTTCGTGTGTTTGAAGATGGATCACTTCGACTTTTAGATTTAGATGCAATTGCTGGGTCAACCTTATTATCAAATCGTGGAATACAAAATATTGTTGAAAAAGTTGGTCTTGATTGGGAATATGCTGTTAATGCATCAAGTGTAAATCCAGCCACACTTTTGGGACTTGATGATCATAAAGGATTTATTAAATCAAAATATGATGCTGACCTTTGTATCTTAGATGATAATTTTGATGTCGTTGCGACCTATGTACTAGGTAATTTGGAGTATCAGAAGGATGACATTTAATTTTATTATAAATCCAGCGTCAGGTCGTTATTCATATCAAGAAGTCGTTGATTATATTCGACTTTACTATCAACAAAATCCCGATTTTAAATATGAACTCCATTTAACAGAGAGAATCGGTCATGCCACTGAAATTGCGGCTTCAATCCATGGTGAAGATCAATGTATAGTAGCAATTGGTGGCGATGGAACGATTAATGAAGTGTTAAATGGCATGAATTTAGAAGTGACATTGGCTTGTGTACCAATTGGTTCGGGTAACGATTTCGTTAAGATGTTAAATTACCCCGAAAATCTTAGCACACAAGAGTGGATGCTTGAAACCATTGAAGGCAAACAAATTGAAGTGGATTTTGGATTGGTGAATCAACATCGATTCTTAAATTCATGTTGTATGGGAATTGATGCGGAGGTATTAGTTGAATTTGAAAAAATGAGAAAACTACCTCTATCGAAAACAATTACCTATTATTTGGCGACGGCTAAAACAGTGATAAAACCATTGAAACAAACACTGAAGATTAAAACCGATGATCATCCACCGTATGTGACGGACTCTTTATTGTGTACGATCATGAATGGTAAATATTATGGGAATGGCTATAAACCAACTCCTGATGCTCAGATTCAAGATAACATCTTAAATTTGTGTCAAGTTAAGCCGATGGGTTTATTAAAAATTGCGTCATTAATTAATAAATATAAGGTTGGTACACATATCGACCATCCAAAAGTAACTATGAAAGAAATGAAGACGATTACCATTGAATCTGACACAGAAATACTATATGGTTTGGATGGCGAACTCAAATCAGATAAAAAATTGGAGTGCCGCATTTCAGAAACACCATTAAAATTATTAGTGTCAAAGAGAGCGGATATAAATTAATGAAAATCTATATTGATAAAGATATAAAAAATTTAAATGATTTATTAAGTGATACAACAGTTATTGATATTACTGACTTACAACAAATCGAGATTGATGAATTACTAAAACATGAGAGTGTGACTGTCGTGGCGAGTGGCCAAGCGCATGCTCAGCTAGTGAGTCAACTTGTAAATAGCCGTCCTAATCAGAAAAAACCAATCACTTTGGTTCAAACACATCCTAATTTAACAGTTCTTGTCGATAAAGAGGGAGCAAAACTTATTTTATGAGCCAACAAATCAAAGCCATCGTCTGTGACTTAGATGGAACCTTATTAACAAAAGATAAAAAAATAATGAGAGAAACTCAAAGAACGCTAATTCGAGCGCAACAAGAAGGGATTACTTTAATTCTAGCTTCGTCACGCTCGTATTTCATGTTACAAGAGATTATTCAACAATTAGAGATGCCTAAATATGAAGGAATTGTTATTTGTTTAAATGGCTTAGAAGTGTATAATACGAAAACCAATGAAAAAAGAGAAGCCCCTGGGTTGTCTGATGAACTGACTCGTAAGATTTATCAATATGGAAAAGCTCATGGAAAGATTATTACGTTTGAATCATTGGCTGGTTTTCAATTCTATGTCCCTAAGAAAATGCGTTTTGGGATGCCATTTTATTATTTTGCGCGTTATCGTAAGCGCCGTTCCCAAAAAAGACAGATTAACTTTACACTCTTTGGTGATTTCCGATTTAGTCCAGATGCCATGTTTGAGATTATCCCAGACTCATCGAAATTGATTTTGCCTGTTCAAAAATGTGGTCTCATTCAAATAGGGACAGAAGCTTCCATGGATAAAACCTTGTTCAAGATGCGTTCTTATTTTGAAGAAGAAGCCAACATCGTAAAAATTTCTCGAGTTTGGGCAGATATCATGCCTCTTAATGTATCAAAAGCGTCCGGAATTGAACTGGCACGTGATTTCTTAGGTTATGGATTAGAAAGTATTATTGCGTTTGGGGATGCTGAAAATGATATTGAAATGATTTCAAAAGCGAAAATAGGGATTGCTATGGGGAACGCAATGGACTCAGTCAAATTAGTGGCCATGGATGTGACCCTTGATAATGAGAGCAATGGGATTGTCCATGCACTTAAGAAGTATCAAGTCATATGAAATGAATTTTGAGTGCCAAATGATATAATATAACCATTAAAGGAGGACTTTTATATGAAACAAGCAACTGAATTAAATTTTGAAGAACTTACTAAAGATGGATTAGTGTTAGTTGATTTCTATGCTGATTGGTGTGGTCCTTGTAAGATGATTGCTCCAGTCTTAGAAGAAATTGATAATGAAGAACAAGATCTAAATATTGTTAAAGTCAATGTTGATGAACAAGGTGCACTGGCTCAACAATATGGTGTCATGTCAATTCCAACTCTAGTTTTATTTAAAGACGGACAAAAAGTTGATCAATTAGTAGGGTTTGTTCCTAAACCAAATCTAATCGACTTCTATTCAAAACATAAATAAAAGTTCATAAGAAGGGGTGTGCGAGTCACATCTCTTTTTTTATGTTTTCAAATAGTAAACTTCTTGTTTAATATAGTTGTAATTATTCTCAAAAAATGTATAATTAACCGTGCGAGTTTAGTAAAGCTATTTATTTTGTTTACTTTTACTAAACCAAGGAGGGTTTATGAAAATAGGTCAAAGGATTAAAGAACTCCGATTAAAGAACTCACTGACGCTCGAAGAATTAGCCAGTCGGACTGAGCTGTCGAAAGGGTTCTTGTCTCAACTTGAAAATGATTTAACATCACCTTCAATTGCGACTTTGGCTGATATTACAGAAGCCCTAGGAGTTAACTTAGAACTGTTCTTCGCTAAAGAAAAGGAGGAACAGATTGTTTTTTCAACACAGAATTTCTTTGTTGATAAACAAACGGATTACACTATTCATTGGATTGTGCCTAATGCTCAAAAAAACGAAATGGAACCCATTCTCATTGAGATAATACCAAATGGATTCTCCCAGGTAATTGAACCTCATAGTGGTCAAGAATTTGGTTATGTCCTTAAAGGTAGAATTCAGTTAGAGATAGATGGTGTGAGCCATACACTAAAAAAAGGGGATACCTTCTATTTGAAGGGAAATAAGGCACATCGTTTAAAGAACAATCATCAAACCAATTACGCTCAAGTGTTATGGGTTTGTACCCCACCAATATTCTAGGAGAGAGAAAGATGAAAAAATTAATACAGTTTAAAAATATAGTGAAGGACTTTGATGGTCAACTAGTCCTTAAAGGCATTAATTTAGATATTAATGAAAATGAGTTTGTGACCTTATTAGGCCCTAGTGGTTGTGGAAAAACGACTTTATTAAGAATATTAGGAGGGTTTTTAGACCAAACAGAAGGTCATGTTTATTTTGAAGATATTGAAATTTCAAATGTTCCAGCCTATAAGAGAGAAATAAATACCGTATTCCAACGTTATGCCTTGTTTCCGCATATGAATGTGTTTGATAATATCGCTTTTGGTTTGCGCATTAAAAAGACGAGCGAAGAAGTCATTAAACAAAAGGTTGAACGAATGTTAAAACTGGTGAACCTAGATGGGTATCAAGACCGCGCTGTTACATTATTATCTGGTGGACAACAACAAAGAGTTGCGATCGCAAGAGCCTTGGTCAATGAGCCGATGGTTCTATTATTAGATGAACCTTTAGGCGCCCTTGATCTTAAATTAAGAAAAGAAATGCAGATTGAACTTAAAAAGATTCAAGAAGAAGTTGGGATTACATTTATCTATGTAACCCATGACCAAGAAGAAGCACTTACGATGAGTGATAAAGTCGTGGTCATGAATCAGGGTGAAATCCAACAAATTGGAACACCTATTGATATCTATAATGAACCAGAAAATAGATTTGTCGCCGAGTTTATCGGAGAATCAAATATTGTTGAAGGGAAAATGATTGAAGATTATAAAGTATTCTTTGATGGAAAAGTTCATGACTGTGTCGACTACGGATTTGGTGAGGACCAAGAAGTTGATATTGTTATTCGTCCTGAAGACATTGATATATTACCTAAAGGACAGGGTGTCTTTGATGGTGTGATTCAATCACTCCTGTTTAAAGGTGTTCACTATGAATACGTGGTTGAGACAGATCAATCTCATTATTTGGTGCATAATACGGACCTGTATGAAGTTGGTCGCGAAGTTTCCTTAGCTTTTACTCCAGAAGATATCCATGTGATGTGGACTTTGGAGACTTATTAATATGAAAACATTTCAAAAATTAATTTGGCCTTATGGTGCATGGATGTTTATCTTTATTATCATCCCATTATTCTTAATTACCCTATATGGGTTTAGTACCGCTGGAAATCAAGTGGTTACCTTTAAATTAACCTTAGAGAATTTTACTCGATTTTTAGATCCAGTTTATTTTAGTATTTTATGGAAATCCTTAACCATTGCCTTTATTACAACTGTTTTATGTTTATTCCTAGGTTATCCGATTGCCTATTTTATTTCTCGAAAAAGTGAAAGAGCTCAAATATTATTGATCTTATTAGTCACAATGCCTATGTGGATTAATATGTTAATCCGGACTTATGCTTGGGTTTCGATCTTATCCAAAAATGGAATCTTAAATAACTTGTTGAGTTCACTTAATTTACCAACTGTTGAAATTATGTATACAGATACTGCGGTTTTAATTGGAATGGTATACAGTTATTTACCTTTTATGATTCTGAGCATTTATACACAACTTTCAAAATTGGATCAAAACCTGATCGTGGCTGCTTATGACTTGGGCGCAAATTGGCGTCAAACGTTTAGAAAAGTTATTTTTCCATTATCACTCCCAGGTGTTATTACGGGTGTTACATTGGTGTTCTTACCGGCTGTTTCAAGTTTTGTTATTCCGCGTTTATTAGGTGGAGGTTCATACATGTTGATTGGTAACCTGATTGAACACCAGTTTATTTCAATAGGAAATTGGAACTTTGGTTCGGCGGTTTCATTGATTATGACAATTATTATCATTATTTCCATGTATATTACAAAACGTGTTGATAAGAACATCGAAGAACAACGTTCAGTTGTGGCGGGGGTATAGTCATGGTTGGTTTAAAAGAAAGAAAATGGCTATCGAATTTATCAATTGGATTAATGTTAGGTTTCTTCTATCTACCGATCCTTATTATGATTTTCTTTAGTTTTAACTCATCCCGTTCATTATCCGTTTTTGAAGGGTTCTCACTCCGTTGGTATGAACAGTTATGGGAGTCTAGAGATGTAGTGAGTGCTGTCTGGGTTTCTGTTAGCATTGCGGTGATCGCAACCATTATTTCGACAATCGTTGGGACGATTACTGCCATAGGCTTATCGAAGTCTCGTAAAGTATTAAGAGAAGCATTCTTAGTGATTAATGATTTTCCAATTATGAATCCTGAAATTGTGACCGCAATTGGTTGGATGTTGTTGTTTGTGTTTATCCAACTTGAGGCAGGTTATATTACGATGCTTCTAGCTCATATTGCTTTCTGTATTCCGTATGTCATTTTAAGTATTTTGCCTAAACTTCGTAATTTAGATCCTAATATTACGGAAGCGGCCATGGATTTAGGGGCAACACCGACCCAAGCGCTGATGAAGGTCATTGTTCCTCAGATTATTCCGGCAATTGTGTCAGGGGCTTTGATTGCTTTTACCATGTCATTTGATGACTTTGTGATATCATATTTTGTGACAGGGAATGGGGTCAGAAATATTTCAATCTTAGTCTATACCATGTCTAAACGAATTAACCCGACAATTAATGCGTTATCAACGCTATTGATTGTGGTGATTACAATTGTCTTAATCTTAGTGAATGTTATTCCGATTATTCGGGAGAAAGGAAGAAAACATGAAAAAATTATTGACTAGTTTATTTGTTATGTTATTACTAGTTGGGTGTGGCTCTGGTGGCTCATCCGATAAACAAACCCTAAAAGTTTATAACTGGGGTGAATACATTGATGAGTCTGTGATTACAGATTTTGAGAACGAGTTTAATGCGAATGTGGTCTATGATACCTTTGAGAGCAATGAAGCCATGTATACAAGACTTCAAGCAGGGGCTAGTTACGATATCTTAATTCCAAGTGATTACATGATTCAGCGTTTAATCGAGGAAGATTTCCTTCAGGAGATTGATTTATCACTGATTCCAAATACTGAAAAGTTAATGGATACGACATTAAATAAAGAGTATGATCCAAACATGGAATATTCTGTTCCTTATTTCTGGGGAGATTTTGGGATTGTGTATAACATTCAAAGTGTTGATCCCAAAAGAGTTGAAAGCTTAGGTTGGGAATTACTACAGGACACGCAATACAGTGGTCAAATCTATTTATATGATTCTGAGCGCGACTCATTTGTTCCTGCTTTAAAATCGCTAGGTTATTCCGTTAACACAGAAAGTGAAGATGAACTTAATGAGGCGGCTGATTGGTTGAGAGAAGTCAATGACAATATGAATCCAGTCTATGCTGGGGATGAAGTGATTGACCAAATGATTTCTGAATCGAAGAATATTGCCTTAATGTATTCTGGTGATGCAGCTTATGTGATGACTGAGAATGAAAATCTCGCTTATTATGTCCCTAAGGAAGGGTCGAATATATGGCAGGATGCGATGGTCATTCCTAAGAATGCTGAGAATCCAACATTGGCTCATGAATTTATGAATTTCATGTTAGAACATGATGTTGCCCTAGCCAATACGGAATATGTTGGTTACAGCACCGTAGTACAAGATGTCTATGATGAAGTGACTGCGGAAGGTGGATTATTTGAAGGCAATGATGCCTATACACCGGATGTCAATGAAAAGCATGAAGAGTTTAGATACAATGCTCAGACTCGTGAAATCATTTCCGAATTATGGACTACCATTAAAGCGGCACACTAACATAGTTATTTTATTAAAAGAAAAACAGGAGTTTATATGCTCCTGTTTTGTTGTTTGTGAGGGACGTCCTGCAATCATTGTTTCTAATTAGAGCTAACGGTCTTTTCTCATGTCTTTAAGTTTCTTTCTTAGCTTCCATGCTAGGTTAAACAAATGATATTTTGGGGATAAGACTAAGTCGAATTCACCGATATACTCATGAACTTCAGCTGTAAACTGAGATTTGAACATGGATAATCCATCGTCTAAGGAGCCTTGAATGCCTCCCATATCAACGAATTGTAATCCTTGTTGGATTGATTCTTCAATCAAGGTATGATAAATCAATTCTTGTGGATAAAACTTTGTGAAAGACACATTTGTCCCGGCATATAGCAAGTAAATTGTATGGCCAAAAATAACGCTAATCAACGCACCGATAACAATTTCTTGTTCGTCTTTGACATCGTTAAGTTCATCGATGAGTGATTGAAAAGACTCAATTTGTTCGTTTAAATGAAAAACTTTCTTTGGTGATTTATCTTTAATTTTCTCTATTTCTTGTTGTCTTTGTTCGATTTCTGCTTTAAACGATTGGGCGAATTGTTTTGGTTTTAAACTCGCAATAGTGATTTTTGAACTCTCTGGATAGGTATCTAAAAGTTTTTTGAAATAGGCTTTATCTCTTAAGGTAACCTCTTGTCTTTTTTCAGTTTCACTGATCATCGCTTGTAGAGCGTTTAAATAATCATGTTTACTATGTGTGATTTCAGTTAAACGTTTTTGAGTGTATTTAATTGATTTTTTTAAACGTTTACTATAATTTTTAACGGTTTGCTCATTAAGTGGTAATACAGCTGAATGTCTTGGTTGAAAGGATGATGCCATTTCTGTTGGAAATCCTAAATGTTTAAATCCTTGATTTTTCAAGGCTTGTATACTTTCAACGGCAAATGCACTTTCTTTGGCTGTATCTTGTTCATTAAATAAATATTTTTTATAGGGGATGGCTGGATCGATTCGTACAAATGAACAACCATGTTTCTTAGTGATGGTTTTGATATGAGCAACAAAGAAAGTTAACAATGGTTGATCGAAAAAATCGATGAGTGGTCCTCTTGGAATATAGGCGAGTTTTTGACCTAATGGCAATGTTCTGATTAAAATAAGTGCGACACCAACTATCTCATCATTCTTTTTGACACCAACATGTAGTGGTTTAAAGTTACTTTTAATTTCTGCCCATTCATATGATTGAAGTAATGAAGAATATTGGTAATTTGCAGCAAATTGATTAAATTCTTGTTTGTTTAAATTATCAATAAAGGTATACATAAAGCCTCATTTCTTTAAAAGTCTGACTAGACCGATGGTCCATCTTGCGTTAATAATAGCGTTATATCGTCCATGATTATCATGAACCTGGTAAAATTTTTGATTGTCGAGTTTTGTGGTTCGATAAGCTAAAACCCAATGATTCTTATAGTTGTCTGGACTGCCTAATAGTTGATTGGTTCCAACAATGACAGGTTTAGGAATTGGTTGAGATAATTTATTCATAACAATGCCGTAGGTAGGTGTTAAAGAACCTCGAGCACGGTAATATTGATTGGTGTTGTGTTTTCGTAAAAATCGATTAATTCCCATTGAGACATCGTAGGCAATGGTTCCTTTGGGCGAAAAACTCGTTATCTCTTTCAATAACGAAGGATAAAGTTGTTGGTATGAGCTTGAGCCTTTGCTTCGGATGGTATCTAAAACAATCTCTTGTTGGATATAATCTTGATAATAGGCTAGTAATACCGAAGCGCTCATCATTCCACAGGTTGCGCCTCGATTAACCCAATGTTGATATTTCTTAAAGCGCTCTGGATCAATACCGGTCCAATCAGCATTTAGAAATTGTTGTTGAGTCGTTACTTCTTGTATATTACCCATTAATTGTCCAGGTCCACCATAAAAAAGGGTGGGTTTTTCTTTGAAGATTAATGATTGTTCTAAATTTAATTCAACTAATTCCTTTTTATGGCTAATTTGATAGCCACCGTTGTTGAATAAGGTGACATCATAGCCGTTACTTGTTTTAATGTTCATACTCAAAACATTATAAACCAATCACTGATTTATATCCAATCAGTGTCGTCTAAAGTGGATTGGATTGGGATGAAATATAAAAAAACTCGAAAATATTCCGAGATTTTTCTAACAATTGGTGGAAGCGATGGGGATCGAACCCACTACCTTTTGACTGCCAGTCAAACGCTCTCCCAAATGAGCTACGCCCCCGTGCAAATACAATCATATTTTAGAGAGGATTTATTGTCAAGTAAGATTACAAGTTTTCCTCTAAATTTAACAAAACCTATTAACAAAACTGATGATGAAGAAAAAAGAAACACAGTGGTTAATGGTTTAGGTTTCTAATTGAGAATCAGTTATTGCCTTTTTATGAGAAAAACGATAAAATACTGTTACGCCCAAGTGGTGAAATGGTAGACGCAGAGGACTCAAAATCCTCCGGTAGTGATACCGTGTGGGTTCGAGTCCCACCTTGGGCACCATGATAAATTAACGAACTGTAAAAAACAGTTCGCACCCAAAACGGTGAACTTACTCAATTGTAGGTTCATCGTTTTTTTTGTATGGATTATTTACATTGATAACATGACGTTAGTCAGTTAAGAAAAGGATGAGTTTTCATTTCTAAAATACAACAATTATATAAAATTAATAACTTATTGTTTTGTTTCAACATAAAACATTCCTATAGGA
>CAZVKL010000029.1:0-11536 GCA_964627845.1 uncultured Erysipelothrix sp. | reverse complement strand
AACAAGACTTTGATGATTTATTAGGTGAATCCATCAAAACAATTGCTGAAGCATCCAATACTTAATACAAAAAAACGCCCCATTAAAGGGCGTTTTTTTATCTTATCGGTTTTGTTTGTACTGTATTGAAGCTTCAATCAAGCCTTTAAAGAGTGGGTGAGCACGATTAGGTCTTGACTTAAACTCTGGATGAAATTGACAGGCCACAAAATAAGGATGATCCTTTAGTTCTATCATCTCAACTAAACGTCCATCTGGTGACAAACCAGAAAAGACAACCCCAACTTCTTCAAGTTGTGTACGATAATCATTATTAAATTCATAGCGATGACGATGACGCTCTAAAATATCATCTTGTTTGTATAAGCTATGAATTTTTGTATCCGGGACAATATGACATGGGTAATTTCCTAATCTAAGTGTCCCTCCAATATTAGTAATATCATTTTGATCTAACATTAAAGAAATGACTGGATGAATGGTATCTTCTTGCCATTCTGTTGAATTTGCATTCTCTAAATGTGCCTTATGACGAGCAATATCAATACAGGCTGTTTGCATACCTAAACAGATTCCAAAATATGGGATATTGTTTTCACGAGCATATTTAGAAGCCAGGATTTTACCCTCAACCCCTCTTGAACCAAAACCACCTGGAACAATGATTCCATCTGATTTTGATAAATATTCATCAATATTCTCTTGATTTATGCCCTCTGAGTTTACCCAATTGATACAAACATCACAGTCATAGACTAAACCAGCATGTTTCAGCGATTCAACTACCGATAAATAGGCATCATGAAGTTGAACATATTTCCCCACTAACGCAATAGTTACTTTTTTACTTAAATGCTGTTGTTTAAAGACCATTTGATTCCATTCATCCATATCTGCCACAGGAATATCTAAGTCAAGTTTATGACAGACATACTCATCTAATCCTTGACGATTAAGGATAATTGGAAGTTCATAAATATTATCAACATTTGGCGATTCAATAATGGCATGTTCTCTTACATCACAAAACATGGCAATCTTCTTTCGAACATCCAACGTCATTTTCTCATTAGAGCGAGTCACAATAATATTTGGTTTCACGCCTAAAGACATTAATTCTTTATAGGAGTGCTGAATTGGTTTTGTTTTCATTTCATCACTCCCCGGAATTAAAGGAAGGAGTGCAGTATGAATAATGACGACATCATTCTTATTGTGTTCTGCATGAAATTGACGAACTGCCTCAATAAATGGTAGCGATTCAATATCGCCTACGGTCCCTCCAATTTCAGTAATGACAATATCAGCCCCTGAATCATGTCCCGCATCATAAATCTTTTGTTTAATTTCATCCGTGATATGAGGCACCACTTGAACCGTAGCTCCTAGATAATCACCACGACGTTCTTTATTGATAACGTTCATGTATACTCGACCTGTTGTAATATTGGCATTTTGAGTGAGTTCTTCATCGATAAAACGCTCATAATGGCCTAAGTCTAAGTCTGTTTCAGCGCCATCTTTCGTGACAAATACTTCCCCATGTTGATAAGGAGACATGGTACCTGGATCAACATTAATATAAGGATCGAATTTTTGTAGAAATACTTTCATCCCTCTGTTTTTCAATAAACGTCCAAGGGAGGTTGCGACAATACCCTTACCAATACCAGAAACGACACCGCCAGTTATAAATACATATTTAGTCATAGTGATCCTCCTATCTCATATAATAAAAAAAGCCACTCCCGTAGGAGCTTGGCCCTTTTCAATTATACCGATAGTTAAACCATGATTCAATAAGGAAATTGAAATTATCGATGAATAATCGGGTTTTCTTTATCAACATGATTCATGACTTCCCCATAACCTTCTTCATTAACATAAACAAGGTCTTCGATTCTAACCGCATCCACACCAAGTTTATAAATTCCAGGTTCAATTGAGAAACACATACCAGGTTGAATCAATTGATGATTACTGGCACTTACATCATAGGGTTCATGGACCTCTTTACCAATGCCATGACCTAAGCGATGGATAAAATACTCTCCATATCCACCTTCTGTAATAATGTCTCTTGCTACTTTATCAATATCACTGAAGGTTGCCCCAGGTTTAATGGCTTCAATCGCCTTTTTATTTGCTTCTAAAACAAGGTTATAAATATCTTTAATCGGGTTTGTTTCTAAGAAATAAGTTCTTGTCATATCGGAACAATATCCTTGAACAATACACCCCATATCGATAATGATTGATTCGTTTTCATTTAAAATGCGATAGGTTGGGATGGCGTGAGGATCACAACCATGATCTCCAAAGGCGACAATGACATCAAAGCTTGGTTCAACATTGTGTTCTTCAAATAGTTGATGAATCTTATTTCTAACATCAATTTCGGAGACACCTGGTTTCAGAAATTCTTTAATCTGATTCATAATTTGATCGTTTAAGCTTGATGCGTTAATCATCATATTGATATCTGTCTCATCTTTTATGGCTCTTAATTGATCGACACAGTTTGAACCGTTCACAAAGTCTACATCAAGCTCTAATAAACTTAAGACAAATTCTGCTCTCATGTTTTTATCTAAACCAACTCTTTTTGCGGATGTCAAATCTTTGATGATTTGGTGAACATCCTGGTGGTCAAAGTATGAAACGACGTCAACTTCTTTTGATTCATTAAAAAACAAACGATTTAAGACGATTTTTGGTTTGTTTTCTAAATCAATATAGAGACCAATAAATCGCTCTCCACAGTGGAAGTGTTCGTTGATTAGGTAACTAATGCTTTTTTCGTCAGTGACCCATAGAGCCTCTAAATTTGTTTTTTTCATCAATTCTCTTACTTGATTAAACATAAAACCTCCTCATCAAATTTCTTGTTCTTATCATAAAATTCTTTATCTTCTTGGGTTATTTCCCGAATTACTCGACACGGATTGCCATAGGCTAGACTATTAGCCGGGATGTCTTTTGTGAGGACACTCCCTGAGCCGATGACACAGTTTTCGCCAATAGTTACGCCATTGTTGATGACAACATTTCCGCCTATCCAACAGTTATCGCCAATAGTGATGGGACTACCACTTTCAAATTGGGTATTTCTTGAAGTTGGATGGAGTGGATGAGTTGCAGCTAAAAGGGACACATTTGGTCCAAATAAGACATTGTTACCAATGGTTATTTGTCCGACATCTAAGATAACTAGATTATAGTTGGCGAAGAAATGATGGCCGATGTTGATATTGAAGCCATAGTCACAATGAAAGGGTGGTTCAATCCAACTCTCTTCACCGATTTGATTAAACAAATTTGATAATAATTTTGGTATCTGTGTTCTTTTAGATGGGACTAAATGATTGAGTTCATATAGTTTTTCTCTACAAGCTTCTCTAAGTTCAACTAATTGTGATTCACTGGAGAGATAGGGAAGGCCTTTTAACATTCTATCTTTTTGGTTCATATCCATTCTCCTAACGAAAAACACCCAAATTGGGTGTTAATATACTTCTGGATTGGCTGTATCCAATGATTCACTAGGTTCGTCAGTGAATTCATCAAATTCCAGTTCTTCCTCTTCATCTAAATCAAAGGTTTCAACATATACTTTGATCTTTTCGTATGATTGGCGAGATTTTAAATCCCAATGGTTTTTCTCAAGTTGAATAAAGCGAGAATCTAAAGTCATTGAATTATAAAATTTGGCCATCTTTTTCTTTTGTTCGATCTCACTAAAATCGAGTTCTTTACATATTTCAACCCATAGCTTTTTGAAATCTATTGGTTTTTTCTTCTTTTTCATCACCTTTTCGGCAACATCTTGTAATGATTTATTTGGCATTTTGTATCCACCCTCCCTATTTTAATAAAAACTTGAAGTGAAATGAATCAATAATCTGACTTTGACTTAATAAGTGATATTTAAGTTCAATCTCAGACTCGCTCTTGCCGTAAAATGTTGTTTTAACATCAAGCTTTGTTTCCCCATACTCTGTTTTTATCAGCATTTGCGTGATCTTATGAGGGGTAAACAAGGTCTCAATTGTTTTTTCATCATCTACTATTAGAAACTTCATCTCATTTTCTAAAAGAGTGATAGAATATTGACCACTCTCAATAGTTCTAAACTCGTTTAAATTGTTTTCGATTGCACCTTGATTATGAATAGTTGATTCTTGTAAATCGTTAATTTGAATTATTTTTAGTCTCATTCTATCCAATAATCACCGCGCTTTCCCCTGCATTATATGGCAAAATTCTCTATTGTCAAGTCTTTTTTATCGTTCTTAGTTTGATTGTCTAATTATCAACCTATAAATTATTCAATAAAAGAGTGATTATTGCTTTTTCAACCAACATATTAAAAAAATTGTCACACTATAAACATTAAAAGAACACTCGCTTAAGTGTTCCTAGTTCATTAATTCTTCAATGTCTTTAATTTCAATTTTTATCTGAGGTGCCAAATTCTCATTGCCATCTTTCGTGATTAATAAATCGGTCTCGAGTCTAATACCAATATTCTCTTCTTGGATGTATAATCCAGGTTCGTTAGTAATAACTTGACCCTCTACTAATGGTTCATCGATAATCTGACCAACATCATGGGTATCGAGTCCTAAAAAGTGAGAGACTGAGTGATAATAATATTTTGAGACTTCATGGTCTTCTTTGATTAACCCAATTTCTTTAAGTTTAACTTTATAGAAATCGATCACGACTTGATTCAGTTCTCTTAATGTTACTCCTGGCTTCGCATTTTCATTGACTAAATGATGTGCATCTAGAACAATTTGATATAACTCTTTTTGTCGTTCTGTAAACTTTCCATTTACTGGATAGGTTCTAGAGATATCTGCACCATAATGATTGAGTTTAGCGCCTAAATCAAATAGGACTAATTCATTGTCATTAAGTTTTGAATCATTGCTGACATAATGAAGGATCGGCCCATTTTTGCCACCAGCCATAATGGTATCAAACATTTCTGTCGCATTATTCTTATTGAGGACATAGAGATAATCTGCCATCACTTCATATTCCATCATGCCTGGTTTCATATTCTTAATCGCAAACTCAATGGCTTGATTGGTGATTTCGATCGCTTCTTTAATCGCTTTGACTTCATCCTCATCTTTTATTGTTCTTAACTGACTAATAATAGGATTAAGATTCTTTACTTTCAAGGCAGGATAGAGATCTCTAACTTGTTCAAAGAATAATTCGGATTCTAGCTTGTGGCTGCCCATATGTTGACGATCAAAATCAAGGGCTAACGCATTAATACGCGTTCTTGATAGGATCATTTCAAAACTTTGTTTAAAACTCGATAGAAACAAAATTGAGTCCACTTGACTCACTTCTTTTGCGGTCTCAGGTTTTATAAAACGACCAATCCATTTTTCTTTGTCTGGTTCAATGTCTCGAATAAACAACTGTTCAATCTGTTTATCTTCGCGCTTAATTAAAACCAGAATTCCATTTGGTTCATTGATCCCAGTTAAATAATAATAGTTACGATGACTATTGAATTCATATTCACTATCGGCTGAGTTTCTAATAGGATTGCCCGCAAATACAATAGCCATCTCATTATTCTCTAATTGATTAAATACTTGTTCTCTTCTTTTTTTATAGTTCATCCATTAACTCCTGTACAAAAAATATCTTTTTATCTTCTTTTAAATCGGCTTGAGCCATCGCCAAAACAATGGGACTGACTCGGCTTATTTCCTCAACACGTTGATCACGCATTAAAATACTGATTAAATTATCCTCATTATTCATACGATATGGGATATAAGGACGTTGTGAGATGGTGTCTGATCCACAATAATAATTTGGGTTATACCCTCTCTCTACTAACAATCGTTGGACTTGTTCCATTTTTTGATCGCTATAGTCAATATATTTAAATAAATCACGATCTAATAATCGTCTTGACAAATCTTTAAGAATTGGGTGCTCATCTTGATTTGCTAGAACTTTAAACCCATAAAAACAGGTTGGTTCATCTAAATACAAGTGCTCATCCACACTCACGACACCCCCATCAATAAATGGGATAAAGAATGGTATCTGTTTTTCTACGAACTGGCGATCTTGTTCATATGTTTCTTTGATCGCTCTAAATGTATTTGATAACATCGTTTCAAAAGCCCTTGAAACAGGGTGGTAATATACTTGCCAGTACATTTGATAGCGGGCCATAATATAGTCTTCTACCGCATTAATTCCAGATTCTTTAATAACAACTCGCCCATTATGAATGCGCATTGTCCGTAGAATCCGTTCTAAATCAAAATGTCCATATGAAACACCTGTAAAGAATGAATCTCGTAATAAATAATCCATACGGTCCGCATCCATTTGAGCCGATACTAACTGGGTTAAAAGTTTATTAGGGTGTTGATGGTTGATAATACTAGCCACATCTTTGGCTAAGTTCTCATGCACGGTTGACAATACCTGATTCACTTGAGTATCGCCTAGAATAATTTCGATGCTCATCACTTCATGATTGACTTGTGTGACAGACTCAAAAGCATGACTAAAGGGTCCATGCCCCACGTCATGTAATAATGCGGCGCACTTCAAAGCAATTTGTTCATACTCACTGAGAAATTCTTTTAATCCCTCAACTTCATTAATCATTCGATTGGCAATTTCATAGACACCTAGCGAATGAGAAAAACGAGAATGCTCAGCCCCATGATAAACTTGATAAGTTCCACCTAGTTGATGAATTCTTTTAAGTCTTTGAAATTCTTTGGTATCAATCAAATTCCAAATGACTTCATCAGAGATTCTGACATACTCATGAATCGGGTCTCTTAATACTTTTGTCTCATTTAGTTGTTTAGCGATGCTTGTTGACATAATCTTCTAACCTTTGTTTGATTTTGTCTTTACCAAGTAAATAAAGAGTGCTCATTAAATCAGGCCCGTGGTTTTGATGGGATGTAACCACTCTTAAGCCCATAAATAGATTTTTTCCCTTTACACCTGAGGTGGCTTTTACTTCGTTGAACGCTTCCTTAATGTTCTCTAATGTCCATTCTTCTGGAAGATTATCTAACATGGCTTGTGCCACCACTGGGGTTGTTTCCCAATTTAAAACTTCTTCTAATTCAGTCGTCATCTCTGGTTCTTCTAAGAATAAATGGACATAGTTTTGAATGTCTTGTCCATAGCCAATTTGATCACGATACAACAAAATAAAACGATCAATCCATTCTTGAGGTTTGTTAATATTAGAAACATAAGGTCTCACTAATTCTAGAATTTGTTGATCACTCAGTTTCTTCATGTATTCTTTATTAATCCAAGTCAACTTACTCTTATCAAACATGGATGGTGATTTGGATAAGCGTCGATCGTCAAAAATTTGAACTAATTCTTCTTTGCTGAAGATTTCTTCTTCCCCTTCTGGTGACCAACCCAATAAGGCTAAGAAATTAAACATTGCTTCAGGTAAATAACCAGCATCTTTATATTGACCAATAAATTGCATGATGGTCTCATCCCGTTTACTTAATTTTTTATGGTCTTCATTAACTATTAATGTCATGTGTCCATATTGAGGTGATGTCCAACCTAACATGTCATAAATCATCATTTGTTTTGGTGTGTTTGAAAGGTGTTCTTCACCTCTAAATACATGGGTTATATCCATAGTATGGTCATCAATCACAACCGCAAAGTTGTAGGTCGGGATTCCATTTGCTTTAACGATGACCCAGTCTCCCATATCTTTTGACTCAAAGGATACGTGTCCTCTAATAATATCTTCAAATTCATAGACTTCATCTTCAGGGACATGTAAACGAATAGTATATGGTAAGCCTTGTTCTTCTTTTTCTTTTAAATCATGTGGATCTAAGTGGAAACATTTTAAGTTATATCGAGTCGATGCATAACCGGCATCTTTTTGTTTTTGATAATCTTCTTCTAATTCTTCTGTTGTACAAAAACATTTATAAGCATACCCTTCATCCAATAACTTTTGAGCAACTTTGTTGTACATATCTAAGCGCTCCATTTGACGATATGGCGCATATTCTTCTTTCGGTTTTAATGGTGATTCATCCGCAATGACGCCCATCCACTCTAAACCTTCAATTTGATTAAGCTCTCCGTGTTCAACATTTCGAGCAATATCTGTATCTTCAATTCTTAAAACAAAGTCTCCATCATGGTGTTTAGCATATAGATAATTAAAAAGAGCGGTTCTGGCTCCGCCTATATGTAAATGTCCTGTTGGACTTGGTGCATAACGTACTCTTACTTTACTCATTGTCTTCCTCCAATAAAATTACACATTGTGCCATGACCCCTTCTTCTCTACCGATGTAGCCCATCTTTTCGCCTCGGGTCGCTTTGATATTTATTTGATTAAAATTAATCTCTAAGATAGGACATAGAACTTGTTTCATTTGTTCTAAATAAGGGGCAAGTTTAGGTCTTTCAATAATCACTAAACTATCTGCATTGATAATCTTATACCCTTTTGATTTCATTAACTCAACCACATGTTCTAAAAGTTTTAATGAACTAATCCCTTTATATTTAGGGTCAGTATCTGGGAAGTGTTTCCCCAAATCACCCAGAGCTAGGGCACCTAAAATACTTTCAGCGATTACATGGCATAAAACATCAGCGTCCGAATGTCCTACACATCCTTTGTCTGATGGAATGGTTACGCCCCCTAAGATTAGTGGACGATCGTTTGAGAGCTGATGTATATCAGTTGATTGTCCGATCCGCACAAGTTTCCTCCTGCCTCTCTTGTATTATACCACTAAAGAGCGGATTTCTAATGCCAATAATTTGATATCCTTTATTAGCTAATTATTCTTGTTTTAATAACTCAATAATGTTTGTCTGAACAATATTATATAGAAATACAACAATACTTAATATTGTGAAACTAAAAGCAAGAATGAAGAATATATGGATTGAGTAAGGGAAGATAACAATTGATTTGAGCGCATTTCCTTGATAACCAAAGTTAAATGTTAACCAGATGATAAAACCACTAAACACAAGAAACAAGATGATAATAATGTTCGAAAAAAATAATATTATCGATTCAATAATAAATAGAAGATAAATATTCTTAGGTGATATCCCAATAGCCAGTTTAATCGCTATTTCTAATTTACGATCTTTTAACACATTGCTAACCGATGAAATCAAGGTTAAACCACATAAAATAGTCATTATGTATAAAACAACAACTTGATCTTCACGCATTTTTTGATACTCTTCTTGTGCTTGATTAATTCTATTTAATGTTTAATCCATATAGAAACCCTTCATCAAGAGGTTTCTATCTAGTTGGTTAGATTCTTCAGCTGTTTTTGAAACAATTAATATATTTGTGTTTAGTGTGTTTTCGTCAAAAGAAATAGAGTCTTTTTGTGTTATCCAAAAGTAAGCTCTCCCGCTAATCCTATTGCTTTCGTCCATTTCACCATATTCTCTTTGTGTGGTATCTTCTAAAATACCAACAACTTCATATTTGTCGTAGTAGGTGCGATTATTATTATGAATTGGAACTTGGATAGTCTTATTATCTTGATCTAATAGAGGTAATAATCCTTCTTCTATAAGGACAACTTTCGAATTATCAGAAACTTCTTCATTCGTAAAAAATCTCCCTCGTAATAGTTTCTTGACACTGTATCCATTGTCGTTGATTAGGTAATGAAAATAGTTTAAATCTACAAATTTTGAATCCAACCCAAAATTTTTTTTGATAATAGTTGTTAGATTGTAAATATGTTTCGAACCAATGAATATACTGTGAATTGCTTTGTTTACTCTCAAAGATTACTTTGTTTAAGGATTTATTATCAATATTGTTTATTTGTATTAGGTTTGGTGGCAAGCCAAAATCAACATATCTGAAAACCTAATAACAAGTTTATACATTAAGTCTTAATTTATTTTATTGTTAAAGTTGCAAATTTCTACCTCATTCTTATCATGGTTGTACCCATTTGCTTAACTATAATTGACCGAAGATATGGTTGTACCATTGGAAACGTCTTATTATTAAATTCGTAACTATCCGAGATTTTAAATAAATCTTAAAATGAATTCTTTGAATACTCTGTAACCAATAACTTATTGAGAGTTTATTTTCTAAAACATTTATCACAACATCCTTTGAATTAGTATTAATGGTAAGAATAGGGTTCTTAAAACATCTATAAAAAGAAAGATATTTTCTAAATGAATCATAAACGAGAAACGACAAAGATGAATCCTATTTCAGAAATAGAAATAAAGCAACAAACATTAATATAAGTAATGAAACATCTTGATATAGGAACTCTTAAGCAATGTCATAACTTAACATATTCAACTTAATTTTTAATTACTTCAGAATGATAAATACGTTTAAAGAGTTGTACGGTTTATCAAATGTACATCCTCTACTTTAACCTGCTATAAGGGCCAAAAGATAGGAATCAGGATAATGATGGCAACAATACACAAGACATTAAAAGGCAGTGAATATTTAATGTAATCCTTAAACTTAAAACCACCTGGTTTAAAGACCAAGGTCATCGGTGGAGAAGCTAATGGTGTCGCAAAACTAATGGACGCCGCAAACACAATTGCCGCCATAAACGTCATCGGATTAACATGTAAGACTGACGCTAGTGTAAGACCAATGTAAACCATCATCCCAGAAATACCCGTATTAGACATAAACTGTGTAAATACATTGGTTAAAATAACAACTAGCACAAACAACATATAAGGATTATTAGGTCCGATTAAATCTAACATCATATAAGTTACATACTGAGCAGAATTAGAATACTCCAGAGCTGCCGCAAACCCAATGGAAGCCCCCAATATTAAGAAAGAGTCTAAATCAACTTCTTGTAGGACCGTTTCAAATTCAATATGCCCCACAATAATAGCTAAGAACGCGCCCGTTAAAGCGATCATCCCTAAACTAATATTAATAAAATCTAATGAATCTGATAAAACAATCGCGATAACAGTGCCTAAAAATATGACTAAGTTAATAATTTGATTCTTATCTAATTTTATTGGCTTAAAATCAAAGACTTCTGCTTCATCAGGAACAATCCGATCATCATGCCACAATTTAACCGCTAGTTTATTACCGATCGTTTTAATGTATAAAAAGTAAAGAATCATGATAGGAAAGGCGATCTTACTAAATTCAAAGAAACCGAAGGTTTGAAGATTATTCTCAATTAATTGGGATTGAACAATCAACTGAGGTGTAGACCCAATTAAGGTAAACATCCCACCTACACCAGCAGCAATTGCCAATGGAATTAACCATTCTTTAGTATGAAACTTCCCTTTAGAGACAACCTCCAATGATTGAAGAATCGGAAGCACCATAATAACAGCAGACGTATTATTTAAAAAGGCCGATACAAACATACAAAAGAAGATTAACAGGATGGCGATTATAGAATAATTTCCTTTAGACACTCTGTATAATTTGGAGCCAATTAATTCTGAAAGTCCACTA
>CAZVKL010000028.1:0-11817 GCA_964627845.1 uncultured Erysipelothrix sp. | reverse complement strand
AAACGTAATGATTTGCATGCTCGTCGTCAAGCAGCTCAAATCTTATTTAATGTCAAAGATGATGGCGGTCAAACAGCGCTTCAAAAACTCTTTGATGAAATCGGACCTAAGTACACTGATCGCAGTGGTGGGTATACAAGAGTAAACAAAACAGTTCAACGCCGCGGAGACGGGGCGCCAATGGCTGTAATTGAATTTGTCTAAGAGCGGTCTAGTACCGCTTTTTTTCTATGGATTTAAAAAAGTTTAGAATCGAGTGCAAAAATAAAAATTATCCAATCATGGAAGATAGCTCACTCGACAAAATCATTGAATATATTAAAGATGGTGATCAGCTATTAGAAATTGGCGCTTGTGTTGGATACTCTAGTATCTATATTGCATCGCATAGACAGGTTAACATCATCACAATTGAGCGAGATGATCAGCGCGCATTGGAAGCAATAAACAACTTAGCCAATTATGATGAAATTGAGTTGATTCATATTGACGCCTTGGAATATACACCAAATCAACAATTTGATGTGATTATCTTTGATGCGGCCAAAGCTCAGAATCTAAAATTCTTAGATCGATTCTTACCATATTTAAAAGAATCCGGTCTGATTTTTGTGGATAATGTTCATTTTCATGGGTATGTTAAAAATCCTGAATTAATCAAACATCAAAAGAATAAATATTCAATGGTAATGAAGATGAGACAGTTTATTGAAACTGTCCAAAATGATTCAAAATATAGTACTGAAATCTTTGATGTAGGCGATGGAGTCCTAAAGATAAGCTTGTAAAAAAGTCCCCAATCAGTTAGTGAATCACTTTTAAGTGCTCATAGAGTATGTTAAAATATTCGTAAGAAAGTGAGGACTACTATATGAAAAAATTATTAGGATTAGCTGCTGCAGCAGGAGTTGGTTATTTAGCTTATAACGAATATAATCGCCGTAAAGAAGCAGGTGATGAATTCATTCTTAAATTAGATAGTCAAATTCATAATCTAATTGATGATGTTGGAGCACACATTGATTCAGTACTTGCTAATGTAGAAACAAAACTTGAAAAAGTTGAAAGAGAAGTTGCTGAGCAAGTTGAAGAACTTTAATCTATAACATTATAGTTAAAGGCGAAATGACAATCAGAGATGATTGTCATTTTAGTGAGAAGAGGTAGTCATGGCACAAATTGAAGTAAAAGATTTAGTCTTCACTTATGAACCTGAAGAAACGGATAAAACCATTAAAGGGCTTAGTTTTGATATAGAAAAAGGAAGCTATACAACCATTATTGGTCATAACGGTTCTGGTAAATCAACAATCGCCAAATTATTGGTCGGTTTATTAGAAAAAGAATCTGGTTCAATTAAAATAGATGGACAAGAAATAACCCAAGACAATGTTTATGAGTTACGTAAAAAAGTTGCGATAGTGTTTCAAAATCCTGATAACCAATTTATTGGTTCGACGGTTAAAGACGATATCGCTTTTGGTCTTGAAAATCATCAGATTGAACCAAACAGTATGGACTCTATCATTAACTTTTTTGCCAAAGAAGTAAACATGGAAGAATTTCTTGATCATGAACCCACTAAATTATCGGGCGGTCAAAAACAACGGGTTGCGATTGCGGGCGTATTGGCAATGGCACCAGAAATCTTAATTCTTGATGAAGCAACGGCCATGCTCGATCCTGCTGGTAAGAAAGAAATTAATGATTTAGTACACCGACTTCATGAACGCCATGATATGACGATTATCTCTATCACCCATGACATCGAAGAAGTATCCATCAGCGATCAAGTCATCGTGATGAATGATGGGGTCATTCGATTTAATGATGAACCATCCGATATATTAGTGTTAGAAAAGGAATTAGTTGATATTCAACTTGATGTTCCTTTTAGTGTTAAATTAGCCAAACTTCTCTTAGATAATGGGATAGAAGTGAGTAATCCTTTAGATGAGGATTTAATTGTGGAGGAATTATGTCAATACAATTCAAAAATGTAAGTTATGAATATTCTCCTAACACTCCTTTTGCCTATTTAGCACTAAAGAATGTTAATTTGAATATTCGTCAAGGTGTCATGACCGCAATTGTTGGCGCAACAGGGTCAGGTAAATCAACGCTGGTCCAACATCTTAATGCCTTGTTAGTTCCAACATCAGGTCAATTGGTTGTGGACGATAAAGTTGTTTATTCAGACAGAAAGAATACAGGATTAAAAGCACTTAGAGAAAAGGTAGGCTTGGTGTTTCAGTTTCCTGAAGCTCAGTTATTTGAGGAAACAATCTTAAAGGATGTGATGTTTGGACCTTTAAACTTTCAAAAAACACCACAAGAAGCAGAGCAGTTAGCGAAAAACGCCTTAAAATTAGTCAATATTGATGAAGAACTCTATGATCAATCTCCATTAGATTTATCTGGTGGGCAAAAGCGACGTGTGGCAATTGCGGGTATTCTCGCATTAAATCCAGATATTTTAGTGTGTGATGAACCAACCGCAGGACTTGATCCTCAAGGACAAATTCAAATGATGAATTTATTTGAGCGTTTTAAACAACAAGAAGATAAGAGCGTCATCTTGGTCACTCATGATCTTCAAGATGTTTTAGACTATGCCGATGATGTTGTGGTCATGCAAAAAGGGGAAGTTATTTTCCATGATTCTAAAGAGAAATTCTTTAATCAAGATGGTTTATTAGAAGAAATTCAAAATGTCTTACCTAAGGTCATCCAATTTAGACAAGCGTTAAATAAAAGAGGATTTAACATTAGTGATTCTGTTACAACGCTAGATCAATTAGTCTACGAAATATCCAAGGAGATTGACTATGAATAATATCGCATTAGGACGTTATATTCCAGTTGATTCATGGATGCATAAGATTGATCCACGCTTTAAGTTAGTGGGGATGTTCTTGATGCTTGTTGCTATTTTCTTACCAAGTGGATGGTTTGGTTATGGTTTTTTGGCCTTGGTTTTAATTCTTGGATTAATTGTCTCAAAACTTAAATTTAAATATATTTATAAATCATTTAAACCCATGTTGTTTATGATGATTTTCTTACTAGTCATAAACGCATTAATGTTAAGAGAAGGCCGAGTGCTCTTTGATATCTTTGGCTTTAAGATTTATTCTCAAGCATTGACTCAAACCGCCTATATTGCGATTCGCTTAATATTGATGATTACTGTCACGACCATTCTTACTGCGACCACTAAGCCTTTGGATATGACCTTAGGGATTGAAGATTTATTGAAACCATTAATTCGTTTTGGTGTTCCTGCCCATGAAATTGCGTTGATGATTTCGATTGCGCTACGATTTATTCCAACCCTAATTGAGGAAGCCCAACGTATCATGAAAGCTCAATCATCCAGAGGGGTTGACTTTGATGAGGGTAGCTTTAAAGAGAAAGTATCGGGGATCTTGAGTTTAATTGTCCCATTATTTGTTTCTTCTTTCCAACGGGCTGAGGATTTAGCGGATGCCATGGAAGCCAGAGGCTATGCGCCTGGAGCCCAAAGAACACGGTACAAACAACTTAAACTTGTTCAAAGAGATTATCTTTTCTTGGCCATTATGATTGTTATTTTATGTGTGGTGATTGGATTGATGATCTATGGATAAACGTTATAAAGCCATCATAGCCTATGATGGTTCTTCTTTTATCGGCTGGCAGCGCCAAATAGAGGGTCTGAGCGTCCAATCAGCGATTGAGGAGGTCTTATCGGCAATGCATAAAAGACCTGTTAAAGTGACTGCCTCAGGCCGTACAGATAAGGGTGTCAATGCCTTGGCACAAGTGATTCACTTTGATTCTGACTTAAAACTTGATATAAAAACGTATTTAAGAGCCCTGAATGCTCAAATGCATGAAGCAATTATCTTCAAACATTTAGAGATTGTGGATCATCAATTTCATGCACGAAAAGACGCCAAGTATAAAATCTATCAATATCGAATAGGAATTGGTGAGGTGGATATCTTTAAACGTCACCAAGTTTTTTATACACAAAAGAAATTAGATGTTGAGCGATTAAAAGAAGCCGCGCAAGTGTTTGTTGGGACTCATGATTTTTCATCGTTTAATACAAATAGTAAAGAGGAGATGCCAAATCAAGTTCGAACCATCTATAAAGTGGATGTTACCCAAGAAGAGGATGAAATTAGAATTACATTTGTGGGGTCTGGTTTTATGCGTTATATGGTTCGAATGATGACACAGACATTAATGGAAGTGGCTAATCATAAATTAACGATTGATGATTTAGCACGGATACTAGAAGCAAAAGATAAGACATTGGTCAGCTATTTAGCCAAACCTCAAGGGTTGACGCTGCTGGAAGTAGGATATGTTGATTATCAAAATAATTAAAGCTTGTGATATAATCACATAAAGGAGTAAACTTTATGAAGAATATAACGATATTATTAGTTTCATTATTATTGATGAGTGCTTGTGGGCAAGCAGAAACAACCCAATCATCCAATCTTGAATATATAGAGTGTTTAATCGATGGTGAGGATAACTCTGGGGCCTATTCTCAGGAGTATATTTTGATGAGTTATGATCCAGACGATGACGATGTGGTATTAACCCTTGAAATCCTTGAGAACTGGCATTATACCTATGAAATTGATCAGAGTGTTATCCAAGAACAAGGGGCCGAGTTAAGTGACTACTTCTCAGATCTGAAAGGTGTTACGTATGACGTTCATACGGACAAATACCTCTTACAACAAAAATTATTATATGATTATAGAGAGACAGATTTCCAACAGTTAGTGGATGAAGAGCAGATTGAACGAACGATGACAGGACATATACCAGAATATGTTTCGGTTGAGCTAGCTCAACAGGATTATTTAGCACAAGGCTTCCGATGTAATACGGTTGATGATGGATCGAATTCTCTCAAATCTGAATTGATTTATGCTGAGTTAAATTCAGATGGATCTCAGATGATTGAAGATTTACCCATTGAATATGCCGCGGACATGACGGATCCTTATAATAATCCTGATATTAAGCGTGAGGATGCCATCCTGATTTCGTGTATTTATAATGATCCTAATAATCCAGACTTGGAGAATAGGACAACCATTGAGGGTCATGTTGATTACGATTTAGTGTATGACATTATTAGTCATGAGGAGTTCGCTTTAACGCCTGAGGCGGATAGAAATCAATTAAATGAGAATGCAAGACAAGAGAAAGCCGCTTATGATGCCATCGAAGGACTTGAATTAGATTATGAGATTCTAGATGATCGTTATACGGTTGATCGACATTTTAGATATTCAGAAGTTGATTTGGTTGAATTGACTGAATCTGGATTCTTTGGTGAAGGGGTCTTACAAGCACCCACCTATATTTCTCTGCAAGTGACATTAGATCAATTTGCTCGAGATGGATATTCCTGTGATTTCTAAACCATGGCTTGTCATGGTTTTTTTTGATAAAATGTGGCTATGGATAAATTCAAATACTACTTAAAGAAATACCAGTTTCTTGTCTATTTAGTTGGGCTTGTTTTAGCTGTAATTGGTTCTATTGAGGTCTTTTGGGGGCAATACGATAATTTGTTTAAACAGATTTGGATTGTTATTTTTAGTGTTATCAAATTGTTTTTATTTCAACCTTTACAAGCGGTGACCAATGCGAACAACCCTCTAATTTATGATTTGGCCATTATCATTGCGCCAATTGGGACAGTGATTGGTCTTTTTAGTGTGTTTGATACACTTTATCAAAATTTACGTTTAAAGATGATTCACTTTAATCAAAAACACTTAGTTGTATTAGGATCAAATGATCTAGCGATTGAGTTTATGATGAATTCCAAACAAGACCATAAAATATTGTGTATCACCGATCAGAATACTTCTCAAGATTTAATTGATACCTTATCACGTGAGGGAATTCTGGTTGCTTTAATTGATTATTCTCGAAACGATGGATTTGAAAACAAGAAGATGTATCAACACCATTCAATCAATAAAGCGATAGCTTTAATTTCTTTTGAAGAGGAACCGATGAATTATGGCCATTTGGAAGTCATCTCTAATCTTCAAATGGATTATCCAGAAGTCTTAAAAGTTTATGTTCATTACCAAAACATTCAATTAAAAGAAGTTATTCAAAAACCGATGGATCAGTTTTCAAACTTGGACATTCATTACTTTAACTTAGAACTGTTCATGAGTTTTGATTTATTTAACAATAAGAATTTTAGTCTCAAAGATCTCAGTGATTTATCAAAGGCGAATATTCATGATAAGGATGATTTATCTCGTTCACTAGGGCGCGTTCATTTGTTGTTGATTGGCTTTGATTCGATGGGACAGGCAATCTTTAGAAGTGCGGTAAATCAAGCGACTATTAATCCTTATCAAAATTTACAGGTGACGATTGTTGATCCACTAGCAAAACAAAAGTTTGATGAGTTTGAATCTCAGTTTACACATTTAAATCGTGTGGCTGATTTTAACTTGATAAATGCTAGTATAAATTCAACGGCTTCTTTAGTTGAGTTAAGTAAACTATTTGAGACAGAGCCTTTTACCAGTGTTATCTATACGCTTAAAGATTCTCAAACGAGTCTATTGAGTATTGAACGTTTATCGCGTTATTTTAAAGACAATAGTGTGGCTATTTATACACATAATTATAGTAGTATAAAACCTTTGGCTGACGCTTTAAAGGTTAAATATCACAATTTAGTTTTCTATGGTGAACTAAACCATTTACTGAATAACAAGCGTATTATGGATGATTCAAATTATCAAAAAGCCAAGGCGTTTAATGCGTACTATAATGAGGTGGCACAACAATTATTGAATTGGCCACCTAGTGAGCGAAGCGTCGATGAGCAGTGGCTGGCCATCTCTAATGTGAAGAAGGAAAGTTCTTTGTATCAGGCACTTCATCGTCAAATCAAATTGGATATCCTAACCCAGTTGTCCAGGAATGAATCATTGCCTGATTCAGTCACTTCTATTTTAGAATTCATAAAATCTAAACTAACGGATAAAACGGTTCAACAACAAAATGATCTCATTGAAGAGGATGTGCTTTTAAATTTCTTATCAGCCCTTGAGCACAAACGCTGGAACAATTTTTATTATATGCAGGACTTTGTTTATGGTGAACAAACCGATGAATTACTGAAAGTTCATAATTGTTTAATTGATGATTGGGACTATTTCTTTAAAGTTCAAAAAGATAAAGTAATATACGATTTATTATCATGGTTAAGTTTAGATGAAAAGGCTTGATCAGTTCTTAAAAATCTTTCATTCTCATGGCTATCAAGCTTATGGAGTGGGCGGGTGTGTGAGAGATTATTTACTTAATCTTGAGATTAATGATTATGATGTTGCGACCAATGCGACACCTCAACAAATGATTGACCTGTTTAAAGATTATCAACTGAGTACAGTGGGGAGTCGTTTTGGGACTATCGGCATCTATTATCAACAACAATGGTTTGAGTGTACTACGTATCGTGTTGAATCGGATTATTCTGATGGACGACATCCAAGTTTTGTAAAACAAACAAAAAACTTAAATGAAGATTTAAGTCGAAGAGATTTTACGATTAATGCGATGGCGTATGTTAAGGGTGAGATTATCGATTTATTTAATGGTCAACAAGATTTAAAGAATCGAATCATTCGAACAGTTCATAATCCAATTGATCGTTTCAATGAAGATGCTTTAAGAATTCTTAGAGCGTTTCGGTTGGCAAGTAAGCTGAATTTCAACATTGAAGCTCAGACATTGCAGGCAATAAAAGATACCTATCCATTAATTGATAATCTTTCGAAAGAACGTGTCACTTCAGAAATGATTGGGATGATTATGGGACAGTCATATAACCAAGTTATTTTGAATTATCAAGATGTATTGGAACAAATATTTAAATGTCGATTCTTACCGATTGAGCATCAGAAAAGTTTTGAAGCAAGGTTTGTGGCGTCGAGTAAGAATTGTGATATAGACCAACTTCTTAACTATTTCTCGTTCAGCAAACAAAAAACAGAAGCAATTATTAAAATAGCTCAATTCAAGGATTATCAGTTTAATAAAATTGATTTCCTGAAGTTTATGAGTAAGAATTCAACGTATATAGTTGATAGAATGGTGGATTTCCATCAATTATCGTTTCAAATAGACCCAACAGAAATTGTTGGTTTAAGTGATTTAGCGATTGATGGGTATGATTTAATTGCACTTGATATTAAGCCCAAGGATAGAGCGAGGCTATTAAATACGCTATTAGATTTGGTGATTCAACAGACATTAAATAACGATAGGGATGAATTAATTGATTTTATTAAGAATGATTGGAATCTCTGATAATTGATCAACGACCCAATCAGCTTGACTATAATCTATCTCATAGAATTTATTTTTAACCGCGATGCAGGTCATGCCTGCATTTTTAGCGGCTTTTATTCCTGGAATTGAATCTTCAATGACAATACAATCGTGATTGTTTGAGTTCATTTTTTGTGCGGCTTTAAGGTAGATTTCGGGATGTGGTTTTGATTCTTTGAACTGATCTCCGGACAAAACAAAGTTAAAGTAATGACCGATGGATAAGTCTTTGGTTATTTTATGGATAAAGTCGAGAGGAGAGCTTGAACAAATGGCTAGTTTATAGTCATGTTTAAGTAAATAATCTAACAGGTCATGAAGTGAACTCATTTTCAACTGATTGAAGTCCTCGTTTTCAATGGGTGTTAATTGATTAGTGAAGTGTTCAAAGTCTTTTGGTAATGGCGTCTTAGAGAAGGATTGAATAATCTCGATTGTTTGTTTTTGTGAAGTACCTATAATTGTTTTTAATTTTTTGATGTCATATTCGATGTTTAGTGCCTCAAGTGCTTTTTGGTATCGTTTAACAAAGTAGGGTTCACTGTCGATAATGACTCCGTCCATATCAAATAAAATTGTCTTTTTCATGCCTTCATTTTATCGAAGTTTTGACGAGTTCTCAAATAATTGATTGAGTCTTTAAAAATATGTTAGATGAGCTATAATTATCGTATTGAAAGAAAGAGGGTTATCATGTTAGATATTCGAATTTTTGAAAATTATGAAGAAATTAGTAAAGAAGCTGCTCAAATGATTAAAGAGACAGTGGATAAAAAGAAAGATGCGGTCTTAGGCCTTGCGACTGGGTCTACGCCAATTGGTTTATATAAAGAATTAATCCGATTAAACCAGGCGAATGAAATTGATTTTAGTGACGTTAAAACGGTTAACTTAGATGAGTATATAGGCTTAGATGGAGACCATGATCAAAGTTATCGGACTTTCATGAATGAACAATTATTTAATCATATAAATATTGATAAGAAAAATACACATGTTCCTAATGGGGTTTCTGAAGATCCAGATCAAACAAGTGCCCAATATGATGAGTTGCTTAGAGAATTGGGTAGTGCAGATATTCAAGTCTTAGGGATTGGAGCAAATGGTCATATTGCGTTTAATGAACCGAATGAAACTTTAAATATTAATACCCATGTGACGGATTTATTGGATTCGACTATTGAGGCAAATGCTCGTTTCTTTGATTCTAAGGATGAAGTCCCTAAACAAGCCATCACAATGGGGATTGGGTCTATTATGACTGCGAAGAAGATTATTCTTTTAGCAAGTGGCAGTAATAAAGCGGCGGTTATTAAACAATTGGGTGATGAGTTTGTGACGACTCAAAACCCTGCGACCCTCTTAAAGCTGCATCCTAATGTTATTGTGTTAGTTGATAAAGAAGCTGGAGCTCAATTATAGGTCGAAGAAAACCTCTTTTATTTGTTGGGTTTCGCTTGATTTACGTTTCTAATAATTGTATAATCATCAATGGCACTTAAGCCAATTGTAGCCCCGGAAACTACTATTGGAAAAAGGAGAATTGACATATGCGTCAAACAACAATGGCAAAACCATCTACTGTCGTAAGACAATGGTATGTCGTCGATGCTGCTGGCCAAACACTTGGACGTTTAGCTACTCAGGTTGCGACATTATTACGTGGTAAACATAAAGTGGATTTCACACCTCATGTTGACTGCGGTGACTACGTTATCGTTATTAATGCTGATAAAGCAGTTGTAACTGGTGATCAAGATTTCAAAAAAATGTATTATCGTCATACAGGGTACCCTGGTGGGCTTAAAACTCGTTCAACTCGTGAAATGAGAGAAAAATATCCAGTACAATGGGTAGAAAAAGCGATCATGGGAATGCTACCACACACAAAACTAGGCGATGTTCAACGTACCCATTTATTTGTTTATACTGGGGATCAACATCCACACCAAGCTCAACAACCAATTGAGTATGAATTGAAAGGGTAATTAAATTATGGCTAAAACTAAAACTGTACAATATAAGGGAACAGGTCGTCGTAAACAATCAGTTGCCCGTGTCTATTTAACTCCTGGTACTGGTGTTATTACGGTTAATGGAAAATCTTTAGAAGATTATCTACCAACTGAAGTTCAACGTATGGTTGTTCGTGCTCCATTTGAGTTAACTGAAACTTTAAATACTTTTGATACAAATATTAATGTTTTCGGTGGTGGATTCACTGGACAAGCAGGCGCTATGAGACATGGTATTTCTAGAGCTTTATTACAAGCTGGTGAAGACTATCGTCCAACACTTAAGAGTGCTGGGTTCTTAACACGTGATCCACGTGCTAAAGAACGTAAAAAATATGGTCTTAAGAAAGCGCGTAGAGCACCTCAGTTCTCAAAACGTTAATCAGACGAATCAAACTCTCAATTTATTGGGAGTTTTTTCTTTTTCTAGCGTATAATAGAACAAGAGAGGATCTGTTAATGTTTAAAAATAAAAAAATTCAATTAAGCTCTGAAGATGAGGTTATGACACATAAAGAAATTGAGAAAGTCTTTACTAAAGAGA
This sequence comes from uncultured Erysipelothrix sp., assembly GCA_964627845.1. Lineage (GTDB taxonomy): Bacteria > Bacillota_I > Bacilli_A > Erysipelotrichales > Erysipelotrichaceae > DUUI01. The sequence goes on along the minus strand of CAZVKL010000028.1, from coordinate 873 downwards.
AAGCTAAAGAACAATTAAAAAGTAGATTTTCAAAAGCGAGAGAAATACTGAATGATGATGATAAAACTGAGCGGTTTCTACAGCGATTGGAAAGAAAGTTAAAGATAATTCCATTTGCGGGGAAGAAACTTTCTTTAGTGCCTACATTAGCATCATTATTTAGAAATTATGTTCGTAAAGAATATCGTGATATTCCAATTGGTTCGATGATTGCGGTTACGGCAGCACTCCTATATTTTGTTGCTCATATTGATTTTATCCCTGACTCAATTCCAGTGATTGGTTTTTTTGATGACGCAACCGTATTAGCGGTTTGTTGGAAATTGGTGGAGAGTGATGTTAAAGAATATTTAACATGGCGAAATCAACATTATAAGGATTTGAAATTTTAGGAGGATATCATGGCTAAATATGAAAATATAATCGCTGGAACAGTATCCAGTTTTGTTGACTATCTTGTCCAAAATAAAAATAGTTTAGGTGCAAGTATCAGTTTAGAAAATCAAACGGAAGTAATTGTTAATGGCGTTGAAGTTAGTTCTTATGTTTTTGAAAGATACTCCTACACTGGTAAGAATCGAGTCAGTTTAAGTGTAACTTTGATTGGATATAACGATCAAATACATATCAGTGCAATTACTTCAGGTGGATCTCAAGCAGTCTTATTTAAGATTAACACCTTTGGGGAAGAAGCTTTTTTAGAAAAATTTGAATATTTAGTAAACCGATATTCAGAGTATTAGAATTTATAGACAAAAAAAGAAGTTGATCATTCAACTTCTTTAAAATTTTATATTGGTGGAGCGTAACGGGATCGAACCGTTGACCTCCTGCGTGCAAGGCAGGCGCTCTCCCAGCTGAGCTAACACCCCA
>CAZVKL010000027.1:0-12250 GCA_964627845.1 uncultured Erysipelothrix sp. | reverse complement strand
ATTCTTTAATTGATTTTCCCATTGGGCTTCTCCACTTGCTAGAATTTTTCCTTGATTATCAATTAGTACTGACTTCACTCTAGTTGAACCTAGTTCAATGCCAAGATAAGTTTGTCCCTTATTTATAAGATCAGCATAATTTTTATTCATACTATTTCCTCACTTTTATTTAGATTTTTTTCTGTTATATACATCTAAAGATACTGCTGCTAATAAAACGATCCCTTTAATTGCTTGTTGGTAGTCAATTCCGACACCCATTAATGACATCCCATTGTTTAATATAGCCATAACAAATCCACCAATAATGGCTCCGATGATTTTACCAACACCACCACTTGCTGATGCTCCACCGATATAACATGCTGCGATGGCATCTAATTCAAAGGAGATACCAGCTTGAGGGGTTGCAGCGTTTAATCTTGAGGCAAAGATTAGTCCTGAAACAGCTGCTAAAATACCCATATTCACAAATCCTAAAAATGTAATTTTATTTGATTGAATACCTGATAATGTAGCGGCTTTAATATTTCCACCAACAGCATAGACATGACGTCCAAGTTTGGTTCGATTCATTATATAGTTATAGATTAATGTTAATGATAAGAGTATTAATAAGATTATTGGAATCCCTTCATATCGACCAAGTAGATAAAAGAATCCAGAAATCGCTAATATAAAGGCAAATTGTTTAATTGCAAATCTAGCATTACTATCGACGCTAATATTGTACTTAATCTTTTTTCTTCTATTTCGAAGTTGTGTGACAACTAAAAAGACAGAGGCAACAATAGCAAATAATACGGCATTTGCTTTTAAACCAAAAATAGGTGGAAGAAACTCAGGAACAAACTTACTACTAAAGAATTGAAAACTTGTTGGGAATGGGGCAATTGTTTTACCCTTCAAGATAATCATGGTAAGTCCTCTAAATAATAGTTGTCCAGCTAAAGTAACAATAAAGGATGGAACGGCTAAATGCGCGACCCAAAATCCTTGCATGGCGCCAATTAAGGCACCGACTATTAAGGCGATAATAATTGTTAACCAAACTGGAAAGTTCATATTATTCATTAGAACGCCTGAAATTGCTCCGACAACTGCTACAATTGATCCAACTGACAAGTCAATGTGATTGAGAACAATCAACACTAACATCCCAATGGCAAGAACCAATATATAAGAATTTTGTAAAAATAAGTTTGTCACGTTGAGAGGTCTTAATAACAAACCATTGGTCAATATTTGGAAAATAATTATAATGAAAACTAAAATAATAGTCATACTATATTTTCTAAATTGATCCATACCTCTATTAAATAAATTAATTCTGTCTTTCATTCTTCTTCTCCTCATTAATGCCTAGCATATAATTCATTACTGTTTCTTCATTGAAGGATTTTTTCTGAATTTCTCCAGTTATTTGACCTTCATGAATTGCATAGATTCTGTCTGCAACACCTAATAATTCAGGTAAGTCTGAAGAAATCAGTATGATTCCTTTACCTTGTTTTGCTATATCATTAATTAATGTATATATTTCATATTTAGCTCCGACATCAATACCTCTTGTAGGTTCATCTAGAATTAGTAGTTCTGGTTCGGACATTAGCCATTTACTTAATACAACCTTTTGTTGATTACCACCACTTAGACTTTCTACAATTTGATGTATTGAACTCGCTCTAATATTTAATCTCTTCTTATAGTTTTCTGAATGAAGTACTTCTTCATGTTCATTGACGATTCCGTTTTGAGATATTCTTTCTAAACTAGACATTGAAATATTTCTATTAACTGAATCGATTAATATTAACCCTTTATCTTTTCTATCTTCTGTGGCATAGGCTAAACCATTATCGATTGCTTTCTTAGGCGAACTAATATCGAGCAGTTTGCCTCTAAGGTAAGCTTCTCCTTCAGATTTAACACCATACAAATTACCAAAGATGCTTAATGCTAATTCTGTTCTTCCAGATCCCATCAATCCCGCAAATCCTACGACTTCACCACTTCTTACTTCAAAATTGATATTTTCCAGTGCAAGTTTTGTATTATCAATAGGATGTTTTACATTCCAGTTCTTTATTTCAAAGAGAATATCTCCTATAAAATCATCTTTGTCTGGGAATCGATTATCAATTTCTCGGCCGACCATGCTTTTAACAATTCTTCGTTCAATTGTTTCGTCGACTTCATCTATTTCATCGGCTACTTTACCATCTCTGAGTACTGAGATAGAATCTGCCACTTTAATTACTTCATCTAATTTATGTGAGATTAAGATTGAAGTAACCCCTTCTTCTTTGAATCTAAGTATTAGTTTTAATAAGTTTTCGCTTTCAGTCTCATTTAACGAAGCGGTTGGTTCATCCAATATGAGAAGTTTGACATTTTTAGAGAATGCTTTTGCTATTTCCACTAATTGTTGTTGACCGACAGATAACTCTTCGACTGGAGTTTCTGGTTCAATATTCAACCCAACCATTTCAAGAAGCTTTTTGGCTTCAACTGAACTTTTGATACTGTCAACCGCAATCCCTGATCCTTGTTCATTCCCTAAAAATATGTTGTCAACAACGGTCATATAGGGAACTAGGGCTAGTTCTTGGTGAATGATGACGATTCCTAAGTCTTCACTATCTCTTGTTGAATTAAAATTACGCTCTTGTGACTCATATATTATTTGACCTTCATATTCAGAACTTCCATATACCCCACTAAGAACTTTCATTAAAGTTGATTTCCCAGCTCCGTTTTCTCCGCATAAGGCATGAATTTCACCTTCTTTTACCGAAAAAGAAACATTGTCTAAAGCTCTAACTCCACTGAAGTCTTTAGTAATATTTTTCATTTCTAACAAAATTTTATCAGTCATATTAACAACATCCTTTTCTTAAAATAAGAGGTATGAATTGTTTAACAAATTCATACCTCACATGAGCCTAATTTATTATTTTAGGTCTTCTTCGGTGAAGTACCCACTATCTATTAATACTTCTTCATAATTATCGATATCGACCGAAATCGGTACTAGTAAGTAGGAAGGGACAACTTTCTTACCATTGTCATAGGTTTCTTCGTCGTTGATTTCTACTTCAGTTCCTTCAAGTAATGCTTGAACCATTTCGGCTGCTTTTTTAGCTAGTTCTCTTGTATCTTTAAATACTGTTTGAGATTGTTCACCAGCTATGATTGATTTAATTCCTGCTTCAATAGCATCTTGACCCGTAATAATTGGAAGAGGTTTATCATCTGAACCGTATCCAACAGCTTTTAATGACTCAATAACACCTAAACTAATAGGATCGTATGGTGATAAAACTGCATCGACATCTTCACCTGAAGAATAGTGTGCATTTAGAATGTTATCCATTCTAGTTTGTGCGGCAGCACCATCCCAACGTAACGTTGCTGCTTGTTCAAAGCTTGTTTGACCACTTTGTACCACTAATTTTCCTGAATCAAGATATGGTTGTAATGTATCAATTGCTCCACCCCAGAAGAATAAAGAGTTATTATCATCAGGAGATCCACCAAATAATTCAATATTAAATGGTCCTTCGGCATTTTCTAAATCTAATTTTTCAATAATATAGTTAGCTTCTAATACACCTACACTATAGTTATCAAAAGTCGCATAATAGTCCACATGTTCACTGTTCATTAGTAAACGGTCATAGGCAATAACGCTAATTCCAGCATCATTTGCTTTTTGAAGTACATCTGTTAGTGCACTTCCATCAATAGAAGCAATTACTAGCACATCAACTTCTTTTGTAATCATATTCTCGATTTGAGAAATTTGATTTTGTACAACGTCTTCTGCGTATTGTAAATCTGTCTCATAGCCTAAGTCTTCAAGGACTTCAACCATGTTCGCTCCGTCTAGAATCCAACGTTCTGCTGATTGGGTTGGCATTGCGATACCAACAAACCCTTTAGATTCTCCATTTGCTGAACCTGAATCATCATTATCAGTTTGATTACATCCAGCTAGAATTAAGAGAACTGCAAGAATAATTGCTAAAAACTTCTTAGTCATAGAACTTCCTCCTTTGCTATCTAATAATAGCGCTTACACTTAAAATATAGCACATTGTCCGTATAAGTCAACAAAAATATATAAATTTTTGGAATGTTGTTCGTACATCTGGGATGTTTGTTAACAATCCGTTAATTGAACATGCAAAAAACAAGCCTATTCAGCTTGTTTTTGCGATTGACCATAATAAGCATCAGGGCCATGTTTTCTCATAAAATGTTTATCAATCAATTCCTGTTGCATTCTTTCTTTGTCTGGAGACAATATTTTTACATTAATATTCATTCTAGCTATTTCTTCTAATACTACCGCATTATGAACAGCATTCAAACTATCCCCCCCCCATGCAAACGGTCCATGACTGTGTACAACTATACCAGGAACATAGTCGGGGTTTATATCTCTCTCTATAAAAGTTTCAACAATAACTTTTCCAGTGTTTAATTCATAATCTTTTTTAATTTCTTCCACTGTCATCTTTCTCGAACATGGTACATCACCATAAAAATAATCTGCTTGAGTTGTTCCTAATGCAACAATCGGTTCACCCGCCTGAGCAAATGAAGTTGCATATCGAGAATGAGTATGAACGATTCCTCCAATATTTTTAAACTCCCTATATAACTCTAAGTGGGTCAATAAGTCACTACTAGGATTTAATTCACCTTCAATGACTTTTCCATTCAAATCTACGATAACAATATCATTTATTGTCATTTTTTCGTATTCAACTCCACTAGGTTTTATTGCGACAACATTATTTTCACGATCAATCTCCGATACATTTCCCCAAGTGAAAGTAATTAAATCATATTTCGGCAATAGTAAGTTCGCTTTCAAAACTTTTTCTTTTAAACTTTTATACATTGTGTCCTCCTTTTACAAATATAGCAGAAAATAATAAATAATAAAATTTATAATTAATTAATTGGTGCTAATTTTCTTTGATATTAATTAATCAAATCCTTATCCTTAAACAGTTTAAGTGATATCAAAACCAATACAACAAAACTAAGAAAGAGACTCGAGATTACTAAAACTGACGATGTTGATAATTTTTCCAAGTTTTGATGATCAAACCATGTAAAGAGCGACTGAATATTAAAACGATCGGTCAATTCAAAGAAGATGGGCGCTAAATACATAATCAAAATAAACAATAAACCTATCTTATCGCCCTTTTCACCAAACAAGAAATAAAACAGTAAACCAATCCCATACAGTAATAAATGACTGACCAATAAAATGATCGAGGCATTTAGAATAATGTGTCTGTGTTCTTGCGTTAATAATTGTAACGACACTAACACAAAATGAATCACTAAAATGGAGACTGTACCAGCTATCACTTTATGAAGTAAAACCTTTGATCTAGAAATTGGTTTGCTTAGTAAAAAGTCAACTGTTTTATCACTCTCTTCACTCGACGCAAGTTTATAACCTAAGAATAAGCCATGCACACTCAACATAATAATAAGATAATAAGCCAACATCGAATAATAACCACTAAATTCAGTCAGATTTAAATTATTCATCCCAAACATGCTTTTGAGAATAGGTGGAAACGCCTCCATAAACTCACTCACGGCAGGACCACTTAATTCAAACACTTGAAATTCGACTAAACCAACCAACACAAACGCAGTGAGTATAAACGCCCATAAGAAGGTTTGAAGTCTTAGCTTTTTTAACTCAAGAGTTAATTGTTTCATAATAAATCACTCCATTTTACCCTCATGAATGTAAGAAAAATCATGAGAATAATCATCAATGTCCAAATCCCTAAATTATTAAGTGAGTTTTGTAAGATATGATTAAAATCAAAATGACCAAATGGTGTTAAGTTGATCAACCACTGTGCATCAATCATACGCCCTAATAACAACATCATAAAAAACAAGAAAACGACAGCACTGGATATTCCGAACGTTTTCTTTATTTTTAGGTTGAATGAACCAAGTAAAAACCCTAATCCAAAAAAGAACAGGCTAAGCGTTAATCCAGCTAACCATATATTGATGACCGCTGTCCAATCACTGATTTGATTAAGCGTCATCGTCACCATAATAATCGCAAGTAGAGCAAGATTAAAAAGCAGGACATAGAATAACCCAACTATCAGTTTAATAAAAATGATATTACCCCGACTTATTGGCTTCACATATAAGAAATCAAGCGATTGAGACCGCTTCTCCAATGAGCTTAAACTCAGTCCAATATTCATGCTGAAAATACAGACTAATAAATTAACATATGAAAATAAATAGGTGAAAAACCCACCAAAGCTTAGAAAAGAGTCAATATCAACCCCCATCGCATCCAACATTTGTTGAGGAAAATTTTCTAATAATAAAGCCATTTGTTGGCTCTGATCTTTAAAAGCAGGATAAAAAGCGAGAAACAAAATAAGAACTAAACTTCCAAGGATTATCCAAATTAAACTGGAAATTAGACTGTTTTTAAATTCAAACTTAAGCACTATTTTGACTCCCTATAATATTGTAGGAATATTTCATCTAAACTAGGGTCTTCAATTAATAGATTCTCAATCGGGTAGTTATTTAAAACCTTCAACAAATCATTAATATGACCTTGATAATAATATGTATTGGTTAACCCTAATTCTTCTTTAAGCGTTAATTGTTGATTTAAATGCGCCAACGTCTGCTCATCCGATGTGATGTGACAAATCTTATAGTTAAACTGAGTTAAATCTTCCAAATCTTGAATTAACCCATCTTTAATCAGAACAATACGATGACTTAGTCGCTTTATCTCACTTAAAATATGGGACGAAAACAAGATCGTCACGCCCTTCTTATTCTCTTCTTCTAACAGTTCGAAAAATGTTTGTTGCATAAGGGGGTCAAGTCCACTGGTCGGTTCATCAAGAATAATGAACTTAGGTGAATGAAGTAGTCCCTGAACGATCCCTACCTTCTTCTTGTTTCCTAAAGAAAGATCATTAATCTTACGACCAACATCTAAGTTGAGTCTTTGACACAGTTCATTCATTTTATCCTTATTAACAGAGGGATAAAATGATCGAGAATAATTCAGTAAATCAATCACTTTCATATTATCGTAATAAGCAATTTCAGAGGGTAAATAACCAATATTCTTAGCAATTTCAACTTTATCTTTGATGCTATCCATTCCAAATACTTTGATACTTCCAGAGGTAGGATATAACAAGTTAAGAATACAACGAATCGTCGTCGATTTACCAGCACCATTTGGACCGATAAATCCCAATATCTCGCCTGGTTTAATATGGAACGTGACGTCTTGGACACCCCGTTGTTGACCATAATATTTCTTTAAGTGATTAATCTCTAAAATATTCATTGTCCACCTCAAACCTATTATAACACTTGGAAGATTTAGTGTTAAAATAGTTGTATGAATATTATTGAGTATGTCAACCACCCACATGATAAACCAGTCGACTTTAACCACGAAGTCGACGCGTTAATATTAGCCATGGCCTCTTACTTTGAGTTCGAAGATATTTTTGAGGTTAATCAATTTCCAGTTAAATTAAAAGATTTAAACGTCATGACTAAACTCGAAGAAAAACATAGTAAATTACGCCAACAACATAATGATCTTATCTCCTCGATGATGAAATCCACTCGTTTTGGTGAACTAGAAATCATCCATTATGAGAACGAACTGGATTTACAGGCAGAGCATCAATTTTTCGCCATAACCTATCAATTGAATCAACAATTATTCATCGCATTCAGAGGGACGGATTTTTCACCCGTTGGTTGGAAAGAAGATTTCAATATGTCCTTTGCTCAATATATTCCCGCTCAAAATTCTGCGCTTAATTACTTAAATAAACACAGCGATCAATTTGATTGTCCCATTTACTTAGGCGGACATTCAAAAGGTGGAAACTTAGCTGTTTATGCCGCTGCCCACTCAAAACACAAAGACCGTATCATGCGAATTTTCAATTTTGATGGACCAGGCTATAATCAGAATTTTGTCGAGTCTTTACAGTATGAGAATATTCTTGATCGCATTGTGAAATATACCCCCCATGCGGCCATTGTCGGTCGATTATTAGATTCAAAGGAAGAAGAAATTATTGTTGATAGTAAAAATATTTCGTTTTTTCAGCACAATGCCTATGAATGGAAAATTGAAGATGACCACTTTGTGTATCTTCAAGATTATTCCCCCGCGTCCAATCACTTAATTGAATCAATCAGACTTTGGATTGAAGAAGTCTCCGAGGAGCAACGAAAATACATCGTCAATGAAATCTACGATGGTTTCTTAAAACTCGACATCAACTCATTAGAAGATGTTGGACAATACCTGTCTTTAGACACTTTAAAAACGGTGATTGATGTCCACAAAAATGCGGACCCCGAATTTAAAGAAACAATACGATCACTCTTATCTGAATTTATAAAAGAGTTTGTTAATATCAAAAAAGGCATTTAATTCTAAAAATTATAGTCTAACTGTTGTTACACCCTGAAATAATGATATAAGAAACTATTCAGAATTTGGATTTAATAAATAAAAAACATTACCTTCATAATTTGTATTGAAAGTAATGTTTTTTTCACCTTAATTCTGTGGATAACAAGCGTAATTTAAGTCCATCAATTGAGTCGCTAAATCTGAAAACTGATTATCTGTCGTTAAGTCTTGATTTAAGTAACCATTCTCAATTAACTCAGACACCGTCACATTCGTTAAATCTGCTTGCGTCAACGATTTATAGATGTGTTGATTTGAAAATACTTCAAACTCAACACTTTCTAATTGTGTAGGAGTAGGATGATCCTGGTTTGTACGATCAATTAATTTATGCGTTAAATGCGTTAGCCGATCCTCATCCGACTCTCCATGAATAATATAGATATCGTTTTTATCACGATTGTTAATTTTACAGACTACTTTACTATTATCTAAGATAATGTCCGGTGTAATCTCTTGTTCTTGATGATCTTCATCCTCTATTTGGTCAAATTTTTGGTCTAAGGTTTCTTCACTGACTGTTGCTTTTTCTGTTTCTTGAGACACAGTCTCGTCTGTTTCTGCTGGAGCTGAATCCATCGTTTGATTATTGTTCGAACAACCAACGAGAATTAACAGTAGAGCGAATAACAATACTACTATTTTCTTCATTTCTCACCCTCCATCGGCTATTATACACTTTTTTAAAAATTTTGGGTTTATTGGCTTTCTTCAATTAAACAAATACCCATAGATTTCTATCAAATAAGGTCATAAAAAAAGCTTGATTCTCAAAAAGAGGATCAAGCCTTCTAATTACTTCGTTACTCAGCTGATTCGGTTGTTTCAGCTTGTTCTTGTTGTGATTTAAGTCCAAATTTACGATTGAACTTCTCAATACGTCCTTGTGCTTGAGCAAAACGTTGTTTTCCAGTATAGAATGGGTGGCAGTTACTACAAGTATCTACTTTAATATCTTCATTTACTGATCCAACTTCAATTTCGTTTCCACAAGATCCACAAACCACTTTTGCTAAATGGTACTCTGGGTGTATCCCTTTTTTCATCTGAATGTCTCCTTCCGCTCTGGTTGCTTAGCAACCAAAGTAAGTTATCTTGGTTTAGTTGCTAGGTAAGAATACCATAATTAAACTCACTTATCAACTATATGTTCTCTAAAAAGTTAACCATCCGCTCTAATAAAACGGGGTCCACTTCTTTGGGATTTTGTTCTGATTCAAATATCTCATTGTGACCCATCTGTTCGCGAATAAAGAATTCGACTTTATCATTTCTAATTTTATTCTTTTTAGCTAAAATCGATGTGCTATCAATCGGAATTAGTTGATCGTTTGTCCCATGAACAATTAATGCAGGCACTTTTGATTTGTTCAAACCTCTAACACTGGTTTTTAAGAAATCCTTCTTAAAAGTAATTAAGTGATAAGCCATTGTCATCGGAACAAATGCTACCCCAAAACCATTGAACACATCCTTTGAGTTTTCCACCAATAAATTCGTCGCATTATCACTTCCAGCTAAAGAGATAACACCCTTAATCGGATATTTTTTGTATTCATTGAGAATGGCACATACCGCATAACCACCCCAACTATGTCCACATAAGAATAAATTGGATGTGTCCAGTTGTTTATTCTCCATGACCCAATCAAGCGCACTCCTTAAATCAACTAGCGACTGGTTAATCCCCACTGAGTTTATTCCATCAGAGCGATAAGTCCCCGTATTGTCAAAAGCTAATACTTGGTATCCATTTTCAACAAATCCTTTGGTAATACCAAAGTAATCATCACTATTTAGGCCTAACCCATGACTAAAGACGAGTAGTCCTTTTTTGTTCTCACCAAATAAATTTCCATGTAAGTTTAAACCATTCGACTTAAAAGTAACATTTGTATGGGGAATATCTAAGACAACACTCTTTCTCACTGGATCATAGCGTTTAAATGTTTTTAAAACTTGGTATTGAGCTAAAGCATAGCCTGACACAAGCGCTAATAATCGTTTCTTCATTCAACGATTACCGCCGTCCCACTGGCTACAACCAATAACATTGATCCAGTTTGACCAATTGTTTCATAATCCATCTTAATGCCTACGATGGCATTGGCCCCCATCGCATAAGCTCTTTCTTTCATTTCTTCAATCGCTAAGGTTCTCGCTTTAATAATCGCCTCTTCTAAGCCTTTAGCACGACCACCAAATGCATCCATAAAAGAAGCACTCATGTCTTTAATAAAACTGACCCCTTCTGTAACCTCACCAAATACAGGTCCAATCGTTAATAGGATCTCCTTTTCTGCGATAGTCGGTGTACTACTTAGAACCATTGTTATTTTCCTCTTCACGCCAAATTTTTGCGCCGACCGCTCTTAGCTTTTCATCAATATGTTCATACCCGCGATCAATATGATAAATATCATGAATGGTTGTGATTCCTTCAGCCATTAATCCCGCAACAATTAAAGATGCACCACAACGTAAATCTGTCGCTCTAACTAAGTCACCATACAATGGTGTTGGTCCCTCTATGGTTGCCTGTGCAGTCGATAAGTGAATATTCGCTCCCATTCTTTGAAGCTCTCCACAATGTTTAAACCGCTCAGCATAAATATTCTCCTTAACCACTGAAGAGCCGTGGGCTTGAGTCAATAGTGATGTTAAAGGTTGTTGTAAGTCAGTCGCAAACCCTGGATAAGGTTGTGTACTTATATCCACCGCTTTTAAATCTTTCTCACGGGTTACCGTTACACTATCAACATGGACTTCTGTCTTAATACCCATCTCAGACAACTTAGAAATCAGTGCCTCTAAGTGATGAGGAATAATATTTTCGATGGTAACATTTCGTCCCATTGCCGCTGCTAAGATTAAATAAGTGCCAGCTACAATCCGATCGGGAATGATCTCATGGACACAGCCCACTAATTCATTGACACCTTCAATGGTAATAACCGAAGTCCCTGCACCACGAATATTAGCCCCCATCTTATTTAGCATGGTTGCAACGTCAATGATTTCTGGTTCTTTAGCCGCGTTTTCAATCACCGTTCTGCCTTTGGCTAAGACCGCCGCAAACAAGATATTAATGGTTGCGCCAACACTCGCAAAGTCCAGATAGATTTTTGACCCAACTAATTCTTCTGCTTCTATAATGTATGCACCTTGTTCATACTTAACGGTAGCACCCAAGGATTCAAAGCCTTTAAGATGTAAATCAATTGGTCTAGGTCCTAAATAACAACCACCTGGCATCTTCATTCTTACTTTCTTATATCTTCCTAATAAGGCTCCCATAAAATAATAAGATGCTCTTAATTTTGTGACCGCTTTCGATTCAAGCGGTTTCCACTCTAATTCCTGTGCATTAATCTCTAGTTTGTCCTCTTCTTGAGTAACACTCACATTTAATTCTTTTAACAAATTCGTTAAATTTTCTACATCATCAATCTCGGGAACTCCATAAATGGTGACATTCTCTTTGCTAGCTAATATAGCAGCTGGAATAAGTGCGACAGTCGCATTCTTCGACCCACTCACTTTTATCGTGCCGTTTAATTCATGTTGTCCTTCTATTTTAATTACTTCTGCCATATTAATTCCCTTCTTAACTTCTTAATTATACATAATTTCAGTGTTAATTTGAATCTCTAACCAACAGTCTAACCTTTATCAATAATCTTTCTCTTTAATTACTTAATA
>CAZVKL010000026.1:0-12962 GCA_964627845.1 uncultured Erysipelothrix sp. | reverse complement strand
ATATCCTTATCTTGATACCATTCACTTAACTGAAGTGAGTGGGCAATAAACTGATTCTCAGTTAACACCAAATCAGAAAGTTGGACATTCACTTCATATTGATCGAATTCATTGCGTTTAGTCACCTGGGGAATCTCTAAAACAAAACTAGACACATCTTCAACCCCTCTTAAATCAAAGGTAACAACTTGGTTATTATTCAGGGATCCAATCATTTTATTCAACCCATCATCATCTTGAGCAAACACCACCTGTACCTCTACTGACGTCGTAAAGTTTTCATGCTCAACAAAGATATAGGCTTTCCCTTGGTTTTGAGCGGTCACATTCCCAAAATCATCGACACTCACAATCTCTGAATCACTCGAAGTATACGATAATTCTAAAGGTGTGTTAGAAGTTGAAGGTACAGGAGACACCCTCAAATGGAAACGCTGTGTTTGTTGTAAGGTTAGACGACTCGGGCTAACATTAATTCCCGTCAGTGGTTCATTCACAATCACTTTCATCTGTGCTTCAATCTCATCAATTTTGGCTGTAATAATCGTCTCCCCAACACTGATTCCATTGACTAAACCATTGCGTACACGAGCCACACTAGGTCTAGAAGAAGACCAAGTAATGGGCGTATCCGCATATTGTTGAGGAAAGATACGATAATCAATCTGAAAGTTTTCTTTGGTATTAATCTCAACTTGACTTCGACCCAGTGAGATTGACTCAATACTCTTAATCACTTCCACCACCAATAGGTATTCATTGCCGTTGACCGTCGCTTTAATATTCGTCGCCCCAGTATCATGACCATAGACGGTCCCATTTTGATCGACAGACGCAATATTTTCATTTTGAGACGACCAGGTAATCGTTTTATCTGCATCAGGCCCAAATAAAGACATGCGATACGGAATATTGACCGAACTATCCACATTGATCACTAACTTATTATCAATATAGGCAAAATCAGGTCGATCAATCACTTCCACCTCTTTAACGGCCGATTGACCTAAGTAAGTGGCCGTAATCTGAACCTTCCCCACTTGATGACCCGTAATAATACCATTCTCATCAACCGAGGCAATGCTTGGGTTATCCGATTCATACGTCGGATTAAAATCTTCTAACTGCGTTGCCGGTTGAAACACCAGATTGTCTTCAATCGTTTCATGAATATCAATCTGACTGGACAAGTTTAAAAAGACCATGCTATCAAAGACTTGAACCAAGATTGAAATACGCGCAATTCCATCAATGGAACCAATTAATCGGGCCGACCCATAATCGAGTCCACTGACAACCCATTTATTTTGTGTGTAGTTGACATCAGCCACTTCTTCATTGTAATTAACCCACTCTATTTCTGAGTGCTCGAATTCTTCTTGGTCGCTAAAAACAAGGTCTATCTCTGACCCCTTCTTCACGTGTATTTCGGTTGGTTCACCTAATTCAATCTCATTGGCTAAAAGCGGCAGTGGCCGAATTAGTAGACTCAACACGAATAAAAGTTTAAACGCTTTTTTCATACGCCTATTTTACCATAGAACCTCTTTTAAAAGAATCGCACAAAAAAAGCAGGATGACCTGCTTACTTCGCTCTAAATTCGCCTTCAGTACTTTCTTGATGATGCGGACGGCGATATTCACCAGTCTTAGGATCTTTCACTAAAGTAACCTTATTTAATTTGTAATGAGTACGACGTTTTCTCTTAGACGCTTTACCGGTTCTATTCTTTGGGACTGCCATTTGTATTCACCTCCGTTAATCTTCTGTTTTGAATTCAAGTAGTTTGGCAAGACGTGGATCGATTGGTTTCTCTTGATTCTGATAATCTGACTCTTTAAGAACTTCCCAACCATCGCCTTTTGGATATTCATTCAAGCCTTCTTTAACCACCCGTAGTGGAACTTCAAACAAAATCGTTTGAAACACTGATTCCGACAAATCAATTACTTCATTCTTTACCACACGAATGTCTTCAATGTCTGAATCTGAGAAGCTATACGTCTCTGACGTGTTGCCCTCAAAACCCACTAAGACATCTTCATTGGAAATTGAACAGGCCACCGTCATGTTTCCATGGACGATATAATCGACCACAGCCAGATCTGTGTCCATATCATAATGGAGGGTTCCCTCCACAATCACATCGTGTAATTGTCTTAATGAAGATAGATTGTTCTGAAACTGGGACAAGTCAAAGGCTATCTCCTCTTCAAAGTGAATCGGAACATTGGCTTGTTGCACTAAATCTCGTTTATAAAATTTCATCACAACACCCTGTTTCTTAACGTGTTAATTATAGTGAAACACTCTTTAAAAGTCAAATGTTACTAACTTGTGATATTTTGTTTTATTTACACAAACGCAAGCTGTTAATTGCCCTAATCTTCATTGTTTATTTTTGTTGGATAATATATAATAAATTCATGAATAAGAATGATTTACGCGCACAGCGCACCTTCCACAAGATTAATAGGCATTTTAAAATCTTGATGTCGACAGTAGGTTACCAAAAGATAAATGTGGCGATGATTACCGAAAAGGCCAGTATGAACCGCTCAACATTTTACTCTCATTTCAAAGACAAACGCGATCTGTATGATTATCATTTGAATCTGATTATAGATCGTTTCGACTTCTACTCTATCTTTGACATTGGTCTAAAACCATTTCATAATTTGAGTCAAGAAGAACAAGATGAGCTCTGTGATAAAATGGGTGAAGCGCTCACCACCTTTAAAGAGGAGAAGGATTTTATATTAGCAATGATGGAAGTGGAAGACGTTCACAACCTAACTAAGAGCTACATTAACCATGGAGATAAAGACTTTAGAAGAAATCGTGAAACGATGAAATTCAAAAGAGGCACCGTCGATGTACCCGTCGATCTAATCATTAACTTTGGGGTTGGGATGTTTGTCTCAGTCATCAAATGGTGGTTAATCGAAGAACCAGAACTCACCCCACGTGAAGTTGGCGAAGTCGTACTACACATTTTCTATGCTTTACCATTAAACGTCGAACAACCTGCTCAATGAGCAGGTTGTTTTTATTTTAGATTCCTTGTTGTTGCATCGCCTGGATCACGCGTCTAAATGAAGCGATATTAGCCCCCATATCATAATTATGTGGATCGCCAAACTCTTGAGCCGCCTTCGATACTTCCTCATAGATAGTCATCATGACATATCTCAATTGATTGTCTACATCACCCTTTGGCCATGGCATAAACGTCGCATTCTGACTCATCTCCATTAATGAGGTCGCCACCCCACCAGCATTCGCCGCCTTACCAGGTAAGTGAATGACTTTTTTCTCATGCACATACGCCAACGCTTCGTTGGTCAAAGGCATATTAGCCCCTTCAGCCATTAACTGACACCCATTGTCAATTAATGCTTTCACATCCTCTACGTCCGCTTCGTTTTCAGTCGCACAAAATAACATGATGTCACAAGGCTCTTGATAAAGTCGTTTACTATCAGGAATATACGTTGCGTCTTGATGAGTCTCTAAATAATCTTCAAGTGGTAAACGTTGTAAGATATTCACTTTCTTTAAATGATTAATATCAAGACCACTTCGATCAATTAACGTTCCCTCTTTATCACTAATGCCGATGACTTTACAACCCAGCTCTTCGGCTTTCTCTGCCGCATGAATCCCGACATTCCCTGCCCCTGAGACCAATACTTTCTTATTCTCAAAAGTTTCATCAAAGTCCATTAAGCAGCGCTCAACAAAATACAATAAACCATACCCTGTTGCTTCAGGTCTTAATAAAGAGCCACCCGACAAGAGTGGTTTCCCCGTAAAGATTGACTCGGCCGAACCACTTAGTTGTTTATACTGACCCACCATATAACCTATTTCACGGGCACCCACCCCCATATCTCCGCCTGGGACATCTGAGGTTGGACCAATGTATTTGTATAGTTCATTCATGTAAGCTTGACAAAATCGTTGAATTTCACCATCACTTTTACCTTTGGGGTCAAAGTCCGCACCCCCCTTAGCGCCTCCCATTCCTAAATTGGTTAGGGCATTCTTAAAGGTTTGTTCAAAGGCTAAAAACTTAACGATACTTAGATTTAAATTCGGCGTAAAACGCGTCCCACCCTTATAGACGCCAAGGGCATTATTAAATTGGACACGATAGCCTGTATTGACCTGTCTTCGCCCATTATCATCCATCCAGGTGACCCTGAAAATAAAACAACGATCTGGTACAACAATCCGCTCTAATATCCCACTCTCTTGGATTTCAGGATGTTGATCTAATAAGGGTTTGATCGAACGAAAGACTTCATCAATCGCTTGTTGGAATTCGGGCTCATGTGGTTTCATATGCTTCCTCCTATAGTTGGTTATAACAAATTTTTTCAAATAATTGGCTTATATGGGGATGAGACTCAATCTCTAATAACAAGTCATGCTTAATCTTCTCAAACACATGAAGCGTCGTTAAACCATAGCCTGATTCAATAAAGCGTCTTTTAATCCCCACTAAATCGCGGCCATAATAAGTCAACGGATCATCCTTGCCCCCTAAAATTGAGACCATAATTTCTTGATCGGCCGATTCTATCGTTGTTTTAGTAGCCACATCCATAATTTCAATCACATCTCGAATGGCTCTACCCGATAGTTGGTAGCCACAAAAAGGATCATGGATATATTCACTAATGATCTTAGGATTGTGCGATAAAAATGAATAACGTTGTTTTGACTGTTTCGAATCAATCGTCACCCCCATCCATTTATTCAGATGAGGTTTAACCAGGGAAGGTTGCCGATAGGTCATTAAGTTTAACAAACCCAGTTTCAGTTTATGAAAACGAGGTAACGAATTAGGATTAACTAAAATCAGTTGGCTATACCAGTGCGGGTTATAGTCAAAGGCTAACATCGCCAAATACGCCCCAATCCCTTGGCCCATTAATAATATTTTGGCATGTGGATATTGGTCTTTAATATACTGCGTCACATCTAAAGCGTCCTGTAATAAGCGTGCGGCACCCCCATCATCACCAAAATGACCTTTCTGATTCTTAATCAGGGATTTATGATGGCCCCTTAAATCATAGGTCACAAAGGTCATATGTCGTTGATTAAAATAATGTGCGAGTGGCTCATAACGAAAGCGTGATTCATTGACATCATGAATAAATAAGATGACACTAAAAACACTCTCGGGTTGATAGATGGTGCCATGTAAAATCGGCTCATGAATCGATTGACGTAATTCAAAATGAGTTTCCATGCCTAAAGTGTAAAAAGTTAATTAACAACTGTCAAGGTTAAAGTGATAATTTGGACTAAACATGATAAACTTGACTCATGAAAAGTTGTGGAATTATCATCGAGTATAACCCGATGCACTTAGGACATCAATATCATATCCAACAAGCCAGACTAAAATCAGGCGCAGATTTAATCATCGGTGTTATGTCACCTCATTTTGTTCAGCGAGGGGAACCGGCTATTGTCTCTAAATTTAAACGCGTTCAAGCAGCATTAAACCATGGGGTGGACATTGTCTGTGAACTACCCACAATTTATGCGTTGCAGGCGGCTGATGTTTTCGGCAAAGAATCGGTTAAGATTCTAAACAAGATGAAGGTTGACTCCATTGTTTTTGGATCTGAAAGCAATGATTTAGAAACCCTCACTCAACTCTCACAATTACCTGTTAACTTAGATCGTCTTAAAGAGCGTTTAGCACAAGGGGAATCGTACCAACGGGCCATCGCCCTAGACGATACTCAGCACTATCCTAATGATATCTTAGCCATGGCCTATTTAAGAGCCATTAGAGAGACCACAATCACGCCTTTAAGCATTGGCAGGACCAATCATTATTTTGAAAACGAGAATATTGAAGGCTTTTTAAGTGCACACGATATCCGTAAGCATCTCAATAATCCTCATTATACCCAACAATCGTTAACTGACTTATCCGAAATAAGTTTAACTCATAAAATGTTTGAATTGCTTCGTTATAAATTACTGAGTACTTCCTCAAAGGAATTATCAGAAATCTTTTTAGTCTCTGAGGGCATTCAAAATCATCTCAAGAAAAATGCTGAAGTCTATGATGATTTTGACACATTTCTACAAGCGAGTACTTCTCGTCGTTATTCTAGAAGTCGCATCAGTCGAATCTGTATGCACATCTTACTCAATCATAAAAAAGAGCTGGTCGAAACCTTTAATAATGATAAAATTCGAATACTAGGTGTTAGAGAAGATGCTTTAAGTTACCTAAAAGAATTAGAGATTGGGACTAAGATCGGTGATTTTGACAGGGTTCAAATTGAACCAGAACTCAACGCGACTCAAATCTACCAACTCTTTAGCCAAGAAAAAAATCTCCTACAACAGGAGATTTCTAAAATGATTATTCTTCCAACGAATCAAGATTCTGTTTAATTGACTCTAAGGTTTCGTCATGAACTCTTAAACTAGCCTTTTCTATTTGTCTCTCAAAAACATTGATCGCCTTTAAATAGACTTTGAAATAAGACTTAGGACTTGGTTTAGACCCTTGGAAATACACTTCGCAATAGGCTAAGGCTAATTCATGAAGATCTTGTTCATCCATATTGTGGTTCCTTCCTATTTTTGTTGGGTATAAAAAACCCATTCATTATCGGCAATTTCATTGGCTCCAAACACATAATACCCACCGCTTATTTCAACCTGATAAAGACTGAGCATCAGGTTCTTTTTTTGGCCAGCATCATATACTTCAATTTCTTTCCCTAAATATAACCAATCCAGCTCACAAATCTTATGACCAAAGAGCAAGACCTCGTCACCCTTTCCTTGGGTGACAAATTTAAAATCAGTCAAGATTACTCACATTGTGGTAAATGTTTTGAACATCATCCACATCTTCTAACATGGTAATTAACTTAGAAAAGGTCTCTTTATCTTCTTGGCTCTCTAACTCAACCATTTCTTGGGGTAACATCGTTAACTCAAACACTTTGTATTCTTGATTTTCACCTAAAATAGCATCCAACTGTTCTTTCGTCTCATGAAACTGAGTGACAGGAACTTGCATCTCAAAGGTATTGTCTTCTTTTTCAAGTTCGATCACATCAATCTCTGCTTCTAAGAGTGATTCTAACAATGTTTCTTCATCGATATCAGCATCAAAGACATAGAGACCCACATGATCATACGCAAATGAGACTGAACCTGCAGCCCCTAATTTTAAGTGAGTTCGATTAAAAGCCGTACGTATGTCAGCGAGTGAACGATTTAAATTATCCGTTAAACAATCAATAATGATGGTCGCAGCACCCGGACCAAATCCTTCATAGCGTGCGGACTCATAGTTTTCTCCCGTCCCCCCTTTTGCTTTATCGATGGCACGATTAATGACATCGGCAGGGACTTGATTGCTTTTCGCTTGAGCAATGACACGTCTAAGGACATCATTCATCTCAGGGTCAGGCACCCCATTTTTAGCCGCTAAATAAATTTCTTTTCCATATCTTGAATATATTTTTGTTTTGGCTGCCGCAGTTTTGGCCATGGACGCAGCCCGCACTTCAAAATGTCTTCCCATAAATTCTCCTAACTTTCCTTCTTATTTTATCATTGTTCTGTTTCAAAATAAAAACTTAATGTTTCTAACAATTTCATTAACATTGCCCCAGCTAGAATCATGACTAAAACCAACCATAGATTCTGTGAAGATGGTAAGCCCGGGAACACCTCCCATAACGATCCTACCACAAAGCCACAAATTAAAATCGTGGTCCCCACAGGGTGAATGTTTAATAAATAAACCAGAATCTTGGCAGTTAATAAAACTCCAATTAAAATACCTACGACTAAGATTGCCATAAATTGGAGGTTAAAGGACGTTAATGCACTTAAGACCGGTTCATATAATCCGAGTGTTAATAAAACAAAACTGGTTGAAATACCAGGCAAGATCAAGGCGACTGCAATCCCTATTCCACCTAATATGACTAATGAGATATCAGGGGTGCTTTTAATTAATGAGGTTGTCTCCAGTTGTTCCAACCCTAAGGCAATCACAATCCCAATCAACAAATAACTCAAATGATGAATCTTAATTTTTTGAGTCGGAATTTGTTTAAACAGTAAGAATAAACCGACTAAAATTGAGCCCAAGAAAAAGTAGCGTAGCCAAAAATCATAGTGACTTAACAGCCATAGCATCACTTGAGAGAAGCCTAATAAGCCTAAAAGTGCTCCAATGGTTAAATGGAGCATCATTTTTTTATGGAGTAAGACACCTTTTGTTAGTCCAGTCAGAAATTCAAGGGATTGATTATAGACACGTAGGGTCATCATCATCGTCGCACCTGAGACCCCTGGGACTAACATGCTTACCGCAATAATAAAACCTTTTAGGACATTAATCAACATTACTTATATACTTTATCATAAACCTGAGTGGCTGAGTCCATCGATGATTGATTCGCAAACTCTTTGACCTTCATATGAGATTTGTTTTGGTTAACCAGGGTTCCCGCACCTCCGACACAACCTCCAGGACAGGCCATTCCTTCAATAATATATTTATTTCGTTTCCCAAATTTCGCTTGTAACAATAATTTTCGACATTCTGCTAAGTTTTCAGCACGATCCGTATTAAAGACATAATCTGGGTATTTTTCTTTCATAATGTGGTCAATGGCTGCCAGAACACCACCACTAACCGCAAAGCCGCGTCCATCTTTAGAGGCATCATCCTCTAATTCTTGGGCTTCAATGTCACTAAGGACAATGTTTCTAGCAATAAACATGGAGTTGATTTCTTCAAAGGTTAAGACATAATCAACCCATCCTGCCATCTTAGGTTCTGCTACTTCTTGTTTTTTGGCCGAACAAGGACCAATAAAGACAATTCGAGCATGTGGATCTTCTCGTTTTATGACTTTGGCTGTTTCAATCATTGGGGAACTGGATTCAGAGACACAATGTTTAAGTTCTTTCAGTTCTCTCTTAGCAAATTTAGACCAGGCTGGACAACAAGAGGTTGCCAAGAATGGTTGATCCCCTTCCAAGACATGATGCACGTATTCTTCACTCTCTACCACAGTGGTAATATCTGCTCCTAAGGCAACTTCTTTGACATCACTAAAGCCTAATTGTTTTAGACCGGCAACCAGTTGTGGATATTTAACGGTATTACCAAATTGACCGGCAATGGCTGGTGCCACAATGGCGTAAACACGTTCTGATTTAAAGCTACTAACCACTTGGTAGATTTCCGATTTATCCATGATTGCGCCAAATGGACAAGAGACCATACACATTCCACAGGCGACGCATTTATCTGAAATGATAATGGCTTTGTCGTTCTCTGGGTTCTTAGTGAAGGCATTGGCTCCACAGGCTGCCACACATGGGCGTTCGTTTTTAATGATCGATCCATAGGGACAGACATCAAAACATTTCCCACATTTAATACAGGTATTTTGGTCTATAAAACTAAGTCCATTTTGTAATGAAGTTGCATGGACGGGGCAGACTGAAATACATGGATGCGCTAAACAACCATGACAGGTATTACTGACGAAGTATGACTTTTCTTCGCAGGACTCACAAGCGCTTGGAATGACTCGAAGGGCTTGTGAAGGTAATTTATGTTCTTTTAACAATTCTAAATCAAAATCATGGGAATGACCATTGAGCACATCAATTTCCCATAAATCTAAACCTAGGGCGAGTCGAACTCTCTCAGAGATAATTTGCCGCTCACGCGTCACCGATTCACGATAGGTTGGGAAGTCCCCTTCGATAATAACAAATGGAATGTGATTGATTTGATCACTACTCCACTCATCAAAAGCAGCGGATGTTATCGCTTTAAAGACTTCATTGCGTAAATAGCGAATTGGTGTATCCAAATAACGAATACTCATCGAAAAACCCTCCTTGATTCAATTGTTATCAGTTTAACACACTTAACTCGTTCTTAAAATAGCATTATGAGCATTTAGCGCTTTCATTATTTCTTCAATGGCTTGATTGACCTCTTTATCTTCTAGGGTCTTTTCATTTGAACTAAAAGAGAGCGTATAGGCCATTGATTTTTGATCATCTTTCATGAATAAATCAAACACTTTAACATCGGTTAAATATGGCTTACCAGCTTTTTTAATGGTCTTCACTAAGGTCTCATGGTTGACTTCTGTTGGGACCCATAAGGCTAAATCTCGTTTAATGGTTGGATACTTGTTAATTGAGCTAAATTTAGTTTTAGCTTTTTTAGCACTAAAGACAGGTTCTAAGTTCACTTCTGCTAGCATGCCATTTTTAATGCCTAAAGCAGGATGGATGACCCCTAAAGATCCAATCTCTTTATTGTCTAGTAAGAGTGTCGCTGACTGATAAGGATGATAGAATGATGAATCCTTAACTTCTTTATAGGCTAAACGGTTGAGATTAATACCGAGTGAGACTAATAGTTCTTGGACTAAGCCTTTAATAGTATAAAAATCACAGTTTAATTGTTGTTTTTGCCAGTTCTCAATTCTTAATTGACCCGATCCAATAATGCCTAAATGCCAATTGGAAGACTCTTTTGTGTAGACTTGTGACACTTCAAAATAAGATTGATTAAGATTCTTACGATCTAGATTATATTGTAGGGTATCCAGTAAGGATGGGCTGAGTTGATCTCGAATATATTGTCTATTTTCAGATAATGGTGAGAGTAACTCAATTGGATCTTGTCCTTTAATTTTGTCTTTATCAACCAGTGTATAGGTCATCACCTGATTAAGGTTAAGGGCGACAGCCTTCTCTTCAATATCACGAATAATTTGTTGAGCGTGGGTATAGGGTGCATCTTGAGTTAATTCTAAATGTGGATAGGTTGATTCAATGAGCTCATAACCTAAAACACGAATAACTTCTTCGATTAAATCTTCTTTAATCCATAAATCACGTCGTACACTTGGAATCTGACAACTGATTCGATCACCAATAATAGTTGGGTTAAGGTCTAAGCGTTTAAAGACATCGATTACTTGTTCGATCTCAATATCGGTTCCTAATAAACTGTTGATTTCTTCCATAGAAACGGAAACAGAATGTGGCACATATTTTGGTGTCACATCATATTTGACCGTTGTTTCTAAATCAGCATCCGTAACCCCAGCATAAAGTTTTAAGTAATGAAGAATTTTCTTGAGTGCTTTTTGTGGGGCAAGAGGATCCATTGGTTTTGAATATCGTAAACTGGCGTCAGTGATTAATCCTAAACGACGAGAGGTTTCACGAATGGCGACTGAATCAAAGGAGGCAATTTCAATAACGATACTGTTGGTATCAGGTTGAATCATTGAGTTTCCTAATCCTTTGACGCCCCCAATTCCGATTGGCTCACCTGCACTTGAGATAATTGTGTCCCCTTCTTTAAGCTCATACTCTTCCCCATCTAGGGCCAGTTGAGTTCCAGAGTAATTATCAATGACTGTAATTTCTGGTTGTTTAAAGAAACGATAATCATAAAGGTGATTTGGTTGACCGGTCTCTAACATCACTAAGTTTGAGATATCCACTAAGTTATTGATTGGGTGCATACCAGAGCCTCTTAGAGCTCGTTTAATCCAGGTTGGTGATTCTTGAATTTTGACATTACGCACAACCTTTGCCCAGAACAATGGACAATTGTCTGTTTGACTATCCACTTTAAATTGAGTTGGCTGACCTGCCTCTGTATCAAGTTCAATTTGTTTGATGAGTAAATCACGCTTAAATAGACCAGCTACTTCACTGGCGATGGCATCCATGGATAAGAAATCACTTCTATTAACCGTTTGTTTAATGTCAAGGATTTCATCGTCTAATCCTAAATAAGCGATGGGATCATCACCAACAATAGCATCATCACCTAAGATTTCAATACCTGTTAGGGATGATTCTGGAATGAATTTTTCATCTAAGGCAAGTTCTTTTAAGGAACAGATCATTCCAAAGCTTTCTACACCACGAATGGTTGATTCTTTGATTTTTAAGCCTTCTAATTGAGCACCAACTTTAGCCACAATGACCTTTTGGCCTTGGGCGACATTGGGTGCACCACAGACGATTTGTAGGGTTTGTTCCCCTACATCGACTTGACAGACATGAAGGTGGTCTGAGTCTGGGTGGTCGACACATTCTAAGATATGTCCTATGACTAAATTATTTCCGATGACTAGTGGCTCTATTGATTCAACTTCGTGTCCTGCACCTGTTAGCGTGTCTGCTAGGACAGTTGTTTCAATATCGGAAACATCGACGAGTTGATCGAGCCAACGACGACTAATTTTCATATTTATTCAAACCTTTCAAATTGTTTTAAGAAACGGACATCATTGGTGTAAAACGAACGGATATCATCAATGCCATATTTAAGCATGGCCACACGCTCTAAGCCGACACCAAAGGCAAAACCACTCAGGCTTGTGTCTTCAAAGCCGGCCATCTTTAAGACGGCTGGGTGGACCATACCGGCTCCTAAGACTTCAATATAACCGGTGCCTTTACAGACAGAGCAGCCTGCTTGATTACAGATATGACAGGACACATCGACTTCAACACTTGGTTCAGTGAATTGGAAGTAGGATGGTCTAAAGCGAATGGTACGGTCTTGACCAAACATCCGTTTGGCTAAGAGTTCTAAGGTTCCTTTTAAATCGGCTAAAGTTACTCCATGACCTACGACTAATCCTTCAATTTGATTGAACTGATGAGAGTGAGTCGCATCATCATCATCTTTACGATAAACCTTCCCTGGACAGATTAATTTTATTGGAACTTGACCATGGGCGGCTTCAAGAGCGCGCATTTGAATGGCGGTTGTATGGGTTCTTAATAATAATTCTTCTGAAATATAGAAGGTATCTTGCATATCCCGGGCTGGGTGATCCTTGGGGATATTAGCCCGTTCAAAGTTATAGAGATCAAGTTCGACTTCATC
>CAZVKL010000025.1:0-13793 GCA_964627845.1 uncultured Erysipelothrix sp. | reverse complement strand
TGACATTAAATAAGATTTGAGCTGCTTGACGACGAGCATGCAAATCATTACGTTTGGCAAGAGTCACTAACTTATCGGCAACAGTACGTAGTTCTAACGCTCTATGTTGAGTCGTTGTGATTGAACCGTTCATCACTAAGGATGTAACAAGGTTACGTAACATTGCTTTTCGGTGTGCTGAATCAACACCTAGTTTACGATTTCTCATTTGTGTTCCTCCTCTTTACTTTTGGTCGCCTTTAAATGTAAGGCCCAAGTCATCTAATTTATCTTTAACTTCTTTTAATGATTTCTTTCCTAAGTTACGGACTTTCATCATTTCATCTTCGGTTTTTTGAGTTAATTCTTCTACAGTCTGAATGCCAGCGCGTTTTAGACAATTGTAAGAACGGACAGACAAGTCTAAGTCTTCAATCATCATCGTTGCTTTTGGTTTCTCAGAACCTCCCACTGATTCTTTAATAATAGACTCATCTTCAACTAAGTTTTCTTCTAATTCCATAATTAATGCGAAATAGTCACTTAGAATTTTTGAGGCTAATGCTAAAGCTTTTTGTGGTTTGATAGACTCATCAGTCCACACTTCAATTTCCAATGAATCAAATTGTGTGTTTGTCCCCACTCGAGTCGGGCTTACTTGATAAGCACAACGTTTAATTGGAGTATAAATCGAGTCTGTATAGATAGTGCCAAATCCTTGAGATAGTTCTTTATACAAGTTTTTATTAGTTACTTGTGAAACGTAACCACGACCATTGTGAGCTTTCATTTCGATCTCTAAAGTTCCACCATCAGCAATATTTGCGATGACAAGATCTTCATTGACAACTTTCACTCCTGCTGGAAGTACAATATCACTTGCTGTAACAACCTTTGGACCTTTTTCAGACACACGTAAGGTATGTGTCTCATCATCATCAATAGTAAGAATTAAATCCTTGACGTTAAGCAGAATTTCAGTCACATCTTCCTTAACGCCAGGTAATGAAGAGAATTCGTGTTGAACTCCATCAATTTTTAAAGAGTAAACAGCAGCACCTGGTAATGAAGAAAGAAGAACTCTTCTTAATGCATTTCCTAAAGTGTTACCAAACCCTTTTTCAAGAGGTTCAATGACAAATTTTCCATAATTATTCTGTTCATCTTTGGCGACGATTTCAAATGTTGCACGTTCAAATTGTTGCATAACTATTCCCTCCATTTACAAATTTAATTGGCATTAATTATCCACGAGGTCGTTTTGGTGGACGACATCCATTATGTGGAATAGGTGTGTTGTCATTAATAACACTAATATCTAACCCTGCCGTTTGTAATGAACGAACAGCCGCTTCACGTCCAGGACCAGGTCCTTTAACGGAAACTTCAACTGATTTCATCCCATGTTCAACTGCTGCCTTTGCTGCAGCTTCCCCAGCTAATTGAGCTGCGAATGGAGTTGACTTACGAGATCCTTTATATCCTAGTGCACCAGCACTTGACCAAGCGACAACATTGCCAGCTTCATCAGTGATAGTAACGATGGTGTTGTTAAATGTTGAATGAATGTGCGCAACACCCTTCGCAATATTCTTACGGGCACGACGTCTACGAGTCGTTCTACCTTTTTGTTGTTTTGCCATTTTTAGTACCCCCTATTTCTTCTTGTTAGCGACCGTACGTCTAGGTCCCTTACGAGTACGTGCATTGGTTCTTGTTCTTTGTCCACGAACTGGAAGTCCACGACGGTGACGAATTCCACGGTATGAACCGATTTCCATTAAACGCTTAACGTTTAATGATTCTTCACGACGAAGGTCTCCCTCAGTTCTAATTGTATTAACGACATTACGAATTTCGTTAACTTGATCATCGCTCAAATCTTTAACGCGAATATTTTTATCAATTCCTGCTTGTTCTAAAATACTTTGTGATGTTGATAATCCGATACCATAAATATAAGTAAGGGAAATTTCAACACGTTTATTACGTGGGATATCCACTCCTGCTATACGAGCCATAATTTTTTCTCCTTCTTATCCTTGTCTTTGTTTGTGTTTAGGATTTTCACAAATTACCATGACGCGTCCTTTACGTTTAATGACACGGCATTTATCACAAATTGGTTTTACAGATGGTTTAACTTTCATTGTGTTTTCTCCTTTTAACTATTTATGTCTGAATGTAATGCGGCCACGTGTTAAATCATACGGGGAAATTTCCACCGTGACACGGTCACCTGGTAAAATGCGAATGTAGTGCATACGGATTTTACCAGAAACGTGAGCCAAGATCTCGTGTCCATTAGGTAATTCTACCTTAAATTGAGCATTAGGAAGTGTATCAACGATAACCCCCTCCATTTCAATAACGTCTTGCTTTGCCATTAATGTTCCTCCTGTTGATTAGTAGTTGTTAGAATTTCACAGCCATCTTTTGTGACAACTATTGTATGTTCATAATGAGCCGTTAACGACTTATCTTTACTAATTACAGTCCAATTATCACGCAAAACTTTAGTGAACGGTTTACCGGCTTGAACCATTGGTTCAATGCAGATAGTCATTCCTTCTTTCAGAAGAACTCCTTTATTAGGCTGACCATCATTGAAAATAGCTGGATCTTCATGAAGATTACGTCCTATGCCATGGCCTGTGTAATCCATTGGAATGCCATAACCAAACTGTTTGATATATGATCCAATAGCGTGAGACACAGTCCCTAGATGTACATTTGGTGCAACTTGTTCAATTCCTTTATACAAGGCATCGTGAGTCACTTGCATCAACTGTTTCGCTTCATCACTAATGTCTCCTACAGCAAATGTCCATGCGCCATCACCATGATATCCCTTGTAATTTGCGCCAACATCAATGGTAATAATATCCCCATCTTTTAAGACAACATTTTTACTAGGGATTCCATGAACTAACACTTCATTGACTGAGGAACAAATCGACCCTGAGAAACCTTGATACCCCTTAAAACTCGGGGTAGCATCATATGAACGAATCGTCTTTTCGCAGATTTGATCAAGTTCATACGTGCTAACGCCCGGTTTAATATAAGGTTCGACAACTTCGAGTGTTTTAGCAACTATCCACCCAGCCTGTCTCATAAATTCAATTTCTCTAGCAGATTTATTAGTGATCATCAATTTCCTCCAATGCTTGTTTTAGCTGTGCCCAAACTTGAGACACTTCTTTAGAGGCATCAATTTGTATAACATCACCCTTACCAATGTAGAAATCAATTACAGGTTTTGTTAAGTGTTCATATTCTTTGATACGAATCTCTAATTGTTGAGTGGTATCATCCGAACGTTGATAGAGATTTCCACCACAAACATCACAGACACCCTCAACTTTAGGTTGATGATTATGAATGTTATAGATAGCCCCACAGTCTTCACATAATCGACGACCAGTGATTCTTTCTTCTAACACTTCAAAATCAACATTTAAATTAATCACTTTATCCAATTCAAGAGAGGTGTCATCGATTAATTTTTCGAATGCACCTGTCTGAATCATGGTTCTTGGAAATCCATCCAAGAGGTAGCCATTCGCACAATCTGGTTGAGATAAACGATCTCGAATCATTTGAATGGTTACATCATCAGGAACTAATAGTCCATGATCAATATATTGCTTAGCAAGTAATCCAAGTGAAGTCCCACGACGAATCGAAGTTCTAAACATTTCCCCACTTGAAATATGAGGAATACCATAATGTTGAGTAATGTATTCAGCCATGGTACCTTTACCTGAGCCGGCAACACCCATAATTAAGATATTCATCTACGCATTACCCCTCTTAAATCCTGTATAACGACGAGATGTCATTTGAGAAGTTAATTGTTTCATTGTCTCTAACGCAACCCCTACGACAATGATAATCCCTGTACCACCTACTGAGACAGCAGCTGGAACATCCGAAACCATTGGAATAATATGTGGTAGTAAAGCAATGAATAAGAGGAAGGCTGCCCCTAACACTGTAATACGGTTTAGAACGGTTGAAACATACTTACGTGTTGCTTCACCAGGTCTAATACTTACAACATAGGAACCATTCTTTTGTAGATTGTCTGATATCTTCTTAGGATCAACTTGTAAGTTAGTATAGAAGAAGGTAAAGAAGACAATTAATACTGAATAAATCAGTAATCCACTAAATGATTGTAAACTTAATAAATCATTTAAGAAGGTATAAGCATTTTGTGCGCCTTGATTATTGAAGAAACTTAGGACTGTCACAGGAGCCGTCATAATCGCATTCGCAAAGATGACTGGAATAACTGATGCAGAGTTTATCTTCAATGGTAAATAGTTTTTATCTGATTTTCTTTGAACAAGTGAGCTAGAAGTATACTGAATTGGAATACGACGCTCAGCACGAGTCATAAAGATAACTAAGATAATAATTAGGAAGTAAATTAAGATAAATAACAAGTAATTTAGGAATCCACCAACACTAAAGCCAGGTCCCAATAATGAGTTATAAACTGAAGCGAAAGTAGTCGGTAAACTAGAGACAATCCCCGCAAAGATAATAAGAGATGTTCCGTTACCAATTCCTTTTTTAGTGATCTGATCACCTAACCAAAGCAGGAACATTGATCCAGCCGTCATGACTAATCCAGTTGAGAAATAGCCACTAATGGTTGGGTCTAACATCAGACCAGGGTTCCCAGCATTCATTGCATACAACATAGAAATTGATTGAACAAATGCTAAGATAACCGCTAAATAACGTGTATATCGATCTAAAGTCTTACGACCTTGTTCGCCTTCTTTTTGAAGGTTAGTAAAGTATGGGACAACATCCATGGCTAACAATTGGAAAACAATTGAAGCCGTAATGTAAGGCCCAACTCCTAATGCGAAGATGGAGAAGCTTTGAAGCATTCCACCACCTAGTAAGTTCATCATATCAATGATTGAATTACTAGCGCCTGCAGTCAATTGGAATTCATTAACATTTGGTGCTGTAATTTGAGCACCTAAACGGAAGACCAACATTGCTAAAGCAGTAAATAGTATTTTCTTTCGAATCTCTGGATTTTTCAAGAGATCGACATAGGTCTTAATCATCTACAGGACCTCGACTTTTCCACCTGCTTTTTCGATAGCTTCTTGCGCAGATTTAGAGAATTTTGTAGCCTTAACAACTAATTTCTTATCTAAAGTGCCTTGACCTAAAACTTTTAAGCCATCGTTGCCCTTTTTAACTAAACCAGCATCTAATAAGATTTCAAGAGAAATTTCACTTCCATCTTCAAATTTATTAAGTGTATCAAGGTTAACAATTGTGTATTCTTTACGATTAATATTCTTGAATCCACGTTTTGGTAAACGACGGAATAATGGCGTTTGACCCCCCTCAAAACCTAAGCGAACACCGCCACCAGATCTTGCGTTTTGACCTTTATGTCCCTTACCAGCTGTTTTACCAGTTCCTGATCCAGGACCACGGCCGATACGTTTACGCTCAGTGCGAGCGCCATCAGTATGAGTTAATTCATGTAATTTCATTGGTTAACCCTCCTATCGTACTTCTTTAACTTTTAGTTCACGTAATTTAGCCACTTCATTGACAGTCTTCAAGTTTGAAAGACCTTCAAAAGTTGCGCGAACCATGTTAATTGGTGTTCTTGATCCAATACATTTAGTCAAGATATCGTTAATTCCAGCAAGTTCTAAGACGACACGGATGGCTCCACCCGCAATAACTCCTGTCCCTTCTGAGGCAGGGATTAAGCGAACTTCACCAGCACCATATTTTCCTTGGACTGGATGTGGAATCGTTGAATTGTTAATAATATTTACATTAATAATGTTTTTCTTAGCGTTTTCTACCGCTTTTCTGATTGCATCAGGAACTTCATTAGCTTTACCTAATCCGAATCCTACGCGACCTTTTTTATCTCCAACAACAACTAATGCTGAGAATCTGAAGCGACGTCCACCTTTAACAACCTTTGTTACACGGTTAATGGTAACAACACGCTCTTCGAATTCTTGTTCTTGTTGAAATCTTCTTCTATTGTTTCTACGATCTTGTGTCATAATCTATCCCTTCTAAAACTCTAGGCCTGCTTCACGAGCAGCTTCGGCAAGTGCTTTAATACGTCCGTGATAGAGGTAACCAGAACGATCAAACACAACAGATTTGATGTCAACTTTTTGAGCTTCTTTCGCAATTGCTTCACCAACTTGTTTTGCGGCTTCAACATTTCCACCTTTTTCAAGTTTAAGGGCTAATGAACTAGCGCTTGCTAAAGTTTTTGAATTTACATCATCAATTAATTGAGCGTAAATGTGAAGGCCTGAACGGTAAACGCTAAGACGAGGACGT
The DNA here is from genome assembly GCA_964627845.1 of uncultured Erysipelothrix sp. Classification (GTDB taxonomy): domain Bacteria; phylum Bacillota_I; class Bacilli_A; order Erysipelotrichales; family Erysipelotrichaceae; genus DUUI01. The sequence continues at coordinate 7,454 of CAZVKL010000025.1, read as the reverse complement.
TCTGGAGTTCCACTTATTTTATTACGCATTCTTTGGTGTCTTTTGACACGTTTTGCATTTCTATCTAATTTTTTAAGCATAACTTAGATCCCTTCTATTTCTTAGCAGCCGTCTTACCTTCTTTACGACGGACATGTTCACCTGTATAACGAATTCCTTTACCAAGATATGGTTCAGGTTTACGTGTTGCACGGACATTAGCAGCAAATTCACCAACTAATTGTTTATCAATCCCTTCGACTGTGATGTGCGTATTTTTATCTACTTTCACTTCTAAGTCTGAAGGAATTTCGAATTCGATAGGATGAGAATATCCAACTTGTAGGACTAGCTTTGATCCTTGAATTGAACTTCTGTACCCAATCCCAACGATATCTAATTCTTTTTTAAATCCTTCATGAACCCCTTCAATCATGTTGCTTAATAATGAGCGAGTTGTTCCATGAATTTGTTTTGTTTCTTTTTCATCATTTGGGCGAATAACTGTTAGCACCCCATCTTCAATTTTTAATTCATATTCTGGTCTGAAGGTGCGAGATAAAGTTCCTTTAGGACCTTTGACCGTCACCTCATTACCATCTTTAATATCAACTTCAACACCAGATGGAATGGTAATCGCCTTATTTCCGATACGTGACATTTCTATTCCTCTTTCTGATTACCAAATGTAGGCAATAACTTCGCCACCAACATTGTTCTTACGAGCTTCACGGTCAACCATTAACCCACTTGAAGTGGAGATAATAGCTACACCAAGTCCGTTTAGAACACGTGGTAAGTCATTTGCTTTGGCATAGACCCGTAGGCCTGGTTTAGAGATTCTCTTTAATCCAGAGATAATCTTTTCGCGATTTGGTCCATATTTTAATTCAACAGTCATTGTTTTCTTAACATCACCATTGACAGAATAGTTAAGGATAAATCCTTCTTCTTTTAAGATACGGGCAATTTCTAATTTTTCTTTACTAGCTGGTATATCAACTGTTTCGTGACGAGCTTGAAGCCCATTACGGATACGAGTAAGCATATCAGCAATTGGATCAGTCATATTCATGTTTTGGCCTCCTTAGGTCTACCAACTTGCCTTCTTAACTCCAGGTAATTGGCCTTTATAAGCTAATTCTCTGAAGCAGATACGACAAATTCCGTATTTTTTGATAACAGAGTGAGGACGGCCACAACGTGAACAACGTGTGTATTCTCTAACTTTAAACTTTTGAGTTTTTTGTTGTTTATTGATCATTGCTTTTTTTGCCATGATTATTGTCCTCCTGCTCTCTTGGTAAATGGCATGCCTAGTTCTTGTAATAAAGCATGTCCTTCATTATCGTTCTCAGCTGTTGTAACGATGACAATGTCCATTCCGCGTAAACGGTTGATTTTATCATAGTTAATCTCTGGGAAGATAAGTTGTTCTTTAACACCTAAAGTGTAATTGCCACGTCCATCAAACGAACTTGAACTGACACCTCTGAAGTCTCTTACACGTGGTAATGCAATATTCACTAACTTATCAAAGAAGTGATACATTTTTTCGCCACGCAAAGTAACTTTACATCCAATTGACATTCCTTCACGTAATTTGAAGTTCGCAATTGATTTTTTAGCTTTTGTGATAACAGGTTTTTGACCTGTGATTTGAGTTAGTTCTTCAACCGCTTCCTCTAATGCTTTAGGATTGTTGATTGCGTCGCCAACTCCCATATTAACAACGATTTTTTCTAATTTTGGTACTTGCATGACACTCGTATATTCAAACTTTTTAACTAAAGCAGGTACAGTCTCATTTAAGTATCTTTCTTGTAAACGACTCATGATTTCCCTCCTACTTTACTAAGTTACCGCTCTTTTTATAGTAGCGGACTTTTTCGCCTTTTGAATTTTGTTTGTATCCGATGCGTCCTGCTTGTTTCTTCTTAGCATCATAAATTTGAACGTTAGATACATGAATCCAACCTTCTTTTTCAATAATGCCTCCCTCAGGATTTCCTTGGCTTGGTTTAAGGTGTTTCTTTTGTAAATTAACGCCTTCAATCATAACCATATCTTTTTTAGGGTTGACTTTGATTACTTCACCAACGGTTCCTTTAAATGAACCAGTGATGATTTTTACGGTATCACCATTTAATATTCTCATTTAAAGACCTCCTACAGTACTTCGGGAGCTAACGACACGATTTTCATGAAGTTTTTATCCCTTAGTTCACGAGCCACTGGACCAAAGATCCGTGTTCCGCGTGGTGTGTTGTCATCTCTGATGATGACACAGGCATTGTCATCAAAACGGATATAAGTTCCATTTTCACGACGTAAGCCATATTTTGTTCTGACGATAACTGCTTTAACAACTTCACCTTTTTTAACCGTTCCACCTGGTGTTGACTCTTTTACAGTACAAACCACGATGTCTCCGATATTTGATGAACGGCGACGAGATCCACCTAAGCCACGGATGACTAAGACTTCACGCGCTCCAGTGTTATCAGCTACATTTAATCTACTTTCGTTATGAATCATGATAACACCTCCTAAACTACGACAGCTTCTTCAACAACTCGAACTAAACGGAAATGCTTAGTTTTTGATAACGGTCTTGTTTCAGCGATGACCACTAAGTCATTGATTTTAGCTTGGTTATTTTCATCATGTGCAGTAAATTTCTTTGAGTATTTAACTCGCTTTCCATATAAAGGATGTGGGCGAGATGTGGTTACTTCAACGATAATCGTCTTATCGTTTTTATCCGAAACAACTTTACCTCGGTACACTTTACGATTCTTTTCCATGAAGCAACCTCCTATTGTGCGCCACTGAGATCTCTCTCAGTGATCACTGTTTTGATTCTTGCGATTGTTTTGCGTACTTCTTTAATTCTTAATGGATTTTCTAATTGTCCTGTCGCTTTTTGAAAACGAAGGTTAAAGAGTTCTTCTTTTAGAGAATCAATTTCTTTTTCTAAATCAGCATTTGATTTATCACGAATTTCTTTGATAGTCATTAAACTGCGTCCTCCTCACCTTTGCGGACAAACTTACATTTAACTGGTAATTTATGAGCAGCAAGACGGAAAGCTTCTTTTGCGGTCTCTTCATTGACACCCGCAATTTCAAACATAACACGTCCAGGTGCTACAACGGCAACCCATCCTTCTGGAGCTCCTTTACCAGAACCCATACGGACTTCGAGTGGTTTTTTAGTAATTGCCAAATGAGGGAAGATTTTAATCCAAACCTTACCACCACGACGCATATGACGAGTCATAGCGACACGAGCAGCCTCAATTTGACGGTTAGAAATATAGTTACCTGTCATTGCAACAAGACCATATTCACCATATGTAACTTCACGACCACCTTTAGAACGACCCTCGTAACTTAAACGATGAGGTCTTCTATATTTAGTTCTTTTAGGCATTAACATAATTAGTTACCTCCTGTTTCAGCTTCGGCCTTCTTAGGTGCTGCTTTTGCTTGTTCTTGTCTAGGTGCACCACCTTGTTGTTGATTGCGATCATTACGACGGTTTTGATTGCGATCATTACGGCGACGACGAGGACGACGACCACGATCTTGGTGTTTTGGTGCTTCTGGTTCAACCACCATATTTCCTGGTAATACTTCACCACGACAGATCCAAACTTTAACACCTAATTTTCCGAAAGTTGTATTTGCTTCATAGTGCGCATAATCAATATCACTACGTAATGTATGAAGCGGTACAATTCCTTCAGAATAACCTTCAGAACGAGCAATATCTGCCCCTCCTAAACGTCCAGAAACCATTGTTTTGATTCCTTTTGCGCCAGATCTCATTGTTCTTTGAATTGCTTTCTTTTGAGTACTTCTGAAAGAAGCACGGTTTTCCAATTGTTCAGCAATGTTTCTTGCAACGATTAATGCATCTAAATCTGGGTTCGCAATTTCTAAGACTTTAATGTGAACTGTATTTCCATCTAATTGTTTTTCTAATTGTTTTTTAATACGATCGATATTTTCACCGTTTTGTCCAATAACAACCCCTGGACGAGATGCTCTAATGATGATCTCAACACGGTTTTTACTTCTTTCGATTTCAATACGAGAAACAAACGCTGCTTTTAGTTCTTCTTTTAGATAATTACGGATATCCATGTCTTCTTTAAGATATTTTCCGTATTCTTTGTCAGTTGCATACCAACGTGACTGCCAGTCACGGATAATTCCGGTACGTAACCCAATCGGATTTACTTTTTGTCCCATTTGATATCCTCCTAATCTCTTTCTGATACCACAACGGTGATGTGGCTGGTTCTTTTTAGAATTGGTGAAGCACTACCTTTACCGCGTGGTCTAAAACGCTTCATCGTAATGCTTTCATCGGCATAACATTCTTTAACGAATAATTTTTCTTCATTTAGTTCATGATTGTTTGTTGCATTTGATACAGCTGATTTAAGAACTTTACCAACCGCTTCAGCCCCTTTATTAGGTGTATAGCGCAGTAGTGCTCTTGCTTCAGCAACATCTTTTCCGCGAATTTCATCAAGCACTAGACGTGCTTTACGTGCCGAAATTCTAACAGTCTTAGCTACGGCTTTAACGTCTCTATTTTCCATTATTTACGACCCGCTTTCTTATCATCGCTACCATGTCCTCCAGATTTACGTGTCGGAACAAACTCACCTAGTTTGTGACCAACCATATCTTCAGTGACATATACTGGAACATGTTCTTTCCCGTTGTACACCGCGAAGGTATGTTCAACAAACTGAGGGAAGATTGTAGAACGACGAGACCATGTTTTAATTACTTCTTTTTTTCCTGACTTCTCTAATGCGTCCACTTTCTTTAATAAGTGATCATCACAGAAAGGTCCTTTTTTCAAACTTCTTGCCATTATTTAATCTCCTTTCGTCTATTTACTATTACGACGACGTACAATGAGGTCGTTTGATTTGTTTTTCTTCTTACGAGTTTTAACACCCATGGCTTTTTTGCCCCATGGAGTCATTGGTGCAACACGTCCAATTGGTGTACGTCCTTCACCACCACCATGAGGGTGATCATTAGGGTTCATAGCAGAACCACGAACTGTAGGACGAATTCCTAACCAACGTTGACGACCAGCTTTACCAATATTAACAAGTGAGTGGTCTTGGTTTCCAACTTCACCAATGGTTGCACGGCATGTTCCAAGAACACGGCGAACTTCACCAGAAGCAAGTTTTACTGTAACATAACGATCTTCAATCCCTAACACTTGAGCTGCCGCTCCAGCAGAACGGACCATTTGTCCACCTTTACCAGGTTTTAATTCAATGTTATGAATCACTGTCCCTTCAGGGATATTTCTTAATTGAAGCGCGTTACCAACTTTAATGTCGACTGCATCTCCAGAAATAACTTCTTGACCAACTTTTAATCCTTTAGGTGCGATGATATAACGTTTTTCACCATCTGCATAATTTAATAAGCAGATATTCGCACTTCTGTTTGGATCGTACTCAATTGTCGCAACTTTTGCTGGGACATCATCTTTATTTCGTTTGAAATCAATAATACGATAACGTTGTTTGTGTCCGCCACCTTGGTGACGAGTTGTAATACGGCCTAAGTTATTGCGGCCAGCTTTTTTACTTTTCTTTTCAAGTAGTGATTTCTCTGGTTTAACTTTTGATAAACCCGAATAATCAAGACCTGTCATTCCACGACGAGCATTTGTCGTCGGTTTATAGGTTTTAATCGCCATGATTAACCTTTTCCTCCTTACGCGTGTTATCCGGAAATAGCGTTTTCTTCCGATATTTGTCTAAAGACTATAGAACGTCGATTGTATGTCCTTCTTGTAGAGTCACGATTGCTTTTTTAACAGCCGCAGTCTTCCCTACGAAACGTCCAACTTTTTTCGTTTTCTTACGAACGTTGACGACATTGACTTTTTCTACTTTGACATCGAAGATTTCTTCGATTGCTTTTTTGATTTGTACTTTGTTGGTTCCTTTTGCGACCGCAAATGTTACCACTCTTCCATCTTCACCAATTTGAACTGTTTTTTCAGTATAAATTGGATAAAGGATAATATCTCTTGGATTTTGACTCATCTTAAGCAAAGACCTCCCCAGCTAATTCTGCTGCAGATTTGGTGAATACAACATGACTTGAATTCATCACATCGTAAACATTAACTTGGTCAACAGTAATTAAGAGTACTTGTTGTAAGTTACGAAGGGATAGATATGCGTTTTCTGCATCTTCCTGCCCATCAACAACAAACACTGTTTTTTTGTTTAATTCTAATGCTTCTAATAATTTAACGAAATCTTTTGTTTTAGGAGCATCGAAGCTTAAGTTTTCAACAACCTTTAATTCGTTGTCCAATACCTTTTGACTCAAGATTGAGCGAATGGCTAAACGACGAACTTTACGATTAAGTTTAGTTGTATAGCTTCTAGGAGTTGGCCCAAAGACAACTCCACCACCACGCCATTGTGGAGAACGGATTGATCCTTGACGAGCACGTCCAGTTCCTTTTTGACGCCATGGTTTACGTCCACCACCACGAACTTCAGAACGGTCTTTTACTTTATGCGTTCCTTGACGTAGTGAATTTTGTTGTGCGACAACCGCATCAAATAAAACTTGTTTATTTGGTTCGATGCCAAACACTGCCTCTTCTAATTCGATTTCAGAAACAGCTTTACCCTCTAAATTAAGTACATCTAATTTTGGCATGTCTATTCCTCCTTACCTGCTAAATCAATTAATTCGACCGCATCGACCTTTTTAACTGGTTTAACTGTTGAGCTGATTGTTACCACTCCTCTTTTAGGTCCAGGAACGTTTCCTTTAATTAAAAGGTAGTTGTTGTCAGCATCGACTTTAATAATTTCTAAGTTTTGGTTAGTTCTCATCTTGTATCCTTCTTGACCCGCTTTAATTAAGCCAGGTTTAACCGATGCAGAGTTAACCCCAATGTTCGCAAACGATCCAGGAACGCGGTGTGATTTAGAACCGTGTGATTTAGGACCAATTGCTTGATTGTTACGATAGATAGCACCCATGAAACCTTTACCGCGAGAACGTCCACGGACATCCACTTTTTCGCCGGCTTCAAATAAATCTGCTTTGACTTCGCTACCTAGTTCTAAGTTTGTCATTTCTTCACCTTTGAATTCTCTTAGGTGACGTTTTGCTGTAGTATCAGCTTTTGCAGCATGTCCCTTTTGCGCTTGATTTTGTTTTTGTTCTTTAACATCAACAACACCAAGTTGAACAGCATCATAACCATCAGTTTCAGTTGTCTTCTTTTGTAATACAACGTTAGGAAGTACTTCAACGACTGTGACTGGAACTAATGATCCATCTGTTAAGAAGACTTGTGTCATTCCTAATTTACGTCCGATTAATCCTTTCATGTCTAACCTCCTAAAGTTTGATTTCGATATCAACACCACTTGGTAAATCTAAACGTGACAT
>CAZVKL010000024.1:8680-15306 GCA_964627845.1 uncultured Erysipelothrix sp. | reverse complement strand
TATTGGTAGGCGACAGGAAATTGGTAACCCTGTTGTTCCCAATACTTTTCAACCAATTTAAAGAAATTATCGATGTCATTCTCATCAATGGCTCCAATCGCGCCTACTCTAAAGGTATTGGGTTTCCCTGTTTGAAATGGGAATATTGTATAGTGGTTCTCAAATAAGAAATCATGGAAGTGCTTGAAATTAAAGTCGATGCCATCTGGATAATCAAATGCAACCACTAATTTAGCACTTTTATCTGGATCGAGCGTCTCTCTAAAGCCTAGGCGTTGACCATGTTCTCTGATTCTATCCCATACCCTTCTTGTTCTTTGGCTTCGCTCTATAACACCCTCTTCTAATAATTCATCGACAGCAACTACAGCTGCATACACAAGTTGGACAGGTGGTGTAAAGCGCATGTCCCCTGTTTTATTTAAAATATGATATTGCGAATACAGATGTCCATAGAATAATCGCATTGGATAGCTCTCTGATGCTTCGATTCGTTTTCGCTTTCCAATCACAAATGAGATTCCGGTCATGGCATACAGTCCTTTTTGAGCCCCTGATATGACAAAGTCAACATGGTCTTTTTCCATATCAATTGGGATTAAACCATAGGTTGAGATGGCGTCTACCGCTAACATGACATTGTGTTTATGACACACTTCTCCTATTTCTTTAATTGGATTTAATAACCCTGTCCCTGTTTCTTGATGGGTCACATATACTAATGAAATGTCAGGATTTTCTACAATAAGGCGTTCAATATCTTCAGCTTTGACTGGCTCTAGAATATCGACTTCATGATGTACAATCCCTATATTATACGCTTTTGGGATATTCATTGCTTTTTTAGCATAGGTTCCATTTTCGACCATCAAAACTTTTTTATCTTCATCAACCATGGAAGCGATCACTGATTCTAGGATGAGTGTCCCAGAACTACAGAATAAAACAGCATCATACTCTTTAAAATCAGCGTTAACAACCTGACACAGTTTTTGGCGAAGCTCTAACATTAAGTCGATGAATTCTTGTTCCTTTGGACAGATATCATCGCATAATAAAGCATTTCGTATGCCTTCGGTTGAGGTCACTGGACCTGGGTTTAATAAAACTTTACGAACTTTTTCTAAATTATTTTCCATTCTTGTTTTCTCCTATCTTTAGTCTATAAATTTTACTAGGAAGTTTCAAGTGCTAAAACAAAAAAGAGAGTCCTAAGACTCTCCATGGATCCATAATTGAATTTGATTATTGATTTGTTGGAAGTCATCCATTGTCTTTGAATCAAAGGTATAGGTAGGAACACCTGTTTGTTGCTTAATGTTCATTGCCTTTGACTTCGCTTGAGAATAACTGACTTTTTGGCTTTTTGACAACGCGACACAATGAGCGAGTTTGAGATCTTTCGCTAATTGTAGCATCATCCTGTCTTCTTCACTAATCTCGCGACGGATATCCATGATGATGACCATCCCCTTTAAATGAGGACGATGTGAGAAATAGCCTTCCATGAGTTTTCCATAGCGTTCCAATTCTTTGGCAGAACGTTTTGCGTAGCCATACCCTGGAACATCGACTAACATTAGATCTTCATCGACTTCATAGAAATTGACCAAGCGTGTTTTCCCTGGTGTTTTTCCTACATAAGCTAAATTCTTACGGTTAGTTAACCCATTGATTAAGGTTGATTTACCCACGTTGGATTTACCAACAAAGACAATTTCTTGTTGCTTGGAATCTGGAAACTGACTAGGTGAGGCCGCTGAGATTAATAACTTGGCAGCCATTAGACTTCTAAGGCCACTTCTAACACTTGAGCAATCCGCTCAACCGGGATAAAGTGAATTTTTTCTTTGACAGATTCTGGGACATCTTCTAAGTCCTTTTCATTCTGTTTAGGAATAATGATTGTATCAATACCAACTCTGTGAGCTGCTAAGGATTTCTCTTTTAAACCACCAATTGGCAAGACATTTCCTCGAAGGGTCACTTCACCGGTCATGGCAAGATTTGATTCTACTTTTCGGTCTGTTAAAGCTGAGACGATAGCCGTAGTTAAGGTGACTCCTGCACTTGGACCATCTTTAGGGACTGCCCCTTCTGGAACGTGAACATGAATATCATGGGTTTCCATAAATTTAGGATCAACCCCGAATTCTTTGGCATGACTCTTCACAAATCCAAGGGCAATTTCAGCTGATTCTTTCATGACATCGCCTAAACGACCCGTTAAGATTAAGCGTCCTTTACCTTCAAAGGTAGTGACTTCAATTGGTAAGACATCACCACCAAATTGTGTATAGGCTAAACCTGTGACTAATCCAACTTGGTTTTCTTTTTCTTTCTTACCATATTCAAACTTCTCACGACCAAGCATTTCTTTCACCCGTTTAATGGTAATGGTCATGGATTTTTTCTTAGTTGTTAACAGTTCTAAGACACATTTACGGGCTAAAGCAGCAATTGTTCTTTCAAGCTGACGAACACCTGCTTCGCGCGTATAGTGACGAATTAAGTAGAGAATGACATCATCGCTAATCTTAAACTGAGAAGGTGTTAACCCATTTTGTTGTAACTGTTTAGAGACTAAGTGACGTTTCGCAATTTCAACTTTTTCTTGTTCCGTATAGCTTGAGAGTTCAATGATTTCTAAACGGTCTCTTAAAGCTTCTGGAATATCATCAAGGTAGTTTGCTGTCGCAATAAACATGACTTTACTTAAATCATATGGTTCTTCTAAGTAATGGTCTGAGAACATGTAGTTTTGTTCTGGATCCAAGACTTCAAGCATGGCACTAGATGGATCGCCCTTATAGTCTGAGGCCATCTTATCAAGTTCATCAATTAAGAAAACTGGGTTGATAACGCCTGCCTTTTTCATTCCTTGAATAAAGCGACCTGGTAAGGCCCCTAAATACGTACGACGGTGTCCTCTAATTTCTGCTTCATCACGGACGCCCCCTAAACTTGCTTTCACAAATTCACGGTCTAATGCTCTCGCAATTGATTTTGCTAAAGATGTTTTACCGACCCCTGGAGGACCGACTAAACATAGAATAGGTGCTTTTAAAGAATTGGTTTGTTGTTTAACCGCTAAGTATTCCATGATACGATCTTTTACTTTTTCTAAACCGTAATGGTCAGCATCTAAGACCCCTCTTACTTGGATTAAATCTTCATTGTCTTGAGATTCTTGATACCAAGGAGTTAATAGTAACCAGTCTAAATAAGTTCGTATGACACCCGATTCGCCTGATGCTTGAGGTAACATTTCATAACGTCTAAGTTCATCAAGTGCTTTATTTTTAATGTTTTCTGGGTATGGATTGTTTTCAATCATTTCGCGTAAATCTTCAACATCATCCCCTGTATTGGAAACATCGCCGAGTTCTTCTTTAATGGCTCTTAATTTTTCTCTAAGGTAATATTCACGTTGAGATTCTTCGACGCGTTCTCTCACTTTTTCATTAATGTCTGATTCAATGGTTGAGAGTTGTTTCTCTTGATTGAGATCAGCAATAATCATGAGCATTCTCTCATTCACATCAAGTTCTTCTAAGAGTGCTTGTTTTTTATGGAATGGAAGTGGGAAAAATTGTGCGAATTGATCGGCTAATTGGGGAGCACCCACTCCTTTAGCCATTTGTGTCAACACTTCGGATGGGAAATTTGCGTTGTGTGCCGCAATGTTCTCTAATTCACGGGTAATACGACGAATTAGCGCTAGTTCTTCCATTGGATCACCTTGGCGATCATTTAATGGTTGAACTTTAGCATACATCATGCGTGAATCTTCAGTGAGTTCAATCAGTTCAGCCCGTTCCATTCCTGAGAATGTGACGCGCATAAAACCATCCTTTTTGCGGACTCGTTTTACTTGGCTGAGGGTCCCTACTCGATATAAATCTTCTTCGGTAGGGTCATCAACCATAATATCTTTTTGTGAGACCAACCAAACATGACCATTGTAGAAAGCTTGAGCTTCCTCAATGGCATTCATGCTTTTTGGACGGCCTACTTCTATCATAATGTCCTGATTTGGAAAGACGATAACGCCTCGTGTACAAATCACTGGAACATTGATTTCTATTTTTTTACTCATATTGACTCCTTTCGTTTAGGAAGACTAAACTTATCGAGACAACAATAAATCGACCGCTTTCTTAATTTTCACATCGTAGCTGATATCTTCAGCTGGAGCCATTAATTTGACTTGTTCGATGTCAATTTGATAGGTATCACTTATTGTTTGATACTCTTTTTCGATATCTTCAGGGGTAACTTCAACACCCTCTTGTTTAGCTACTTCATTCATGACTAATCGATATAGTACTCTTTGATTCGCGTCAGGTCTAATTTGTGCCATGACATCCTCATCAGTTTGTCCTAAGATTTGTTTGTACATATCGAAGTTTAAACCTTGTTGACTTAGTCTTTGTTGGAATTCTGCCATTAGTTGTTGAGCTTCATTGTCAATCATCACTTCTGGAATATCGACTGTTGCGTGTTCTAAAACTTGATTGATCAAGTTATCTTGAGCTGTCACCTTCGCTTGATTTTGTCTTTCTTCCAACAACTTAGATTTAACCGATTCTTTTAATTGTTCAACCGTTTCTACTCCTTCTTCATCTAATTCTTTTACGAATTCATCATTAAGTTCTGGTAAGACTTTTTCACGAATTTCGTGCACGGTTGTTTTAAAGATAACCTCTTGTCCTTGTAAGTCTTCAGCTGGGTATTCTTCTGGGAACGTTAATTCTAAATCTTTAGATTCTCCACTTTTAACTCCAACTAATGCTTCTTCAAATCCTGGAATAAATGACTTAGAACCGATTTCTAACTCGGCGTTTTCAGCCTTTCCGCCTTCGAACGCTTCCTCACCTTTGAATCCTTCATAGTCTAAAACGACTTTATTTCCTTCTTCAACTTGCCCTTCTTCTTTTAGAACCCATTGTGCGGCTTCTTCTTGAAGACGGTTAATTTCAGCGTCGACTTCATCGTCTACTACACTGACTTCTTCAACTTCTAATTTTAACTCTTTATATTTAGGATCAAGTTCGACTTCTGGCATCACTTCTACTTTGAAGTCAACCACTAGTTCCTCTTGCGTTAAACTCTTAACGTCTACTTCAGGTTGAGCTACTGGTGATACTTGTGAATCTTCTAATCCAAATGAATACATATCTTGTAGCGCTTCGTTAACAGCTTCCATCATCACTGCTTGTTGTGAGACTTGTTTTCTTAACATTGATTCTGGTGCTTTCCCTTTTCTGAAGCCTGGGACAGTGACTTCCTTCGATGCTTTTTTAAACGCACGTTCTTGAGCGTCTGCCCAATCTTGACCATCAATTGTTACTGATAATGTTTTTTGTTCTTTATTCCATGTTGATTTCATTAAATTTCCTCCTAAGTCTGTCTAATTATACCACAATCTTTAGCACTGTCAATTAAAGAGTGCTAAATAGGGTTAGACCTTCATTTTCTTCTAGTTTATTCTCAACTTTATAATTGTACCATTCTGACTCTCTATTTAACAGAAATAAACCTTGTTTATAGATGGCCAGCGCCAATAGATTTGATTCTTCCTGTTCATAAATTAATGGTAAGGCCATAATCACTTCGTGCACTAAGAGTTGATGGCATAAATTGGTTAAGGTTGGTTCTTTAAAAGTTAGCTCATTTAAGAGTTGATAAGCCTCTTTATACCCATCACTATTGACTGGATGCTCTATTTGGCGTGGGTTAATTTCATACTTTAGTCCATTCTTAGTAAATTGAAAGGTTGCATCAATTTCTTGATCAATGAGATGCAACAAAATCATACTAATGACCAGTGGATCTGTTTGATTATCGAGAATGTCTTTAAGGTCCTCAAGAACATTTCTTAAGTTTACGTTCGCTAATTGACTCAACGCCGCTTGATGGAGTTGAGCATCATCATCCATTAGAAACTGTTTGATCAGCTCAAAGTCAAGTGACCCTTTTTGAGGAATATTGAGTGCTTGTTGACACTCCGCTTGCCAAGACAATAGTTTTTCTTCGAGTTTCATCGGAACATACGGCATTTTCAATTCATCTTCGATTTTACTTAAGGCTAATTCATAATGATGATGTACCATTAACGTTTGAATTTCTTGTTCTAACTCGTTGTAGTAACTCATGTTTTTAATTTCCTTTCGTAGATACTCATACAGATGAAGGCAAACACCATAAACGCTAAAGCAAACACAAAGGGACCTGAAGGATTGATTTCATAGATAAACCCGGCACTCAATGATCCGATGATGCCGCCCAATGATTTCATGGCATTGAAGAATCCCATCAAATGATGGACGGATTCTTGATCTTTTGATAAAAGAGAAACAGCCTGTTGTTGAATGGGTTGAACAATTGAGAATCCTGCCATTAACAATAGACCAATTCCAATAAATAGATAAAGTTCGTTAAACAAGAGTAAGCCAACAAAGAAAATAGACATAACCAAAGCCAGAATTTGCATTGTCTGTGATAAGCGAGTTTTACGGATTAAGTAAAAAGTTAAGGTAACATTACTGATTAAGGTGAAGACACCGATAATGGCTTTTAAAAATCCATTGTAGCTGGGTGGAAATAACAGTACATCTCGAATG
>CAZVKL010000024.1:0-8580 GCA_964627845.1 uncultured Erysipelothrix sp. | reverse complement strand
TCGACAATAAAATTCATTTGTCCAACTAAGAATCCACCTGCGAATATACCCGCAATCAAGCGAGCAATCACCATTTGAAATTCAACGGTACTAGTTAAGAAGATGATTTGAGCGACTCCATATCCAGCTACTGAAATGGAGAGTATTTTATTCATCTTTATCTTATTGGATGCATCTGCCCAGTAAAATGAAAAAATGAACATCATTAAGTTCATACTGGCGAAGGCTACCCCAAACATATAATCATTGAATTTAAGATAATGAATAAAAGCGGGTGTAACGGGGTGGACTAAATTATTAAGTCCTGATTGAAAGGTAATTAAGATTAAAAATATGAAAAGTGTGTGTTTCTGTAAAAATTGTCGCAATGATATTCTCCTTTTAAAAAGCATACGAGCGTATGCTTTGTTGATTAATTATACCATAGCAGATTCATCTGTTGAAAAATTGGCTTTGTTAAGGCCGTCTAAAATTGTTGAGTCTGACGTAAAAACAAAGGATCCTGAAACATTGAATTACTAAGCACAATAAAAAGTTTCCCGTATGAGTAGACATTAATTTTATTCATCCACACATTCTCTAATACAGTTAAATACAATACTCCCTAACCTTTCTCATCTTTGTCTCGAAACCCCTTTTCTGTAGGTTAGGGTAATCATCATTAAGGTCAAGATTCTTTTGAAACATTTAGTTGAGAATAGTACGATAAATCCAATGTATCAAATAAAGTTGAATTCTTCATATTTTTTAAGTTTATCAACTCATCTTCTAAATTGTATTGAAATTCTTTGTAGTACTTTAATCTTTGTTGAAGATCATCAGTTCCAGTGAGACTAGAAAATTCTTCTTCAATCGAATCTTGGTTAGTATCTCTCTCTATTATGGAGTTAGTTAATTCGGGTGGATACTTATCAAAATAGATCTTTATTGGATCCTTTGTAAATAAATAGTTTAATATCAATACTAAAGCAATTAAAAACAAAATCGATACTTTAAGAAAACTATTATTTAATAATTATATAATTCTCTTTTCATTTATTCTAACCAATCTAAGTAAATATCATCTAGAGTTGTCGGCACTTTGGTTGGGAATCTAATCTTTGATATGAATCCTTCCTCAAATCCTGTAATACGGAAATATCTGTAACAATTAGGGAGTGGTCAGAATAATATGTTGTGATGGTATTAATAATTGAACCAATAGAAAGACTTTACTATCAAGCCGAAATACAATAACAACATCAGTTTGAAGAATATTTATGACAGAAGCGAGGAATGTTTTATCTAGATAATCGGAGGAATTCGTGTATTATTTACTGTGATCGGATTTAGACTTCATTTTATCTTTTGAAAATCTTAACAAAAAGAGTTGCACACAAAGTACAACTCTTTTTAGATACCGAACAATAACGTTCTTAAATATTCAATTGGCGTCCCCTGAGAGATTCGAACTCCCGACCCTGGGCTTAGAAGGCTCATGCTCTATCCAGCTGAGCTAAGGGGACAAGTGCCCTATCATATTATCAAAATATCCATGTTTTGACAAGCAGTTTAGCGATTTAAGTTAATCCGCTTTACACTTACATTTGAATAATCATGATCATCAATCGTAATAATCGCATAACAAGGCTCAGTCGCATCTCGATTATAACGCATTGATCCAGGATTCACTAAGAAAACATCATCCTTCACTTCATCCATAAAGATGTGGCTATGCCCAAAACAGACCATTTGACACTCATTACGCTTAGCCAACTTAACCAGACGATCAATCCGATTAAAATAGGAGACTAAATGAGAGTGCGTCACAAAGATCTTAAAACCATTCACATTAACAATTCTCGACTCAGGTAAATCAGCATAGTAATCATTATTACCCGCAACACTAGCCCAACCAGAAAGTTCATGATTCGTCATTTCAGAATCGCCACAATGGATAAAAGCATCATAATCACTATGTTTTTGTCTAATCGCATCCAGTTCTTTCTTTAAACCATGATTGTCCGAAGTCACCACAATCTTCATAGAACCATCTCCTTAACTTCTTGTTTTGTATTAAATAATGAAAAAATTTGTTTCTCTAAACGCTTCGCATCCAATGTTGTATAAATCTGACTTTGTCCATCCTCTAAATCAACCTCGTTGAAATAGCGAAGACTCGCATCAATCGAATCAATAATCTGTGCCTTTGTCAGCTTTCTAAGATTGTCCTTAATTAAAGGATAATGCGTACAACCCAAAATAAGGGTGTCAACATTCGTCTTGCCCTTTAAATATTCACTAAGAATCTCATCAATATCCTGATCCTCAGCCAACCCCTCAATCAGTGGAACTAGCTTTGGGGTCGCCAATTCATTAATCCAAGCATTTTTAGCATGTTTAGTGAGCACATCACTATAAGCGCTTTGATTAATCGTGGCATTGGTCGCAATCACTAAAACACGATTCACCTCAGGACTTACTTCTTTAACAGTCAAATCAATAATATTAATTAAGGTTAGATGCGGAAACAGTTCTTCTAGTTCTTTATATACAGATGCACTCAAAGTATTACAACCAATTAACACAACTTCAATATTTAAATCGGACATTCTCGTTAATAGTTTTTTCCCAATCTCAAGTAATTCATCCTTTGATTTATCACCAAAAGGGGCATTAGCCTGATCCACAATTAAAGTAAAACTCTTCTTAGGATACGTTGTTGTTAAGGCGTGATATAGGGTATAACCACCTAAACCCGAATCGATAATTCCAATAGATTTACTCATGCTAGTCAGTTCCTTTCTCTAATTGTTTTAATTGGTCAAACACTCGTTGACCCGTTTTATTACCAACAACTTTTTGTAAGTCTTCTAAGGATGCCTCTTTAATCTTCTTCAGTGAACCAAAATGATTCATCAGCTGTTTCTTACGCATAGGTCCAACCCCTTCTAATTCATCTAAAAGCGAACGAGTCATTCCCTTTAAGCGCAATTGGCGATGATAATTAATCGCGAAACGATGCACCTCATCCTGCATCAAAGCTAATAGTAAATAGAGTTGATCACTCTTCACTAAGTCGACGACAGAACCACTATTTAAATAGAGTGACTTGGTATTATGATACTCATCCTTAATTAATCCGATAATTGGAATGTTAACGTCTAAATCATTAAGCACTTTTCGAACCCCCTCAACTTGAAGAGCTCCACCATCCACAATCAAACAATCACTCATGACTTCTTCCTGTTTTAACACTCTCAAATAACGACGGTATACCATCTCTTGAAGAGACTTCACATCATTATTGTCTTGATGCAATTTATATCGTCGATACGAATTCTTATCCGGGATACCACGCACAAAGACAACACATGCCCCGACTGGGAAACTACCTGAAATATGAGACACATCAATGAGCTCAACCCGTTGAACTTCTTGATTAACAATTTTTGATAAACGCTTTAGGCCAATCTCCTTAACATCATCCTGTGTTTTAATCTTTTCAAACTTTGTAAAGATCTGTTGCTGAGCGTTTTTTTGTGCCATATCCAATAACTGTCGTTTTTGACCACGCACAAACGAGCGAACCTTTGAACCAAGCGTTTCAGACAAAAGATCTGCATCCAGATTCTTTGGCACAACGACTAAAGGTGGAATCGGGTTTTTCTTATAATACTCAACAATAAAAGACATCATCGCCTCATCCTCATTCACTTCAATCGGCTGAAGAATCATATTCTTTTGAAGCATTTGACCACCCCTAAAAAATAGTCCCACTCCCGATAAATAACCCTTATCAACCACATAATTAAAGATATCCATCGATGTCTTATCCGTTGTTTGAACATTCTGTTTACTCACAATATATTCTAGGGCATTAATCTGTTGTTTAACCACCTGCGCTTGTTCATATTCAAGGGCATTCGCATGAGCCATCATTTTATCCATCAACAGCGTTTTAACCTCATTAATCTGACCCGATAAGATATCCCGAATACTCTTACGAATTGATTCCACTTCTTCAGAATCCATCTCTAATTCACAAGGAGCTAAGCATTGTCCCATATGATAATAAAGACATTTTCTCTTCTTTAAAGGAAAACATTTTCGAGTTGGAAAGATTTCATTGAGTAGCTTCACCGCTTGATAAGCAGCACTCGCATCAGGATAAGGTCCATAGTAGTATGAATCTTTACTCTGTTTCTTATCTCTAACAACTCTTAAATAAGGTAAAGATTCTTTATTCATTCGTATATAAGGATAGGATTTATCATCCATCAACAATATATTGTATTTAGGGCGATGTTGCTTAATCAAATTATTCTCTAAAATCAGTGCCTCGCGCTCACTATGGGTCACGATAATATCAAAATCAGCAATCTGAGAAATTAGTTTTGCTGTTTTGGTATCATGAGCCCCCGTAAAATAGGAACTCACCCGACTCTTAAGTCGTTTCGCCTTACCCACATAAATCACTTTGTCATCCTGGTTTTTCATCAAATAACAACCTGGTTCTTGAGGTAATGTCTGTATTTTAATCAATAATTTTTCACGCATCACTTAAACGAAACGACAGTCGCTCCATGACCTCCTTCATTTTCACCACCTAAACGATAGGATTTAACTTGTTTATGTTTCTTTAGTGCTTGATGGACCGCCTCTCTAAGAGCTCCAGTCCCATGACCATGAATGACACGACCCACCTGAATATTATTCAAAATACACTGATCGATATATTGTTGGAGCTCAATCAGTGCTTCTTCAACCCTCATTCCAATTAAATGACATTCTAGCTGAATTGGTCGAACACTCGACACACTCACACTGGATTTACTCACTGGCTTTTTATGGCTTTTTTTAAGTGGATGATAGCGAAGTTGATTCATCTTCGCCCGGACACTCATCCCATTGACATCCACCAGGACTTCTTTCTTTTCAATTTTCTGTATTGTACCAATTTGTTGCGTCGACAACAAACGAACCGAATCACCTACCTCAAGTTCTTTTTGTGGCATTTGTTCTTCTTCAATCGGTTGCGCACTCATTTCCTGTAATTCTTTAAGCGCATCAATATTGGTATGCATCTGTTGTTGCTCACGCATTTGAGCCAAAATCCCCTTCGCCTTGGCAATATTCTTACGCATTTGTTGTTCTTGTTTATTCTCAAAGGTCTTTAAGATGGATTTCTTTTCCTTCTCTAAAGTCTCTAATTTCTGATTAAGCTCATTTTCTCTTTGGTTTAACAACCTTTGTTGGCGATGAAGTTCATCATTGAGTTGTCTGTTTTGAGCAATTTCCTTCTCAAGATTTTCAATCAACAATTCCTGTGCAGAAACAGACTCTTGTTTAATTTCATTCGCACGATCAATCACATCTTCCTTCACTTCTAATTTTCTAGCAATATCCAACGCATACGATTGCCCCGCTAACCCCTCTATATAACGATAGGTCGGTTGTAAATCATCTAAATCAAATTCAACCGAAGAACTTAAAATTTCAGGATGATTTTTCGCAAACACTTTTAAACGATTAAAGTGGGTCGTCACAACGGCCATGCATCCTAACTTATGACAGTATTCTAAAATTGCTTGCGCCAAAGATTCTCCCTCAATTGGATCAGTCCCACTACCCAGCTCATCCAAAAGCACCAACGAATTACTGGTTGCTTGATCTAAGACTTTCTTTAAATTAGATAAATGTCCAGAGAATGTCGAGAGTGATTGTTGTAAGGATTGAGCATCCCCAATATCCACAAATAATGCATCAATCATTGGGACAACCGCCTCTTGAGCTAAAATCGGTGCTCCACACAACGTTAAATAAACACTCACACCAATCGTTTTTAAACCCACGGTCTTTCCACCAGTGTTTGGTCCAGTAATTAAAATCATACGATGTGGATAAAGACAGCGATAATCATTCTCGACCACACTGTTTTGATCTAAAAGTGGGTGTCTCGCTTTTTTCAACATTAAATCGGTCTTCGATAACTGCGCCACTGTCCCCTCAAGATCTTTAGCCCAGCTCGCCATCGAAAATAACACATCCAAGTATCCAATGCTCTCAATGGAAGCAATCAGGTTTTCAGCCATCAGCTCTACTCGCCGACTCAAATTTTCACAAATTCGTTGAATTTCTTGTTTTTCTTCAATCAAAAGATTTTGATGTTCATTGTTTAAATCAATTAAAAATTGCGGTTCAATATAGGTCGTTTGACCTGATGCCGATTGATCATGAATTAACCCACTAAATTTATTTTTATTCGCGGTTAGCACAGGAATGACCCGTCGATCGGCTCGAATCGTCGAATATTGCTCAGAGAGAGCATCCGCATTCTTGCCAATAAAATCATTAATGGCTTTATCAATACGATTGTTTATAGTCGATAATTGTCTTCTAATTCTAAAAAGTTCACTCGAGGCATGATCATATACGTCTCCATCTATTGAAAAACAACGGTCAATTTCTTTATTGAGAGTCTTTTCGACAAAGAGAGACTCAAATAAATCACTCAACTCCTCCATTTCAACTAACCGGTTCTTATAGTAGTCAACCAATGAATTTTGACCATGTAGAAAACGACTGGTCGCAATTAATTCTTCAATTGACAATGTCCCACCCTTTTTAACTAAATTTAGTGCCTCACTTAAATCCGTGATTCCATAAAAAGAAGGCGCACTCTGCTTAATCGTCGCATCCAGTGCTTCTTGTTGTCTTTTTAATTGGCGCTTTAAAAGGAGTTGGGACGAAATAATATCGAGGTTTCTTAGATGTTGTTGTCCCATACTCGTTTTACTATATGTTAGAAATTGATTGATGATTTCATCAATTTCTAATTTTCTTTTATTATTCATTCTAATCCTTCTAAATATTCAACAATTTGGTCTTCAGTTAATCCATACTCGCTTAAAATTGACTGTAAACGACTGACTTCCTCTTGATTTAGATTTTCTTGATTCGATGCTTTTTGGGTAACAATCGATTCATTGATGATCTCAGCAAAGTTATCAATCATCGAACTGCTATCTTGAACAACTGACATATACGAATTATCAATCAATGGCTGAGCATTTCTAAAAATAGGCGTCACCAAAATAATGAGTAAAAGATATAATTTGAAGTACGCTAAGATAAAGCCTAAGACTAACCCCGCAATACTATTAACTGAACTGATAATTGGGATTTTTTCAACAAATCCAAATAACCATTCAATAATCATGGTTATAAAATAAGTGGCAATAAACAAAATAACAAACCAAATGAGACGTGACCCTTGATGCTCAAGTGCATCGGTAATCACATTTGCCACTGATATGGAACGATAATTGAGAAGCGGAAAAACACGAGCCATCGCTCCAGAGAATAAACTAGCAACAATTAAAGAGATAATCATTCTTAATAGATTAAGAAGCCCCTTTAAAAGTCCTTTTTGATATCCAACAACAAGTGACCACACCACAATTAATGCCATGATTAAATTTAGATATAAGCCCCAAGATTCTTTGAGTTCGATCATAACTGTTCCACCTTTTCAATGAATTAATCATACCCTTTTTATGAGCTTTTTTCAATCTGTGCTAAACTGTCATTATGAAAACAAAAACAATAACATTAAGCCCTCAACAAATTAAAACGTTACAACATCAAATGAAAGCCTATCCCACTAGGACATTAGACTATACTCATTTCCAAGCCAAGCTCGACAAAGGGACAATAACAGCCTATACTTCTGGCAAAGTGGTCTTTAGTGGTGAGGACGCGTTATTATACGCACAACAATTTGAAACGACACAAAAAGAACAAGCAGGTTCGGATGAAGTAGGAACCGGAGATTACTTTGGACCAGTCATTGTCTGTGCTGCTTACGTTAGTGAAAAACAGAGTGTTTGGTTAAAACAATTTAATATCTTAGATTCAAAACAAATAACAGATCAAGACATTCTTAAACTAGCCCCCCATTTAATGAACGAACTGACCTATTCCGTCTTAGTCTTAGACAATCAAAAATATAATGAAGTCCATCAAACGACAAACTTAAATGCGATAAAAGCTCGCCTACATCAAAAAGCATACGATCATCTAAAACGAAAATTGAATGGTTATTTACCATCCCTTTGTGTCGTTGACCAATTCAGTCCAAAAGAAAAATATTATGCCTACTTATTAGAGGATTATGGAATAACGCATTTGCACTTTGAGACTAAGGCAGAAAACAAATACATTAGCGTCGCATGTGCCTCAATCATTGCCCGCTATACCTTCTTAAAATCGTTAGAACAACTCTCCACTAAATATGATCTCACTATCCCTAAGGGAGCTTCCACGATGGTAGACCATTTTGGTAAAACGTTTGTCGAAAGGTATGGTCAACAAGAATTAAAAAATGTAGCCAAGCTACATTTTAGTAATACATCTCGAATTATTGAGTGATTTGAACGTCAATCTGAACTTTTTCATTCAATTGAGTACATTTAACACCAGCGGCTGCCAACATTTTACGTGAAGCAGTCGCTTCTTTTGTATCATGGTATTTATCATCTTCATACACAATCTCACTTATTCCTGATTGAATAATGGCTTTCGCACATTCATTACAAG
>CAZVKL010000023.1:9175-15406 GCA_964627845.1 uncultured Erysipelothrix sp. | reverse complement strand
ATGGCTTCTTTTTTAAAGTAATCTCCAATACTAAAATTGCCTAACATTTCAAAGAACGTGTGATGTCGAGCGGTCTTGCCAACATTTTCAATATCATTAGAACGGATTGCTTTTTGGGCATTCGCAATTCGATTGTTCTGTGGGGTAATACTTCCATCAAAATACTTCTTGAGTGCTGCCACCCCTGAATTGATCCAAAGCAAGGTTGGATCGTTGTTTGGAATCAAGGAATGTCCTTGTTCAATCATATGATTTTTTGATTTAAAAAATTCTAAGAATTTTTCTCTTATTTGACTACTACTTAAATGGTTCATTCACATTCTCCTCTAATATAAAATAAAAAAACCATCCCCATTAGGAACGATTTTCACCGCGGTACCATCCTTATTCACACAATGTGTGCACCTTTTAAAGTTAACGCCTTAATACGGAAGTGATTAGCTTCAAACTTAACGGAGCGTTCATAGAAATTAATCAAGATTTTCACCAACCATCTTGTCTCTAAAATTAAAGCCTCTATTACTACATCGTCATAAGAAGTTTATCACATTAACTCGACCCTTTCAACGAGTTTTGTTTTGATCTGTTGTGAATGATCATAATTGGAAGCATACTCAAAAATAGTGGGTGTTCCAATCAAAATTAAACTATTACGCGCCCGTGTCACGGCAGTATAGAATAAACGCTTATTCATCATAAAACGATGACGTGGACTACCAATAAAAATAACAATTGGATATTCTGAACCTTGTGATTTATGAACCGACATACAATACGCATGTTTTAAGTTAATCATTGACTCTCGATCATATTCAACGATGGTACCTTCAAAATCGACAATCAAATGTTCCTTATTATCATCCGATTCTTCTTTATAGACAATTTCAACTAAGGTTCCAATATCTCCATTAAACACAAAATCGTCGGGTTGATTTTTTAATTGGAGTAATTTATCCCCTTCTCTAAATGTCATGTAACTAAACTTTAACTCTCGCTTATGCGGTGCAGGTTGATTAAAGGTTCTCTGAAGCAGCAGATTCATTTCATCAATGCCCTCAGTCCCATCATATTTAGAGGCTAAAACTTGAACATCATCAATACTATACCCTCGCTCTAAGGCTGTTGAAACGATTTGAACTAAGGCGTTTTTTAAGTTTTGAATCGATGGATAAAGCATTACATCCTCTTTACAGAGGGATTGGTCAAATTGACCTTGGTTGATGCTTTGGGCTAAATTAATAATCTGAGACCCTTCATTTTGACGATAATTCACATTCAATACAGATACTTTAAATAGATTCGATTCAATGACATCACGAATTAAAAAACCTGGACCAACCGATGGCAACTGGTCTTTATCCCCAATAAAGAGAATTTTACGTATTCGTGGTGTCGCAAGCGCTAAGGCTGACATCACATAATTATCAACCATTGAGAACTCATCGATGATTAAGACATCTGCTAACACGGGGTTTGATTCATTTCTGGCAAACGTGTTGGTTTCTAAATTCCATTCTAAAAGTGAGTGAATGGTTGTGACCTCAACTTCCACCATTTCTTTTAATCGT
Source organism: uncultured Erysipelothrix sp. (assembly GCA_964627845.1). Lineage (GTDB taxonomy): Bacteria > Bacillota_I > Bacilli_A > Erysipelotrichales > Erysipelotrichaceae > DUUI01. The sequence continues at coordinate 13,838 of CAZVKL010000023.1, read as the reverse complement.
TTTGCGGCTCGTCCTGTTGGCGCACAAATCGCAAGATGATAGTGTGGATAGGCTTCTCTAAAAAGCGAAATAATGGCATGGATAATCGTTGTTTTACCCGTACCAGGACCCCCTGTGATCAACGATTTATCGTGATTAAAAAAGTTTAATATGGCATCGATTTGAGATTGATCAAAAACAATATGATTCTTTTGTTCATACATCTTAATTAAGTCCACACAATTTTCTAAACGTGGCGTGATAGGAATTCTTGGCATTTCTCGAAAATAGTTAGCACAAATAATTTCAGCTTGATATTGACTCTTGTGATAAATATCTCGACCTTCAATGATTAATCGTCCATCTTCAATGGTCTTCTCTAACTGAGGTTCAAAATGACTTTGTTCAACCTGGTATTTTTGAACACGCTGCATTAAACGATCAAGATTCGAATAAGTTGAGCCTGCCGATAAACAATCCGATAACACTTCATACACTAAGATCGCTTGAATTCTTAAGGGGTCATCTAACGCAAAACCTAGACTTCGCGCAAGTTTGTCGCAGGTATTAAATCCTATCCCATCGACTTCATCAATCATTCGATAAGGATTTTCTTTCAATTTTTCAATCGCTTCTTTGCCATAGGTTGATTCAATTTTTAAGGATTGACGCATGGTGATCCCATTTTGAGTCAAGAAGTTAATTTGTTTTTCAAGCTCGACTTGACTCGTTAATTGTTGGCGTAACGTTTCTTGATTCTCAAACGATAAAAAATCATCATCAAACACAAAGTCAGGATTGTTTTGAATATCAATTAAAAAATCCTCTCCATAGTGATCGATAATGCGTTCAGCTTTTATCTTGCCAATCCCAGTAAACAGGGGTCCACTTAAATATTTAATCAAACTTTCTTTCGTATTCGCTATGAGTCGCTGATAGTTTTCAATTTGAAACTGAAGTCCATATTTGTAATGTTCGATATAATGACCTTCTAAAATATATAATTGATCGATTTCCAGTTCTGGCACATAGCCCACTGCGACAAGACTCTTTTCAGTTTTATCGTTCATCTTAACCAAGTAGACACGATAAAAATTATCACTCGAATATATTTTTCGTTTAATTAAGACTTCAATGGAATCCATCATGCGGTTAAATACATTAAGAGGATCGATAATCCATTATAGAGCGCGTGGATTAAAATTGGGTAAATGAGTTTTTCTGTCTTCAAATAAGAAAGTCCTAAAACAATCCCTAAAGAAAAATAAACGATAATAAAGGTTAAATCGTCGATATTCCCACTTTGAAGCGCTCCAGCAACATGAATAAAACCAAATAACAGACTGGAAATAAGGAGTGTCGTTGTTTTACTGGTTCTATCCTTAAATGAAATCATGCCATAACGAAAAACGACTTCTTCTACGATTGGCGCAAAGACAATGGTCATAATTGCGATTAATAGCGCATTACTTCCAAACATATCGTCTAAGATTGATTGGTTCTCTGAAGTTGGTGCATCACTTAAGAAGCCGACTATAATACTTGTGACGACACTGGTTACGTATAATATCCCTAAATACTTAAAACTTGTGATGATCCAGTTTTTAACACTTTTCTCTCTGACAAAATCAGCAATAATTTTCTTATAACTAAACATCAACATGACGATGGTTAAAATCAAATAAGTTAAGAAGTTTGTTAACATCATTTCATTGTTTGTTATTACATCCCCTTTTTGAATCAATAACGCGATTAAACTAAATACGAAAGCGGATATAACTAAATAACTTAAAATAATGGCGATTCTTTTTTTAGGACTGGGTTGAAGCATGGCGTTCCTCTACTCTTTCTTTAATCGTTTTATTTTGATACAGAATTTGATCGATTCGACCTCCACCAATCACTACACCATCCTCATCATAGAAGACGGCTTCTTGACCAGGTGTTACCGCCACAACGGGTGGATCCATTCTTACTAATAATCGATCGTCATCTAAAAATTCGATTGAAACTGGATTGTCTTGTTGACGATATCTGAATTTGGCGAAGCAGGCTTTATCTTGTTTCTCTTGGAACCAGTTCAGACGGTTGACTAGACACGCATCAGATTTTAGCCAGTCACTGTCTTGTCCCTTTGTGACATACAGCGTATTGGACGTCATGTCTTTGTGGCAGACAAAATAAGGGCCCACTGAGCTTGAAATATCCAAACCATGTCTCTGGCCTAAGGTATAGTACATAACCCCTTGGTGTTCTCCTACTTTTTCTAGCGTTTCAATTTGGATGATGTCCCCTTTTGTTTTTTCGAGATAATTACTTAAGAATAATCTAAAATGTCTTTCACCAATAAAACAGATTCCCGTACTATCTTTTTTTGTGGCGACGGGTAAATTCAATGTTGAGGCAATTTCTCTTATTTCACTTTTTTCTAAATCTTGAAGTGGAAACACCGTGTGTTGAAGTGCTTCAAGACTTACTTGGTCTAAAAAGTATGATTGGTCTTTTCGTTGGTCTTGTGCTTTAGCGAGTCGTTTAATGCCATCTTTTTCGATAATTCTGGCATAATGTCCTGTCGCAAACAAATCAAATCCTTCTTTTTGGGCGTACTGATAAAATGCATCGAATTTAATGTGCCGATTACATAGAATATCTGGATTTGGGGTGTTTCCTGCTTTGGTTTCTTCTAAAAACACAGAGAAAACATCGTTCCAATATTCTTCAATGAAATCAATGCGTTCTAATTTTAAACCCAAATGATTGGCGACGGCTAAAGCATCTTTATAATCCAGTTCTTGTGAACATTGTTCTTCAAATAAGGTTGGGTTGCCTAATGTATCGTTATTGGCGGTTGAATCCCAGTTACGCATAAAACCACAAGTGACATCATATCCTTGTTCTTTAAGTAAATAGGCTGCGACTGCTGAGTCAACACCACCGGATAGGCCGATAAAAATTTTCATGGGGTCTCTCCCTTCTAAATACAAAAGCTGTGAAATCACAGCTCTGAGACTAATCTTAATGGTGCTCGTCTATTGGATGGGATGAATGCTCCAATTTCTTCTTCATCATATCCAACTAAAAATGTTTTCTCATTTAAGACGATTGGTCTTTTTAGAACTGATGGATTTTCTTGGATAAACTCCACTAGCTCATTCATGGTCATATCTTCAACATCAATTTGATTCTCTTGAATTACTTTTGATCGCTTAGAAATAATGTCTTCGGTTCCATTTTCACTACGCATCAACAGATGTTTTATTTCACTTTCATTTAGAGCCGTATGAAAGATGTTTTTCTCAATGAATCTTAGTTCATGATCTTTTAACCAATTCTTGACTTTTCGACAAGACGCACACCCCGGAGAGGTATAGACAACTATCATTTAAACATCCTCCTAGAATCTAATTATACTTTGAATACTTAATTATTTAAAGAGATTTTTAATGTTTATTTACAATTATTAACAATTCTGATACAATTTGACTAATTTCGATGACGAAAGAAGAGTAAATTTTAGAATTCTTAAGAGAGATACTGGTGGCTGAAAAGTATTGATGACTAAAATTGAATGGACTTTCTGAGAAGTGTTGGGTCATGCCAATATCCATGTTAAGTATAAAGTAAGGTGGCACCACGCACAAGCGTCCTTGGGTCACCTTTTTCTATTTTTTAGGGAGGTTATAAATTGAAGAAAAGAATGTTATCTGGGATTAAACCCAGTGGTCAACTGCACTTAGGAAATTATATCGGTGCATTAAGAAACTTTGTGAAGTATCAAGATGAATATGAAATGGTCGTCTTTATTGCGAATTTACACACGATTACTGTCAACCAAGATCCACAAACCCTTCAAAAGAATCTAAGGGATGGCGCTGCGCTTTATTTAGCTTGTGGTTTAGATCCTAACAAAGCAACAATCTTCTTACAGTCGGATGTATTAGAACATGCTCAATTAGGATTCATCTTACAATGTAATACCTTCTTGGGTGAGCTTAATCGCATGACACAGTATAAGGATAAAGTGGCTAAGGGTGAAACCAACTTAAGTGTTGGTTTGTATACCTACCCTGATTTAATGGCGGCGGATATATTAGTTCAAGATGCTGACTTTGTTCCTGTTGGGATTGACCAAAAACAACATGTTGAATTAACAAGAGATTTAGCACAACGCATGAATCATAAGTTTGAGAAAGAGTTATTTAAAATACCTGAACCATTAATTGAGAAAGTAGGTTCTAAAATTTATGCCCTTCAAAATGTTGAGAATAAGATGAGTAAATCGGATAAAACCGAAAAAGATGTGATTTATCTGTTGGATTCACCCAAGGTTGCGACCAAAAAGATTATGAGTGCGAAGACGGATTCACTTAATCAGATTCAATATGATCCGATTAATCAACCGGGTATTTCTAATTTATTAACGATTGCGGCAAGCTTACAATACAAAGAAGTGAGTGAAATTGTTGAGCATTGTAAAGAGATGCAATATGGCACATTTAAGAAATATGTGGCTGAAATTGTGGTTGAGACTTTGACTGAAATTCAGAGTAAATATCAAGAGATCTTGGATTCAAATATTCTTGAGGAAGTGCTAACTCAAGGGGCAATTAAAGCTAGAGAGACGGCAAATAAAAAATTGAAGTTAGTCCAAGAAACAATGGGCTTAGAAATCCTATAGGAGGAT
>CAZVKL010000023.1:0-9075 GCA_964627845.1 uncultured Erysipelothrix sp. | reverse complement strand
ACCCATGTCTTGGAAGTGGCTGAGAAATTATGTGATGAGATTGCCATTATTGATCATGGTGTGATTAAATATCAAGGGACTTTAGAATATCTTAAATCAATGTATCCTGAAAAATCATTAGAAGATATCTTCTTGGAAGTGACACGATGAGTAATACGCTAGCATTAACGAAGGTTATTTTAAAGAGTTCCTTATCTGGCTTTTCGGCTACGAAAAATAAAGCCTTGAATATTTTAATCTATGCTGTGGCAATCCTGTTTGGTCTTGTGCCAATGATTGCTATTTTGTTTTATATGTTTAGTGATATTATGGCGACAATGGTCTCGATTAATCAAGAAATTGTGTTGATTAACTTTGTTTTAGCCATCCTGACGCTGATGATTCTGATTTTTTCAATGTTACATGTTCCCTCTGTCTATTACTTCTCCAATGACACAGAGTTTTTCTTAACCTTGCCAGTAAAACCCTACGAGATTTTATTGAGTAAATTAATTGTTGTGACCTTGTTTGAGTATGCTTTTGTGGCTTTGATTTATGTCCCATTTATGATTATCTATGTGACGACTTCTAATGTCATGATGAGCATTCCTTTTGCGATTATAGTCGGCTTAATACTGCCTTTATTTCCCGTTTTAATTTCAAGTTTAATAATTATCTTATTAATGAATTTTGTTCCGTTTTTTAGAAACAAAAATGTCTTAAATATGATTATTGGTCTAATTTCTATCAGTTTGGCACTTGGTATTAATATTGGTATTCAAGGGTCTTTAATGGATCAACAAGTGTTGATTGATTTAATCCAACAAGGTAACAACAGTTTAGGCGTTATTTATAGTGTTCTACCCAATGTTTTATTTGGTGGACAGGCCATTGCTAATCAAAGTGTTGTGAGTTTAGTGATTTACATACTAATTAATCTTGTGGCTTTGGCTCTTTACTTGTTTTTTGCTCAACAATTTTATCTTAATGGCGCAACTTCAATTAATGATTCTGCTAAGAATAAAAAGCGTTTTAATCAAGAACAATTGACTAATACTAAGTCTGGTTCAATTGTTAAGGAATTCTTTATGCGTGATGTTAAGTCTCTGTTTAGAATACCTCCTTATTTCTTGAACATTGTTTTGCCTACTTTGATTATGCCGGTCTTGATTGTTGTTTTACCGATGTTATCTTCAAATAGCCAAGACTTTTCACTTTCTGATTTGACCCCTTTTATTAATGATTTCTTATCTAGTGCTGAGTCAATTCTGTATATTGGTGTTTTGGGTGGTGTATTACTTGGATTATTTACGAGTATGACTAATACCTTAAGTGTGACCATTATTTCTAGAGATGCGAAAGTACTCGACCATATCAAAACTTATCCGATTGATTATTTTAAAATGATCCTTGGTAAATTAATGGTTAGTTGGAGTATTAGTTTTCTGACAATCCTTTTATTGTTATTTACGATTAATTATGTAATAACACTTCCTTTAATATTGAATATCGTTGTTTTGGTGGTTGGTTTATTAGTGACTTTGTTTAGTTCATTGCTGTTTGGTTTAATTGATTTATATCGTCCTAATCTTAAATGGACTAATGAAGTTCAAGTCGTAAAACAAGGGGTTAATGTGTTTGTGTCTACTTTTGGTTCAATGATTATTATTGGAATCTTTATTGGAATTGGACTATTCTTAATGGATTATAAGATTGCCTTTTCTGTAGGTGCGATTGTGATGTTAGTTTTTGGGATTAGTATCTTTGTTTATTATCTAAAAAATCATGTCGATGACATGATTCTAAAGATTGAAGTTTAATTTTTTAACTTTTTCCCATGGGTAATCAGCATATCCGAAGTGTCCAAAATTGGATGTCTCTTGATAGATTGGTCTTAGTAAATCGAGTTCTTCGATAATGTTATAGACTGAGAAGTCAAAGTTTTGGTTGACAATTTCTAAGAGTTCTTCGTTACTATACTGAGAGGTTTGATAACCGTTAACATAAAGGGATTGTGGTGTTTGTTTACCAATAGCGTAAGAGAGTTGAATTTCACAGCGTTTGGCTAGACCATTGGCGACAATGCTTTTGGCAACGTAGCGAGCATAATAAGCGGCTGAGCGGTCAACTTTACTTGGGTCTTTGGATGAGAAACAACCTCCTCCAATGCGTCCCATACCACCGTAAGTATCAACAATGATTTTACGTCCGGTTGTTCCACTATCTCCGTATGGTCCACCAATCACAAATTGTCCACTTGGATTAATTGTATAAGTTGTTTGATCGTTTATGTATTTTGGATCGACAACTTTTTTTATGACTTCATTCATCATTGTTTCTTCAATTTCTTGATGAGTGATGCCAGCTTCATGTTGGGTTGAAATGACAATATTGGTGATATATTGTGGTTGATTATGATCATCGTACAAAACTGATACTTGTGTTTTACCATCTGGTTTAATCCAACTAATTTCTTTTCTTAATTCTTTTAAGCGTGAAGATAATTGATGGGCTAATTGAATGGTGAGTGGCATATATTCTGGTGTTTCGTCAGTGGCGAAACCAAACATTATGCCTTGATCCCCGGCGGAGATGACGTTTGAGGCAACCGCTTGGTAGATGTCTTGTGATTGACCTGATACTTTGATTAAAAATTCAAAGGGCTCTGTATAGCCGATTTCGTCTAAGACCCTTCTGGCAATCGTCTGGTAGTCAATGATTGCTTTGGTGTTGGCCTCACCATAGATTAAGACAAAGTTATCTTTGATGGTCGCTTCGACGGCCATTTTAGAGTATTTATCTTGGGTGATTGCTTCGTCGAGGATGGCGTCACTTATTTGGTCACAGACCTTATCTGGGTGACCGTCGGTCACACTTTCTGATGTAAATACAAACATGTTTCTTTCCTTCTTTCCATAAAAAAATCAGCACCCGATAAGACTGCTGATTGAAATTTCAGATAGCTTATCGATGTTAGCTGGACCACCCGTCTGAACGGGTTGGTATGAGGTCAATGAGCTAACTCTCTACCTCAACTCTTAATAACAACCAAAATTATAACGGCTAAGATTTATTTGTCAAGATTCTTGTTCTTTTGGGACAACTCATATTCTTGGAGATTGAGCCCATCGTGTTGGTCTTTAAACGTTTGTTCTGCGTACTGACGATACTTGTCCATCTTACGTTTAAATAGTTCCCCATTGCTAGGTGGTGTGAAGGTAATGGCGTTGGCGCCAGCGTCGATGGCGGCCATGATGGTTTCATCGTTTGGTCCACCGGTGGCTAAGATTGGGACTTCTGGAAATTGTTCTCGAATTCTCTTGATAATCTTAGGGGTGTCCTTACCACCACTGACATTGATGATGTCTGCGCCGGCTTCTAATCTGGCTTTAAGATCGGCATATTCGCTGACGACGGTGGTAATGATGGGACAATCGACAGATTGATTAACTAAGGATAGGGTCGCGGCTGGGGCTGGATCGTTTAAGACGACTGCTGCGGCACCAAAGGCTTCTGCCAGGATTGAGATTTGACTTGAGCGTGGTCCTTTGGTGGTTCCTCCACCCACCCCCGCAAAGACTGGCATGGTGGTGACTTCTATAATGCTTTTAATGATGGCAGGACTGGGTGTAAAGGGATAGACGGCTAAGACTGCATCGGCGTTATTGTTGAGGATAATGGCAATATCTGTTGTGAAGATGGCAGATTTGATGCGTCTTCCATGGACGATGATACCGCTGGCTTTTGAGATAATTTTAGGGACATGGATAATGTCGGTTCTTAGTTCTGTGGTGATATTAGGAATCTTTTTAGTCATTATTTTATCTTGTGTCGGACAAAGTTTCCAACGACCCTTTCTGTTTTTGTCACGTTAATAAAGGCTTTGGTGTCAATGGACATGACGATTCTGACGACTTCTTCGACTTCGAAGGAATTGACGACCATAAACATCATTGTTTTGGGTGATTTAGTGAAGGCACCTTCACCCCATAACTTGGTGATGCCTCGGTTAAAGCGTTTGAATAAGGCTTCGGCGACATCGTCTTCTGAATCGGTAATAATATAGAGTCCTTTGAGTTTATTTCGTGAGTCCATATTATTGATGATCATGGTTGCGACAAATTGGAAGATCATCGAGTACAGGGACGCTTCCCAACCAAAGAGTAAGCCTGCGATAAAGAGCAATGTCCAGTTACTGTACATAACATAATCCCAGATGGGAAAATCAGGTTTGGTGTTTTGAAAGTAAATGGCGATATAGTCTGTGCCTCCTGAGCAGGCATGTGCTTTTAAGGCTAGGATGGCGGAAATGCCTGAGAGTGTCCCACCAAATAAAACCAGCAGAATTCGGTCGTCGACTAACATAAAGTCTGGGACGACGAAACTGGAGAGTGAGACGAGGCTAAATTGAATGACGGTTAACATGGCGAATCGTTTTCCGATTAAGCGGATGACGAGTAAGGTTAATAATATTTGTAGGATAAAATAGATCATTAAGTATGGAATGCTTAGGTTGAGATAACTACTTAAGCTATCACTGATTAATTTAGAGATGCCTAAAAACCCAGCTGGAAAAAGATTGGCTGGATTAACAAAGCCGTGAATGGCGATTGAGGATAATGTTGCTGATAATATAACTAAGATAATTGATTTAATGAAGCCTTGTTGATTTTGTTGCATTGAATCTCCTTATGAAAAAAAGAGTAGTTTGACTACTCTTCTATTCTAACTTTTATAGACAATCGAAACAAGAACCATCTGGACAATTTGCGCAGTCGTGTTCTGGTGTATCGTCCCAATTATTGTCTTTGGCGAATTGTGCTTCATAGGCTAATGTATCCATGGCGATACAGTCGATGGCGACTTTTGATCCATAGGCCATTTCTTTCACTTCGATTACCGTTCTAGCTGGGTAAGGTTGTGAGAAATATGTGGCGTAAATTTGATCGAATTCTTCGATTTTCTTATAATCATGGATATAAATTGTTGTCTTGACAATGTGTCGTAGTTCTAAATCAATTTCGGATAAGAGTGCTAATATATTTCGGATAACTTGCATGGATTGTTCTGCGACGCTTTCACCCACGACATGGTTATCTTGGTCGATTGGTAATTGTCCAGAGACAAACACAAAATCACCGAGTTTTAACGCTGGACTATATGGACCGTGTCCAACTGGTGCATCGTTTGATGTAATTGATTTTGAGATCATGTCCTTCCTCCTTTACAATATGTGTCATTATACTAAACTGTTGGTTAATTTTAAACTAAAGTGACTATTGATGTTGTCTGAGCCAGTCTACTCCTTTTTGAGTTTCGACCAGGGATAAATCTTGATAGTCCAACTGTCTCATGACTTCATAGACGACGATGGCGACGCTATTGGCTAAATTGAGTGAGCGCGCCTCTTTGACCATGGGTAATCTCATACATGTGTCTAAGTGAGAACTTAGAATATCGAGGGGGATTCCTGTACTTTCTTTACCGAAGACTAGATAGATGTTCTTGTTTTTGGTTGGATAGTTAAAGTCACTGTGACTCTTTTCACCATATCTTGTGACGAAGTATAGGTCCCCGTCGACTGTTTCTAAGAATTCTTGCCAGTCTGTATGCATGGTTAATTCTAATTGGTCGATATAGTCTAATCCTGAGCGTCTCACGCGCTTTTCATCGTAGACGAAGCCTAGGGGCTCAATGAGATGAAGATGTGCGCCTGTGGCCATGGCTGTGCGCATGATGTTGCCTGTATTTTGAGGTATTTCAGGTTCGTACAGAACAATGTGAACCGTGCTTGGGTTTTTGTTGATGTTAACCAAACTGAGTAACGTCAATAGAATGACCAAAAGCATTATGGAGAATAAAATTCGGAAAACTAACTGAGTGAAAAATGGTAAAGGGACCATTTGAATGAGTCGGTCGGTGGCTGGGTTTAATAACCATAAATCATTTCTAAAAAACAAATGATGGAAATTTGTCCAAAAGCCTGAGAAGTCGACTAATGCGTAAATTCCGATGAGTCCTAATACGAGCCCAAAGATCATAAAAGAGGATCTAAAGGATTGTTTAAAGGTAAAAAGAAATTCATTAAACTTTAATTTTATTAAGAAATACAGTGTAATCGCTAAAAACACTATTATTGAAAGGATAAAAATGGACTTTGCCCCTAAATAGAGATTTTTAACATCGACCATATGGTCAATTTCTCGTTGGTTAAACATCGGTTCGCCTGATTCGAGTTTATAATCTAAATCATCGCGATGATCCACGATGTAGTCTAGAAGCACGCCTGTGGCAGTGTCTAGTTCGCTGTCACTGATTCCAATGGTTTGTGCTGTGTTTAACTTTGTGTATTGGGTATGGTAAAAAGAGCGGTTAAAACTATGAAAGAAGATTGAGCCTAGAATAATGATGAAGAATAAACTGGTGCACCAAACCCAGTTTACTTTTTTACTGCGTAAGATAGTCAACATATTTAATAATCTCTTTGAGTGCTTTGGCTCGATGGGATACCTTTGATTTGTATGCTAAGTCTTCGGCGAAGGTCTTGTCTGAATGTTCTGGGATAAATAGTGGATCATAACCAAAGCTTCCTGCTCCTCTTGCTTGTTGTGATACCGTGCCATAGACGACCTGTTGGGTTACAAATTCATTGTGTTTATAGACGATGGCCATTGCTGAGGTGAACATTGCTTTTCGATTTGAGACATTTTCCATTAATTTTAATATCTCTTGATTCTTAATGTAGTCTGGTGTGTCGTGTCCTAAGAACCTTGAGGAGTGTACCCCTGGTTTATTGTCGAGTGCTAGAACACTAAATCCAGAGTCATCGGCTAAGATCATATCGTTTGGGTAAAAGGATTGAATGGTTTTGGCTTTTAGTAAGGCATTGTCAATGAAGCTATCTGCATTCTCTTCAATGTCAAAATCAAACTCTAAATCTTTTAGTCCGACGATGTCTAGGTTGGTTTGTGCTAATAAAGCCCTTATTTCAACAAGCTTATGCTGGTTGTGTGTTGCTACGATTAGTCTCATATACCCTCTCTTTTTTTGCCCATCTATCATAACAAATTCGATGCTTTTATGCTATGATTATGTCATGTTTAAAACGACTACTTTTAATGAAAAAATCCTTAAACAAGAGAAAACAGACTTAGGTCTGACCAATCAGAATTACATTGTGACCTTAGATGATAAACAACAATTTTTTGTGAGGATTCCATATGATCATAATCATGATTTATTCAACTATGAATTAGAGAAACACATTCATGAGACGATTAAAGATGCTAATATCAACTTACCGTATGTTTCGATTGATTCTGAGACTGGGATTAAAGTGAGTCCCTATCTTAAGAATATCAAACACTTGGATGAACTAGATTTAGTACAGTCTTTGCCTAAAATTGCTGAAAAGATTAGGCAGTTACATCAACATCCTAAAACCAATGTTGATTTTAGGACAAAGGAAAAATACCACATCTTTAAACAAAAGACGAAGAACTCATTAATCAACTTAGATGATTACGAATTTGTATTAGATGAATTAGATCAATTTAGCGAGCGGGTCCTTTGTCACAATGACTTAGTCAATGGTAATGTGATTGAGTATAACAATGAAATTTATTTGATTGATTATGAATATGCCTGTGATAATCATCCTTATTTTGATTTATTATCTCTGCTAACGGAGAATAGCATTTATAATAAACACGTTCGTAAAATTTTTTTTGAGGCATATTTCAATCACCCGATTACCCAATCATTACAACATGATTTAGACGTCTTTGAGTCAGTCCATGATTTATTATGGTGCCAATGGGCTCAGATGCAGTTCAGCATTCTTAAAGAACCGATTTATAAACAAATCGCCGATCAAAAATACGACCAATTAAAAAAGATGATTCAGAAGTTATAACTGAATCATCTTTTATTTTTAGAAGCGTTGTAATCAAACGCTTCTCTTGAAGGGGTAAATTATTCTTCTTCCTCTTTTTTACGTTTGTTGAGAATTAACAATCCACCGGCAACCACTGCCATTCCTAGGAATTGGTAGTAGTTTTGTTGTGTTCCAGTATCTGGAAGTTTTGGAGGTTTGACTGGTTCTATATATGTATTGACTACTTTTAGACCGGTCTCTACCTTTTCATAGTTTTCTGGAACATAGTCTTTACCATCTTGGTCAACTTCTCTAACACTGAAGGTATATTCATTACCGTCAATGTCAATCATTTCTAGATTTTCCCAAGTAACAGAGCTTGTACCATCTTCCAGTTTCATAATTTCTGCTTCTGGTACCTCTACTGTTTCTTGTCCGTCTAGTTGACGATAGAGTTTAAACCAAATGGTTGGATGATCATCATCTTTGTTGAGCCATTCTTTCGTTGCTGTCACGACACCGTCTTTCGGTATTGTGTATGAATTGGTAAAGATTACATCTTGTTCGTATACGATTTCAAATTCAAACTCACCATCATTAGAATCAACCACTTTAATAGTGACTTTTATCACTGTCTCATCGTAGGTCATGCCCTTCTCAGAGCCCTTAACTTCATTGATGGTATAAACAAACTCTTTACCGATATCGTCTTGAGTAAATTCTAATGCAGAGAACTCGAATGAACCCTGAGCATTATTCTTCACTATTTCTATGAGTTGATCTTGGGCATCGTAAAGTTGAAATTCAAATTCTTGATCCTTCAGAATTCGACCTTCAAGCACCTTACTACCTCTGAGCATCACTTCGCCATTAGCTCTGTACAGGTTAACAAATGTCACATTTTCTGGAGTGTCAACTTCGAAAGATAGGTATCCATTACCTAAATCAGATACAGAAACAACAATTTCCTTTTCTGTTTCATCATAGGTCATTCCGATTTCTTCACCAAATACTTCAATGACTTTATAGACGAATTCTTTGCCAACATCATCTTGGTTATAACTAATTTCATCAAATAAGACGATACCTTGGGTATCATTTTGTTTCGTCTGTAAAACATGGCCTTCATTATCAACTAAATTGAATGTAAATTCTTTATCCTTAATAGTTCGACCATCTAATACTTTTTCAAATTCGAATATGACAGATCCTTCTGCTTC
>CAZVKL010000022.1:2927-15740 GCA_964627845.1 uncultured Erysipelothrix sp. | reverse complement strand
ATCTCCTTAACCATAAAAAAACAGGAAGGACACTTCCTGTTTAACGTTTCATTCAATCAAAAAAGATGACGCTATCTCAAGAGATGTCCCCATTTATTAAAAACATACGCATCATCATCATTTGTTTTACGTTTTTCATGGGTTCTCCTTTCGATAAACTGATTATAGCACCTATTTTCAAAGAATCAACACTAATTTTCTGAAAATGTTTTCAATTTCTTACATCATCTGTCGAGAAATATCGATTACCGAATCAACTTTACGGATATTCGAAATGAGCACTCTTAATTCTTCAGAATTCTTGACTTCTACCCGAAGCTGAATGGTGGTGTGGACTTTGTCTTCATCAATTTGAGCATTAACAAAGGTAATGGTGGATTTGCTTTGAGAGATGGCGGTGACAATATCGGTCAATAAGAATTGACGATCAAAAGCAGATATTAACAAGGCTGCTTCATAGGAACTATTTGAAGTCTCTTCATCCCATTCCACTTCAATTAAACGGTTGGTTTCATTTATAATGTTATGACAATCCGCACGATGGACCTTGACACCTTTTCCTTTTGTGATGTAACCGACAATGTCTTCTCCTTTGACTGGATTACAACATTGAGCAATGCTAATCATCATTGAATCGACCCCTTCAACACGAATTCCAGATTTTGATATCTTTTTGCGGGGTTGAGGTTGTCCACTAAAAATACGTCCAATCTCGCTAAATAGTTTTGGTTTAGAATCAATTTTTTCAAAGACCTTTTGTAAAGAAAGGGATTTGAGCGCAATCGCATTCATAAAGTCATCATAATTTTTTAAACTAAACACAGGATAGAGCGGCTCCAGCTTCGCCTTCACAAAATATTCCTTTTCATCGAGCCCACGCTTCTTGAGCTCTTCCTTAAACATCTTCTCCCCTTTTTTAATGTTGACTTGACGAGATTCGGCTTCTTTACGTTGGAAGTAGTTTTTTATTTTTGAGCGAGCCCGATTGGTCACCACAAATAATAACCAATCTTCCGATGGTCCGGTTGGATTATTCGCGGTCTTTATTTCAACAACATCCCCAGTTACCAGTTTTGTGTTAAGTGGGACTAAGGTTCCATTTACTTTCGCACCGGTAGCTGCTTCCCCGACTTCGGTATGAATTTTATAGGCAAAATCAATTGGCGTTGCGCCATTAGGTAAATCAATCACTCGACCATTAGGGGTCATAACATATACGTTTGCTTCAAAGACATCTTTTTGAAGGGTCTCCATATAGGATGTGGCATCTTCATCTTCCATGTCTAAGTCTCTGAACCAAGCAAGTTTCTCTTCAATTTGACGTTGATTTTCTAATGCAGAAGAATGACCTTCTTTATAACGCCAGTGAGCGGCAACCCCTTGTTCAGCGATTTGATCCATTTGTTCAGTACGAATCTGAACCTCGAAGATGTAGCCATCATCACCCACGATGGTCGTATGCAACGACTGATACATGTTCATCTTTGGCATCGCAATATAGTCTTTTAAACGACCCGGAATCGGGCGATATTGAGCATGGATATATCCTAGAATTTCATAACAAGCCCCAATATCTTCGGTAATAATACGGATGGCCATTAAGTCCAAGATTTCATCGAAGCGTTTGTTCTTGGTCATCATCTTTTTATGAATTGAATAAAGATGCTTCGAACGACCAAAAATACGATGTGGGATCGTATGATTCATTAATAAAGATGAGATATTGTCGATCATGGATTGAACCTGAGCATCCCGCTCTGTTTTTCTAAGTTCAACTTTCTGAGCAATATCATAATATTCTTTTCTATTTATATAATAAAAAGATAAATCTTCCAGTTCATTTTTAATTTCACTAATCCCTAAGCGATGGGCAATAGGCGCATAGACACTTAAGGTTTCATTAGCAATCTTGATTTGTTTATATTCAGGTTGGAAATTTAGGGTGCGCATATTATGGAGTCGATCCACTAGTTTTATATAAATCACTCGAATATCATGCGCCATCGCAATCAATATCTTTCGATGGTTTTCGGCCAGATATTCTTTCTCATCTTTAAATTTAATGTTCCCAATCTTCGTGACGGATTCAACTAAGCCTGTTATTTCTGCGCTAAATTCTTGAGTCATTTCTTGAGGGGTCACATCACAATCTTCGATCACATCATGAAGCAAGCCAGCCGCAATGGTTACGGGCGAGACTTGTAAGGTGGATAAGATATAAGCGACATGGACTAAATGAATAAAATACGGTTCCCCTGATTTTCTCATTTGTCCTTCGTGTTTATCACGGGAAAAAGCGATGGCCTTTTCAATTAAAGCAACATCGTCAGGATTGTTAATATACGTGCGGACTTGAACTCTTAGGTCATCCAACGTTATATTTTCTTTTTTTGCCATATCCTTTCCCCTTTCTGATTAGAAAAAAACGAAGCTTAGGCCTCGTCTTCGGTAAAACTCATGAGGGACAAAACCTCGTAATCTCCTAAATTTTTTCGTCCATTTAATTCTTCTAGTTCAATTAAGAAAATACAACCAACGACGATTCCACCAATTTCTTCAATCAGTTTGATGGTTGCCTCGACGGTCCCTCCTGTTGCCAATAAATCATCGATAATAATACAACGTTGTCCAGGTTTAATTGCGTCGGCATGAATATGAAGTTCGTTACTACCATATTCTAGGTCATAGGTAAATGATACCGTCTCACGCGGTAATTTACCTGGTTTTCGAACCGGAACAAAACCTATGTTGAGACTATTTGCTACTGGACAACCAAAGATAAACCCACGAGATTCTGGCCCAATAACCACTTCAGCATCCATCTTACTCGCAAAATCAGTCATTTGTTGACAAGCAAAATGAAATGCTTCGCCATCGCCCATTAATGGAGTGATGTCTCTAAAATTAACACCCTCAATTGGGTAATTTGGTATTGTCGCAATATAGTCCTTTAAATTCATGTGTTTTCTCCTTTGTAAGTACGTTTTTAATTATACCATATCTGTCTGGTCGTCAACCATTAAATACTTGGCGATGAAACTTAGTTCTTGTCGATAGTTGAGCTGTAGGGAGCCAATGGCTTTTAGGACAAATGAGGTATTTTCAATCGCTAAATCTTGTTTGAAGTATAGGATTTCCTTAATATCGCCCACCGGTAAGATGGTTAATAAGTAGCCTGCTTGGCCAAGTCGTCGTACATCAACCACGCGTGCTTCAATCATCAAGTCCATGGGTTTAAAGCCTTGACCAAAGGGTTCAAAATCCTTAAGAATCTCAAACGCTTCTTTTCTTAGATGGATGGGATCAAATTCTAAGACATCCATGGACGGTTGACTTAATTGGACTGATTGAATCCGTTTATTGACCTCTAGTTTAAATTGAGGGTATTTATCCTGTTTGATTGAGAGTGCACAGGCAGAGGCGTGACCTCCAAAGCTTTCAAAATAGTCCTCTTTAAACTGACTTAAGAATTGATACACATCCAACTGATTTGAGCGCACGGAACCCTTTAATAAGCCTTCTCCACTCAGAATCATGGTTGGTTTATCCAAGCTATTGGATAATTGGCCGGCAATAATTCCTACAATTCCAGGATGAAATTGTGGGTTATGAATAATTTGAAAGAGCTCATCCTCATTGGCTAGTCTTAAAGCCATTTGTCCTTGAGCGGCTGAGAGATTCTTTCGTTGTTGGTTTATCTGTTTGAGATCACTCGAAAATTGTTCAATGACGACAGGATTATGACTACTAAGGTATTGAACAATGGTGTTGACATTGCCTAAATCCGCTAGTCGTCCTAAGGCGTTAAAGACAGGCACAATCTGAAAGGCGATTGTTTGAGCATCCCAATAATCGACGGGTTTCTTAAGCAGTTTATCAATCACTGGGACTCGATTTGTATTTAAGCGTTGCAATGCTTGAGTGGTAATATAGCGATTTTGTTTTCTTAGGGGCATCATATCCCCAATGGTGCCAATCCCAGCAAAGATGGTGTTGAGTTCATCGTTTAGATCAAACTTTTGAGCAAACGTATACACTAAGCCACAGGAACAAAGAGATTGATAGTAATCGTCCATCACATCAGGATGGATTAAACAATCACACAGGACGGGCTGTGGAATTTGGTGATGATCAATCACGACTAAGGTTAAATCATGTTCGTGACAATAGTGATGAGCCTCACCATTGACGACTCCGTTATCGACCATAATGATGCAGTCATAGCCTTTTTGATGTGCAGCCATCACTGTTTTTAACGATGTCCCATACCCTTCTGTCAGACGATTGGGAATATAGTAACCGACTTCTTTGTTGATTGATTTAAACAGGCGAAATAACATCGTGGTGGATAAGATGCCATCGGCGTCAAAATCACCACAGATCAACAATCGTTGATGCGACCTAATAATTTGATGGAATTGGTCAAGACAGTCATCCTGACTAATGATTCTTGGGGGGTCTATTATGGCTTGTAATTCTTCTTTTGAACTGATTAATGTTGATAAAAAACCATTGACCAAAGGTGGATAATGGTTTAAGAACGCTTTAAATTGGGGATGGTGTTTATTAATTTTCATCGTGCGTAAGCGCTTATTAATGGAGCTGGTTCGATTTGTTTAAACGCATCCATTAATTGTTGATTGCTGATGGAAAAAATCATATCAATGGCACTCGATAAATTACTTGGTTTATTTTGATGATAGCCCAGTATGTCTAAGGCTTCATTCATTAATTCCAGTGAACATTTTAAATTAGTTTCACTTTCAAATTGACGCTGTCTTAAGACTAAGGCTAATTGAATTTGTGGGTCGGTAGAAGACATAAAATAAAAACTCTCTTTCGAGAGCCATTGTATCATAATCACAAAATTGTTTAAACCTCTATGTTAAGCATATACTCAATTTCACGAAGTTGTTGTGTTTGACTTAATCGAGCGACAATTAATTTTTGGTGTTCATCAAAATACTGAATAAAATAGACACAAATATCCGGAATATAAATAAATTGATGGAATGATTCAATCACTTGATGAATCTTTTGAAAGTTTAACTTGTCGATTAATTCAGAAGGACACTGATAAATCAGTTTCTCAGGTTGGACTTCTTTGATCATGTCCTTTAATTCAAGAATAAAACTAACACTATCGACTAATTCTGATTCTTTGTTGATTTTAATACTTCGTGATTTCTCTAAAGCGGATGCTTTATAACTGTTAATAAAGAGCGTTTCAAGTGCTTGTTGTAATGTTTCTGGGGTTACATCGTTTAATTTTAACTCTTTTTCAACTTCATCCAAAAGGTCTTGTTGGAGAATAATCTTTGAGAAGGCTTGTGCTAAGCTTAAACACAGGCTTTTAGCTTGTCTGGGATTTGGTAAGAGTAGACCATTTGAAAAACGACTCAAGTACGATGGATCATAACCAACTGCTTTTGAGAGCACATTTAATTTTGTGTGTGTTAATTGTAAACACGTTTTTAGAACCTTATCAAATGTCACAAAAACTCCCCTTCCATTTAATAATTATGTATGAAAAAAGCCACAGATTGTAGCTTTCAACGTTGCATAAAATGGAATGTATTTGTAACAATTATTTACAATTAATTAGACATTTCCTAATCCATGGACTAATTGTTTAAAATGTTGGCCTCTATGTTGGTAATCTTTGAATTGATCATAACTGGCACAAGCGGGTGATAACAAGATAATATCACCATGTTGGGCTTGTTTAATGGCTTCAAAGAGAGCTTGGGTGAGTGTCTCATGTTGAGTGGCATTGGAAAACAAGTTTGATAAAGTCTTACCCGTTTGACCAAAGGTTTGAACTGACTTGAGTTTATCTTGGTACATCTTTAACTGATCAAAAGAGGTCTTCTTATCATATCCGCCAACTAATAAATGAATATTGTTCGAAAAAGATTCTAAGGCCACTTGGGTTGCTTCAGGGTTGGTTGCTTTTGAGTCATTGTAGTATTTAATACCGTTGATTTCATCGACAAACTCAATTCGATGTTCAACCCCTTTAAACTCTGCTAAGCGTTGTTGGATCAATTCTAAGTCAATACCAACAAGATGGGCGATCATGGCTGCGACCATGGCATTGGCTAGATTGTGTCTTCCTACCATCTTTAAACTTCTTGAGTCAAAGAGATATGTTTCTTTATAAAAAACCATTGGCCCTTTCAAGTGCAAATCAGGATTATGGGCTAATGAAAAATCAATGATGTTTAAATTAGACTCCTTAGTCATCTTCATGAGTTTAATATCATCTTGATTGCGGATCAAGACATCCTCTTGACCCATGTTTTTTAGAAGATTAAGTTTTGCTTGATAATAATGTTCAACTGAGGGATAACGATCTAAATGATCGGGGGATAGATTGAGTATCGCCGCAATCGATGGTTTAAACGTTTTGATGCCCTCACATTGGAAGGAACTTAGTTCTAAGACAATGGTTGTGTTGGCGTGATTGAGAATAACATCCCCTATTGGGAACCCGATATTACCCCCAACAACGACTTGATCTTGACAAAGATGTTTCACTAAAGTGGTGACGGTGGTTTTTCCGTTTGAACCGGTAATACCAATAAAAGTGTTCCCAACAGAATACTGATAGCCTATCTCAATGTCAGAGTACATAAAATAATTTTGTTGTAAGGCTTCTACTAAAGGATGGGTATTGGGTAAGCCTGGACTTTTGATGACTTTATCATACTTTAGCTGTGCTAAGTCTAGGTGAAGTCCTCGTTTGTAAACAATGCACTGTTGATAACCTAATAACTCTTTGGGTGTGTTTTGTAGGTTATCATCCGCGATTAATACTGCCTCCCCTTTTTCGAGTAACATTTTTGCGATGGAGATTCCTGAGATGCCTGCGCCAAGAATGAGGTTAAGTTTCATATTAACCCCCTATTAACAGGGCGAGTATGGCTCCTAGAAGACCGATCACATAAAAGATAAGGACGGTATTTTCTTCTGAGACACCCTTAATCGTAAAACTGTAATGAATGGGAGTAAATGGGAATACTTTCCGTTTGAATAATTTAACGGAGCTTATTTGAATAATGACTGAGAGCGTTTCTAATACAAAAACGATCCCGATAATAATTAATAGTAGTTCAATTTTTAAAACCATTGCGCTTGCCGCAAACATACCTCCTAAGGAGAGTGAGCCGACGTCCCCCATCATGATTTGAGCGGGTTTTTTATTGTAGGCAAGATAGCCTATTAATGCACCTAATAATGAGCTAAGAAAGATAGCTAATGGATGTTGGTTTGCTTTGAGGGCAAAGATGATAAAAGGGACTAGGGCGATAATGGAAGTGCCTGCACTGAGTCCGTCCATGCCATCGGTGAGGTTGACGGCATTGGATGTTCCGACAAACATAAATAAAACTAATAAACCGTAGAAGATGCCTAGGTTAATTGGGTTATTCATGAATGGCAGTTGAATGCTTGGATCGGCGTGATTTCGATAGATCAAATAAAATACGATGGCTAAAACAATTTGTAACAAGAGCTTATGAAGACTTTTTAACCCTTGGTTTTTTCCTTCTTTTATAATTTTAATGTCGTCGATAAAACCGATGATGGCATAGCCGAAGAAGGCTAAGACAACTAACCAATAACTGAAATCGTTTAAAGCGTTAAGATTAAAGATCATTGAGACAACGATGGCTATAAGGACAAAGACGACACCCCCTAAAGTTGGTGTGATGGGTTTGTCTTGAAACTCCTTTAGTGAGTATTCACTGACACTTTGATTTAAGCTTAAGGCTCTAAAGCGTGGTAAAAGCATTTTATAGGCGATGAGTGTCAGGATGAGGGCAGTGAGTCCACTACCGATGAGTTGAAGGTTGTCCATGTTGTGCTCCTATTTTAAGATAACTTCTAATTTAGATTCAGAACTGATTTCGGCACCGGTTGGAATACTTTGGGTTGTGACTCGTCCTGATCCGGTGGTGGTCACTTCGATGCCTGTTAAGGACCAGAAGTTGGTGATGTCTTTTAATGACCAATTGGTCATGTCTGGCATTAACCATCCATCTTGGGAGGTTAATACCAGTAAGAGTTGATTGGATAAGATACTTTGGTTAGAGACTGGTAATTGATTAATGACTTGATTCCCTGAGCCGATCTTGATCACTTCTAATCCGGTATTGGCGACTGCTTGTTGAGCGTAGTCAATACTGTGGTTGATGAGATGTGGGACATTACTGATTTCAAGTTGGTTCAGGGAGACTTCTTGTTGGACTTCTGAATTATCGTAGGCCAATGATAAGGTTTTTAATAAACTTTTGACCCCATCTTTTTGGTCAATTTGAGATGCGGAGTAGTCCGCTTGATACCCAAAGTAGACCATGACTTGAGGATCGTCATATGGTAGAGCTAAGACGACCGAGTGAATGTGTTGGTCTGGGTCGTATTTTCCATCGATAACAATTTGTGAGGTTCCTGTTTTACCAATGACTTTGGTTCCTTCAATGTCGTAGATGTGACAGAATCCATCTTCATCTTCGACACAGGCGTTCATTAAGTCAACGACTTGATGGGCTGTTTCAGCTTTAATAGGTTGTCCGACGATTTCTGTTTGAGATTGATAAGTGACTTGGTTGGTGTTAGTATCGACGATTTTGTCGATATAGTGTGGTTTGACCATCACGCCATCGTTTAAGATCGCTGAATAAGCTTGGGCGATTTGTAATGGATTAACGGTAACCCCTTGTCCGAAAGTAGTATTGAGCTGTTCAATCGGATAATGATAGTTGATGCTTCCAGCACTAGTGGTGAGTCTGTCGGTTGTGATGGGACTACTGAAGCCAAACTTTAGCATGTAGTCGTAGAATGTTTCGGTGCCCATGTCTAACAGGAGCTCAGCGGTTCCAACGTTGAGTGAATGTTTAAAGGCATTGTCGAATGGAACTCTCCCCCAGTCCCTTCCTCCGGCATTTTGAATCACGCCATAAGGGGTTGGGGTTGATGAGCGGTATGGTTTTCCGTTCTCGTCAATTCCAACATAGAAGAAGGATGAGTCAAATTCTTGGTCACCATCGTAGTTTCCTGAGTCGATGGCGGCGGCGAAAGTGATGGCTTTAAAGGTTGAGCCTGGCTCTAGTTGAGCGTCGAAATTATAGTTAGTGAAGACCATCTCTTCTGGGTCATCTTCTAAGTTTAGTTTTGGATCTTGGGACATTCCGATGATGCGTCCTGTTTCGACTTCCATAACTAAACCAAAGTAATTGGATGATTCTTCGAACTGATCTTTGGTTGTTTCGATAGCCATTTCCAAGGTTTCTTGGATCCCTTGGTCTAAGGTTAAGTAAACATCTTGACCGTTGATGGCAGGTGTTTCTTGAATGGTTGTATCGTCGATGATATAGCCGTTGTTGGCTTGTTGGAAGACTCGTTTACCGTTGGTACCGACTAATTCTTGGTTGTGGGTTTGTTCCACACCTAAGTGTCCGATAGAGGTGAGTGAATCTTGGTCATAGGTGGCGTATCCGACTAAGTTTGAGGAGAAGACACCTAATGGGTATTGACGATCGTATGAATTATAGAAAATGAGGCCTGGGAGTTCTAAGGCTTCGATTTGTTCTTTTTGACTGAGTGATAAGCGTCGTGAATAGTTTCCAAATTGAACTTGATAGAGCCCTTCTTGGTCTAAGATGGTTAACATGGCAGAGGGGTCCATCCCGATGATGGGTGCGACGAGTTCTGCTGTATTGACTTTGTCTGCGACATAGGCAGGCGTTCCATCTGGGTTGACGCGTGAGGCTTCGATAATGGCAACAAGGTCATAGGTTTGAGAGTCTGAGGCAATCACTGATCCGGTTGTGTCTAAGATTCGTCCGCGTCTGGATGAGAGTTCTTGGGTTGCGCGGTGAATACTGTCTGCTTGGGGTTTAATGTTGGTTCCAGTGTACAGGTGATAACCCATGACTGAAACGACAAAAACATTAGCAACCAAAATTACTAATGTTAATAGGAATATTCCTAGCAGGAAACCAAATTTCAGAGATTGCCTTTTGTTCATTATGGATGTTCTCTAAGTGAGATAATGTTTACTTGTTGGTTTCTTAAACCTGCTTCCTTTGCTATTTCGGCAATACTTTCGTAAGAGGCAAGTTCTTGAATGTCTAAACTGAGTGATTCATTGACAACTTTCGTTTGAGCGATCTGACGTTGTACGTTTTGAATTTCAATGTTTAAGTTGACGTTGGTTGATTTGGCGAAGATATTTGAATGTATCCACCCAAAGAATGATAACACAAATACTAATACGATGATTGAATTAAAGTTGAATTTACGTCTTTTAACTCTCTTAAACTTTGCCATGAATGTTTGCCTTTCTTGTGAGTACTCTCATTTTTGCGCTGTGAGAACGGTAGTTTTCGTCGATTTCTTTCTCACTTACTTTGATTAATTGGTGTTCAAACTCAGGGACAAATTCTTCTAAGACTGGAATTCGTCGATCTGTTTTTGGTGGCTTACTGATTGAATTGAATTTCTGTTTGACGATTCGATCTTCCAATGAATGGAAGGTAATGACGACGAGTTTTCCTCCAACCTCGAGCAGGTTAATGGCTGCTTCGAGTCCTTTTTCTAAGCTTTCGAGTTCCCTATTGACTTCGATTCTTAGCGCTTGGAATGTTTTCTTTGCTGGATGGCCACTTTGTCGTAACACTTTATTTGGGATGGAATCCCTTATGATATCGACGAGTTGATAGGTTGTTTCGACTGGTCGATTTTTAAAGATATTGCGTACGATGTTTTTGGCGTAACGCTCTTCTCCATATTCATATAAGATTCTTTGTAGTTCTGTTGAATCATAATGATTGATGACTTCATAGGCACTGAGTTCTTGTTCTAAGTTCATGCGCATGTCTAATCTTGAATCAAATCGGTAGGAGAAGCCGCGGTCTGCTTCATCGAATTGTGGGCTTGAGACACCAAGATCGAGTAAGATGCCGGATGCTAAGCCTTTTACGTAGTTACCCATTTCAGCGAAATTACTATGGATAAAGGTAATTTTATCTAGGTAATCTTTGAGTACTTCTTTACTTTCTGATATCGCCTGGGTATCTAAGTCAAAGCAGTAGAGATGACCTTTGTCTAATTGTTTAACGATTTGAAGCGAGTGCCCTCCTCGTCCTAGGGTGCCATCGATGTACACTCCGTTTTTTGTCACTTGGAGGGCGTCGATCGCTTCTTGTCTTAAGACACTGGTGTGACTCACACGATGAACTCCGTCAAGTCCTCGGCGATGTCATCAATCTTGGCTGAAGCATTGTCATAGTATGCTTCCCATAAGTCTTTGTCCCATAGCTCTACATGATCGTATAGACCTACGATGACACAATTCTTTTGAAGATGTCCTGCCTTAATCAAAGTTGATGGTATTAGAATTCTTCCTTGTGCGTCGACTTCTATTTCCATGGCTTTTCCTAAGGTATGGGCTCGATATTGACGAGCTTTCGCGTTAGTCATTGGTAGTGCCAATAACTTTTGGGCGATTTCTTCAAACTGCGAGGTGGTGTAAATAAGCAGGTTCTTGTCTAGGCCGGCTGTTACGATTACCTTTTCTCCAAGTTCATCACGTAATTTAGCAGGGACTATGATTCGTCCTTTTGCGTCTAAATTGTGTCGATACTCACCGATAAACATAACAACTTCACCCACTTTCTACCACTTAACACCACTTTGTACCACCATTATATCAAACCACAAAAAAAAGTGTAGTCATTTATGCTAAATTTCTACACTTTTACAATAATCTTTAACTCAATAGTTAAACTGCTTGATATTATCCAGTTTAGTTTTGGATGTCAACCAATAACTATGGTTGATGTGCTGAAAGGAAACATTATGGGTATACATTTAACATTAGCCCAAAGAGACATAATATCTACTAACCCAAATGAGAAAAGTTTAACCATTGTTATTTTATTTAGTTAAAATTCTTAAATTCTGATTTTTAGAAGCAACTGTTCAGCTCTTTAAATCGATAGTGCTGATTAATATTTAATTTACCTCGACCCTTTCCCACTGATAATAACCCCAATCGTTTCAAACACTAACTTCAGATCCGTCAAAAAAGACATCTCTTTAATATACTTCATATCATATTTGAATTTCTCTAGGTTAGTAAAATCATTACCTCCCTCAACTTGAGCAAGCCCAGTTATTCCAGGTTTAACAATCGTTCTCTTTTCAAATATAGGATGGCTAAACTTATACTCGTATTGAGCTAATGGTCTAGGGCCAATAAAACTCATATGCCCTAATAATACATTAAAGATTTGTGGGAGTTCATCAATTCTAAAACGACGTATAAATTTGCCAACTCGGGTGATTCGTCTATCCCCTAGTTCAGTAAATTCAGGTCCTTGATAATGTTGACTATGGACCATCGATCTTAGTTTGTATGCTTTGAAACATTTCATGTTTAGACCAACTCTCTCTTGGTTAAAGAAGACTGGACCCTTTGAGTCTAGTTTAATGAGAATACCAAACAATAGAATGAGTATCACTGATGGAATTAACAGAACCAAAAAGAAGAGTATGTCTAGCACTCTTTTAATGGGTATATACGATTTATGTTTAATTGAGTGAGTTTCAATTTCCTTAATTGCTTCAGGGGTGAATTGATCAATTGAGACCGAATGGTCTTTAAAATCACTTCTATACATTTGAGCTCCGTTCTATTGTTTACAAAACTCTCCACTCTAGTTCGATGTCAACATCAAATTTATCTTTAACTCGTTTTTTACATTCTTCTATGACCATTTGGACTTCAGCAACCTTTGCGTTGCCTCT
>CAZVKL010000022.1:0-2827 GCA_964627845.1 uncultured Erysipelothrix sp. | reverse complement strand
ACATTCATTTCATTGAGTTTAGAATGTCTGTATTCAAAGAACCCTTCTTCTGGAATAATCGTTTTAGTTTGTTGTGTGTCGATGTCGAACACTTCAATCCACTTAACATATTGTCCGATGGTATATTGCCACTGACCTGCGTTCATCATTAGAGCGCCCCCTAAGGTGCCAGGGATATCTTCACAGAAAGCATAACCATCAATAGAGTTCTCACAAGAGAACCAAGCTAGCTTGTTCATCGTAACACCATTTTGTACATATAAAATGTTATCGTTAATCTCTATTTTATCGACTAATGTCGTGACCATAAAGACGGTATCCTCATCATAACTGGTCTGTTTAAAAATCATATTGGATCCATTACCAATGATAATAATCTTTTTATCTTTATAATCTCGTAACGCAGAGATCATCCCCTTCTTCGTGAGTGGTAAGATAATTGTATCCGCGTTAACATCTAATCGAAATGTGTGGAAACGTTGTAATGAATGATTTCTAAGAACAAAGTAATCTTTGTCTTTTCCCTTAATTGTTTTGTTGTTCATGTAATAATCTTGGAATATCTTTACTCGTTAGAATTCCTACCGGTCCTTCCTTTTTTGACTTTTCATTTAAAATAATGGTGGCAGCTAAATATCGTCCTTCATCTTGATATTTGTAGAATAAATCGAGAATCTCTAATATTTCTGCATCTTCATAAACTAGTTCATATTCAGCTTTTCGTTTTGTCGACATTAACTCTTTAATTTTAACATTTTCTAAATTAATACTTTTCCCACTAATGTGTGTGACAATATAATCCATAATCATAATTTGGTTAACTAAACCGACGACCATTACACCATCTAAGATAGGCAATTGATAAAATCCTGTTTCGTTCATCTGATTCATCACATCGATTAATAAATCATTTTGTTGACAAGTTTCTAACTTCCCGAACTTTAAAGAATTTAAAAGTGGTGGATTGTTTAGTTTTAGGGCAATCCACTCAATGTCTGAGACGACTTCTTCGTGTGGTTCAGCAATTATCTCATTGTCCCCTGCTCGATCATGGACAATCGCATTTCTTAGTTGGGAATATTCTAAAAGATCATCTCGATATCGTTTAATGAGAGAATGTGTTTTAGCATAATGGTGCACATAGTTAGAGAAACTGTAAGAACGAGTGGTTTCGTTCCAACTCTTAAAGACAGACTCTATTTGACTAAATGCATCTAAGAAGCGAACTGCTAAACTACGATCAGACATATTAAGCTCCTTTTACTTTTCTTCTAAATGAGTGAATGAGTTCATCAACGGTCTCAATGTGTAAATTCAAGACAACGATGAAATATACAATAATTGCCGTTAGAATGGTAAACAGTAAGAACATCGTATTTGAAAGAATCGGTTTTAAGAATAAGATGCAAAGAATAATGGCGACAGCCATAAATCCATTGGCAATCAAAATCTTAATTGCTTGTTTTAAATACTTGCGTACTGGGAATGTAACAAATCGTTTTTTCATTAAAATAACCAATTCAACAAATGCTCCTAAGAGGAAGGCAACTGCCATCCCTAGGGTAATACCTGGGATACTCATAAATTGGAATAGAACATAACCCAACGCTATTTGTACTGATATTATACCAATGGAAACAAACATTGGCGTTTTCATATCTTGGTATGAATAGAAAACACGCACAATTAAGTTATGGAGCGAATAACCTAATAACCCTAACGCAAACGTCATTAAAACTGGAGCCAATTTATTCACATCATCCATGGTAAAGTCACCACCGAAATAAACAAATTGAACAACAGGTTTAGACAGTAACATTAGTCCGATAGAAGCAGGTAAGATTAATAATAATTCTGAAATAAACGATTCACCAAATTCATGTTTGGCTTTATCGTATTGTTTTAATGCAATTGCCTTGGATAACGATGGATACATGACCGTAATGATGGCCATACCAAATATCCCTTCGACCATACCACCAATCTTTTGAGCATAACTTAACTGAGCGATTCCATCATCTAAACTTGAGGCAATCCCTTGAGAGAATAAAGTCCCAATGGATGATGAAGCTGACCCTATAATTAATGGTAAAGCAATGATTAACATTGTTTTTAAATTTGGATCTTTGAAGTTTATTATCGGTTTAAAACGATACCCTTTTAAATGCGCATAACCTAAGATTAAGACAGCTTGTAATCCATACGCAATCAAAATCCCATATGGTAAAATATCATGTCCAAAATTACGATATAAGAATAAAACGGAGATAATAACGATATTTAATGGGAAACCTAATAATGCGACTGTTAAAAATGAATTACGAACATGTAAAAATCCTGTCATTAATTGAATAATGGCAGTAAAGATAATCGTAAAACAGGTTACTTTCAAGAACGGGACTAAATAAACTAATTGAGCCGCTTCCGCACCTGGTAATAGAATCGATAAGGCAGCTTCTGTAAAGATGAAAATAAACAATGAGAACAGTGCCCCTATTAAGACCATGACATTGGTTGTATTGTTCATAAAATTCATCGCAACTTTCGATCCATGTTTATCTTCAACACGAGTAAACATTGGTATAAATCCAGTCGCAAAGGCAGCGATCACAACACTAAAGAATGTCGTTGGCAGACTAAACGCATAAACAAAAGCTGAGGCTAGAGCACTCGAACCTAATGTTCTTGACATAATTGCTTCCCTAACAAATCCTAAAATCTTAGATAATATAGAAAAAATCATAATAATAATTGAAGCTTTTTTCATTTAACTCTCCTTAAGTCCGAGGTATAGTATACCAAAAACCAAAATTAAAAGCACTTAAGC
>CAZVKL010000021.1:0-16901 GCA_964627845.1 uncultured Erysipelothrix sp. | reverse complement strand
ATCAACCATGTGCGCCAATTTAATCATATACATGACCCCTACTGAAATACGCTCATCAAATTGTTCACCAGTACGACCATCCCTTAAGATTGTTTTACCATCTGGTGTAACATCGGCTTCTTTCATAATATCGGCCAATTCATCATTTTCAATGCCATCAAAGACTGGTGTCGCAAACTTGATACCCAGTTTTTTCGCGGCCATTCCTAAATGGATTTCTAACACTTGTCCGATGTTCATACGACTTGGAACCCCCATTGGGTTTAACATAATGTCAACTTGAGTTCCATCTGGTAAAAATGGCATATCTTCAACTGGTAAAATCTTAGAGATAACCCCTTTATTACCGTGACGTCCAGCCATCTTATCCCCTTCAGAGATCTTACGTTTTTGAACGATATAAACTTTTACAACTTCTAAGACTCCTGGTGATAAATCATACCCTTCTGAACGTTTGAAACGACGAACAGATTGAACAATTCCAGAACCACCATGTGGTACTTTAAGTGAATTGTCTCTGACTTCTTGTGTTTTTTCACCAAAAATCGCAAATAATAATTTTTCTTCAGGCGGTAATTCGGTATGCCCTTTCGGGGTCACTTTACCAACTAGAATATCGCCTTCTTTTACTTCTGATCCAACGCTGACAATTCCATTTGCGTCTAAGTGACGAGTTGAAACTTCAGAAACGTTTGGTATATCACGTGTAATTTCTTCTTGACCTAGTTTAGTATCACGAACTTCAATATCATATTCTTCAATATGAATGGATGTATAGACATCGTCCATCACTAAACGTTCACTCATGATGATGGCATCTTCATAGTTATATCCATCCCAACTCATGAAGGCGATGACCACGTTTTGTCCTAAGGCCAATTCTCCATTTTGCATCGATGGTCCATCAGCAATGATTTCACCACGCTCAACTTGTTGTCCAACCTCTACCAATGGTGTTTGGTTGATACAAGTACCCGCATTGGAACGTCTGAATTTATCTAATTCATAAACATCTTTATCCGTATCTGTTTGAACTTCAATCCGTTGAGAGTCGACATAAGAGACAACCCCTTGAGAATGAGAAACTACAGCTGTTCCTGAGTCCTTCGCAATACGATGTTCAATTCCAGTTCCAACATAAGGTGAATCTGGTTTTAAGAGTGGTACCGATTGACGTTGCATGTTGGCACCCATTAGCGCACGAGACGCATCGTCATTTTCTAAGAATGGAATACAGGCTGTCGCAACCGAAACAATTTGCATTGGGGAAACATCCACTAGTTCAACGTCTTCGCGTTTCATCAGGATGTTATCACCTAGATAACGAGCGACCACTTCTTCGTTGGCAATCTTACCGTCATAAACTTCGTTTGCTGGAGCAATTACATAATCCATTTCTTCGTCTGCCGATAAATAAACAACGTCTTCAATGACTTTGTCACCTTCAACTAATCGATATGGGGTTTGAATAAATCCATACTCATTGATTTTCCCATAAGAAGTTAAGTTAGAAATTAGCCCAATGTTTGGTCCTTCAGGTGTCTCGATTGGACAAATACGTCCATAGTGAGAGTTGTGTACGTCACGCACTTCGTACCCGGCACGATCCCTTGTTAGTCCGCCAGGTCCTAGGGCTGAAATACGACGTTTGTTTGTTAATTCGGCCAATGGATTTATTTGGTCCATAAACTGTGATAATTGAGAACTTGAGAAGAACTCTTTAATTGCAGCGGTCAATGGACGAATGTTTGTTAATGATTTAGGAGTTAATGCAGAGGTATCAGAAATAGACATTCTGTCATTAATGACTCTTTCCATTCTTGATAAACCAATTCTAAATTGATTTTGGATTAATTCACCAACTGTTCTAATACGACGATTACCGAGCATATCGATGTCGTCTTGTTGGCCAATATTATCCATTAAGTTTAAGTAATATGAGAAGAATGAATATAAATCACTCATTACAACTGTTTTCTTAGCAATATAAGGGTCAGGTCCAAGCACTTTAACACTATGGTCTGATTCTTCTCTAGAAACATAAATTTCTTGTACAGCAGAACCAATTAATTGAAGTGTCACTTTACCACCGTTTTTAACAAGCTTAACAATTTGATCTTCTTTACGATTAGTTAGAACATCAATTTGTCCATCGACTATATATCTTGAAATATAGAGCTCATCATTGTCGTCATAAGCATCTTGATTATCGACTAATAGACGTCCTAGACTGAATAAACGGGAACCGAAATTTAAAACTGAGCGAACGTTCTTTTCGTTTAGTTCAATTTCTTTCGCAGCAATTCCCGCCCAAACATGAATGAACTCGTGTTCTTTTTCAATCTCATCTAATTCTGCCATGGTTAAAACTAAACCTGCTTCATAAAGACCATTTTCAGTTTCAACATCTTGGGCTAACACCCGTCCAACCAAAACATTTTTCCAAGTTAATGGGGCTTGTTTTGAATCAGGGTGCGAGAACATGTGGGCAAGTGGATACACTTTAATGTGAGAGCCGCTCTTTAATGCAGAAAGCATTGAGTCACGCGCTTCACGATCAATATAGGTTCCTTTTTTAATGATGACATTTCCTTGTGCATCTAAAATATCGTTATCAACAACATTGTTATAAGCACGAGATGTCACGCCTAATTTCTTATGTAATTTATAACGTCCCGCTTTATTTAAATCATATCGGCGATAGTCTAAGAACTTGGCATTCATTAAGTTGATGGCACCATCCAGTGTTGGAATTTCATCACTACGTTGGTTTTCATAGATAACTTTAAGTGCTTCTTCAGTTGTTTCTACTTTATCCGCTTGTAACGTGTTCACCACTTCTTCGTAATTTCCGAAAATTGAAGAATAAAGTAAAATGTAATGATTTAAGAAGGCCCGTTGGTTATCTTCGCTATCTTGAAGATCTGCATTGACTTTAAGTCCTGCTGCTTCCATAAATTTAATAAAAGTGGTTGTATCGAGTTCATCATCACCATTCATCTTATCTAATGATAGACCCAAGGCTTTGAATAGAACCGTCGAAAGAATAGAGCGTTTACGGTCTACTTTCATATTGACGACTCGACCTAGCGCAGCTTTTTTAGCATCGCTCATTAATTCTAACCAAGTTCCTCGACTAGGAATTAATTCTGCGTTAAACACTTCTTTGTTCGATTTGTCATCAAAATCGACATCAAAGTATGCGCCTGGAGAACGAACAATTTGAGAGACGATGACTCTTTCAGAACCATTAATGATAAAGGTTCCAGTGTCGGACATGAGGGGAAAATCGCCTAAAAAGACGTCTTCCTTCTTTCGAATTATCTCGCCTGTTGATTTATCTGTAATTAATAGTTCCATTTCTGCTCTTAAAGGAGCGGCATAAGTTGATTCGCGATACTTACTTTGAGCGGCGCTAAATTTTGGTTCATCAAACTTATAACCTAAGAAATTTAGTCTGACTGTTTGTTGATGATTACTGATTGGATAAATTTCATCAAAGACTTCTTGAAGTCCTTCTTTAATTAACCAATCAAATGCTTGGGTCTGGATTTCGATTAAATCGGGTAAATCCAAAGATCCAGAAATTTTCGAATAGTTTCGTCTACTTGAAGCGGTTGTAGCACGATCGATTTTGTAGGGTTGTTTTACTGACATAAAACCGTCCTTTCTGATGACTGAGAGCACAAATTTCCCATTGTAAATTTATACTATTATGCAATTTATAATATTAACAAATGTTAGAGCTATTGTCAATGTTATTTACTGCTTGCGATGATAAAGAATCCTTTATCTTTATTCACTACTTCAACTTCTTTGAAATAGTTTTGAAGCTCTTTTATTGCGGAGAGTGCTCCGTGACTTTTTCGAATGACAATCCAAAATTGTCCACCTTCGAGTAAATGATCATAAGAATCTTTAAACATTTGATAGATGTTTTTCTTACCTGATCGAATGGGTGGATTAAGTATAATAAAATCATACAGTCCTTGAGTAATTTTATTATTTTGATAGAAATCAACGTCAACCTTGTTTTTCTTGGCATTTAATTGCGCCAATTGTACTGCGCGCTCATTGATGTCAAATCCGCTGATGGTTAAATGTTTAAAATGATCCTTCAACAAGATACCAATGGTTCCGATGCCACAACCATAATCCAATCCCTTTCCAGTAAGCGTTTGTTTAACAAGCGTTTCTAATAAAATTTTAGTGCCGGTGTCTAGTCCGTCTTTTGAAAAGACACCGGAATCACTAATAAACGTATAGTTAGCGCTTAAAAACCGGAAAGAAACTTCCTTCCGGTTTTGGGGACTCATTTGTTTTTGATCGAAATAGTGATTCCCCATTAAAAGCGTGGGTACTATTTAACTTCGACAACAGCGCCAGCTTCTTGTAATTTAGCTTTGATTTCTTCAGCTTCTTCTGGCTTGATGTTTTCTTTGATTGGAGCAGGTGCAGCGTCAACTAATTTCTTAGCTTCCATCATTCCTAATCCAGTAATTTCACGTACAACTTTGATGACACCTACTTTAGATCCACCAACTTCTTTAAGTGTTACGGTTACTTCGCTTGGTCCTTCTTCTTCTTCAGCTGCTGCAGGTCCTGCTACCACTGCTGTAGGGGCTGCTGCTGTTACGCCAAATTCTTCTTCTACTGCTTTGATTAAATCATTTAGTTCTAAGATTGTCATCTCTTTTAGAGAATCAATCATTTCTTGAGCTGTTAATTTTGCCATTCTATTTTTCCTCCTCTGATTCTGCTACTTCTTTTAAAGTTTCATTTTCTTCTTGTGGTTGTTCATCAACAAGTTCTTCAACGTTTTTATTTTCATCTTCAACTTGTGTATCAACCTCTTCATCTAATTCAGCGACTTCAGTTGTTTCTTGAGTTGTTTCAACTTCTTGTGCTGATTCTTCAGTTGCTTCTTTTTCTTCAACTTCTTGTACAGTTTCTTCTGCACTTTCGACTTCAACTTCTGATGTTGTTGTGTCTTCAGGTGCTTCTTCTACGACTTTTTCGCCTTCTTCAACTGCATCTTGTTGAGCGGTTTGTTCTGCTTCAGAAACTTCTTCTTGAGTTGTTTCTTCCCCAGCTTCGGTAGTGTCTAGTTCACTAATTTGTTTGACGGCCCATGCGAAATCTCTTAATGGAGATTGTAGAGCGCCAAGTAACATCGCCAACATACCTTCTTTGTTTGGAAGTTCTGAAAGTTCTTTAATCTTGTCAGCATTGACAACTTCACCTTCAACCATTCCTTGTTTAATGACTAAAGCCTTATTTTTCTTAGCGAATTTGCTTAAGATACGACTTGGTGCCACTGCATCATCAGAGAATGCGATTGCGTTAGGGCCAGTTAATGATTCTAATAAATCATTTAAACCAGCATCTTCAACAGCGCGACGAGTCATTGTATTCTTATATACTTTGAATTCGACTCCTTCTTGATGGAGTTGAGCACGTAAATCAGTGATTGCCGCAACATTAAGTCCACGATATTCAACGACAACAGCAGATACCGCGTTGGTGAATCGATCTTTAATTTCGCTAACTAATTCGACTTTTTCATTTAAGATTTGTTCTCTCACTAATCGTTGCCTCCTTTTTCTTGTTTCAATATCCAAAATAAAAACTCGCTTTAAGACTGCGAGTTAAAAGAATTAATAAAATGACTTCTTTTACCTCGGTAACAAATTAAGCTTGCGCAGTTACTGTCTTGGGTATTGATTAACATGGCTTAGTATAACCAAACTAAGTTTTTCTGTCAAGAGAATTGACAAAGAATCTCCTGTTACTATAATTAAATCGGAAGGAATATTGATATGTTAAAGAAAATAATAAAATTAACTCTAATGTCAGCCTTTATCTTATTAACGTTATTCTTTTTATTTGGTAGAACACCACTTGTTGACTCAGAATTGACAACACCTGTGATTGTAAATCCTGAGCCTGAGCCCAAGCCCAAACCGGAGGTTAAAAACCCGGAGCCAGAGCCCAAACCAGAGCCAGAACCCGAGCCTGAACCTGAGCCTGAGCCAGAACCAAGATTAGAGGATTTAGAACAAGCACTCAGTAACTATTTAGAAGAGAACCAAATAGAACAAGATCAAATATCGATATTCATCACCGATTTAACTACAAATGAAGAAGTAAAAATCAATTACCTGACACCTTTTAGAGCAGCTAGCACCTATAAGTTACCCTTAGCGATGTTATATTACGATGAAATTAATAATGGCAATTTAAATCTAGAAGATCCATATATCTTAGAAGGACACCATTTTGAAGAAGGTGGCCCCCTCTATGAATATTATGGTCCTGGCGATGTCATCGATTTACGAACATTATTAGCCGACATGATTCAGTTCTCTGATAATACAGCGGCTCGCGTTTTATACCAAAGTTATGGCGGATGGACCACTTATCGAAGGGATGCCCTGCAATATGCATCCCATGATGTTGATGATCATTTCTTTGAACCACAAAATTATTTAACATCTCAATATACCAACGATTTACTCGTTTACCTTTATCAATTTCAAGATGAGTATGAACTCTTATTGAACGACATGGCCAATTCATTTCCAACCGAATATTTAAATGAAACCATGCCTTACTCTACCTTTCAAAAACATGGAAACTATAATATCTACTATTCATCAATTGGGTTAGTGCTGGATGATAACCCTTATGCCATCTCAGTATTAACCTCTTTAGGCACAAGCGGAAAAATCCATATCGGTCAAATCAACCAACTCGTAAATGAATACATAAACTAAAACAGGCCTAAGCCTGTTTTGTTTTGTCCATCTGTTTGTATTGATAAACCAGAGCAACAATCGTAACGATCGTCGCTACACTATCCGCAATTGGAACAGCCATCCAAATTCCACCCAAGCCTAAGAATCTTGGTAGTAATAAAATTAATGGCGCTAACAATGCTAGTTGTCTTAAAAACGATAATAAGAAACTCACTTTTGCTTTACCAATCGAATGGAAGAAGTTTGAACTAATAATTTGAATACCAACCATAAACATTGCTGCAGTAATCACCCGTAGACCAGTCGAAGAGACCATGATTACTTCCGGGTCATTGGTCACTAGCTGCACTAGAAACTCTGGCATTAAGACACAAGCAAGCCAACCAAGACAACAAAGGATTGTGGCATAAATTAATCCTAGTTTATTCGCATCTTTGGCGCGTTGATAATTCTTAGCACCATAATTAAAGCCAACAATCGGTTGTAACCCTTGGTTCATACCAAAGATTGGCATATAGACCAATTGTGTGATTGACATAAAAGCAATATACGCAGATTGAGCAATCTCACCACCATAATAAGCTAGTTGATTGTTCATCAGCGCACCAACAACACTTCCCGCAATTTGGATAAAGAAAGGACTCACACCAATGGCCATTATGGACATGACAATTTTGAAATCAAATCGGTCCTTAAACTGAATTTTCATAATGGCTTGTTGTGAATAGTAATATCTTAATGACCATAAAAATGAACCAAACTGAGCAATGATTGTTGCGTAAGCAGCACCCTTAACCCCCATATCAAATGTATAAATAAAGATCGGGTCTAAAATTGTATTGGTAATCGCTCCTATCAGCATACTGGTCATGGCCACTTTAGGGCTGCCCTCAGCACGAATCATATGCGTAAAGGCAAACGCGAATGTATTCCAAATATTACCTACCAAGATGATTCTCAAATAATCTCGAGCATA
Organism: uncultured Erysipelothrix sp.; assembly: GCA_964627845.1. Lineage (GTDB taxonomy): Bacteria > Bacillota_I > Bacilli_A > Erysipelotrichales > Erysipelotrichaceae > DUUI01. Next base: position 9,167 of record CAZVKL010000021.1, on the reverse strand, counting down.
GGGCAAGTTGTTTTCAGTCGCACCAAACAATCGTAAAATAGCATCCGTATTAAACAAACCAATTGAGACTAGAATAAGGGTGCTGATTCCCAACATGATTAAAGCATGTTGAAAAATTTGTTGAGCGCGTTGATAGCGTTGTTCCCCCAACCGAATTGAAATATTTGCGCCGGCACCAATCCCAAATAACATGGAGAAACCCATTAAGATAAATAGAATTGGCATCGAAATCCCTAAACCACCCATGGCTAATGCGCTATTTTGTGGCATATGACCAATAAAGATTCGATCGATAATGTTATATAAAGCTTGTACCACCATGCCTGTTATGGCTGGAATAGAAAATTGCCAGAACAGTGGTTTTATTGGTTTTTCTTTTAATTGTTGTTCTCTTGTACTAACACTCATAAAGGCCCCTTCTAAAAGAAAAGAGTTAATTCCACTTTATTATGAAATAAACTCTCGTTTTTTTAAATCATTTTACAACCGACTAAAATGAATCAGTCGAAACTTTGACACCAGGTCCCATTGTTGTAGAGATGACTAAGTTCTTAATGAACGTTCCTTTAACAGCAGCAGGTCTAGCTCTATAAATTGTATTGAATAATGCACTGAAGTTATCATATAGTTGATCTTCTTCAAATGAAGACTTACCAATTAGAACGTTGATGTTCCCTTGTTTATCAACACGGTATTCAACTTTCCCTTTTTTAATTTCTTCAACAGCATTCGCAATATCTTGAGTAACCGTTCCAGTTTTAGGGTTAGGCATTAATCCTTTAGGCCCTAATACACGTCCCAGTTTCCCTAATTCAGACATCATATCTGGCGTTGCAACAATGACATCGAAGTCAAACCAACCATTTTTAATGTCTTCTAAATATTCAGCAGCACCAACAAAGTCAGCACCAGCATCTTTAGCTTCTTGTACTTTATCGCCTTGAGTAATAACAAGGACTTTTTGAGATTTACCAGTTCCATGAGGTAAGACCATTGCGCCACGGATTTGTTGGTCAGCATGACGAGGGTCAACATTTAAGTTAAATGAAACTTCAACTGATTCATCGAACTTAGCAAATTTAATTTTTTTCATTAAAGCGATGGCTTCTTTGACATCATAAGCTTTATCTTGTTCAACTTGAGCTTTCGCATTTTTAAAGTTTTTACCAATTTTAGCCATGGTTATTCATCCATCCCTTCTATTGTAATACCCATATTACGAGCAGTACCAGCAACAATATTCATAGCTGCTTCAACTGTGTTCGCATTTAAATCAGGCATTTTGTAAGTCGCGATTTCCTCCAATTGTGCTTTAGTGATAGAACCTACTTTAGCAGATTGAGGGGTCGCTGATCCACTTCCTACGCCAGCTGCTTTCTTTAATAAGATTGAAGCTGGTGTTGTCTTAAGAACAAAATCAAATGATTTGTCATCATAGACATTAATAATCACAGGGACGATATCTCCCATACGATCTCTTGTAGCATCGTTAAACGCACTACAGAATTGTGGCATGTTAATACCCGCACCAGCTAAAGCTGGACCTGGTCTTGCTTGACCTGCAGGGAATTGTAACTTAACTTGTCTTGCAACTTTTTTACTCATAGCAATTCCTCCTTTTATTTTTGAATTCTTGAGTTGTGGTCAAAGAATGGTTGCACATCCTCCCACGGCACAAGTGTGCTTTAGTATTATACCATTCAACATCGACTTTGCAAATACCATAATCTAAAACAGTAATAAACTCATTGCCATCAGGGCCATGCCCCCTACCATTCCATAAATGGATAGGTGATGTTCACCAAATTCTTCAGCAGCAGGCAGTAATTCATCGATCGAAATAAAGACCATAATTCCTGCCACTAAACCAAAGATAATCCCATAAGTTGCTTCATTCATAAACGGACTAAGCAGTACCCAACCAACAACTGCCCCCAAAGGTTCAGCTAAGCCCGATAATAAAGAATAGATAAAAGCCTTCTTTTTAGAATCCGTCGCATGAAAGATTGGAACCGCCACAGCCACTCCCTCAGGAATGTTATGTAAAGCAATCGCAAACACAATAGGAATCGCAATAGTAGGATCCTGTAACGCCGCAATAAAGGTCGCTAAGCCCTCTGGAAAATTATGGATGGCAATCGCCAAAGCAGTCAGCGTCCCCATTCGATACAATTTCTTATTCTTACTTTGATCCATTTCATCCGGATTAACAATTTCATGCGGGTTCTGATCTTCTGGTATAAAATGGTCAATTAAACCAATTAAGGCCATGCCACCAAAAAACGATAATAACGTAATCTACGCACCCTTATCACCCATCTGTGTGACTAAACTTTCTTGGGCTTTAGGTAATATTTCAATAAACGACACATAAATCATCACACCCGCTGAAAAACCTAAGGAACTTGATAAAAAGCGCGTGTTCTCTCTTTTTGTAAATAATGCGATTAGTCCACCAATGCCTGTGCTCAATCCCGCAAACATGGTGAGCATAAACGCTAACCAAAAATTCTCTGTAGACATACTACCTTCTTTCTAAGTGCCTATTTTATGAAAACAAAGAATACTTAGCAATCAAAAGTATCAATACTGAGTCCGTCTATCACGTAAAATAATCTCATCCTTCGCATTAGTTAACACATCATAATTTCTAAGATATTCCTTTACCTTATCTTCATCCGTATCTTTACCAGTCAGTTTTTGATACCCTTTTCGAATCATATCGACCCAAACCATTGAACCTCTAAAACCAATATCAAACACTTCTTTCTCATTCGACGTTAACTGGGCATTAACAATCGGTCTTACTTCCTCTAGGAAGTCCCCCTTAATAACAATGATATCTTCTTGGTTTTCTAAAGCTATCACTAAACGCTCAAAGTCTTTAGCCACAAAAGTACGATTCTCATCTTCAAGTTCATGAAGTTCATCAAGAACGGCTCCTGGTGTTTTATTGACCGTCATCGCAATCGCATCAATCACCTTCATGGATAATTCAGACGCCTTTTTATTCTTCGCACTGGATAAAACTTGTTGGCTCACACCTGATCTTTTAGCAACATCATAGCGTTTTAAATTCTTTTCCTGTAAATATGTATCAATTAATAACATCTTCTTCACCTCAAAGATATTTTACTAATTTTTATTTGATTAGTCAAGTATAATTGATTAGTCAAATATTTTTAAGTTCAATAAAACAGAGTATCCTCTATAATAAAGGTGGAGGAAATTAATTATGTCATTAAAATTTTATTGTTACCCAAACTGTTCAACTTGTCGAAATGCCCATAAGTATCTTCAAGAAAAAGGAATTGATGTTGAGATGATCGATATCAAAAAGACTCCACCTACTGCCAAAGAACTAGAAGCCTATCATAAACTATCAGACTTAGACTTAAAGAAATTCTTTAACACATCCGGTAATTCTTATCGTGAATTAGGCTTAAAAGATACTTTTCATCAACATATGGAACATGAACTCTATGACATGTTGTCACAAGATGGCATGTTAATCAAACGACCAATCCTAGTTGGAGATGATTTTGTTTTAGTTGGATTTAAACCAGAACAATATGATGAGGTTCTATGATTTTTTATTGTTCACCCACTAAGACTCTAAGAAAATCAAACAAAGAAGCCGACTCGTCAATTCTTTTTAAAGAACATACACAAGTCATCACTGATAAACTTAAACAATATGATGCCAACCAACTCAAAGCCTTGTATCAGGCTTCTGACAAAATTGTGAATCATCAATATGAAGTGATTAAGAATCCACAACCCCTAGGGCCATCAGGTTATGTTTATCAAGGCGCAAGCTTTAAAAGTTTAGACCTAAGTTCAATCGACAATAATTACTTAGATTCTAGACTCTTTATTGGTTCAGCTCTATATGGTCTCACTAAAATCAACACCTTAATTGATGACCATCGATTAGACTTCACTAAAAATCTTGATGAGCTTAACTTAGTTAATTACTGGAAACCAGTTGTTCAAGATTATTTAAAGCGATATGACTCGATTCTCATCGATGTATCATCCAAAGAATATGGTCAATTGATAAGTGACCTTAATCCAATTAAAGTGAGTTTTTATGATGATGGCAAAATAAAATCAACTTACGCAAAGAGTGCTCGAGGCGAGTTTCTTCGCCAATGCGCCCTGCATCAAGTTGATTCAATCAATCAGCTAAAACAATTATCTATTTTTGGCTATCAAATTGATGATAAACAATCATCCAACAATCACATTATTTTCTGGAGGTAAGACCTCTAACATATATTTATTTAAAATCTTATCCGGTTTATATGAAAATTTAGATTGTCTTAGACCCATATCATTGGTGTCTTCTTCACGGTTAATCCATTTGATCTTCTCATCCACAAATTCATTGGCAAAAGCATAGGCAACCATTGGGTACGCTCCACGAACGTTCATTTCAGCTTTCTCAATATGGACAAATAATGTCTCATTGATTACTTCGCCCAATGAAAAAGCAACAATCGTTTCATCGACCCGTAAGATGATACCCTTCATTTTATAATGATCTAAATTGTTTAAGACTTCCATCACACGATTATTTTCTTCAACATAAACCGGACTTTCTTTAGAATGACGATTTTTATAATCAGCAAAGAAAGCTATTAACTCTTCTAAATTAGAATCATCAATATGCTCAACAGAATAATTATTATTTTGTCTAAAAGCATTTAGGTGATTTCTTTTTTTATTATAGCGTTTTCCCTTAAAGGTTTTAAAAGTCTGGGCATCATAAAGATAATCTGACCAACCTCTTTCATATGATTTACGAGTTCTAAAGAAATAGTTCCTTAAAATATCCACATCACTATTTTCCAATATCGCAAACTTTGGTTCTATACGACACTCTTTACAATAATCCCAAATAAATGAAAAAGCTTGTAACCAGTTTCGACCTATTGGCAATTCAAAGAAAGTCTGTCCTTCATCAACATTCTTAAAGATGAGCGTTTCATAAATAATAATGTATTCCATTTTAAAATATTCTCGCCACATAAAACGACCACCAATTGAGTAGTCACAAAAACGCGAATTTTTTTGTTTAAAAAACGGATATATAAGATCTATATCCTCTAATGTAATTGATTTAAAATCTTGCACAAATATCTCCTGACATTCCAATTATATCATAGCTTATTTTCTTAATAGGATTTGAGAATCAGAGATCTTATCAATAATGCAGAGAGAATAGAGGTCATATCCTTTTTCCCTTAACCAGTCCCCTCCGGGTTGAAATCCTTTCTCAATGACGACACCAATTCCTTGAATTGTCGCTTGCGATTGATTGATCATATTGATAAGACCTCGCATCGCTTCACCGTTGGCTAAGAAATCATCAATAATTAGCACATTGTCTGATTCCTTTAAAAAACGTTTATCTATATTAAACTGTGTTTCTAAATGTTTGGTATACGAAAAGACCTTCGCTTGATAATTGTTTGCATTTTCATCCATTCTTGGGTTCTTCTTCGCAAAGACAATTGGGACGTTAAACTTAAGGCCACAGACTACCGCAATGCCAATTCCGCTGGCTTCACAGGTGACTATCTTATTAATTTTCTTATCTTTGAAATAGTCGTAAAATAAATTAGCTATTTCTAGAATTAAATGGACATCCATTTGATGGTTTAAAAAATGATCAACTTTGATAATATGTCCATCAATAATTTGAGCACTATTGAGTACTCTTTCTTCAATTTGGTTCATAAAACCCTCCATAATTAAAAAAAGCCAATTGAATGGCTTAAATTTTTTCTAAATCGTTATAGCTAATTTCAGTTGGTGTTTCTCGACCAAACAAGACAATTAAGACCATTGCACTTTGTGCATCATCATTCATTGAATCGACAACGCCTTCCATGGTTTTAAATGGACCATTAAGAATTTTAACATGTTCGCCCACCTTAAAGTCAACGACCACCTTCTTATCACTAAGACCCATTCGTCTTAAAATTGTTTCAATTTCATCGGGTGAAACCGGGAATGGTTTCGCACCACCACCAGATGATCCAATGAATCCAGTTACTCCTGGAGTGTTTCGAACGACATACCAAGCTTCATCCGTCATAATCATTTCAACGAATAAATAACCAGGATATAGGTTCTTCATTTTCTTCACTGGCTTACCGTTTTTAAACGTAATTTCTTCTTCTTCCGCAACTAATATTTGAAAAAGGTTATCCTCAATCCCCATTGTCTCTACCCGACGTTCGAGATTATCTTTAACCCTATTTTCATGACCTGCGTAAGTATTGACGACATACCATTGTTTTGTTAATTCAGACATCTAAACACCTATTCCTAACGCTCTTAAGAATAAGGCGATAACAAAGTCTGCCGCAATAAAGAATAACGCAAAAATTAAGATAAATGAAATAACTGTTTTTGAATCAGCGACCATTTCATGACCTTTTGGCCAGCGAATTCTTCCTTGGATTTCTTTTCTAATTCCTTCAATGGAAAACCACTTAAACATAATGCCTCCTATTTCGTCTCTTTATGTAAGGTGTGTTTTCCACAATGCTTACAATATTTATTAATTTCTAGACGTTCACGATGATTTTTCTTGTTAATTGATGTTGTGTAATTTCGGTTTAAACAATCGCTACAAACCAAAATTATTTTATTTTCTTTTGTCGCCATAGTTTATCCCTTTCTGTGCTAAACAAGTTTATCATATGACCCTTTTCTAGTCAAATTTTAGTGAGCGTTGGGTCGTGTAAAATTGTTGGGGGCGACCTAAAAACAAAGGAACCTTTAACATTGAGTTACAACGCACAATAGAAAGGTTCCCGTATGAGTATTATTCTTCAAGAAATTAATTTTATTCAACCACAACATTTTCTTACACAGATAAATAAAGCGCTTCCTTCACTTTTAAAGAAAGATCTAAGTCTTATGGATTGTTATAAGAGGGTCTCAAAAGTCAGCATTAAACGCGGAAATAATACTAATACGTTGATTATAGAAAGAAATGAGTCATTCTCACACAGTGGTTTATGAACTAACCATTCTAACGACTAAACCACTAACTATTCAAGAATGATAACTTGTAATTAAATATCATATCTTATTTGAATTTTGTGTTCTTAATTCATGTAAATTACCCTTTCAGTTTATCTCGTTATATATTAATGAACCTAACTATGTATAATGCTTTAATTATACTTAGGAGATGTTTGATGAAATTTATGGAATTACAAAATTTAATTTCTGATTCTTTGTCTATTGATGAATTAGGGCACTATATTTTTGTTGAAGATCAAATCAATTACATAATTAATAATAGCCCTGTAGACTTCCAACAATTATCAAAAGAACTTAGCATAATAATAACTAAAGACAGTTTCTTTGATAAAGCTATTCATTCAATCAAAAATACAGTGGTGGAAAATATAAAAAACACCCAATCGGTGTGTAGAGCTACTTCTGTTACAAATGCTTGAAATTACACTCGAATATTTAGAGATAAAACTCAAACAATCACTGAAGTAAGACAATTAAATTATACAGCAGATAACTGGGGCGCTTTCTTATGGTGCCGCTAATGTTGTTAAACTTTTTGGATGGTCAGGGTATGGCATTCTTAGAATTTTAGATACTGGCGCTACTTTAGCTAGCTCATATGTGAGAATAATGGCACGCGAGCTTCAAAGAAAAAATTTAGAAAGTAATTGTGGAACCGTTATAGACATCAACATTTTTACCAAAGATTATTCGATTATTAATCAAATAAATTACTCATGACTGAACATTACGCTGTATTTTTATCAGTCTTGATTTACTTGTTGCTGACACTCTTGATTTCAATAATTATCATTATCCTTCTTTATGTTGCCAACGTAGAATATAGACAGACAGAAGGATTTCCTAAAAAGGATACACATAAAACAATTTATCGTTTCAAAGATTATATTAAACATACATATTTTGATAAACCTCTTAAATTATTGCTAGTTTTAATTTTGAGTTTTATTTTAATTGCATTATTCGTTTATTAAAATAATAAAGCTCGTTAAGAACTTTAAGGAAAAGAAAAACAGGAGTAAGTTCGTAGTGAACTTGCTCTTTTTTGAGTTAAAGTCGATGATAGTCTAAACTGCCGGATTAAGTCACGATTCGAATTAGAGTTTTTGGAACCATTAGAAATTACTCTAAAATAGAAGCAAACAAAAGATTAAAATTCTTCGTTAGTTCTGTATTTGTTAATCTAAAAGTGATTCAATACCCAGGTAGTATCAGTTGAAAAAGGGTTCGCTTGTTTTTTGTAGCTCAGCAGCTTTTATAATAGTTGTTAAAGGTGATTAATAACAAAAGAGTTCGTAAGTAACAATCGTTAACGACAGTTCCTAACCAACTCTAAATTCATCTATTAAAAATTTAAGGCTAACGTTTAATCAACCCGAGTATCCGTTTGTTCAACATGTTTTAAAATTAAGATATTAATTCCCACAACCGCAAAGGCAGCGATAAACAAGCGATATGACTCTAAAAAAGTGTTATCTGATAAAAAGAAGGCCGCAACTGCTACAACGACTGGAACTCCTAAGGCTAACTTAAACCATAAACGCTTAACCGGCGTATTGATTAAGTGCATGGATTTAAAAATCATAAATAATACAAACGCAATAATAATGACGCTAAAGGCAATTAAAGCTGATTGATTCGTCGATTCTTGATCAAATAGTATTTCAAAAATCGACATAAAGGCTACCACTAATAGTAAACCGGTCGTATTTACAAATGAAGCAAAATCTTTTGGCATGTGTCTCTCCTAATCCATTTTTTCTGTTAAAACTAATAAACTCATTAAGGCCGTTGTTAAAACGGCTGAAATAATGACTGAATACAATGTCGGCCTCGACCAAGATTGAAACACCATTGAACCAAGATAGCCAATAATCATAGGACTTACCACGGCCACTACAACAATCAGTTTATCAATCGGTTTTTCAACTTGTTTATAGGCGAATTGTAACCAACCAATTGTGGATGTCAAAATAATAAAAGTACCCATCAAAAAGAAGCGCGATATTTCATTAGGATTTTGTAGACTATAAAACATCGACGATACAAAACTTGTGATAATTCCATGGAAGACGATCATCCATTTGTAGTTTAGTCGCATA
>CAZVKL010000020.1:0-18451 GCA_964627845.1 uncultured Erysipelothrix sp. | reverse complement strand
ATATCTTAATCTTTGGTCATTTTGGATTTCCACAAATGGGAATCTTAGGGGCAGCTTTAGGAACACTTATTGCCCGTTTTGTTGAATTAGCGTACTTAACTTATGCGTTAATTAAAAAAGATTTTGGCTTTACAACAAGTTTATTTGATTTATTGAAAATTGATACGGATTTAAAACGTGCGATCACGATCAAAGCGTTACCCTTATTACTTAACGAAATAGGGTGGTCAGCAGGAATGGCCATGTTGTATAAATTTTATGCAACCAGAGGCGAAAATGTCTTAGCGGCACTACCAATCTCATCGACAACTTCAGATTTATTCTTTGTCTTGTTCTCAGGTATGGCTGTCGCCACGATGGTGATGGTTTCGCATCCATTAGGGTCTAATCAGTTAGATGAAGCTCGAGCCAATGGGTATAAAATGTTACAACTTGCTTGTTTTATGTCCGTTATGTTTGGGGTAGGCTTATTTACAGCCTCTTATATTACCCCTCATCTCTATAATGTATCCGATGAGGTCAGACAACTTGCTAGAAACTTAATTCAAATTCAAGGTCTCTTCTTCTTTATTTATATGTATAATGCTCAATCCTTCTTTGTCATTCGAGCAGGAGGAGATACTCGTTCAACCTTAATTATGGACGCTGGGTTTATGTGGGTGATAAATCTTTCTGTTGTCGGTTATTTTGCTTATTTCACCAATGTCGATGTCTTTGTGGTTTATATTGCGGGACAATTAACGGACACTGTTAAAATGATTGTCACTACTTTCTATTTTAGAAAAGAAAAATGGGTTAAAAACCTAACCGACACAGGTCATGATATAGATTTAGTTGGTGAAATTTAAAAGTCTCATTCAAAAAAATGAGGCTTTTGAATATAAAAAAACACACCGAAGTGTGTTAGTTATTTATAAATGGCGCCTGAACATGGACTCGAACCAAGGACCCACTGGTTAACAGCCAGTTGCTCTACCGACTGAGCTATTCAGGCGTTGCTCAAACATAATAACATATTAAAAATCTTTGCGCAATATGAAAAATTAAAAATATTGGTATTCTAGGATAAAGTCATCAAGTTGACTAAGGGTCCCATCAACATAACGATTCTCATTTTAAATATGATTCATCAGCTTGGATAAGAAATGAGATATAATGGAATTAACAGGAGGTTCGTTTATGAAAATAAAATATCATGGCCATGCATGTGTCAGCATCGAGTTTGATGAAGGAACAAAATTGATTATAGATCCATTCATCACGGATAATCCATTAAGTGAGTTAGATGCTCAAACAATTGAAGCAGACTATATATTAATTACACATGGCCACAATGATCATGTTGGTGATACAGAAATCATCGCTGAAAACAATGATGCAGTCATTATTTCCATTGTAGAACTGTGTGACTATTTTGAGAATAAAGGCTATCGAGTGCATGGACTAAACATTGGTGGTGGGTACAACTTTCCATTTGGTCGAGTGAAAATGACCCGAGCTTACCACTCCAGTGGTTATGTGGATGAAAATGGCGACACCATTTATATGGGAGAACCAGGAGGTTTCTTAATCCAAAGTGAAGGAAAGCTTATTTATCATGCGGGCGATACAGCATTATTTAGTGATATGAGAATGTATGCGGAAGAGGGACGGATTGATATAGCCTTTTTGCCAATCGGTGATAATTATACGATGGGACCTAAAGATGCTATAAAAGCATGTCATTATCTACAACCACGAAAGATGGTTCCCATCCATTACAATACCTTCGATTTAATCAAACAAGATCCACATAAGTTAAGTGAGAAGATACCAAAACTATTAAAAGTGATGGAAGTAGAAGAGGAAATAGTTCTTTAATGTGTGGACGATATAGCTTAGAACTATCCTATGATTTATTTGCTAGCCGATATGGACTAGACATAGAATCCACACAATACAATCCTTCGACAGAGATCTTCCCTACACAAGTTCAGCCTATTCTTGTTGAGGGACCTATTTTGTCATTTGCGAAATGGGGATTTAGTAATCCCTATTCAAGCAGAGCCTTGATTAATGCTCGATTAGAAACAATTACCCAGAAACCTACTTTTAAAAAAGCGTTCTTAGAAACAAGATGTTTAATACCAGCGACATCATTCTTTGAATGGGAAAAAGATCAAGATGAAAAGATAAAAAGAAAAATCTTTGTTGATAAACAAAAAGTCTTTTCCATGGCTGGCATAGTAAGAGAAGAAGAGCAGGGACTGGTCTATTCAATTCTGACAATGGATTCAAATAAGCATTTAAAGAAAGTTCACCATCGAATGCCCGTCATCCTCCAAGTCAAAGATGAGTTGAAATACTTAAACAAAAACACATCCTCACAAGATGTGCTGAGAATGTGTCAAGAGTCTAATCCAACCTTTTTAATCAAATAATTTCATCTCTTGAGCAAACAGACCAATAAACTTAGGTAAGTGTTGTGCCCAGTATTGTTCACGATGAATTTCTTGAGTATGAATATGTAGTTTAATATTATTGATATGAAGTCCTGCTAAAAGTAGGGCTTTTTGATAGTTTAGTGAATTATTAATAAACTGTTGAGAGATTAATTTCGAACCCTGATTATTTTCATCCAAGCCTTCATCCGACCCCGTTTGAATATAGATTAATGATTTTTTACGAATTGATGACGATTGGATGTGATTTAAAAAGTCAGTCTCACAAAAATGAGAGGCTAACGAAAAGACACCATAGAATTTAAATACTTCGTTATACTCAGCTGCGATATAAGCGGTAATTAAACCTCCTAAGCTGCTCCCACATAATGCGGTGTATTTACGTTGGGGAAGTGTCGGATACGTTTCATCAATCACTGGTTTTAGTGTATTGACAATAAAATCAGCATATTCTTGACCATGACCTTGGGTATAAATTTGATCATGATTCTCAATTGGGAAATCAAACTTATAGGGTGAGTAGTCGTCGACACGTCGTTCGCCAGCATGATCGATGGCCACAACAATTACTTTATTCTCTAGTTTATTAAGTTTAAGTGCTTCGACGACTCGCCATGACATCGTTGAATAGGATTCCTCATCATAAAACACATTTTGTCCATCATGCATATACAAGACAGGGTAACGCTTGTTGCTGGTTTCATAATGTTGAGGTAAGTAAATCCGGACTCGACGCTCGGTTTGATCAAAATCAAACGGTAAATAAAGTGTTTCCAAAGTAAAATTTGACATAACATTCTCCTTGGGCTTATTGTATCATGTCGATTTGAAATATGTTAAAATCAATAGGGATTAAAGAGGAATTAGTATGTTAGAAATATTAAAAGTTATATTTTATGGAATTATTGAAGGAATAACAGAGTGGTTACCAATTTCATCGACAGGTCATTTAATTTTAGTCGAAGAAATTCTACCCTTACAACAAAGTGAAGCCTTCATGAATATGTTTAGAGTCGTCATCCAATTAGGCGCGATTATGGCAGTCGTCGTCATTTACTTTTGGAAGTTGTGGCCATTTAAGAAGAGTGAGGAAACTGGAAAGATCAGTATCGACAAACCAACATTTGATTTGTGGATGAAAATCTTAGTCGCCTGTGTCCCAGCAGCTATTATCGGGATTTTATTCGATGATATGATCGATAATTATTTAATGAACTGGCAAACGGTAAGTATCATGTTGATCCTCTTTGGGATTGCCTTCTTAATCATTGAGAATAAGACAGGGGATGATCCAGATCGCGTGAATCGTTTAGCCCAAATTACTTATCGAGATGCGGTAATCATTGGACTCTTTCAAGTCTTAGCTGCAGTCTTCCCTGGAACTTCTCGCTCTGGCGCAACAATTTTGGGTGGAATTATGATTGGATTATCAAGAACGATAGCCACAGAATTTACCTTCTTCTTGGCGGTGCCAGTGATGTTTGGTGCTAGTTTATTAAAGATTGTTGGATTTGGACTCAATTTCACGAGCAATGAAATCATTGTCTTAGCGGTCGGAACGATTGTTTCGTTTCTAGTTTCAATTGTTGCGATTAAATTCTTATTAGCCTACATTAAAAAGAATGATTTTAAAGCCTTTGGATATTATCGAATTGCCTTAGGTTTAGTCGTCATCTTATTCTTTGCGTTTATTCGATAGATTGGAGTGTTTAAATGATTATTGATTTAACTTGTCCTTATTGTCAGCACCAACAACGTTTTGAAGTGTACCCACAGATAAATGTAAGCAATGAGCCAGCCTTAAAAAATATGGTGATGAATTTTGAACTGTTCAAAGACCAATGTGAATCTTGTTCAAATATTATTCCTGTGGCGTATCAAACCATGTATCATGATTTCGATCAAAAGCTACTTGTCTTTTTAGACCCGACGCAACAGTTAAGTGCTTCAGAGGTGGATGACATGATCGAAAAGGAGTTTGGTGAATTATCCGATTATACCATTCGCTTAGTCTCAACACCTGATGAGCTGAAAGAAAAGATTATGTTGCGAGACTCTCATATTGATGATCGCGTCCTAGAGTTAATGAAACAATACTATGCGGTCAATGCCTTAGAGAAAAATCCAGAATTGGAATTTGTTGCGGTATTGTTCAATAGAGGGTTAACTGAACATGAGATAGTTTTAGTAACAAAAGATCATCAAAAACTAAAAGCTCAATTAAATTTAGAAATTCTTGATCATCTTAAAAAATTATATGAAAAGAAAATTAACGAAATGACCAAGCCTGGCTGTAATGTCATTAATGCTCAATGGGCTGGGCATCTCTTGGAGACAAAACATTAATGATTGCGAACTTAATCTGATTGGATTAGGTTCGCTTTTTTAATGGACAAATAACAAATATTGTCAGAAACACATGCTTTTACATGTCTTTTTGAGTATGTTACTGTGAAAGTAGGAGGATATAATCATGGCAAATAATTTAAAAGATCCAAGAAAACTCTATTACACAAAAAAATATCCAGAACAGAAAGAAACAAGCCCTCAACTTCAAAAATTGATGGAACCCCTACCTGATTGTGGTGAAGACAGTTATGAAGGAACATCTAAGCTCGAGGGAAGAAACGCTCTAGTGACCGGTGGCGATTCTGGAATTGGAAGGGCGGCTGCCATCGCCTATGCGAAAGAAGGAGCGAATGTCGCGATTCAATATATAAAAGGTGAGGAAGAGGACGCTCAAGAGGTCAAAGAAATCATTGAGAAAGCTGGCGTCAAAGCACTGTTAATTGAAGCCGACTTCACAAAAGAAGGTCAAGCCAAAGAAATGGTCGAGAAAGTGATTGATGAATTTGGTGCCCTCGATATTTTAGTCTTAAACTCTGGAATTCAATATGCTGTGGAAGAGTTAAAGAATTTAGAAATGAAACAAGTTCGAGATACATTTGCGGTAAAAGTGTTTAGTATTTACGAAGCAGTCAAAGCAGCAGAAACGCATCTTAAACCAGGGAGTACCATCATTACAACCACATCTGTTCAAGGAAGCGATCCTAGTGAATACTTCTTGGACTACGCAGCAACCAATGCAGCCATTGATAATTTAACGGTAAATTTATCAAAGTACTTTGCGAAGAAAGGTGTTCGAGTCAATGGTGTTGCGCCAGGGCCTGTTTGGACCGCACTTCAATTAGATGGTGGTCGACCAGATGGTGATGTATCTGATTTTGGGCAAAACTCATTATTAGAACGAGCAGGACAACCTGTTGAATTAGCCCCGGTGTATGTCTTCTTGGCATCTGAAGAATCAAGCTTTGTAACAGGACAAATTTTTGGTGTCACGGGCGGTACCCCAATTCATATTTAAATAATAGGAGGATAATATGAAATACACTTTTGAGGATTTTTTAAAAGTCAAAGACGCAATTAGAGCAGATGGGATGGAAATCAAACAGGACGAACATTCTCATCATCCGATCCAAAATCAACAAGAGTTTGAAGCATTGTATCATTCTATGAAAGGATGGATTGATCAAGGTCACGAAATTGGAGAGTATGAGAATCAAGATCGTTTCGATCAAAATGACATTCTAGCCATGGAACATATGCTCATGACGAAAGAATTTGGTAAAGAGGAGTAAACACTCCTTTTTCTTAACAAAAAAACCACCATTTAACAGGTGGTTTGATTTATAATTGGTGCTTCCTCACGGGCTCGAACCGTGGACCCAATGATTAAGAGTCATTTGCTCTGCCAACTGAGCTAAGGAAGCATTGCTGGCATATTATAAACCCAAAAGATAATAATTTCAATAAGCCTACACAAATAAATTAAAAAAGGACTTTCGTCCTCTTTAATATCAATTGGTGACCCGTACGGGGTTCGAACCCGTGAATGCATGCGTGAAAGGCATGTGAGTTAACCATTTCTCCAACGGGCCAATTTCAGCGCTTTTCTACTATACAATATCTAAAGATGAAAATCAAGCAATATTTTCAAAAATCTAGTAAAATAGTGATTACCTGATTGGAGATTTTATGAAATTATTAGCAAGTGATTATGATGATACTTTATATATAAATGAAAAGATATCGAAAGAAGACTTATTAGCCATCCAACAATTCCAAAAAGAAGGGAATTTTTTTGGAATCAATAGTGGACGTCATTTAGATTCTTTATTTGAAGAATGCGAAAAATTCGGACTTAAACCTGATTTCTATATCGGCAACAACGGAACTGTCGTTTTAAATAAAGAACGTGAAGTTATCTTTATTGCGGAGTTTGAGAAAGAAATCGTCAATCAAGTAATTAGTTATTTTAGAACACATTTGAGTGACAAAGTTTATTTCATTTCAGTTAATAATGGCTATAGCTTTGGTCGTGAATTCTTTAATGAAGGGTGTGAATTTTTCCCAGAACATCTCGAACCATTAGATAATCTTCTAGAAGGATCAATATCGACCATGTTTTCCCAAGTGATTGATCCAAAAGAAACAATGCCACTTGTGTATCATTTAAGAGAAGTCTTTAAAGATAGAGTATATTTTTATGGCAATTCACCCTTTATCGATATAGTCAGTGATGAACTCGACAAAGCAACGGGAATCGAAGTGATTTCCAATCTGTTAGGGGTCAAGCATCAAGATTGTTATGCGATCGGTGACGGATACAATGATATGTCCATGTTATCTGCCTATCATGGATTTGTGATGAATCATGCGAAAGATTCAGTCAAAGAAGTTGCCACAGAAACGGTGGACACAGTCAAAGAAGCGATTGATAAATTATTAATAAATAATGTTAAGTGACAATAACTTTGTTATTGTTTACAATACTATCACAAAAGGAGATTGAAATGATTAAATCATTTAGATATATTGTGTTACTTTTAAGTGTGCTTTTATTAGCATCCTGTAGCACTACCGCACAACAACCTCAAGGAGAACTCATAACAGTTCAAACAGAAAACGGTGAAGTATCCGTCCCAGTCAATCCAAGTAGAGTCGTAACCTTTGACTTTGCGTTAGTCGATTATCTGATGGCCATGGACATTGAACTAGAGACCATTGGTGCCGCTTTACCATCAGCACCTGATTACCAACAAGCGTATTTAGCTCAGTCTAAAGAAATAGGGACACTAAAAGGACCAGACTTAGAAAAAATCGCAGAGATTGCCCCAGATGTCATCTTCATTGGTGGGAGAACCATCGATTTCTATGATGAACTCACTAAGATTGCGCCTGTAGTCTATTTGACAGTTGATAACGCTGATTTAATCAATAGCATTAAATCAAACTCAGAAGTGTATGGACAAATATTCGACAAAGTGGAAGAAACAAAACAAACACTAGATCAACTCGATCAATTAGTAGCATCCATAGAGCCGGTTGATGAAACGGCCTTAGTCTTGATGTATAACGAAGGACAGCTCAGTAACTTTGGACCAGGATCCCGCTTTGGCTTTATCTTTGATTTATTCGGTTATAAACCAATCGATGAAAACATTGAAGTCAGTTCTCATGGGGTGGATATCTCCTATGAATATATTGCTCAAAATAAACCAAATAAAATATTTGTCGTAAATCGAAATTTAATCCATGGTGGAAACGTCGATATTGATACCTTCTATACCAATCCATTATTGGCGGATTTAAATCTAGACGTGATTGAATTAGATCCAAATACCATCTATCAAGTGGGTGGCGGATTGCTCTCAATTCAAAAAACGATTCATGAAATTATAGGTTCACAATAAACATGTTTAATAGGAATCAGATAACAATAAACACTGGGTTCTGGATATTCCTACTAATTAGTCTAAGTATTGCCTCCATTTTTATTGGTGCGCATTCTTGGGCTTTTTCTGATTTTATCGCAGGAGACACCCAAGCCCGATTAATCTTTAGTGTCAGTCGATTACCAAGAGTGGTTTCTGTAGTTTTAGTCGGTGCCGGATTAAGTGTCAGCGGACTTTTAATGCAGACACTGTATCATAATCGTTTCATTTCACCAACAACGATGGGAACCATGGATTTCGCGCGATTAGGAATTTTGTTATCGATGATGTGGTTTGGACCCAACCAATCCCTGTTTAAGTTATTGTTCGCTTTTGGTGTAAGCTTGTTAGGCACACTAACCTTGCTACAAATAATTTCTCGATTAAAAGTAAAAAATGAAATCATGGTGCCCCTCATTGGGATGGTGTTTGGTCAAGTTATCTCAGCCGTAACCACCTATATTGCGTACCAATTTGATTTAATTCAATCCGTTGGAGCCTGGTTACAAGGAAGCTTTACTTTAATTACAAACCAAAATAATCAGTTGTTATATTTAATCATTATTGCCTTAATTGTCATCTTCGTATTCAAAGGGTTATTCAATATTGCTGGATTAGGTGAAAGCTTTGCCATCAATTTAGGCGTTCCTTACCAAACAGTATTAACCTTGGGTCTTGCTTGTATTTCATTAATTAGTGCAGCCTCTGTTATTACGGTCGGTTCAATCCCATTTATCGGTTTAATCATCGGCAATATCGTGACATTAAGAGTTGGGGATAACCTCAAAAAAGCAATTCCACTTTCAGCCCTTGTTGGCGCGACCTTCTTGGTTGGGAGTGATCTTATTAGTCGATTAATTATCTTTCCATATGAAGTCCCAATTTCTTTGATAATTAGTGTATTTGGATCAGTTATTTTCTTAGCCATAATCCTTAGGAGTAGTCAAATATGATTCGTTTAAATCAAAAGAATATTCTTATTTTGTTAATCATCTCTATATTGATGATTAGTATTTATATGCTTTATGGACTAAATGTAAATAACTTAAATTTTGTGTTGCCTTTTCGATCTAAAAAGCTGGTGACCATATTACTGGTCTCATTCCTAATGGCTTATAGTTCTATCAGCTTTCAAACAATCACGCATAATCGTCTTCTCACCCCAAGTGTTATGGGCCTCGATATGCTCTATATTCTGATACAAACCTTAATTGTTTTCTGGTTTAAATTTTCGACCTCTAATGTTTTTATTGAATTTATCCTATCCATTACCTTAATGATACTCATGAGTTTAATTTTATTTAAATTTTTCTTTCAAGATTCCAGTCGAAATGTGTATTTCTTAATCTTAAGTGGGATGGTACTGGGTACATTATTTAGCTCACTATCTAACTTTATTCAATTAATGATGGACCCCCATGAATTCGATTTAATCCAAACTCGAATCATTGCGAGTTTCTCAAGTGTGAATGAACGTCTCTTAATTCTTGCCGTAATTATTAGCATAGGAATATCACTATTTATTTTTAAGGACATGGACGATTTAGATGTTCTTTCCTTAGGAAGAGATAAATCAATTAATCTAGGAGTAGATTATGCCAATACTGTCAAGAAACATTTAGTTTTAATATCCATTGGTACCGGAATTGTCAGTGCACTGGTGGGGCCGCTTTCATTTCTGAGTATTTTAATTGCTAGTTTATCAAGACAAATAACCGAAGGTTTTTCTCATAAAATAATGATTTTATTTGGGAGTTTACTCAGTATTATTTTCTTAATCTTTGGATTATGGATGATTGAACAAGTGTTTAATCACCAAACAACCATTTCTGTTCTAATCAACTTTGTTGGAGGTCTATACTTTATTGGCCTGATGTTAAAGGAGAGACAAATATGATTCAAATTCGCGAAATAGACAAGAGTTATGGCACAAAACAGGTGCTTCATGATGTTAGTTTACAATTGCCACAAAATAAAATGATTTCTTTTATTGGAAGTAATGGTGCGGGCAAAAGCACCTTGCTCAATATTATCGCTCGTACTTTATTACGTGATAAAGGAGATATCATTATCAACGATAAGAAAATGGAAGAATATAAATCAAATGAACTGGCTAAAACGTTAGCTATTTTAAATCAAAGTAATCATTTAAATGTTCGCTTAAAAGTTAAAGAGTTAGTCTCTTTTGGTCGTTTTCCATATTCAAAAAACAATCTCAATGAAGAAGATCATCGCATTGTTGATGAAACCTTAGAATTATTCAACCTCACTGATTTAGCTGATCGATATTTAGATCAATTAAGTGGTGGGCAAAAACAATTAGCCTATATTGCGATGGTGGTCGCTCAAGACACACCCTATTTATTTTTGGATGAGCCATTAAATAATTTAGATATGAAACACTCTGTCCAAGTGATGAAAACCTTAAAGAAAATTGTTGAAGAAAGAAACAAAACAATTATGGTGGTCATTCATGATATCAATTTTGTTTCGGTCTATGCTGATTATATTTATGCTTTAAAAGAAGGAAAAATTCTAGCTCATGGACCAAAGAATGACATTATGCATTCTAAAATATTAAACGAAGTTTATAATATGAACATAAATATTGAACAGTTACGTGGCTGTCGAATTTGTATGTTTTATGATTAGGAGTAGTATGAAACTAGAAGACTATATTAATCATAGTAAAAATCCAACATTTAATGAAGCGTATTTAAAACTGGTTGAAGTGGTAAAAAACAATATCCCACAAGGATTTGAGTGGGGTTTTGGTTATGGGATGCCAGGTTACGATGTACCATTAGCCATTTATCCTCATGGATATCATGTGACACCAGAAACACCATTGCCCTTTCTAGGATTGGCTATTCAAAAAAATCATATCGCGATTTATCATATGGGGATTTATCTGGATGATGAGTTATTGAAATGGTTTATTGAAGCATATGAACAGTTGAAGATTGGTAAGTTAGATATGGGGAAATCCTGTATTCGAATTAAAAATCCTAATAAGTTACCCTTTGACTTAATTGGGGAACTGGTTTCAAAAATGACGATCGATGATTATATTAGGAAATACGAAGCGTCATTATCAACCTCAACCTCTAGAGTTAAAAACTGACTTAGCGTATAATAATAGTTAAACGAAGAATACTTGATTAACGATTATTATTGGGAGGAAGCATGAAATTACTTACGATTGGAACGAGTTTAATCACGAGAAGATTTTTAGATGCAGTAAAACAAGTCAAAGGTGTAGAACATGTGGCAGTCTACTCACGCTCATTAGAAAAAGCCAGAGAATTTGTATCGGGAGTCCATCATTTCGATAATTTAGACGAAGCACTTAATTCAGACGTTTTTGATACAGTGTATATTGCCAGTCCAAATTCATTGCATTATTCTCAAGCGAAACAAGCCTTATTAGCAAATAAGCATGTTATTTGTGAAAAACCGTTTGTGTCAACAAAGGATCAATTAATTGAATTAATTGAGATCGCCTCATCAAGAGAATTATTTTTGTTTGAAGCGATTACGACACTTCATTTACCTAATTATCAGATTATTAAAGAAAACCTTGATCGAGTTGGACAGGTCAAGATAATTAATTGTAACTTCTCTCAATACTCATCGCGTTACCAACTCTATATGGAGAAACAACAGACCAATATCTTTGATCCAGCTTTTGATGGTGGTGCATTGCGTGATATTAATGTGTATAATATCCATTTTGTCCTTGGATTATTTGGGATGCCAGAGTCTTATACTTATTATGCGAATCGTGGCTATAATAAAGTTGATACAAGTGGTGTTTTATTGTTACAATACAAGGACTTTGTTGGTGTATTAATAGGCGCAAAAGATAGTTCAAGTGAATCGTATGGCATCATTCAAGGGGAATTAGGGACGATTGAAGTGAGTGATTCATCGTTAGGTCGTTGTCAAAAAGTAGAGTTTAGAGGACACATTATGGATAATCAAAAAGAAGCGCAAGTAGAAACACTTTCGATTGATCAAACGCATCATATGTCCTATGAGTTAGAAGTTTTTAAAGAGATGGTTGAAACTAGAGACTTTATGTCTCGTGATCAATATTTAAATCATAGTTTAAACGTCGTCGAAATATTGGAGAAAGCAGGGGAGTATGACCAAAGTTAATGTCAAAGGATTAGTATTACTCGTATTATTTATTATTGGAACTGGGTTTGGGGCAGCCCTCATCATGCAAGTCGCCATTGGTGTCAGTGCCTGGGATGCACTGACTCAATCATCAGCAGAAGTGATTGGAATTCAAATAGGAACAATGGGGATTGCATTAAATACCACCTGTCTTATTCTTCAACTATTAATCTTACGTAAACAAACTCACTGGAGCATTATCTTTCAGTTTCCAATGAGCTTATTATTAGGGGTTGCTGTCAACTTCTCATATTATACGTTTTTAAGTAATTTTCATTTGGATAATTACTTCCTACAAATTGTATTCTTTATAATCGGTAATGCCTTCTTAGCCGGTAGTATTGCTGGGATACTGGTCTTAAATATCATGACCTTCCCATTAGAAGGATTATGTTTAGTTATCGCTCAAAGAACAAAATTTTCCTTTGTTCACATCAGGCAGGCTTTTGATTTCTTCTGTGTTGCGATGGCATTGATTATTTTCTTTGTTTTTAGAGGAACGATGACGGTTAGAGAAGGGACCATCATTGGGATGTTGATCTTTAGTCCAATGATTGGTTTATTTATGAAATTATGGACACCGCTATTAAAAAGAGAAATGCCTGCTTAGACATTTCTCTTTTTGTTATGTAATAGAGCTAATTGTGCTCCAACTAGCGCATTGTTGTAGACAAGTTGAAGGTTCGCTTCTAAACTTTTACCTTCAGATAATTCAACAATTCGAGCGAGTAAGAATGGTGTCACATCTTTACCTAGAATGTTTTGTTGATGACTTTCTTCTAGAGCTTGATTGATAAGTGAATCGATATAATCTTTATCAAGTTCATGTTCTTTTGGGATAGGATTGACGATTAGATTACCACCAGAGAGTTCTAACTGTTCTTTAGTATAGACAAACTGAGCAATATCATCAAGTTCATCCATTCTTAAGACAATCTTAATACCACTTTTTCGGGTATAGAAGGCAGGGAGCTCATCGGTTTTATACCCAATGACTGGAACTCCTTTGGTTTCTAGATATTCAAGAGTTCTAGGAAGGTCTAAGATTGATTTAGCACCGGCACAAATAACAGTAACTGGAGTTTGGCTTAATTCTTCTAGGTCTGCTGAGACGTCCATGTACTCTTGATATCCTTGGTGAACACCCCCAATACCTCCTGTAACAAAGAATTTAATATTGGCTAAATCTGCACAAATCATTGTTGCTGCGACGGTCGTTGCACCTATTTTTTTAGTGGCGAGGATGGCAGCTAAATCTCGTCTAGATACTTTTGAAACATCTTTGGCAGTGGCCAATGTGTGTAAGTCTTCTTGGTCTAAACCGATTTTAATTTTCCCATCCATGATGGCGATAGTTGCTGGGATGGCACCTTGTTCTCTAATAATATTTTCTACTTTATTAGCCATCTCAACATTTTGTGGGTAAGGCATTCCATGGGAAATAATGGTTGATTCTAAAGCAACAATTGGTAGATTATTGTCTAGTGCATTTTGAACTTCTTGATTAATTTGTAGATATTGATTCATTTTTATAGTGCTCCATTTCTTTTTCTAATGATTGACTGCTTAAATTGGTTCTTACTGAATCAGTACTTAAGACGGTGTGATGGCTATTAACAAGGCCGTAGTGTATTGAACTTATATAATCTTTATTTTGATTTAATCCATAGATTAATCCAGCAATAAAGCTATCGCCAGCCCCAGTCACATCGACTACATTCTCTGTTTTGTAGATAGGAATTGAGGTGATTGATTCTTGATGGCCATAAACAACATCTTTTGTTCCTTGAGTGATTATGACATGTTTTAAACCTATCTCTAGCCATTTCTTGACCAGTGTTTTTGGTGATGCTTTCGAGTTGAAATAGGTTTGTGACTCATCGAGATTAAAGATACCACACTCAATTTGAAGTTGGTGTTTAGGTAGATGACTCATCTTTATGGTTGAGACACCCACAATAAATAATGGGAGTTGATGGGTTTGACAAAACTGGATTAAATAATCTATACAATCGGCTTGGACATTTGTATCGACGATAATCATTTTGGCTTGGGATAAATATTTTTCGTATTTAGCTACCCACTCTTTTGTCATCAGTTGACAGATTTCCATGTCGGCTAAGCCACAGACTAAATCGCCATTTGGATTAAGTATTGCTGTATAGGTACCAGTATTTTGATTGGATATTTTTTCAATTTGATTGGTGTTGACAAGAGACTTCATCTCATCTACTAGATGTTGACCTCCTATATCATCGCCAACTAAGGAAATTAAGGAGACTGATTGATTGAGTCGTCCTAGGTTTTCGGCAATATTACGAATTACGCCACCTATGGAGGTAGAGCCTGAGACTGGGTTGGATGTTTCAAAGACAATGTCTTGATAAGCTGTGTATTTTTGGTCAATGTTTGATGCTCCAATACAGATGATTAAATCTTCTTTGGGTTCACTAAGAACATAGGCTTTTCCGACAATATAGCCTATATCAATCAATTGTGAAATGTGGTTAGCAATACTTGGTCTAGACAATCCTACTTTATTGGCTATCTCTTGTTGAGATAAGTAGGGATCTTCTCTTAGTAGGTCTAAGATTTTTTGTTGAGCTTCGTTTAAGATAATATCACCTCCAAACAAATGTTTATTTTCAAACTTAAGTTTATTATAACATAAAAAAAGAACCATGTTAATGGTTCTAATCTAATAATCTTTTTTCACCGTCTAAATCACGGTATTGTTGAACGTTTTGGGTTACTTCTAGGCAACCGATGTATTCATTTTGTTGGTTTCGAATCGCATAGTAGGCAATATGGATGAAGATACCTGGTTTTTGAATCCAGAAAGCTTCAGAATCTTTTTTACCAGATTTAAAATCGGCTAATAAGCGTTCAACAGTATCGACTGAATGGGGTGGATGACAGTTTTGAACCGTTCGACCAATGACAGATTTAGTTCGTGAGAAGATACGATCAACAGCTTGATTAAAATACTTAACCGAGTCTTGTGCGTCAATAAAGGTGATATCTAATGGAATGGTATTAAGAATCTTTTCGATTTCTTCTTTGTTTAAGAATCCAATATCAAAATGTATATTCTTTGTATCTTTTTCTTTTAAATCTTGGTCTTCTTTGTATCTTTCAACAAATGATTTTCTTTGTGGGACCCATTTGGCTTCGGGTGATACTAGAGTGTAACCAATTTCGATGGAATCTTCAGCAATTTGTAACCACTCATCTTCTGTGAAAATATCCATTACTAGAGGGATGAGGATTTCTTCCTCTTTGACGATCATTTCTAAGATTTCATATTCCATTTCGTTGAAGGACACAACAAATGGTTGATCTTGTTGGATGAGTTGTTTTGTTTGTTTGATTAATTCTCTAATTTCATCATCGACTCCCCACATAACTTTTGGTGGGGCGGTATGACCATATTTTTCCATTAATGGGAAGAAACTATTTTCTTTACGAAGATAGTGCTTATCGATATCCCATAATAATTGAAAATCATTGAGAAGCGAACTTTTATTCTCAATTGAGTAATTATCGACTTTTTCTCTCATCGAAGCTAATAATTGTTTGATGGCATAGTTTTCGTCTTTTAAGACTCGCACTGGATGACCGACTTGTTGTTCATCTAAACTCATACTGTGAATTTCATCGACTGAGCCTCTAAATAATGAGGCGTGTACATTACATAAGCGCATGATTTGTTGGGTGTCGATTCCCTCGCTCATTAAATCATTTTCCATTTGAGAGATTTCATTTGAGCTCACTCCATCAAAATGTTCTTTGAATTCTTTTTTAACTTCTTCTTCTGATGCACCTTCATGAAGTTTTAAGATTAATTCTTTTAGTTTTTTAGATCGAGTTTTATCGATTTCGACTTCTTGTTGACGATTATTAATGACATCACTCATAGTTCTTGTTCCTTAATTTGAAAACCGTGTGGTTCAAATGCATTTTTAAAATCGTCATAACTGACGTCATGGCGTTTGGCGGCTTTGGCTAATGTCATTATTTTTCCTGCGGTATTTAGCATTGCGTCCTCTTGCATATGGACAAATCCTAAATCGATAACGAGTTGTCTTATTTCAGGATATTCTTTGACAATATCATAGATTTTATCGTGTAAACTTATCACTTTCATAATGTTACCTCCGTATAACTTTATTATACGCTTGTTAAAAAGAAAGTGGTAAATCACTATCTCAAATTAGATGGTTTCATTATAAATTGGGGCAACATGTTTTCTGTTTTTATAAACAATTAAATATGTGAGGGCTAAGGTGATCATATTAGCAAAGAAAACGACGTGTCGAATATCAAAATATTCACCGATTACTCCGCTGATTAACTGCCCAATAATCATCCCAAAGGTTGTGATTGTTAGAAATAAGCCGTTGAATCGTCCTCTGATATCATTTGGAACATACGCTTGTGTTGACGAAATACGAATATTGAATGAAGTGACCGATAGAAGCCCTGTCATAAAATTAAAGACAATCATGATTGGGACGGGCATGTATAAGTTGGTTCCAATCAAGAAACAGATAATCGTATATACAAACATGGCGGTTTTAAATTTTAAATGAGATGCAATCACAAATTTATAATGTAATAAACCCCCTATAAAGCGTCCTAATGTGTTGGCTGAGTGGACAAGGGTAAAGATAAAGACACCTAATGTGGCTGTTGATTTAAAGTAGGGCATTTCTAAAGTTTGAGACACTGACGTTTGAAATAAGGAATTAGCAAAGAAGAAGATGGTAATGGTTAATAATCCTTTTTCACTCAATAAGTAGTTAAATCCTTTTTTATACTCATCTATAAATTCATTTAACTGAATGTGTTTTGTTTCTACCACATGGCTTTCAGTTGTTTTAATTTGTGTTTCAAAGAGTGCAGCAATAAAAAATGAAATAGCGTTGAGAACAAACAAAACTTCAATCCCAATTGTTTTATAGAGGAGTGCAGCAATGGGGGTCATCAAGGCCGCCATTGGATAGATCATGGATGAAATTGAATACGCTTTAGAATATTGTCCATCACTGATAAGCGTCGGATAGAGACTATCATAAGCGACCGAATAGACTGAATCGATAATGCCGATGGTTGCAGCTAGGATTAATAGAAACACATAGTTAAATAAATTATTTAATAAGCCAATAAAGACGAATGCGAACAAAATGGATGATAAAAAATCCAAAGTGTATATGACTTTGACTCTTGAAAAACGATCTAATAAGGTACCGGCAATCATTGGAACGATTAGTCTTGGTAAATTGTAGATGACCATGTATAGGGCAAACGCAAAGGTCGATTGGGTAAAGTCTAAGACTAATATTCCTAACGCAAATCCTGCGATTGCGTTACCTAACATTGAAACGATTGAACCGATCGTTATGATTGTAAAATTCTTTGTCCAGAGTGTATTCATAGCTTTCCTTCTTTAGAAACAATGAGAATATGATATTCTTTTATTAAGATAACTTCAAGTAAAAAGGAGCATTATGGTAATAATAATTTCAGGTGCGAGCCATTCAGGGAAAACAATTCTTGCACAACACTTATTAGAACAAAAGAAATGGCCAACGTTATCATTGGACCATTTAAAGATGGGATTGATTCGTAGTCAACAAACCGACCTCACGGTTTATGATGATCAAAAATTAACAGAGTATCTTTGGCCAATCGTAAAAGAAATGATCAAAACAGTCATTGAGAATGATCAGAATCTGATTGTTGAGGGACTCTATATTCCTTATGACTTTCAAGATGATTTTGATGATAAGTACTTAAAACATATCAAACATGTTTGGTTAGTTCTAAGTCAAAACTATCTTGATAATCATTTTGATCAAGTTGTTAATCATTCCAATATTATTGAAAAACGATTAGTTGAGGATGAAAATCTCAAAGAAAGGATTAAGCGTGATAATCAGATCAATTTAGAGAATGTTAAGAAGTTTAATCTGAACTATGTGCTAATTAATGATGATTATCAAGAAGAAATAAAAAAGGCGAGTTTTTAACCTCGCCAGTCTCCATCCTTGT
>CAZVKL010000019.1:0-18712 GCA_964627845.1 uncultured Erysipelothrix sp. | reverse complement strand
AAAAGTCGATTTCAATCATATTTCTTTTAATATTAGTAGTCGGTTATTTAGTAATCCCTGAAATAAAGATATTAATAATCTCTTGTATTTCTAATGGTGTTTCGTAAACATATTGTTGTTGTTTTGATACATAAGTTTGAATGATACGTAAAAAATGTTTAGTGATATCAGATGGATTATATGAATCCTTCAAATTATCCTTTAAGCGATCAAAAACTTGTTCAAAAGGTGAGTAAAAATTTTCAAACCAAATTCGATAAATATAATCCTGGGTTTCCTTACTGATTTCATTTTTCATATCATGCATCATCATCATAAAATTCATAGGATATTTTTCTTTTAAAATTAGAACCATCTCAAGTAAGGTCTCTTGAGATGTTTTATTATGGGTCAAAATTAAATTTAAATCAGTACCAATTTTTAATGCATAATCATGAACGACCTGAGTATAGAGCGTCTCTTTGTTTTTAAAATGATGGTAGAGAGCAGGTTGAGTGATATTCAAAGTTCTAGCAATTTGTCTAGTAGACGTCATTAAATAACCTTGTTTCATAAAAAGGTCACTCGCTAATTCTAAAATTCGTTGTTTTAAATCTGGAATCATGCCACTCTCCTTGTTGGTTGTATTTTAAATCAAAGGTCAAAGGCTTTCAAGTTTGATAACTAAAGTGTATAAGAGTAGCCTAAGGGGATTTCATATGTTATATTTTATCACGTGATAAGATATTTATCGACCGATAAGGAGACCCTATGTTTTTAGCACTCAAAGAAATTAAAAAAGAAAAATTACGTTTCACCATGATTATATTCGTTACGGCATTAATCGCTTTTCTAATCTATTTTCTATCATCACTCGCCTTTGGCTTAGCTCAACTTAATAAAACAGCGATAGAATATTGGCAAGCCGATGGTATTGTTTTAAGTGAAGCGGCGAATCAAAATATTTATGCCTCATCCATTGATGAACAAGTTTTGATCGATGCAGGAATTGAAGTAGACCAAAGCATAAATATTGGGACCGCATCAATTACTATTAATGATCAAGATAAAGACTTGATTGATGTTGTCTTTATGGGTGTTCAACCCCAAAATGAAGACTTAGTCGCTCCCATTATTGAAGGGAATGCTGTTGAATCAGACCATCAAATCGTCTTATCCTCTAATATTAGAAATGAGTATGATATTGAAATAGGGGATATTGTCACTGTTTCAACCACGAATCGTCAATTTGAGGTCGTCGGATTCACTGAAAATTCAAACTACAATACAATCCCCGTGGGTTACGTTCATCGAGATATGGCCTCTCAAGCCATGATGATTTATTCCACAGATGACCCAGAAGCAGATGCAATCTCAACGCCAACACCCAATATGCCCATCCGAGTTGCGGGGGTTGTGATTTATGGAGATGTTGATCAACAAGTATTAGAAGATAATAATTTAGAATTTATTGATATGAATCAGTTTATTGACAGTATTCCTGGTTATATGGCACAAGTCCTAACCTTTGGTTTAATGATTGTAGCCTTAGCCGTTATTTCATCCATTATTATTGGAATCTTTATGTATATTCTAACCTTACAAAAGAAACCGATCTTTGGTATTTTAAAAATTCAAGGGTATCGAAATATGATTATCACTAAATCGGTGATTTACCAAACCTTTATTTTAATATCACTAGGATTTCTTATTGGTTTTGGAATTACGTTATTGACAGTATATTTTATACCTTCAAGTGTTCCAGTTGCTATTTCACCCACAATCTTCACTATTGTGACAATCTTTTCAATTTTATGTTCATTAATTGGCTCACTGTTCTCAGTCCGTACTATTCTAAAAATTGATCCACTTGATGCGATCTAAGAGGTAAATATGATAGAAATTAAAAATGTTAATAAAGAATTTGAAGATGGTGGAGAAAAGTTTCTTGCCTTAAAAGATACGAATGTGACCATAAAAGAACAAGAATTTACTGCAGTTATAGGTCCAAGTGGTTCTGGTAAATCAACCTTCTTAACGATACTTGGAGCATTACAACAACCCACAAAAGGACATCTTGTCATTAACGAAAGGGATGTTTATAAGTTAAGTGAAAATGAACGCTCTGATTTAAGATTTAAAGACATCGGTTTTATTTTACAAGGCTCTAACTTAGTTCCGTTCTTAACATTACATGAACAATATAGTTTGAAACTTAAAAATATGAAAAAACAAGAACGAAATCAGAGAATAGATGAAGTTTTAGAAATGCTATCAATTAAAAAGCTTGCTCAAAAATACCCAGAAGATATTTCTGGTGGTGAGCGCCAAAGAGCAGCCATCGGTTTAGCCATCTTATTGAAGCCACGTCTCATCTTGGCAGATGAGCCGACAGCAAGTCTTGATACTGAAAAAGCAATTCAAATTGTTGAATTATTAAAAGATATATCTAAAAGAGAAGAAACATCTGTCGTCATGGTGACCCATGATCAAAGAATGTTAGACTATTGTGACCGTGTAATTGAGATTCTTGATGGGAATGTCAATGAATTAGATAAAAACAAAGCTAAGAATCAAAGTTCTTAGTTTTTTTCTGGTTGACGACCTCTTTTTATCAGAGTAAACTATCAGAGCAACATTTGATAGGAGAAGTTATGTTTTCACCACTACACCTATTTTTAATTTTATTTACAATCGTTTCAGTGCCATACCTTTGTCAAGCCATTATCAATGGTGGACACCAAAGAGTAGAAAAAGTTTTAAAAGGCATCGCATTAGCGATTGTATTCTTTGATCCAGCCTATTGGATATGGGAATATGTGACCTTTGGCTATTTTCGATGGGAAACAACCTTACCATTATATTTGTGTTCTCTGTTTTGGTTATTAATGCCCTTTGCTGCATTTTTAAAAAGAGGACAAATGAAACAAATAGCACTAGCTAACATTGCGACAGTGGGATTAATCAGTGGGATACTAGGATTTGTACTTAATTATCATATTGATGTCTATCCTATTTTTAGCTTTGTGGGTATTCGAACTCTGCTTTATCATTATTTAATGATCTTTACTGCAGCGCTATTATGGACAAGCAAATATTATCAACCCAAAGTTGGTGATCAAATTCGTGCTTTTATCCCAGTCTTGATTCTTTTAATTCCAAGTTTAATACTAAATAAACTTTATGGATATGATTATGGATATACAGCTGGAGGTCAAGGAACAGCCTTAACCATTTTAAGTGATAATTTACCTCAATTAATCTTCTTGATTATTTTATATGCTGTTTTCTTTCTAATTGTTTGGGGATTGTTCTATCGAAAACTTCCATTATTTTCTAAGAGAATAAGTTCAATTTAAAGTATTTCTGAAACTTCGTTGTCAATTTGACCATTCACTATGTCAATAACATCGTATACGTCATTAATTATTTTTTCCTTAGTTAATTCAGCTTGATAATAGGTTAACGCTACATAAGCGAGGCTTAATATTAAAATTCGTGATTCTTCTTGCGCATCAGATTCAATGATACTGATATTGAATCTGTTTTTTAATCGTTGAATCAAACTTCTTTTAATCTGTCGCTTATCCTTTAACGATGATGAATAGGGTAGATGAATCGACAAATCCATCAATAACACTTTTCTATTTTCCATTAGTTAAGTATATCAAAGAATGATGGTAAAGCTTATTCAATTCAGTTTCGACATATTTTAGGTACAATAAGAATAGGAGGTCCACAATGAACTATAAAGTAATCTTTAAAATTGAGAAATATGAATTATTGGAAAAGCTATACACAAAAATTGAAAATTTGAGAAATTATATGAAAGAGCAGAACCATGAGTTAGAAATAGAAATCGTTATGAATGGCGATGTCGTCAAAGTCTTTGATGAAGACTATTCAAAGCTCATTGACCCGCAATTGGATGTTGCGGTGTGTCATAATGCGCTGCACAATCATGAAATGGATGATATCAATAATCAAAATATTCGAACCGTTCCTGCAGGAATAGGTGAATATATCGAAAAAAAAGCAGATGATTGGGTGGACTATACCATTGAATAAAATTTTTAAGATTATCATAATTATGTCGCTTATATTCGGGTTAAGTGGTTGCCAAGATTTAAGAGATGATGACCAAGAATTCTTTAATGAATTCAAACCTTTCTTTGACTATACCTTTGAAAATGGGTATGAGGTATCAAAAAAAGAGATTGAACGCTCAAATACAATCACAGGCGATTTGGTTACTGAATATACAATTCATTATGAAGATATGACCAAGACTCAAAGAGAGTTGGTGTTATCCTCAGTTAAAAAAGATTTAGGCAAAACTTACCTCAATGTTGAAGTAATTTCATTAACCCAACTTAGCTTATCTAAGAAAGTAAAAGAAGATATACTGAAGTACTTTTTTGATGAAGAGATATTAGTTTCAGCTCAATTAAGCCATGTTGAATTTGGTGAACCTAACATTAGTTATGGCCAATATCACCAATGGCTAAGTGATAGTGAAGTAGGAGTGAAATTATCTAATCCAATTGAGTTCTTTAATACACAAGTAGGTGAATCAATGTTTGAATCCATCACTTTTATTGTCATGTTTTCATCAGATGAAATAAAATCATCTTTCGAGAATCATTATCCCAAAATTATGGAGCAGTTAAATGAATTATTCAAAGGGGATATTAAAATAAATATATCGGCAAATGAAAAATTGATAGTCCAAAGCAATGTCAAAGAAGGGGTATGGGAGTAACATCATGGAAAAATTAGTTGAACAAAAAAGAATATTACCAATCGCTATCTTTGGATTGTACTTGTTAATCTTCTTCACCATTGATTATTTAAACATGCCATATCCACAAATGGCACAACAAGAAGGGGTAATTGTTGTAATAATCCATATACTTTTGAATCTGGTTATGACAGGTCTATCAACTTATTTATTTATGATGCATGAAGGCATATTCAATCAAATCAATAGAAATGTCAAAGGATCAAATACACCGATATATGCTTCACTATTTGGATTACTAACCTACGGTTGTACCCCATGTGTTATTTCATTTTTTGCTGCATTTGGGATTCAGTTTTCAGTCATGGCATTGCCTTGGGCAGGATTACCATATAAATTTATTTCACTATTAATTTTATTGTTTGGTATTGCCTTTTCGAAACATCAAATGAAAAAAGCTTGTGAGATTTAAAAGGTACATTAATTGAATAAAAAGTGACTTTAATCTCTAATGCATTTAACCTATAATATGACTATGACAGCTAAAGAAGCCGCACAAAAATGGAAGATGTCCTTAACCAGTGTTTATGATTATTTAAAAAACGGTTTAATTGAGGGTGCCTATAAGAACGAAAATGGACATTGGATTATTCAAGATGATTCATTAAAACCTTATCGCATTCATTCAAACAGTTTCTTAACTGAAGAAAAAATATATAAACATATTTTAGTCGCGCTTAATAATCGGCAAAGCATTTCTCAAAGTCAGTTGGAATCTGATGTAGACGATTACTTTTATGTATTAGAAGAAAGTGGTAATATCACTAAGTTGAAAAACAAAAATGAGAACGATTTTTTTAAAGCATATAAACCAACTCAACAAGGTTTAAATACGTTGAAAAGTCAGACAAAATTAATTGAATTGGTTCGATTAGCCATCGATCTATTAAAATTGGTATAAAGCTCAAACGAGCTTTTTTAAGTGCATTAATCTTGTTATAATTAGAACATAGAAAAGGAGAAATCATGTCTAGTAAAACACTTGAAACATTTCTGAATCAAGAGATTGATACTTTAAAAGAAAAAGGCCTATATAATACCATTGAGCCTTTACAAGGACCCAATGGTCCAATGATTACCATCGACTCACGAGAGTTGATAAATTTATCGTCAAATAATTATTTAGGACTCGCCAACCATCCAGAAATTGTTGAAGCTTGTAATCAAGCCAATCTAGAATATGGGGTTGGAGCAGGTGCTGTAAGAACCATTAATGGGACAATGGATATTCATTTACAATTAGAAAAAGTTCTTGCTGAATTTAAACATACTGAGGCAGCCATTGTTTTCCAATCTGGATTTAACTGTAATATGGGTGCTATTTCTGCGGTTATGGACAAAAATGATGCCATTTTATCTGACCGCTTAAACCATGCTTCAATCATTGATGGTTGTCGTTTATCAAGAGCGAAAATAATCCCTTATGGTCATAATGATATGGAAGACTTAGAGCGTCTTGTGAAAGAAGTTCAAGAGTCAGGAAAATATAATAAAGTCATGATTATTACCGATGGCGTCTTCTCCATGGATGGAGATGTCTGTAAATTGGATGAAATTGTTGAAATCGCAGAAAAATATGACTGCATGGTCTATGTCGATGATGCTCATGGATCTGGGGTTATGGGCCAAGGAGCCGGGACCGTTAAACATTTTGGCTTAAGTGATAAAGTTGATTTTCAAATGGGAACCTTATCGAAAGCAATTGGTGTTGTTGGTGGTTATGTCGCTGGTAAACAAAACTTAATTGACTACTTAAAAGTGAAAGCACGCCCATTCTTATTCTCAACGTCTTTAACACCAGGGAATGCGGCAGCATGTATTAAGGCAATTGAATTATTACAACAATCGGATGATTTAATGGACGCTTTATGGGAAAAATCTCAGTATTTGAAAGATAAACTGTCTGAGGCAGGTTTTGATATTGGACATTCTGAAACACCCATTACACCGGTCATGATTGGTGATGAAAACTTAACGCAACAGTTTTCTAAACGATTAAACCAAGAGGGTGTCTATGCGAAATCGATTGTGTTTCCGACCGTTCCATTAAATACAGGACGAATCCGTAATATGCCTACGGCAGCCCATACGTATCAACAATTGGATGAAGCCGTTGAAATTTATAAAAAAGTTGGTCGAGAATTAGGAGTTATTGAATGAAAAAGATTCTAGTCACTGGAGCCAATGGTCAAATTGGAAGTGAGTTAGTCGAACTCCTTCAAAAAGAGTATGGAATTGAGAATGTGATTGCCAGTGATATCAAGGAACAATCCGTCAATCCAGGAATTTATGAAAGACTTGATGTTTTAAATTATGAAGACTTTCTCTACATCGCAAAGAAGTATGAGGTCGATACGATTATCCACCTAGCTGCTGTTTTATCGTTTGTAGCGGAAACTAAACCAGTTTGGGCGTTTAATTTAAATATGAACGGTTTGTTGAATTCATTAGAAGTTGCCAAGGAATGTAACACACAACATTTTGCGGCAAGCTCAATAGGGGCGTTTGGTCCAACATCACCATTAGTGGACACACCTCAAATGTGTATTCAACGACCTGAAACCATGTATGGAATAACAAAAGTCACAGGTGAATTATTAGGTGATTATTATTATAACAATTATGGGGTCGATACCCGTAGTGTTCGGTTCCCTGGCTTAATTAGTTTTAAGACCTTACCTGGTGGAGGGACCACGGATTATGCAGTTCAAGTGTATTATGATGCGTTAGAAAAACAAGAATCGCTCTGTTATCTAAATCCTGATACAACCCTTGATATGATGTATATGCCGGATGCTCTGCATGCCATTATCGACTTAATGGAAGCCGATGGGGATCAACTAAAACATCGAAATGCATACAATATTTCGAGCATGTCAGTAACCCCTAGAGATTTTGAAAAGAGCATACAAAAAATCATCCCAGAATTCAAGATGATGTATGATGTTGATCCAGTTCGCCAAAAAATTGCTGATTCATGGCCGGATAAAATGGATATACATTGTGCTCAAGAGGAGTTTAACTTCTTAAGTTTTTATGATTTGGATAAAATGTCAGAAGACATGATTAAACAATTAAAATTAAAACAAAAGGACAACTAGTTGTGTCCTTTTGTGTTTCGACGATCTAAACCATCTTGCATGTATTGTTTTAATGCTTCTTCTTTGGTTCTATGTTCAAATCTTGAACGTCTTGCATCTGGATCTTCCATTTCTTCAATTTCATCCAAGGATGGATCAATTAATGAAGGATCCTTTAAGTTGACATCTTCACGGTCCACCGTTTCTTGGGTGTCTAAATTTTCACCTTGGTGACCAGTAGGATGAATGAGTTCATGATCTTCAAAATCGCCATCAAATTTAATATCTGACATAAAATACCTCCTACATTTATTATAGACTAATTTGTCAACGATGTCAGAGAACTAACAATTGTAATTACGGTCGACTTAAAGTAAGATTAGAGAGTATTAAAGGAGTTTGTTTATGTTTAAAGGTCCAATTAAATATTTTATCGCATTCATTTTTATCGTGTTCTTAGGCGTCATGGCACTGTTCTTTTTTGAAATCCAAGCCATTAATAATACGCGAGTCAACCATCTTCAACTCGATCAAGTCCAAGATGGTACCTATGTTGGTGAAGCGTCATCGATTTTGATCCATGTTAAAGTTTCGGTTGAAGTAGAGAACCATGAAATTAAAAACATCGAATTATTAGAATATGCGCATAACCGTGGTGAAGAAGCAACACGTGTGTTAGATTATATTGTTGATCAGAATACAACAAGAGTCGATAATGTTTCCTCAGCCACAACCTCTAGTATTATGATGAAAGCTGCGGTTGCGGATGCGCTGAGTCAAGGAGTTAATCAATGATTAAAGTTAAAGGCTTAACTAAAACGTATACAACGGGTGATTTTGTTCAAAAAGCCTTAGATAATGTTTCACTCAATTTTAGAAATAATGAATTTGTGGCGATTCTAGGTCCCAGTGGCTCAGGAAAAACCACTTTTTTAAATGTGGTCGGTGGTTTAGATCGATATGATTCAGGTGATATCATTATTGATGGGACCTCTACTAAAGAGTTTAATGACAGACAGTGGGACGCTTATCGCAATAAATCAGTTGGTTTTGTCTTTCAGTCTTATAATTTAATTAGTCATTTATCCATTCTAGATAATGTTGAACTGTCAATGACACTTGCTAAAGTCAATTCAGTTGAGCGAAAACAAAAAGCACTCGATGGATTAGAGCGAGTTGGCTTAAAAGAACATGCCCATAAAAAACCCAATCAATTATCAGGGGGCCAAATGCAACGGGTTGCCATTGCCAGAGCACTGGTTAATGATCCGGATATTATTCTGATGGACGAACCCACTGGGGCGCTAGATACGAAAACATCGGTCGCGGTATTGGATCTGATCAAAGAAATCTCAAACGATAAATTAGTCGTAATGGTCACCCACAATCAAGAATTGGCTACTGATTATGCAAGTCGTATTGTTGAATTTAGAGATGGCCAAATCATCAATGATACCAATCCGGTTGAATTTGAAGAATCAACTGGAAAGTATCAAGTCATTCGAACAACGATGAGTTTTTGGACGGCTTTACGTTTATCCTTTAAAAATATTCTAACTAAGAAATGGAGAACAGCCTTAACCGCTTTTGCTTCAAGTATTGGGATTATTGGGGTGGCATTAATTCTTAGTTTATCGAATGGTTTTGATAAACAGATTCAAGAATTTGAGACCAGTGCTTTATCGAATTACCCATTGACTATCTCCCGTAATCATATGATGCTACAAGCTGGTGAGAATCCTTTTGAGAGTGATTTAGAAGATTTTAGTGATGAAAATATTTTAAATGTTTTTGATCCTGATCAATTTGATGCATTTCATACCAATCAGATAACCGATGACTATATTGAGTATTTATCTGAGCTTGATCAAAGTTTAATAGATGGTTTTTCAACTAATCGATCACTTGAATTGAATTTATTAAGAGAAGAGCAAGGAACCATTGAAAATGTGAGTGAGTTGAGTTTGTCTAGTTATCCACAAAAAGATCAAGAAGAACTTTCTGGTTATTTAAGACAATATTATGATTTATTGGCTGGTGATTTTCCTAGTGACATTAATGAATTAGTTTTAGTTGTCGATACTAACAATTATATTAACATAAATACTCTAAATGCTTTTGGGATCAATAAAGAATCTGATATCAAATTTGAAGATATTGTAGGACAGGAATTGATGTTGGTATTTAATGATGACTATTATATTGAAGCTGGACCAATTTACTCAATTAATCCAGATTTAGAATCAGTCTATCTAAGTGATCAATCAATTGAATTAACCATAGTGGGCATTTTAAGGATTAAAGAAGACCAACAAATAGCGAGCTTAGAGCGAGGGTTATACTACGCTCAAGATCTAGCAGTTCAAGTAATTGAAAACCATCAAGATTCACAAATCGTAAAAGCTCAACAAGAGAGTGATGTTTTTGTCTTAGGTGGGCAACCATTTGTTTCAGAAGAATCGCTACAGAACAATTTTACTAAAGAGACAGCAATTGCTATGTTGGGAGGTCTTGATACACCTAGTCAATTATCAATTTATCCAACCAGTTTTGAAGCAAAACAAACAATCATTGATTATTTAGATGCTTATAATGAAGATAAAGAAAATGAAGATAAAGTTCTCTATTTAGATTTAGCTCAAGTTATAACCGAACTAACAGGTAATATTATGAGTGGAATAACTCTGGTTTTAATTGCTTTTGCGGGGATATCCTTAGTTGTTTCAATGATTATGATTGGCATTATTATTTATATTTCTGTTTTAGAGCGAACCAAAGAAATAGGAATTCTTAGAGCATTAGGTGCACGCAAAAAAGACATTACTCGTGTCTTTAATGCGGAGACATTTATTATTGGTCTGTTCTCTGGTTTGTTAGGAATTGGGATTGCGTATCTATTAACCTTCCCTATAAATAACATTATTTATGACATAACTGATTTAGAGAATGTGGCTCAACTAAACCCAGTTCATGCTCTGTTATTGATTGTTTTATCGTTAACACTGACAATCATTGGTGGGTTTATTCCATCGAAGATGGCAGCTAAAAAAGATCCGGTTGCGGCACTTCGAGCGGACTGAACAGCCATCGCAATAAGGATCCCTTGACCACCTTTTTAATAAAAGTAATTTAGAGTTCTGAGTATCTTAGGATGCCTTTATAAACTGAATCTTTACAAATGTTACCTAAATTTCGTTTATAATGAAACAAGGGAGGTGGGCTATGAAGCTAGAAGCAGTAGTAATCAATAAATCGTTTGGTAAAACCCAGATTCTGCATGATGTCAGTTTTGAAGTTAATTCAAAACGCGCCATGGGTTTTTTGGGTCGAAATGGTGCTGGTAAAACAACCACCATCCGTTGTTTAATGGATGTTTTTAAGCCCGATTCAGGACAATTTCTTTTAGATGGTAAAGAGTTTGATGTATCCCAATATAAAATAGGATATTTACCTGAAGAAAGAGGCATGTATCAAAAGAACAGTATCGTTGATCAATTGAGATATTTTTCAAAATTAAGAGGGGCCACTCATAAACAAGCGATTGAAACCACCGATTATTGGATTAATCGTTTTGAACTTAATGAGTATCGAAATAAAAAACTAGAAACTTTATCGAAAGGGAACCAACAAAAGATACAAATTGCTCAAGCGTTTTTAAATGATCCAGATATTCTAATTCTTGATGAACCGTTTAGTGGTCTTGATCCTGTGAACTCACAGATGTTTAAAGAGGTCATTCATGAATATACTCAACTTGATAAACTCGTTATATTTTCTAGTCATCAAATGTCTTATGTTGAAGAATTATGTGATGACATTATCTTAATTCATCAAGGAAGAATTTTAGTGAATGAGAATTTAAATACACTTAAGCGAGAGTTATCACATAATAAGACTTTATTAAGAGCAGATAATTATAGTACTGAACAACTCAAAGACTTATTGAGTGATTTAGACACTGAAATTGATGCCAGAGGCTTAGTTATTAATTCAGAAGGATTTAGTCATCATCAACTTTTAGAAAATTTATTACAGTACAATTTAGAGATTTCTAGCTTTGGTTATTTTGAACCAAGTCTACAAGATATCTTTGTTAAGATGGTAGGTGAAGAAAATGCGTGATTTATTAACAGTCTTTCGATTTGAATTATTGACTATGCTTAAAAAGAAATCGACCATTATATCGACCGTTATTATAGCGTTAATTGTCTTATTGGCTACATTATCACCTTTAGTTTTATTTAATGATCAAGATGAACCAACTGAGACACCTATTTTAAGTATGGATGATGTTGCCTTTGATTTATCCGCTTTAGATGAATCAGAAGCTCAAATGGTGATTAACGTTCTTAATTTAACTGAGGATCAATTAATTGAGAATAGTCAATTAGAAAATTCGATTAGACAACAAGATTTTGATATGGGATTTAGAGTTAATTCACTGAGTGATGTTCAAACCATTTATCTTAACAGAGGGTTTGGTGTTGAAAATGAAGCGATTGTCTTAAATGTGCTACGAGATATTAATCGAAATATTGAGTATTCGAAATTAGGCATCGAACCAGGACAAATTCAAGAAATCGAAATGCTGGCAGTCGATAATGAAGTATTGATTTTAGGTAGAGATTCAATGAGTAATTATCTAATAACTTATATTCTGTCATTTATTTTATATTTTATTGTCATCATGTATGGAACCACAGTAGCTACTGCGATTGCTCGTGAGAAGGATGATCGAACCATGGAGTTATTGGTAACTTCAACAAAGCCGACTAATTTAATCGTTGGAAAAGTTTTAGGAGTGGGTATTGGAACGTTAATTCAAGTTGGAGTTATTTTCTTAGCTGGATTTATTGGTTTTAATATTGCTAAGGGTAGCTATCCAGATATTGTTTTTAGTGTTCTTGAAACAACATTTACTTGGGATATGATTTTAGTCCATGTCTTTTATTTCTTGCTTGGTTTCTTTTTGTACCTCTTCTTATTCTCAGCAGTTGGATCAGTTGTCTCTCGAGTTGAAGATGTCAATTCAGCGGTCATGCCAGTTATGGTCTTTATTATGATTGCGTTGTTTATTGCGATGTTCTCCATTAATAATGTTAATTCACTGATGGCTAGACTGAGTGCACAAATTCCTTTTACTAGTTTTATTGCGATGCCAACAAGATATTTGTTAGCTTCCATTGAACCGATTGAATTGATTATGTCTATGATTTTTATGATTGTGGGTGTCGTGGTACTTACCTTTATTTCAATAAAAATATATCGTTGGGGTACTTTGTATTATGGAAATCGAGTTAACTTGTTAAAAATTATTAGACGATCCTTAACTAAAGAATAGATTTCTTTGTCAATATTTCTAAAAGTTATCAACATTTAACTAAAAACCCTTAGTAAAGTTTTGAGTCTATGATAGAATAGTGGAGTATTGATT
Organism: uncultured Erysipelothrix sp.; assembly: GCA_964627845.1. Taxonomy (GTDB): domain Bacteria; phylum Bacillota_I; class Bacilli_A; order Erysipelotrichales; family Erysipelotrichaceae; genus DUUI01. Next base: position 5,418 of record CAZVKL010000019.1, on the reverse strand, counting down.
GGAGAAGAAACTATGAGAGCTTTATTGAAGTTAGACTTCTTTAATACAACCTACCACGCTTATCTAAAATTTGTCACAATTGTGGCTGTTTTTAGCTTGTTTTTAGGCGTTGAAGTAACGGTGGGATGGTTATTGGGGAATCTCTTTTTCTTTTTAAACTTAGTAATCAAAAATGAGTATTTCGACTTTATTATTACCATGAAGAAATTTAATAAGGGACTTTTCTTGTTGTATTTCTTTTTTTCATTGTTTTTGTTAGTTGGGTCATTTGGTTTAGGGTTTATCTGGCCTCATATTATTTCGCCTTATGCGGCATTTGTTGGGGTTTTAGGGTTTAAGTTTTATGTGTTTTTTACTCAATCAAGGGGAGGTGAGAACAATTGATCATTAATATACAAGCTGAAGTATTTTCGATTGTTTTGATTACTTTAGTTTTGTGTCTGTTGTTTGTTTTCTTTGGTAAAAAAGTTAGCCAAGTAGATCCAACAGAAAAACCTAAAGGGTTAGCTGGGTTTGCGATTCACGTCGTTTCGATGTTAAGAAATGTTGTCTTAAGTAATATGGGCAAGCGTGGAGAGAGTTATGCCCCTTATGTCATAACGATATTTTTATACATATTGATTTCTAATATGTCGGGTTTATTAGCTTTGAAGCCTCCGACAGCTAACTATTCAGTGACGCTTAGTTTTGCGTTAATTACGTGGTTCTTTATACAGAGAGCCTCAATTAAGACCAATGGGCTAAAAGGATATATTAAGGGTTTCTTTGAACCTTTCGCATTCTTTGTAATTCCAAATATCTTTGGATTATTTGGACCGCTTATTTCCATGAGTGTTCGTCTATTTGGAAATATTGTCGGTGGTGGCGTGATCATGACATTGGTTTATGCCTTAGGAGACTATTTATCGAATACCTTATTAGCGGGGAGTCCCTTTAACTTTGTGGGAACAGTAATGGCTCCGGTGCTACATGCTTATTTCGATATATTTTCAGCGTTCTTACAGGCGTTTATATTTATTTCGTTGACAACTATTTTAACGAGTGTTGAATTTCCGAGTGAGGAAAATTAGAAGGAGAAAGAAAAATGGATATTAATCAAGGACTTATTGCTATTGGAGCAGGTATTGCGGTTTTAACAGGTATTATGACAGGGATGGGACAAGGATATGTGGCTGGTAAAGCAGTTGAAGCAGTTGGTAAAAACCCAGAAGCAGAATCTAAAATCCGTTCAATGTTAATTCTAGGGGCTGGGATTGCGGAAACATGTGCGATCTATGGTCTATTAATTGCGTTCTTATTAATCTTTGTTTATTAATTTGTTAGAGAAGAGGATGAATTATGTTGGAATTTAACATTGATGGCCAATTATTCCCCAATATTTGGACCTTATTAGCACAGTGGGGTGCTACTTTCATTCTTTATCTTGTTTTTAAAAAATATTTATATCAACCGGTTGTTAATTTACTTGATCGTCGCTCTACCAAAATGCAGGAAGATTTGGATGAAGCTCGACAGGCGCGTGAATTAGCACAGGCACAACATCAGAAAGCACAGGAAACCTATCAACAAGCTGTCGATACTGGACAACAGATGGTTGATGAATCTCGTCGTCAGGCTGAAAACATGAAATCTGATATTGTTCGTGAGGCGAAAGCTCAGGCGAATCATCAGATTGAAATGGCACAAAGCCAAATTGAGGGTGAGCGCAAACAAATGCTTCAATCAGTTCAAAATGAAGTGGTTGAGGTGGCGATGGCTGCAACTCAAAAACTTCTTGAGAAAGAAGTGGATGAAACAAGCCAGCGTGAAGCGCTTAATCAAATGTTAGAGGTTATTACTCAAGGATGAGTAAACTAGCAGATCGTTATGCGGTTGCTTTGTTTGAAGTGACTCAAGAGAATAATTCCAGTGCGCAAGTTTATCGAGATTTAAAGAATGTTTTGGATAGCTTATCTGATCATAAAATCTTGACGTATTTTAAAGCTCGTGATATTGATAGACAAGAAAAGATTAAAGTATTAGAGAATAGTTTTAGTGATGAAAACCAAGAAATACTTGGTCTTTTGAAGTTGTTGGTTCGAAATCATCGTTTTAGAATATTACCAGAGATTTTTAAATCATATGAGGACATTCATTATAAACATGAGAATATAAAAATTGCGGATGTGAAGAGTGCGACACAATTAAATCAAGATGAAATTGATCGTTTAAGTGATGCTTTAGAAAAGAAATATGAAAGCAAGATTGATTTACGATTGACTGTTGATCAAACATTATTACAGGGACTGGTTATTAAAATAGAAGATGAAATTTTAGATAATAGTTTGAAATCTAAATTTAATCAACTTCAGAAAAGATTATTAGCAGGAGGAAGACAACATGGACATTAAACCACAAGAGATTAGTGCTCTAATAAAAGAACAAATTAAAGATTTTGATTATGATAGTAAAAGTAGTGATTTAGGTCGAGTCATCCAAGTTGGGGATGGCATTGCCTTGGTTTATGGTCTTGATAATGTCATGGCTGGTGAGCTTTTACTGTTTAATAATGATATCTATGGAATGGTATTGAACCTAGAAACCGATCACGTCGGAGTTGTTTTGATGGGGAATGACCGTCTTATTAAAGAGGGCGATGAAGTTTCTAGAACAAAACACATTGTTGAAGTTGGTGTTGGTGACAAACTTTTAGGTCGTGTCATTAACTCACTTGGTCAAGTCATTGATGGTGGAGATACGATTGAATATGATAAATTTAGACCGATTGAACGAGTGGCTCCAGGGGTAATGACTCGTCAGTCAGTTAATCAACCACTTCATACAGGAATTAAGATTATTGACTCCATGATTCCGATTGGTAAGGGACAGCGTGAGTTAATAATCGGTGATAGACAGACTGGTAAAACGGCGATTGCGATTGATACAATTATTAACCAAAAGGGTAAAGATGTTTATTGTGTGTATGTTGCGATTGGTCAAAAGGCGAGTACTGTTGCTCAAATTCAAGAGAAATTGATACAACACAATGCGATGGAATATACAGTGATTGTTTCTGCGACGGCTGCCCAACAAGCACCACTTCAATATATTGCGCCATATACAGGTTGTGCGATTGCTGAAGAATGGATGGAACAGGGTAAAGATGTTCTGATTATTTATGATGACTTAAGTAAACATGCGGTCGCTTATCGGACCATTTCTTTACTATTAAGAAGACCGGCTGGACGTGAAGCGTATCCTGGGGATGTCTTCTACTTACATTCACGTTTGTTGGAGCGTTCGGCTAAATTAAATGAAAATTATGGTGGTGGGTCGATGACGGCTTTACCCATTATTGAAACTCAAGCGGGGGATATCTCGGCTTATATTCCGACCAATGTTATTTCTATTACAGATGGACAGCTTTATTTAATGTCTGATATGTTTAATTCAGGGATTAGACCAGCTGTTGACAGTGGTATGTCGGTTTCTCGGGTTGGGTCTGCTGCACAAACTAAGGCAATGAAACAAGTGTCTGGTTCGCTTAAATTGAATTTGGCACAATATTCTGAAATGCAGAGTTTTGCTCAGTTTGGTAGTGATGTGGATAAAGCGACTCAAAAAGTCTTATCTCAGGGTGAGCGGTTGACAGAGTTATTGAAACAAAATCAATATTCTCCGCTTCCTCAAGCGTTAATTGTTTTATCTTTATTCTTACATCGTTACGATTACTTATCGGATATTCCAGTGGATCATGTTAGTCGTTTTGAAAAATTTGTGCATCAACAATTTACAGAAAATCATCAAGAAATCTTAGATAATATTGATGAGAACAATGTCCTTAGCGATGAAATTATTCAACAGATGAAGGACATCCTTGATAAAGTCTTAGAGCGCTATCTAAGACAAAATGGATTAATTAACGATGGCGAATAATATTCATCAACTGCGTAGTCGCTTGAGATCGATTCGTTCGACCCAAAAGATTACTAAGGCGATGCGATTAGTTGCGATAAGTAAATTACAGAGAATAAAAGCGAGCTATGTGAAGAATCGACCATATAGTGAAACATTAGCGGATGTGATTAGAAGAGTGTTATCTCAGGCAGGTTCAGATGTTCATCCTATGATGGATACCTCGATTGAGGACTCCAATCCATTGAAGGTTGTGTTTACTTCCGATTTAGGACTTGCGGGTGGATATAATCAGGCAGTCTTTAAGGAAATTATTGAGGATAACAAAGAATCAAAATTATTATGGATTGGGACCAAGGGATATAATCGTTTTAAAAATGATGAATATCAAATCGTAAATGACCAAGTCCATTCAGACCAAGTTAAATATGAAGATATTTTGGAACTTGGTAAAGATATCTTAGCTCGTTATGAAAATGGTGAGATTACCAGTATTCATATCTTATATACACAATATGTGAATGCGACGACTTATCATGTTAAGGAGGAGCGGATTCTTCCGGTCATTATTGAGGATAGTGACCAACCACAACATTATGAGGAGATTATCTTTGAGCCTTCGGCAAGAGAACTCTTAGATTACTTGATTCCTCGTTATGTCATTTCGGAATTATATCGAACATTTATGTCGGCTAAAACAAGTGAATATTCTTCTCGACGAGTTGCAATGGAGAATGCGACGGATAATGCTCAAGAATTAATAGATGATTTACAACTCGAATACAACAAAGTACGTCAAGCGGCGATTACTCAAGAAATTACAGAGATCGTTTCAGGAACAATTGGAGGTTAATTTATGATTAAAGGAAGAATTGCTCAAGTGATTGGGCCGGTTGTCGATGTTCAATTTACTCAAGAACATATGCCACCGATTTTAAATGCGATAAAGATTATTAAAGAAGATGGGGATGAACTTATCTTAGAGGTTGCTCAACATATTGGGGATGATTTAGTTCGTTGTATAGCAATGGCATCAACGGATGGTTTGGTTCGTGGTATGGAAGCGATTGATACTGAAAATCCAATTCAAGTTCCTGTTGGTAAAGCTGTATTAGGTAGAATGTTTAATGTTTTAGGTCAGCCAATTGATGAAAAACCTATGCCTGAAAATGTTGAACAGTTTAATCCTATTCATGCGCCTGCTCCTTTGTTTAAAAACCAAAAACCAATTAATGATATCTTAGAGACTGGGATTAAGGTTATTGACTTACTTTGTCCTTATCCTCAAGGTGGTAAAATTGGATTGTTTGGAGGAGCTGGTGTTGGTAAGACGGTCTTAATGCAAGAGCTTATTCATAACATTGCGACTCAACATGATGGTTTATCAGTGGTTGCTGGTGTTGGTGAGCGTACTAGAGAAGGAAATGACTTATATAATGAGATGAAGGACTCTGGTGTTTTAGAGAATACCGTTCTTGTTTATGGTCAAATGAATGAATCACCTGGTGCTAGAATGCGTGTTGG
>CAZVKL010000018.1:6787-19809 GCA_964627845.1 uncultured Erysipelothrix sp. | reverse complement strand
ACGGCTGGTATGGAAAATTCAGACTTAATTATTGCGATTAATAATGATCCCCATGCTAAGATCTTTGAGATTGCGGATGTTGGCTATATTGGGGACGCAAAATTAATCTTGCCCCTTCTTAAAACTGAATTAGAAAAGATGCTCAAATAAAAAGTTGGTTAATCCCAACTTTTTTGTAATGCCATTTTCATACCCAATAAGGTATCTTGACCAGAAGTATGTCCATAATGTTTGAGTGTTTGAATCAACTGATCGACTTTTTGTTTATTATATTGATTTTCAAGTAACTGAATATAGATCCATGCCCAGTTTTCATTTAATAATTGATTGATCATCATGAGTGAAATCTGATTGGTATTTAGTATTGATGCCTTTAATAATTCAAACTCTTTTTGATAATCATCCAATAAATATTTAATCATTAGATAACCCATTATAAAGTCATCGCCTGAGGGCGTTAATCCTATGCCTCTTCCGATACAATAATTTAATAATGATTCAAAATCATTTAAACTCATGAGTTTATTCATATCAAAATACGGTTCAACAAAGCCTGTCTTATCTAGATTGACAGATAATAAACTCTGCACTAAGACTGAGTTTTGGTCTAATTGTGTTTGGGGTTTTGATTGATAGGTCTTGTTTAAATGAATCTTTAAAGTTAGATTGTTAAATCTAAATATTGACTTATCAAGCAATACCACATCATTAACAATACTAGATTCAATCAATTGATCTAAAAGAGCTTGATCAACTGTAAGACCAAAACCGCTTAATAAATCTTGATTGTTTTGAATAGTTATTAGTTCTAAATCTTGATTGATCAAATTAAGACTGCTAGCAAAAATGGAGTGAACAGTTAACTGCTCACTCCCTTTTATTCTATTGTTAATCCACTTGCTACCAAATGAATTAGTCGATATTAATTCCTTTTGATTTCGCATATGCTTCTAATGCCTTTTCAAAACAAGCGAGTGGTGCACGAACGGTCCCAGCCCCTACTTGTCCTTTTCCTGCTACTTTATGGGCAATTCCTGTGTTGATTAATGGGGTAATGCCTGTTTCTACGACTTTTCGGATATCGATTCCTAATGGCGCACCCTTGAAGTCCCAAGTTGGTATGGTCCAGTTTGGATTATTACTGATACAGATTTTCTGCATTTCATTGGATGTTTCGAGCGCATCTTCAAATCCTCCTGCACCAACAAAGCGAGTCACTCCTGGGGCGGCGATCATTGACATGCCACCGACTCCAACTGTTTCAGTGATGGCTGAGTCTCCAATGTCTTTGTTTCCATCTTCTTCTGAGAAGCCTGTGAAGTATAATCCTTTTGGTGTATTGACTGGGGCAGTAAACCACTGGTCCTCTGTTTCTGCGATTCGAATTCCAAAATCTTTCCCATTACGTGTCATGGTTGTAACAATGGTTCCCTTAGAATTATCACGAGCATAGTCAGCTAAGGATTTCCCTGTTGCCATCATAATATTTAAGAAAAACTGGTCAGTTTGAGCTAAGAATTCAATCACATCGTGTTTTGACTCTTGGTCAATATCAAGATTAACGATCAATGGCGCAACCTCTTTTAAGAAGATTAACGATGCCGCAATATTACGTTGGTGGAATTCATCCCCCATTGTGATGGCACGAGCGATAATGACATTTAAGTTTAGTCCCTCTTCTAATGTTTGAAGCGCTTTTGATAAGGTTGGACCTAAAACATCCTTCATCCAAGCCAGACGATTGACTACTTCTTGATCATAGGCTCCAAAACGAAGTACCTTACCAATCCCCTCATTCATAATACAATAGGATTGTTTTTGTGTTAGTTTATTTTCGACCACTAACATTGGGAAATTAGAAGTGGTAATTCCACCCATTGGTCCTACTGCACCAACATGATGACATGGGATGAATCGAACCTCACCACTCTCTAAAAGAGTTTTAGCTTCTTGTTCATCTTGTGCCCATCCTTCAAAAAGGATTGCGCCAATACAAGATCCTTGCATCGGACCAGTCATTTCATGATATTCAATTGGTGGACCTGCATGTAAAATAGTCTTTTGATCAGTGTTTAATTCAGGGATTAATTCTTTGGCTGCTTTAACATCCACTAAGAATGGTTGTGCTTCTTTAAATTTATCAACCACTGCTTGGTTTTCTTGGTTAATTTCTTCTTCGTATTTTTCTAACGCATTAAGTAGTTTGATCATGCGTTTATTACCACCTGCTCTTGGTTTCCAAGCATATTGAACAGAGGTCGCTCCATTTTCAGTAATGGAATCATTAAAGCTCTCAACCCCAATATTAATAACACGTGGTTTGGTATTAATTAAATCTAAAATTTGTTCTGATACTTCAGGGAATTGTACAGTTCCAGTTGATGTATAATCAACCACCTCTTTATCATTTTCAACTAAGTCATGACCTAAAAGTTGTAGAGAATAACGTACAGCCTGAGCATTTGAATCAAAGACATGGACCCCTATTGATTCTAAAGTTTGAACTTGATGGTCATAATTTTGTGGATCAAGTTTTGTCCCAACCACTGAAGCCACAAATTCTAATTCAGGATTGGTTTCTTTGGCTTGTTTTAAAGCGGGTGCTAAAGCCCCTGCCATATCTGGATGTGACCCATAACCAATCACAACATCAAATAAGATAACACCTGTTTGTGGATCTTGAGCGACTTCTTCAATCATTTTAATACGAACTTCAGGATCAATCATTGGATGTGGACGACCTTGGGTATATTTATCATCACCTAAGTCAATCACGATATGTCCGTTTTCAGAAATCATGACACCATCTTTTGATTGTAGACCTGATAAATTAAAGGCTTCAGAAACAAGCATACCAGCTTCTCCAGCTAATGTTCCACCTGAATAAAGACCTTTAACGACTTTATCATTTCTGACTTGAGCCCCTTCATGAAGGTTTAACGGTTGAGTATAGTTCTTTTTCACTTCTTGATTATTAGCTAAATCAACAGCTATTAAAGCAGCTTCTTCTAATGTGTGCGCTAAATAAACATCGCCTAAATGATGTTCTGGTTTTTCACCAATAAAGATAGCGACAACCTTCTTCGAGGATTGTTGTAATAAGTCAACAATTTCATCACGAACTTGAGCTCCTGGAGGTTTAGAAATGACAATAATCACATCGGTTGAATCATGATGTTCTAGTGCTGCAATAGCCTGTTTAACAGTAACACCACCGATATCATCTTTTAGATCACGTCCGCCGGTTCCAATAGCATGAACCAGACCTGCACCGTTTAAATCTAAAACAGACATAACTTCTTGGATTCCTGTTCCTGAAGCTCCCACAATACTAATATTTCCAGGTTTAACAACATTGGTAAAGGCTAATGGAACATTAGAGATCATTCCTGTTCCACAGTCAGGTCCCATCATTAATAAACCTTTATCTTGTGCTAATGCTTTTAGTTTCTGTTCATCTTCAATGGAAATATTGTCTGTAAATGAGAATACATGAAGTCCCGCATTCAATGCTTTTTCCATTTCTGGTGCCCCATATTCTCCTGGAATTGAGAAAAGCGCTACATTTGCCTCTGGTAATTGTTCTAAGGCTTCATTTAATGAACTGGCTTCTTTAAGTTGTTTCCCTTCTTTTTTAACGGATAAATCATCTAAAAATTGTTTAACTTCCTCTAATACTAATTCTTTGGCACTTTCATCTTCTGAGACAAAAGCGATAATCATGTCATTTGGGGTTGCTGATTTTCCAGTTTCATCTAAAAGATTGGCAGCATTTAAAATATCTTTGTTAGCATCTGTTCCCATCATAATTTGACTTGTTTTAACAGAATCAAGAGCTGAGATGTGGGAACTCAATAACATTAAGTTAATTGAATCCTGATAACTATTTTGTTGAATAATTGTATAAAGCATAGTCCCTCCTATTTTTATCTGCTATAATCATTTTAAGTCAAATTGTTTTCCCTTACATTAGTAAAAAGTCTAAGATTTATGACCTTTTATATCCAGAAAGGACAAAGAAAGTAAAATGTTGTTAATTGATATCCTAAAAGATGATTCCTTTAAAGAATCTCAAATACTGGCTGGCCAAAGCGCACTCAATAATGAGATTAATTCAGTCATGATTTTAGAAGCCAGTGACATAGAACATTGGGGGGCTCCCAATCAATTAATTTTATCCAGTTATTTTGCGTTGGCTGATTTAGATCAAGAAGGATTAGAAGCTTTTTTTATTAAGATGAAAGAGATTGGTTCTAGTGGTTTAATTATCAAACCACAACGTCTTATTGATGAGGTTCCGAAAAATCTTATTAATTTAAGTAATAAATATGCGATTCCTTTAATTTTAATTGATCCAAGTGTAAAGTATGAAAAAATCGTGTTAGCTGTGTTACAACCGATTATTAACCAAAACACAGCTATCTTAAATGCTTATTATGATTATCGACGGATGTTAAGTGAATTATCTTTAAAAGATTACACATTATTAGAAACCCTCAATCAGTTCAAATCCATTTTACATAGTGATTTACAACTTGAGTTATTAGGCGATGAATTTGTGGTTTCTACCCTCCCTCATAAACTCAATTATAAAGAAGACTTAACTCAATTAATTGAGCGTTCTAAATTTGTGGCTAGAGACTATTTAAAACGAAGTTTAACTTATACTAATCGCACCTCTCAGGAAATCTTATCGGTGTATATTCCAAATATTGATAACAAACCGTATTTACTTTCAATCTTTAAGTCCCCTTTAGATATTACTCAAATTGAATACATGTTTATTGAGAACGCGGTTGAATACTTACAAAACTATTTACTAACAGACTATTCTTTAAAGAAAGATCAATTTGTTCATCGTAACAACCAAATGTTGGAACTCCTGTTTAATCCCAATATTGGCATTTCAGAAACCAACCGTATCTTAGAACATTTAAACATTAATCAGTTTAATGATTATCAACAAGTACTCATCTCCATTAAGAGAAGTGACTGTCATAATAGTGAAGAAATGGAAAAGTTGGTGGCCTATGCCAGATCCATTTGGCCACATGTCGCTTTTCTTCAAAAGAATGAAGACATTCTGTTTATTTTTAATCTCGATCAAAACAAACAAATTAGTGAAATCGATTTTAATGATTTGTTAGAAGATAGTTGTATTTATCATATTGCCATTAGCGATAAATATCAATCAGACTTTTACAGCCATACTAAGACCATTGAAAAAATGAGTCATTTTATGGGCATTGTCTATCATGATTCAACCATCATTGAATATTCTAAATTAGGCTTTTTCAAATTCTTTTTAGACGTTCAATCCATTGATGAGCTTCTTCAATATGTTCCGTCTCAAATTTTGGATTTAATTAAACAAAAACCTGAATTAGCTCAAACTCTTGAAACATTCTTAGATCAAAATCAAAACTTCGTTAAGACAGGTGAAATTCTTTATATTCACCCTAAAACGGTGCGTTATCGAATTGAGCGATTATCTGAACTACTAAATCTAGACTTTAATAATGCCAACGATTTACTAACCACTCATATTGCTTTAAAGGTATGCTCATATGCCAAACTCCATAACTAAAATACTTTACTTTCACTCAGGTGGTTTAATGACTGGTCATAAAGATGATTATCCTCAAAAGTATATTCAACAATTTGAAACTTTAGGTTATCAGTTTATTGGTTTTAATTATCCACTTGCGCCACAAGCAACCCTTGATGAAATCATTTTAGCCTGTGTTAATTTCATTAAGGAACATAACCAATCTGATACAATTCTATTTGGTCGATCTGCTGGTGCTTATTTAGTATTACAATCACTACAAGAGTTAGCTCTATCAAATGAAAAGTTGCCAACAAAACTCATCTTATTTTATGGTTATGAGAACTTTAATGTGAATGAATTTTATCAACCAAAAAAGTATCCAATTAAAATTCAGAAACATCAGATTGAACAGTTCATCGATCAAAAAACTAACAGTGATCCTCTCTATCATCGCAGTTTACTCTACCTGTATGGTCGTCAAGAAGGAATTTGGCCAGAATTAATTACAGATAACTCAAGCTATAAAACAAGAGAGATTGATGATTTTAAGATTGACACATTCATTGCCCATAGCAGTCATGACCAAGATGTACCCTATCGAGAAAGTAAAAAGTTGAACCGAAAACTTTCTGGTTCAACCTTAAAAACTCTCTATTATTTAGATCATGAATTTGACCTTCATCAAGATGACCCACAAACCGTCGAACTTATGAATCAATTATTTGAGTGGCTAAAGAAATAGCTTTCTCCAATAATGCCACATCAGAATTAACTGGGCCAATAAAACTAATCCCAAAAGGTAAATTATCCTTGGTCATTAATGGCAAAGTCACCTGAGGGGTATTGCTAAGTGGCGATAGACATAGTAGTTTTGATGAATCTTGACGAATTTGATTAATCTCATCCAAACTTGCACGTCGATCAATCGCAACACTACTGGCTGTTGGACAAATAATAATTGAATCATTGCCTAAGAGATCAACAAATTCCTGTTCGATCTCTTTTTTACGTTGAAGTGCTTGTTGATATTCTTTTAGAGTAATGGTACTTGCCCACTTTAATCGTTGTTTTGGACCCTGATGAATGATTGGTTTAAAGCCGGTGATCCAATCTTTATAACTTTGGTTAACCTCATAGCCTTGTACCAAGCGAAACGTTTCTAAATAATCATCATCCTTTAATTCAATCTTTTTAAAACTTTCTAACTCCATTTGATAGGTATAGACATTCTTTAAATCAAAATCTTGTTTATCCTCTTTTAACAAAACTTTCGATACTTTTTTAAAGACATCTAACTCTTTAGCCATCCATCCTAACACATCCATACTCTCACAATAAGGGGCTTCACCCGTATTGTCAACGCGCTTATAAGTGGGTCTAAAGCCATAGAGGCCATTGTAGCTGGCTGGAACTCGAACAGAACCAAGACAATCACTTCCTATACTAAAATCAACGAGTTCAGCAGCGACACTAACAGCACTGCCACTACTTGATCCGCCTGTATAGCGCATTGGATCAAGTGGATGAATAGGCGATCCATAATGCCAGTTCTCCCCTGATATTGAAAAACAGAGTTCATCACAAATCGTTTTACCCACTAAATCTGCCCCTTCACTTAAAAGGAGATCAATTGCTGTTGCGTTTTGGGTGGCCATCGGATGAGAGACTAACCATTCAGGATGGCCATTACTATAAGTCGATCCTTTGACATCAAAGACATCTTTGACTGAAAAGACTAAGCCATTAAGTTCTCCTTTATTTGTATGACTTAATGCAATATGATTATCCCGAACAAAACATTGATAGGGATCATAGGGTGGCGTATTACTTACTTTTAATTTCATGTTAAATCCTCGTGATTAAAAACTAGGATGATCCTAGTTTTTAGAAAAATACATTGTATAGAGTCCACATTCCTAAGAAGAATGTGACAGCAAATGAGATAAAGCCAAGAATATTTTGTGTGGTGTTATTCTTATACTTCCCTAATTTCTTACTATTCGCAGCTAAAATAAACAATAAACTGATAAATGGTAAGAATACTCCAGAGGTTGCTTGAGCAAACAAAATAATTTGAGTTGGTCTTTGACCTTGCATCGCTAAGACTGTTCCAAAGGCAATAGCGACTAAAGCAACTAGTTTTTGTTTAACAGAATCATCTTCCCATTTAAACAGTTTTCCAAAAATAATGCCTGTCATATATGGTGTCGCAATCGCAGAAGATAATCCCGCTAAGGCTAATCCTAATCCAGCAAAACTTCTTGCCCATGAGCCTAAGACTGGTTCTAACGCTTGAGAATAGACAATTGGACTATTGACTTCAGTTCCAGTACCAAATAAGACTGCTGAAGTAGTAATAATAACGGCTAATGTCATTAAGACACCTAGTGATACATTTAAGTTTGTATCAAATTTTGAATCTTCAATGTCTGATTCTTTATGCCACTTATCTGTTGCGGCAATAGAGTGATACACTAAGTTAATTCCGATAATAGTGGTTCCAATTAAAGCAACCGTTGTTACGAGTGATCCATCTGGAACTGTTGGAATAAATCCTTTTAATAATGCACCTAAATCTGGACCAACCACAATTGCTGTAATGACAAAGATGATTCCCATTAAGGCAACAAAGCCTTTCATAATTAATTCAATAATATTCGGAGTTGAGAACCAAATGGCTGCAGCACTGAGCACTCCAATAATTAAGGCTGATAACCAAATCTCAAGACCTAAGACATCACTTAGTCCTGTTGTAGCACCAATAATATTGCCTGCTTCAAAACCTAGAGCGGTTAAGCCCATGGCAATCGCAATAAAAACGACAATGAATGTCTTCCATGCTTTTGAATTTGGTAATAAATCAGTTGCTCCTTCGATAATATTCTTATTACCGGCAATACCTAAGCGAGATGCCATATTCATAATAATAATGAGTGAAATCCCACTAAAGACAACCGACCATAACAATGCGTACCCAAAATTCGCACCCGCAATGGTAGAGGTTGTTATTGTCCCTGGCCCAATAAAGGCCGAGGTAATGACCGCTGCTGGACCAGCAGCTTTAACTTTTTCAAAAAAAGTTTTCTTTTGTTCCATACATTCTCTCCTTCTTTCTTCAATGATGGTTAACTGTCCTTAATTTATCATGTAAAGTTAGCACTTACATTGGCATTCTGTCTAATGTAAATTTGATTTTTTATCTCTTTGGGATAAACATCTCAAAAGAAACCTACCTTTAGTGAAAATTCATTACTTTGTCCTTTTTAATTCCCCTTTTTTAAGGTAAACTTGTATCAGATTTAGAAAGAGAGATGTCCATGGATTTTTTCTTAACACTCCAAAATGTATCAGTACTCTTCTTATTAATAGTGATTGGATATATTGTTGGAAAACTAAAAATAGTTGACGAGTCTGGACAAAAACAACTGACTCAATTAATTTTAAAAGTTACTATGCCTGCCACCATTATCTTGGCAATGCAAATAGAATTAGAACAAGAGCGCATTAGTACCATGCTTCAAATTCTATTAATCATGGTAATCTGTTATACGCTCATTACATTAATGGCTTATCTAGTGACTAGACGCTATCCATTAAAGAAAAATCAACAAGATGTCCATATGGTGGGACTAATGTTATCCAATACCTCCTTTATGGGCTATCCAATTGTTTTAGCCTTATTAGGACCTGAAGCCTTGTTTTATGCGGTCATTGCTGGTGGATTAGTCTTTGAAATAGTGTCTTGGACCATAGGCACCATGTTAATTGCGAGAACTTCTAAAGAATTTAAGAATGGATCTAGCTTAAAAAGTGCTATTATTAATCCGGGTGTTATTTCAATCTTGATTGGTTTATTCTTCTTTTTAACCCAACTACAAATTCCAGAACCAGTAAACTCAACCATGAGAATGTTAGGTCAAATCTCATCTCCTGGGGCAATGCTAGTGGTTGGATTAATGTTATCAAGATCCAATATTAAAGAAGCCCTTCAAAATAAAACATTATATATTACTGCCGCCATTAAATTAGTGGTTACCCCACTCTTAATCTTAGTGACACTGTCCAGCTTAGGCATTACTGGAATCCGTCAAGTCATTCCAGTCTTAATGTTGGCGATGCCTACCGCAACCTATGTGGCCATGTTTGCTTCAAATTTAGGTAATGATCATAAAATGGCCAGTCACCTTGTCTTTTTAACATCACTCTTCTCAGTGATTACAATCCCAATTATTGCTTCATTAGTTCAATTATAAGGAGAAACTCAAATGAAAATTGTTATCGCTTTAGGAGGCAATGCCTTAGGCAATACTCCACAAGAACAAAAGGAAATCCTCAAAGAGAGTGTTAAACCCATTGTTGATTTAATCCAAGAAGGACATCAAGTTATCTTAGCTCATGGAAATGGTCCTCAAGTTGGCATGGTCTTAAACGCTTTTGAGGGACAAGTTAATTTACCAATGGTAGAAGCCAATGCCATGACTCAAGGTTATATTGGATATCAATTACAACAGTCGCTTCAAAATGAACTTGATGAGCGAAACATTGATTTAGCCGTTTGTACCGTTGTTACCCAAGTAGTGGTGGATAAAAATGATACAGCCTTCAATCATCCAACCAAACCAATTGGTCCATTCTTAACTCAAGAAGAAGCTCAAAGTTTAGAACAAGCAAATGGATACACCTATGTTGAAGATTCAGGAAGAGGTTATCGTCGTGTTGTCGCAAGTCCTAAACCGATCGATATTGTTGAAAAGGAAAGTATTAACCAATTAGTTAATGCCAATCAGATAGTTATTACCGTTGGTGGTGGTGGTATTCCAGTGATTAAAGAAGGAAACAAACATTCTGGAATAGATGCTGTCATTGATAAAGACTTTGCCTCTGCTTTATTAGCAGAACAGGTCGATGCTGATTTATTAATTATCTTAACAGCAGTTGATCAAATTGCGATCAACTTTAATCAGCCTAATCAAAAATGGTTGGATGAAATCAATGTCCAAGAAGCTCAACAATATATTCAAGAAGGTCATTTTGCTCCAGGTAGTATGCTCCCTAAAATTGAAGCAGCACTCAATTTTGTAAAGTCTGATCCAAATAAGCGAGCATTAGTCACCTCCCTTGAAAAAGCTTCATTAGGAATTGCTGGTAAAACAGGAACCTTAATTAAACAGTAAGTAAAAAGATGATCCATTTCGATCATCTTTTCTTTTGACTTTGGTGCATCAGGATACTTCCCGCAATCGCAACATTGAGTGATTCAAACTGTTGAACCTCAACCAAAACATTACGATTCATCTCACTCAGGTATTTCTTATCCAAACCAGCTCCTTCATTTCCTAAGAATAGACAATGAGGACCCGTTGGCATTTCCTGAGAGATTTGAGGTAATAAATAAGTACCAACACGGGTAATATCTTGTTGTTTACATAATTCAATCATATCAACAAAACTAATTTCAACTAAATTGAGATAAAAGATTGCCCCTTGACTACTACGAACGACTTTTTCCGAATAAACATCGGCCGTCTGTGAATCAAAGAAGATAGAGTCATAGCCAAAACTGGCAGCTGAGCGAATCAATGTCCCAACATTTCCAGGGTCTTGAACCCCATTTAAGAACAACCAACGTGTCCCAAGATCGCTAGGCTCAACTATACGACTAATCCCAAAGATGGTTGATTTAGAATTAGTACTAGAGAGTTTTTGAGCGACCGGCTCACTGACAATGACTTCATCCTTAAAACTTAAGTCACCATGATAATGTTCACTTTTAATTAGTGATACTAAACGGTTGTGCCTTAGTGCTTCTTCGACTAAATGTTGTCCTTCAATTAAGAACTGATTTTTAGCCAAACGTTCTTTCTTATAAGACAGTTTCAACCATTCTTTAACTTTAGGATTTACTCTAGAGGTAATCATTGTTGTAATTGTTGATGACATCTGTGGCAGATTCCATCTTCAAGATGGTCAACGACATTCCAACAGCGCTCACAAGTTTCCCCCTGTGCAGGTTCAACTAAGACTTGATAGCCTAAAACCTCTGGTAGTGCTTCATCAGTAAATTCAACATTCGAAACAATAAACCATTGTTTGAGTTCTTCTTTTAAATGCTTATCAATGAGTTCTTTGGTAATGTCTGTCACATTTAATTTAACTTTAGCTTTTAAAGAATTACCAATCACTTTTTCAGCACGAGCTTCTTCAAGGGCTTTATAGACAGCTGATCTTAATTCAAACAATTGTTCAAAATCCGCTTGAGCATCAAATTCAACATCAATATGAGTAATAAATTCACCTAATTGAACTGATTTTCCTTCAGGATGAACAATTTCATACAGTTCTTCCATTGTGAAACTTAAGATTGGCGCTAATAAATGCATCAACGCTTCAAGTGTAACACTTAAGACGGTTTGAACTTGACGTCTTCTTAAATCATTTTCATGATGAATATATAGAATATCTTTAGTGAAATCTAAATAATAAGCACTCATCACATTGGTTAAGAACTTACTCACAGAAGTCGTTACTTCTGAGAAGTCATATGTTTCATAGCCTTTAATTCCTGTTTTTAACACATGATTAAGCGCATCTAACACTTGTCGATCAACACTAGGTAACTCATTTAAAGACACTCTGTCTTCCACTTTAAAATCACTAATATTTCCGTGCATGAATCTAAATGTATTTCTAATCTTACGGTATTGTTCTGTGACCTGTTTTAAGAGTGCTTCCGAAATTCCAACATCTGAAGTATAGTCAACTGAAGCAACCCATAATCTTAGAATCTCTGCCCCTAAGCGTTCTGTAATCGCTTTTGGCTGTAGAGCTTTCCCTTTGGATTTAGAGAATTTCTCTCCCTTTTCATCGACAATAAAGCCATGAGAAACCACTTGTTTATACGGTGCTGTATCAAAGACGGCACTTGAGATAATGAGACTTGAGTTAAACCAACCACGATATTGGTCGCTCCCCTCCAGATATAAATCGACCGGTAAAGTCACACCATGTTTCGCTAATGCGGCGGTATGACTCGAACCACTATCAAACCAAACATCTAGAATGTCTTTTTCTTTCGTGAACTCGCCATCTGGTGAGTTTGGATGCGTGTATCCTTCAGGTAATAAATCTTTGGCCTCTTTCTCAAACCAAATATTGGAACCGTGTTCTCTGAATAAATCCGCAATGTGTTGGAACACTTCAGGATCCATGATTGGTGTTTTATCTTGAGCATAGAGGATTGGGATTGGTAAACCCCACGCTCTTTGTCGAGAGATTGTCCAATCACCTCGGTCTTTGATCATGTTATGCATTCTCAGTTTACCCCAGGATGGTAACCATTGAACTTGATTAATTTCTTCTAATAATTGATCTCGAATACCGTCAATCGACGCAAACCATTGATCGGTTGCCCGATAAATAATCGGTTTCTTTGTTCTCCAGTCATGAGGATAAGAGTGGGTAATAAAATCTA
>CAZVKL010000018.1:0-6687 GCA_964627845.1 uncultured Erysipelothrix sp. | reverse complement strand
GTTCCAAGTTTTTTCATTTCAGCCATCTGTAAAGAGACTTGTTCTTTAGCATAGGCTTCACAGAGTTCTCTAAACTCAACGAGCGGAACCGTTTTACGGTCAACTCCTTTTTTAGTAATTTCGTTTTCGATTGGCAAACCATGGGTATCCCAACCTGGGACAAAGTGTACTTTATAGCCCATTTTATGACGAGAACGGACTACAAAATCTTTAAGAATTTTGTTTAGGGCATGACCAATATGAATGTCCCCATTGGCATAGGGTGGACCATCATGAAATACGAACTCTTCTTTATCAGCATGTTCTTGGCGCATCAAATGATAAAGATCCAGTTCTTCCCATAGGTTTAAATATTTGTCTTGTTTTTTAACCAAATTTCCTCTCATTTCGAAATCTGATTTTGGTAAATGTAATGTCTCTTTGTAGTCCATAAGTTCCTCTCATTTCTAAAATAAAAAACGCCCTTAGAAAGGACGTTATTAAACGCTGTACCACCTGTCTTGTGATGTCTCATTAACGATTGAGTGCTTCGCCCTACCCTACTAATTTCAGATAAGGGGCTCCTAAGTGATCTTTTCTTAAGTTAATGACTATGTTCCACCAACCCATAGCTCTCTAACCACGCTCTTAAGAAACGTCTTAATCTTCGCCTTTAAGTTTTTTATTTTCCATTAACCAATCAAGATTTGGGATATCTGGTAACTCGACTTCATCAATCATCATCGATAAATCATTTACGTATCGTTTTAAATCTTCTTTTACTTGGTTAGTTTGGTTTGACATTTTAGCAAGTTCCATCAGAATAATTCGAGCCGTTGATAGAGCTTCACTCACAATTAAGTCCGCATTATTGTTTGCGGTTTCGATAATTGTGTTGGACTCTTCAAGCGCTAATTGATGGACTTGACTAGCTGCTTTTTCTTTGACTAATACTTCCTCTTGGAGTTGTGTCACTTTTTGTTTCATTAACTCCAATTGGTGTTGTGCTTGACTCAATTGATTTTGATAAGCGACCAAACGCTCTTGATTTTCTTTTAACTGAGTTTCGTATTGTTCTAAGACGCGGTCAACTTCAAAACGATCATAGCCACGTCGTAATAGTCTAAAGCGAGGTTCTTGCCCGCTCATCGTCTACTGGTTGTCTTCTAAGTCGAAACTAATTTCGCCAGAAATACCAATGGTCTTAGGCGTACATAAGATGACATTGTGTCCAATTTTTTGGATAGTTCCATCTAATGCAAATACGACTCCTGTCAAGAAATCAATGGTTCTTTGAGCAAAGTTTGCTGGTAGACGTTGTAAGTTAACCACTGCAGCACGACGATCTTTAAGATGTCTAGCCACTTCTTCACTTTCTTCAAATGTTCTAGGTTCAAACAGAACCATTTTAGCATCCGTTTTTAATTGAGCAACACTTTTTGTACTGCTTTGTTCATAATCACTTAATGCTGGTGCTTCATCTTTATCAAATTCTACATATTCTTCGTCTTCGACTGGTGCTATAAAATTAGCTAATTTATCTTTGAAACCCATTAAAATCCCTCCATACAGGTCTTATTATATCACATTCATTTTGCATGTTAAACTAAAAGCGACCCTGTTTCAGGCCGCTAGGTTTTATGCTGGATCTTTCTCTAATTCAAGTAAGCCATAGCCACCATCATGACGCTTATAGACCACCGCAATTTCAGAGGTCTCATCATCGGTATAAGCAAAGAAGTCATGATTTAACATTTCCATATTCATAATAGCCGTACTTAAATCCATCTTTTCCGCAAACACTTCTTTAGTACGCACTGGTTCTTCATTCTCTTGGGCTTTCTTGATTTGTTCATCTTCAAATTGTTGCATCTCCTCTAAGAACGCAACGGATAGTTTATCATTATGCTTTCTCGATAAACGGGTTTTCTGACGACGAATTTGGTCTTCTAGTTTATCAACAACTCTATCCAATGCACTGTAGAAGTCATTTTCCTTCACCTCAGCCCGAAGTAATCCAACCGGGGCATTCACTGTTACTTCTACTTTTTGATACTCATTATAGATTTTAACAAGCACCCGAGCGGTCGTTGCTTCAGGTTCCTTAAAGTATTTATCAATGGTTGATAATTTCCGCTCAGCTCTTTCTCTCATTGCATCTGTAATTTGTACGTTTTTTCCTTGAATAGTCACTAACATAATTCATCCTCCTTAGTGTTTGTAAATTAAATTGAAATTTTTAAGATCCGCCACTTCCTGTAAACCTGTCGTATAGTTACGATGATCAATGAACGCTTCCAGCGAATCTTCATCTTGGTGTAGATCCTGGTTAAGTAAAGACAATGCATGGCTCCCACGAATTAATGATTGGTTAAATAAATCCATAAACGACGACGTATAGACTTGTTCTGGATTAACCGGATGAGACCATTCTTGTTTTCTAAGGTTTAAAATATCATGCTCTAAATCCAATTGAGGTACCACAAAATGAGATGAGAAGACCCAAGGGTCCTTTATTATCTTATCCTCAATTTGTTGAATGATTTTTGTTTTTAAACCCGTCTTATCCCATAACAGTAAGTTGTATCGATACATTGAGTGAATTGCTCGTTCAATTTTCTTATAATCCACTTCCTTTTTCTCAGTAAATCGAATAATGTTTTGATAGACTTTTGCTACTAAGTTTCGCTCATTCTTTGTTAACTTGACAAAATTATAGGAAGGAATCTCACGATATTTATCTTGTCTAATTCGTTTAACGACCAACGTATCAATCATGGCCTCCATTCGATAGTGGTCGTATCGTGTGTCTCCTTCAATCAGTCCAGTCTTATGGAAAACATATGGATGAGCCAATGAATCCAAAGCCCAATGACACAGATGACCCGCCAAATAACTCAGCGTCATCGATTTATACGGTTCCTCAAAATGTTTCACTAATTCTTTACCAACCGTATAAAATTCATTGATATGGTCATCGTGAAAAAGACTTCCAAGCTCTCTCATTTCACGAGCCTCTTCATCTTTGCTCATAAAACGATAGTAGAACAGGAAATCTGGTCCATTACTTCCAAAAAAGAATAAACGAGGATATGCCGCAATCGCATCAGCCACAAATGACTCATCCAAAAGCTGGACGACTTCGTGTGCCATTAATCCATGCGTAATTACATTAGGCATAACGCACCTCCTCTTTTCTATATTTTATCAAAATCTAACCTCTAATGCGAACACTAATCACCTTAGCAGCACAGAAGTTGAGATAATCCATCCACGAATCAATTCAAAGAATTCATGTAAACCCAAACTATAAATGAATGTTGTCGGTGGTTTAGCCAATAAGATGATTGTCATAAACTTCTTAAACGACATCTTAGTGGTCCCCGCAAAATAACACAAGAAATCATCAGGCGCAATCGGTAAAACAATCGCCCACGTAAAGACTTTATCAAAAGTTTGTTGTTTATCTAAAACCTTTTCATATTTCTTAATCAGCGTCTCACTAAAATAACGCTTAATCAGTGGTCGACCATATCTACGTCCTATCAGAAAGGCAATCATCGAACCAATACAAATACTAATATAGTTAATCAAGAATCCCCACCAGATACCAAATAGTAAGGTAGCGACCACCATCCCGATTCCACCAGGAACGATTGGAAAAACAACCTGAAGAATTTGTAACAGGATAATCACAATCACTGACATCGAGCCAAATTGACTAACAAACGCTTGCATCTTGATCTGATCAGTCAAGATTCCCGTTCTAAAACCCCACCAAAATAAGAAGGCTAAGATAATCAGTGATAAGATACTCAGTATATTTTCCAATCGTAATTTCATTAAATTTCTAACTTTCTATCAAATAAATAACGAGTCACACCATAGAATAAAACAAATACGAATAAATTAAGAGCAATCTGAACAATTCCAGAATATGGTGTTGAAAGATTAAGCAGAATATCTGATTGATAAGCTATTTGTTCAGGTCGTCCAACAATCAATTCAAAGATAAAGGTTATTACCCATTGTGAGACAAAACTAATCACAAAGAAGATAACAATCGAAATTAGATAATTTGTTCTCTTAAATAAAGACGTATTCACAAGTGTCATCGATAATAAGACAAGTGCTAAATCTGAGAACAAACTGGTTAATAAGTTTAAAAACGTTAATACGAACTGCCACCATTTAATGCGACTCAACACTTCAATTAACTGACGAAGTGATGCTTGAAGTGCATTCAATAAATCTGGATCAAAAGAAATCGCAAACACAAAAATAGACAATGTCCCAATCAATAAAGTGATAAAAAACCAAATATTGACTGTCACTAACTTCGATAATAAAGTCGTATCCAAAGAGACAGGCAGGGTTAAGTTGAAATACGCCCCATCCTCAAAGAGTCTTCTCTTTAAGAAACCTATCGCATTCATGAGCGTTAAAATAAAACTCATGATAAATAACACAACAATAGACATCATGATAAAGCCAACCAAGAAATTGTTACCCGACTTAATGGCAAATGGTCCTAATACCGCAATAAAAATCATAATGAGATATAAATTCAAATAATCTCTGAAAGAATTAATTAAATCATGTTTAAGAGTTTTAAAAAACATTATCTGAACACCTCCCTAAAGTAAGCGTCAACGGATTGGCCAACGCGCTCTCTCAGTTCATCGCAATTCTCATGAACGACCACGCGACCATTTTGTAAGAAAATCACTTCATCTAAGATCGATTCAATATCAGCAATTAAATGTGTAGAAATCACTAACAATGACTCTTGAGCATAACTGGTTAAAATTGAATTCATAATCTTATCTCGAGAAGCAGGATCAACCCCACCAATTGGCTCATCCAATAAATAGATATGAGCATCTCTCGCTAAGACTAAAGCAAGTTGGAATTTTTCTTGCATCCCCTTACTCATCTCTTTAAAGCTTAACTTTTCTGATACATCAAAAGATTCAAGTAGTGAGCGCATTTTTTCTTCACTAAAATCTTGATACATATCCTTAAAGACATTAATTGCTTGTTGACCTGTCATCTTCTTATCAAAATAGGTTTTATCTGGTAGATACGAACAAAGTGCTTTTGAATCTTTCGAAATATCAAAACCACCAATACGTGCCTCTCCCTGATAATCTCTTAATAAACCCATCAAGATTTTGATTAAGGTTGTTTTCCCTGACCCATTAGGTCCACACAATCCAATGATACGACCCGACTGTAAGTCCAGATTCACATCTTCTAAAGCGACTTGTTTTCGGTATGATTTTGAAAGATTTCGAGTTTGAATTAAATAATTAGTGCTCATCACTTTGTCCTCCTTTTTGAAGTTCTTTAATAATCTGTTGTTTATTAAATCCAAGTTGTTTCATCTTACTCACAAATTCATTGACTTCCCGCTCAATCGTTTGTTGTTTTAAAAGTTCAATATACGATTCATCCTTGGTTACAAAGCGTCCCTCTGCCCCTTGAGCAAAGACTAACCCTTGTTGTTCTGCCAAAGTCAGCGACTTTTGTACTGTGTTAGGATTAACACCATAAATCAAAGCCATTTCACGAACTGACTCAATGCGCTGACCCGCCAGATAATGACCAGCCAGTATCTTATTCGCAATATCTTGGGTGAGTTGTAAGTATATCGGAACACCCTCTTTAAATTTCATGACTTCCTCCGTTCTATGTACTACACACATAATACATTACCTCTAATTTCTTGTCAACAAATTTATTCTTTTCTGTCTCATTTAAGAATCGATAATAAACAACTATGAGAGTGACAAAGTCTTTCAAGCACGAAAAAAGTGGAATTAATCCACTTTTTTGTTTTTAAGAGATTCTTTAATAATATCAATCCCATCTTGCATCGATAGCTCTGCTTTGAATGAATCAATCAACTTTAGGACCTCATCGATGTCAATGGTTTCTTGAGTTTCTCTTAAATCTTCTAAATGATTTCTTAATCGATCTAACATGAACTCTCCTAACTCTTCTTATTATATCAAAAAAGAGTAATCAATTTGACTACTCTTTTCAATCATTATTTATTGCGTGGATTTTTGATTGACGCTTGCGCCGCAGCTAAACGAGCAATCGGTACACGATAAGGTGAACATGAAACATAATCAAGTCCTAAACCATATAAGAAGTTAATGGTTGCTGGATCTCCACCATGCTCTCCACAGATACCTGTCTTAAGGGTTTCTTTTACAGAACGTCCTTTTTCAACTGCCATCTTAACGAGTTCACCAACGCCCTCTTCATCCATTCTTGCGAATGGGTCTTGTTCGAAGATAGCCTTATCGTAATAATCGCCTAAGAAGTTACCAGCATCATCACGAGAGAATCCAAATGAATATTGAGTTAAGTCATTTGAACCAAATGAGAAGAAGTCAGCTGCTTCAGCAATCTTATCAGCCGTTACACAAGCTCTCGGAATTTCAATCATTGTTCCAACGGTGTAATCTAATTCTTGACCACTGTTTTCGATTTCTTCTTGAGCAACTTTGTCGACGACATTACGAACATATTGAAGTTCTTTAACATTTCCAATTAATGGAATCATGATTTCAGGTTTAACATTATATCCTTTGTTTTTCTTAACCTTTAAGGCAGCACGGATAACCGCACGTGTTTGCATTTCAGCAATCTCAGGATAAGAGATTGACAAACGCACACCACGGTGACCCATCATAG
>CAZVKL010000017.1:0-23285 GCA_964627845.1 uncultured Erysipelothrix sp. | reverse complement strand
AGGAATTGATTACACATGGAGGAAATTATGTTTAACGACAAGTTCGATTTTAAAAGAGACTTTACCGCTCGCATCGTGGAGAAGTTTGGTCGCTCATTAGAACAATCACATATTACTGAACGCTATGTTGTCTTAGGCGATATGATAAGAGAATATGCGTCACTGAATTGGAAAGAATCTAAAGAGACTGCCGCCTCATTGGGTGCGAAACAAATGTATTACTTCTCAATGGAATTTTTAATGGGAAGAATGCTCACAAATAACATGATGAACTTAGGAATCTATGACACCGTCAAAGCAGGTTTAGATGATTTAGGTATTGATATCAATGAATTAGAAGATCTAGAATCTGACCCAGGGCTTGGTAATGGTGGACTTGGTCGACTTGCGGCCTGTTTCTTAGATTCACTCGCATCATTACAATTACCTGGAAACGGAATTACACTCCGTTACCAATACGGTTTATTTAAACAAAAAATTGAAGATGGCTATCAAGTTGAAGTACCAGACCAATGGTTAAGACTAGGCAATGTCTGGGAAGTTAGAAAACCTAAGCATGGTGTTGATGTTCCATTTTGGGGTCATATAGAAATTGAAAGTGATGACCAAGGAAGAACAATTTATAAACATGTTAACGCTGAATATGTCAGAGCAGTCCCTTGTGATATGCCAATTGTTGGGCGTGGCACCGATATTACCAATACCCTTCGATTATGGGATGCTGAAGCATCAGAGATTCTACCGGCTAAAAAAGATTTCGGGACCTATATCACCGAATTAAATGAAATCACACAGAACGTCTATCCAGATGATTCGAATGAACATGGAAAATATTTACGTTTAAAACAACAGTATTTCTTTGTTTCGGCTGGACTTCAAGCGCTGATCAAAGCCCATTTACGAGTATATGATAGTTTGGATAATTTCCATGAGAAAGTGGCGATTCAATTAAACGATACCCATCCCGTATTATGTATTCCTGAATTAATGCGTTTATTAATGGACGAACATAAATTTGAATGGGAAGACGCATGGCATATCGTAAAGAATACGATTGCCTATACCAACCATACTGTGTTAGCAGAAGCGTTGGAACGTTGGCCAATTGAATATGTCCAAAAACTTTTACCAAGAGTTTATATGATTATTGATGAGATTAATCGTCGCCACATTTCAAAGACGTTTAAAGAAACAGGTGATATGCATCTTGCAAACGATACAGCGGTTATAAAGGATGGCCAAGTGCA
Organism: uncultured Erysipelothrix sp.; assembly: GCA_964627845.1. Lineage (GTDB taxonomy): Bacteria > Bacillota_I > Bacilli_A > Erysipelotrichales > Erysipelotrichaceae > DUUI01. The sequence continues at coordinate 22,038 of CAZVKL010000017.1, read as the reverse complement.
TATGGCTAACCTCGCAATCATTGGCTCATTCTCAGTGAATGGGGTGGCTAGACTTCATACTGAAATTCTGAAAGAGGATGTCTTCAACCAATTCCATAAACTTAATCCTGAGTTAATTAATAACAAGACCAATGGGATTACCCATCGTCGTTGGTTAGTGTATTCAAACCCACAGTTAACAAAATTATTGAGTGATACCATCGGTGATGACTTTATCTACGATCCAATTCAATTGGAGAAATTATTAGATCATGTCGATGATGAGGCGATTCAGAAACGTTTCTTAGAAATCAAGGATGAGCGAAAACAAATTCTCATTGATTTTATTAAACAAGAGACAGGCATTGATGTGCCTAAAGATTCAATCTTTGATACGTTGGCTAAGCGATTACACGCTTATAAGCGTCAATTATTAAAAGCCCTTCATATTATTTATTTAATTCAACGCATTAAGGAAGATAAGAACTTTACGATGCAGAAGCATACCTTTATCTTTGCGGCTAAGGCTGCCCCTTCCTATCATTTTGCGAAGAAAGTCATTAAATTAATTACGACCTTATCGGAGATTGTTGAAGCGGATGAAGAGTTGTCGAAATACATGAAAGTTGTCTTTATTCCAAATTATAGAGTAACGGTAGCTGAAATGTTGATGAACGCGACCGATGTTTCTCAACAAATTTCCACAGCAGGAAAAGAAGCATCAGGAACTGGAAACATGAAGTTTATGATGAATGGGGCCATTACGGTTGGGACATTAGATGGTGCCAATGTTGAGATTGATGAATTGGTCGGTCCAGAACATGACATTATCTTTGGTTTAAAAGTCGAAGAAGTGAATAAGCTTCGTATGAATGGCTACAATGTTCAACAAGAACTTAAAGATAATCCAGCCTTAGAGAAAGCGGTCAATGCCCTTATCGATGGATCCCTTCATAAAAACAAGGATGAGTTTAAATTGATTTATGAAGAGCTGTTCTATAAGAATGATGAGTACTTCCTATTGAGAGATTTCCAAGCGTATGTTGAAGCGATGGAAGAAGTGGAAGCGCGTTATGCCGATAAGAAAGGATGGGCAAGATCTTGTCTGGTTAACATTGCCAAGAGTGGTTTCTTCTCCAGTGATCGTACCATTCAAGAATATGCCGATGATATCTGGGATTTACGTCCGATAAAAAAATATTAAACGAATAAGAGCCTAAGGGCTCTTTTCTCTTGTTTATAAACAAACAATCGATTGTGCACTTTATTGTGCTATAATCAAATGCGACAAGGTGAATTCATGCGTAAAATAAATAGATTTGAAGCTTATTTAGATGACTACTCCATCATCGCGGCTTATATTAAATCGACCCATTATTTAGGAGTATCTAGAAAATTCTACTTAAGAGACCAACGCGGGTTGGTGACCCCCTTAAGTATTAATAGTCAAGAAACCAGTGATGATTATCAAAAGTACTATTTACAATTATCGGAAGTGGAGATTGTTTTTGGTGAAGTATACGATGTCATCGAAGAACACGGACTAACAACACAACTACAATTTGGATTGGTGGTCAGAACCAATCGTTTTAACTTTGATTTCTACAATGAGCGCAATGACTTTGGGGCCCATGTTTTAGATGGAAAAACCAAGTTTGTGGTATGGGCACCTACCGCCAACCAAGTCATATTAGAACTTTATCATGATGACATTCCCTATCACCATCGAATGAACAAAGTGGAAAAAGGTGCTTGGGAAATTGAAATTGACTCTGACTTACACGGGGTTGAATATTTGTATTTGGTGAATGTGAATGGTGTTTTAAACCAAGCATTGGACCCATATGGATATGGTTCAGCGGAGAACTCAAAACGATCAGCCGTCATTGACTTTAGTCGTTTAAAAATAGAGATGAACGATGATAAACTACCAAAGTTCAGATCGAAAACAGACGCTATTATTGGTGAAATCTCAGTTCGAGATTTTTCCATTGACCCAAAAACAACGATTGAAAACAAGGGTAGATTCCTAGGTTTAATCGAAGAAAACAGAACTGAATTGGGTGGATCGGCCGCTGGTTTTGATTATTTAAAAGAGATTGGCTACACCCATGTTCAAATTATGCCCGTCTTTGATTTTGCGACGATAGATGAATACAATCCAGCTCTTTTATATAACTGGGGCTATGACCCTGTTCAATACAATGCCTTAGAGGGTAGTTTTAGTTCTGACCCGACAGATGCTTGTAATCGAATCGAAGAGTTCTTAAAAGTCGTTTCGTTTTATCATAAACATGGTCTTCGAGTCACGTTGGATGTGGTCTATAATCATATGTATGATTTAGATCATTCAAGTTTTGAAAAAATTGTTCCCTATTATTATTTTAGACTCAACGAACATGGGGATATATCCAATGGTTCATTCTGTGGGAATGATGTGGATTCTTCCAATAGCATGGTCCGTAAGTTCATCGTTGATTCGGTGATTCACTTCGCTAAAAATTATCACATTGATGGGTTCCGATTTGATTTAATGGGGATTTTAGACGTGGAGACTATGAATAAAATTGTTTTAGAACTGTCGCTCATTCGTCCGGATACGATTGTGTATGGGGAAGGGTGGAATATGCCAACCATGTTAGATCCTCAGAAGCGTGCCACGATGTATAACATGCACTTAATGCCAGAAATTAGTTTCTTTAATGATTTTTATCGAGATCATATTAAAGGACCGACTGCCAGTGAACTGAGTCAATTTAGTGGCTATGCGTTAGGGGATACCTCTTATATTGAGACGGCTAAAGCTTCGATTGTAGCAAACACCCAAGATGATTTAATGGTGAAGTTGTTTAATGAACCGACCCAAGCTGTAAACTATGTTGAATGTCATGACAACATGACCTTGTGGGATAAGATTATTGCGTCAAACCCATATAATACACATCGTCAACATGTTCAGAAACAAAAATTGACCAATGGAATCCAATGTATTTCACAGGGGATGTTATTTTTCCATTATGGTCAAGAGATGGCACGAACCAAACAAGGGGTTGAGAATTCCTATCGTAGTAGCGATAAGATCAATCAAGTTAGCTATAAACGGTCTCAAGAGTTTAAAGAAGTGGTCGATTATACGAAAGACTTAATTAAACTTAGAAAGCAGTTTAAAATTTTTAGTTTCAATACGAGTGCTGAAATTAAAGAACATGTTCGTTTTGAGCGTTTAAAGAATAAAGCGTTATTAGTACAATTTAATGAAGTGGCAGGCTACTGTGGCTATCAAGAAGTTCTCGTTTTTATTAATCCAAGTTATGAAACCATCCAATATAAATTGAAACAAGAGTTTGAAGTGATTGCGGATGAAAATGGATTAGCGGATAAACAAAAAGTTGAGGAAGTATATATTAAGCCTCACTCAATGGTCATTATTGCCACCAAATAATCAATTATTAAAAAGTGAGAAGTTCCAATTGAGTTCTTCTCACTTTTTTTATTTAATTTTTATTGAAGTCAATCGTTTTATGGATGGGGTCGAAGGTGATGTTAAAGGTTTCAAACTGAAGCACTAATGACTCACCTTTTGTTGATAAGGTATAGGAGAATGAATTTATTTCTTCAAGATGGTGTTTTCTCATCTGAAGGATTAGATTAATTGTCTCTTGATAGTGTGCTTGTTGTTGGGTTGGTTCTAACGGATAACACACTCGACAATAAGGATCGTTCTCACCTTCTAATAAATAATGGGTGCCATAGAACAAACAAATTGATCCTTTTTGTAAGGCCTGAAAGGTCAGCGCCATGAAGGCTTTGTCTGGATCGTTTTGAACCATGGTCATCAATCTGGCCGTGTCGTGTGAGTCAATCATATTAAACTGATCGAGTTGGGTATTTAGTGGTGTGCGATGATTAATGTCGGATAGCCATTGAATGGTTTCATCGACACTAATTTTTTGGTTTAAGTATTCTATAAAAACATGGCTCTTTTCATATTCCATGATGCCATCAAACTGATTATAGTCGACAAAATCAATGGGGTCATGCCATATTTCAGCGAGTAGATAAGCATCGGGATAATGTTCTTTTATTTCTGTATTTATTCTCGTGATAAAACTGTGATCTAATTCGTTGGCAACATCAAAGCGCCACCCATCAATATCGACTTCATCCAGATAAAATTTTAAGACTGAGAGTAAATATTCTTGAACTTCTTTATTGTGGGTGTTTAGTTTTGGCATGTAGGGTACTATTGAAAACATTTCATATTCCATAGGGTCAAACTGGTGAATATGAAACCAATCTTTGTATTTAGATTGTTCTTTGTTTTCTAAGACATCCTGGAAAGGTTTGAAGTGATAGCCACTGTGATTAAACACCGCATCCAAGATAATTTTCATGCCTCTTTGATGACATGCTTGTACCAATTCTTTTAAGTCGTCTAATGATCCAAATTGTTCATCGACTTCAAAATAATCGGTGGTGTCATATTTATGGGTACTTGGTGATTTAAAAACTGGGGTTAAATAAAGGGCTGTGAACCCGAGTGATTGAAGATGATCCAACTCCAGTGTGATGCCTTTTAGATCGCCACCATAAAAATGTTTGTTGCTGAGTGGTAAATGATCCCAACTGACGATGTTCTCTTTTTGAGTGGATTGAGAATTTCTAAATCGGTCGATAAAGATTTGACACCAAATTTGATCTTTAACCCATGAGGTCGGTTTAAAGATTTCATGATCATGGATGTAGGGGAAAAAGAAGGTGTGATAGAGTCCTAATGTTTGGTCATTGTCAAAGTAACCATTTTGGCCATAGTAGATAGAGCCATTATTAAGTGTAAGTTTGTAATAATATCTTAAACGTTTGTTCTTATTTTCAATGGTCGCACTGAAATAATGATTATATTGACTGACTTGGTCTAAACTCATTTCTTGACTCATTTTATTCCACTGATAATTTGTTTCATTGACCTTGGTATAATCGTGAGGGTCACCATAATAGATGGTCATCGACATGACATCCAAGGTGCTTTTGACCTTGATATGACATTGGGTGGAATTGATGGGGGTTAAATATTGGTTGATAATTTTGTTCATAAAGCCTCCTTTGTTATTTATTATTCTATCAGAAATAGTTTAAAAGTAGATTGACATTCGTCTATATGAAGAATATAATTCACATAGATAGATGTCTATGTGAGGGGGTTTATATTCATGAATATTGACACAATATGTAAAGCATTAAGTGATTCAAGTCGACTTCAAATCGTCCAAATGATTTCGGGTCAAGAAAAATGTGCTTGCGATCTTCTTGAAGAATTTGACTTTTCACAACCAACATTATCCCATCATATGAAAATTCTGACAGAATGTCAGTTGGTCATTGTTCGAAAACAAGGAAAATGGAATTATTATTCCCTTAACTGTGAAGCGTTGAAAGAATTTAAAAGTTTCTTTGAACAATTATCTTGTCTAAAAGAAAGTAGTACTTGTTCATGTCAGTAGTTTGGGAGTTTATACAGAGCCAACTCTTAGGAATGAAATGGCTTAATGATTTAGTAGGGTTAATCTTGACTCGTTTGGGTGTCGATATTGCTTCAAGATTAGGTGGAAGTCTCCACTTCTTTATCTATGATGTCATAAAAATAACAATTTTGTTATGTGTTTTAATTTTTGGGATATCTTATATTCAATCCTACTTCCCCCCAGAAAGAAGTCGAAAAATTTTAGGTCGATTCAAAGGGTTGTGGGCCAATATGATTGCGGCGTTATTAGGGACAGTGACTCCCTTTTGTTCTTGTTCTTCAATTCCACTTTTTATTGGTTTTAGCAGTGCAGGATTGCCAATGGGTGTTACCTTTTCCTTTTTGATTTCTTCGCCTATGGTTGATTTAGGTAGTTTAGTGCTTTTGATGAGTATCTTTGGCACTCAAGTTGCTTTAATTTATGTGATTGCTGGGCTATTGGTTGCGGTTATGGGTGGTTACATCATAGAAAAGTTAAAGTTAGATGATGAAATTGAAGATGTCATTAAAAATACACAGATTGGTGAGTTTGATGGCCCTACTTTAACACCGAAGGATCGTGTTGAGTTTGCGAAAGAACAAATGGTGGATACCTTTAGAAAAGTATTTCCCTACATCTTAATAGGGGTTGGAATTGGTGCTTTAATCCATAACTGGGTTCCTCAAACTTGGATTGAGTCAATTTTAGGTTCACATAATCCATTTGGCGTTATCTTAGCTACTATAGTGGGGATTCCAATGTATGGAGATATCTTTGGAACCATACCCGTAGCTGAGGCGCTGTTGGCTAAAGGAGCGTTATTGGGCACTGTCTTAGCCTTTATGATGGCTGTGACGACTCTATCATTACCGTCCCTCATCATGTTAAGAAAAGCGGTTAAACCTAAGTTATTATTTATTTTTGTTTTAATTTGTGTGATTGGAATCATCTTTGTTGGACTGTTTTTTAATACAATACAACCATATATAATTTAATAAAGAAGGAGGAAATAACGATATGGAAAAGATTAATAATTATTTTCAAGTAAGTCATGTGAAGGTGTTAGGATCGGGATGTGCTAAATGTAATGCTTTAGAAAAGGCGGCGGTAGAGGCACTCAAAGACTTGAATCTTGATGTTGAGATTGATCACATTACGGATTTTAGTGAAATTGCTTCTTTTGGCGTGATGAGCACACCGGCACTTGTCATTAATGACAAGGTTGTCTCTACAGGTCGTGTATTAAAGAAGGATGAAATTAAAGAGCTGATTAAAAAAGTGAATGCATAAGTGTAAAAAAATTTAAGATGAGTTTATCTGTGTCCACAATAGATGTTGTAGTCAAAGGGCATAAGCGTTAGCGAAAAAATAGGTATTCGATGTGGTTGAAAGTTTTTTGTATATATAAGCTTCCAAAACCTTAACAACCATTCTTGAAGTTGACGCTATTATCAAGATGGGTAGCACCCATCGCTTCCTAATAAGTTAAGAGAAGATCTGTAAGTGTAACGTCAATCTTACAGGTCTTTTTAAACATAATAATGAATGGTTAATAATAATATGATGATACCGCTATCAAATTTTGTTTATTGTTGTGCTATAATAATAAAAAATAAGGAGGAAGACAAATGAGTCCTAAAGATCGCACACGCGACAAGGACGCTTTGGTTTCTGGCATACTCTCAGCAGTTTTAATGGGAGCAGGACAATTAAGGAACAAACAAAAAGGCAAAGCGTTATTCTTTTTTTCTATTCTAATAGTTTTCGTTTTGATTGAACTATTAACAGGTTCTTACCAGTATTATCCATCTGAAGTGGTCTCTAGCCCAATGGGGTCAGATGGCCGATTCTTCTTTTTCCGAGATTATGGTGGAATGTTTACCCGTGGTATTTGGGGCTTAGTCACTTTAGGGGAGCTAGTTTGGAAGCAACCATACCGTGGGATGGAAACCGTTACTTTCCAAAAAAATATTCCATGGCTTTCGGCCGATAACTCAGTAAGTTTACTGATTGCCGGGTTGATTGCTGTTGTCATTCTGTCCGTTTTAGTGGGCGCATGGATCGTTAATATTCGAGATGCGTATAAGACGCGTAAGCGAATGAATGAAGGTAAATATGTTTCTTTAAAAGGTAAAGAATTCTTTAAAGAACTTTATGATGATATACTACCGTGGTTATTGCTGGTGCCGGTCGTCTCGTTAATTGCGATGTTTACGGTGATTCCGGTTTTATTCTCGTTCTTACTTGCGTTTACCAACTATACCTATCGGATCATGCCACCGTCTCGTTTGATTGAATGGGTTGGGTTTGGTAACTTTGCTCAAGTGGTCTCGGACCCTGCATGGTTTAGTATCTTTGGTCGAGTCTTGTTATGGACGGCTATCTTTGCGGTTATGGCCTCAGTGACTTGTTATGCGTTAGGTTTTATTAATGCGTTAGTGATTGAGTCTAAACCAATTAAAGCAAAACGTTTTTGGAGAACCATTATGATTATTCCATGGGCAGTACCAGGGATGATTTCGTTAATGGTCTTTAAGAACGCGTTTGATACCCAAGGACTTATTAATAAAATTCTGTATGCGACTAACTCGATGGAGGGTGTATCACAGTTTTTATATAACATTGGTTTACAGGGACAACCGGACAATCCGATTTACTGGTTCTCTCAAACATATAATGGAACACTGGCTAAGTTTGTAGTTATTTTAGTTAACTTATGGTTGGGGGCTCCATACTTTATGATGTTGATTACTGGAACGTTAACGACGATTCCAAAAGATTTATATGAAGCGGCTTCCATTGATGGGGCGACAGGTTGGCGTAAGTTTAAAGCGATTACGCTTCCACTGGTCCTTAGGGGGACGGCACCTGCGATTGTTATGACTTTTACCCATAACTTTAATAACTTTGGATCGATTTATTATCTGACTGGAGGTGGACCTGCTTGGGTCTATTCTGAAGTGCCTCAGACCATGAAGGTCATGGGTGGGATACCGGGTCAAACAGATATCTTGATTTCTTGGATCTTTAAATTATCTTTTACTCAAAATGCACAGTTGTATAATGTTGCGGCGGTGTATTCAATACTAATCTTCATCTTTGTGGCGGTCTTCTCGGTTGTTAACCTTGCCCGAAACAAAGCGGTTTGGGAGGAATAATATGACACAGAATACATTAGAAGTGAATAAGCGAAAATTCTCGCTATGGCGATTCCTAGGTGGTTTTGCTTCCTATGCTTGGCTCATTTTCATGGTCGTGGTTTGTTTAGTACCTGTCTTATGGATGATTTCAGCAGCCTTTACGCCTGGTCGTACTTTGGATGCGGTGCCTATTCTGCCTGATCCTTCGAAGTTTACGACACAACACTTTGAGTTTATCTTCTCGCATAAGACTCATACGGGGCCTGGTTTACCAGATTATCAAGCGGCGTTTGTTAGAACCTTTATTCTGGCTTTGATTAATACGGTTGGTGTTATTATCATGGCGGTAATTTCTGGGTATGTCTTCTCTCGTTTACGCTTTAAGGGGAAGAAACCATTATTGTTAACGATGATGGTTCTTCAAATGTTCCCATCCTTTATGGGGATGTTGGCCTTATTCTTTATCTTTGATACGTTTGGATGGTTAAATAACCCGTATACGCTGGCAATAATTTATATTACGGGGTCAATTCCGTATAACACCTTCCTTATTCGAGGTTTTATGCAGTCCATTCCACGCTCGCTTGATGAGGCGGCAGAAATTGATGGAGCGACTAAGATGCAGACACTTCGTAAAATCTTAATGCCATTGATTGTTCCAATTATTGGGTTTATTGCGATTAATGCCTTTATGACACCTTGGATGGACTATATGTTACAGTCGGTCTTCTTACAGACACGAAATCAGACGGTTTCGATGTGGCTCTTTAGAACGACGGACCCATTTGATACGATGTTCTATAATCCACTGAGATTCATGGCTGGAGCGTTGTTGATTGCGATTCCAATTATGGCGATTCAATTCTATATGCAACGTTTCATGGTTCATGGATTAACGGCTGGAGCCGATAAGGGTTAATGAAGAGTTTTTATAAAATCCTTTATAGTAATCAAGAAATAATCAATCAGCGAAGAACAAGGTGGTTTTTCGCTTTGATTATTTTCTTTGTGTCTGTATTGATGATTGCGACCCCATTTGTCACGGCTAGGTTAGTTGAGACCCCTGACCAATTAGGCCAGCAGTTCCCAAATTTAAGTGCTGGTTTGATCGAAGTGTTTGAAGAGTTTGATTGTGAGGTTAACCAACAACAATTGAATTGTGACCAACCTTTTACAGAAAAAGAAATTGATGGGATTACGTATTATATTAATGCGAAAGAAAATCAAGCGCTTGATGTTCCAAATGAATATGTCCTATTTAGTGATCAAAGGATTATTCTCTATAATCCCAACGCAAATATTAGTGGGGATTATTCACTATTAGAGGGGAATAGTTTCGATGATTTATTAGCTTTAAGAACTCAGGAAAATATTGATGACCAAACGTTGGTAAATCACTTTATTCAGAATGTGAGTCAAAGCACCTTAAATACTCAAATTCCGATTATCTACATGTCGGTGTTTATTCAATACATAATCTATGTCTTGTTGATTTCACTGGTCTTTATGGCCATTAATGCGAATCGGTTTAGAAATAAGATAAGCTTTAAAGAAATGTTAACGATGATGGTCTTGGCGATGTTCTCACCAGCCTTATTATCGGCCATTGTCGGTTTAGTGAACCCATTGTGGGGGACTGCTTTATTTCCATTGGTGTATATGGCACGAGTGATTTTTGTCTATTTTAAATTATTAAAGGGGTCATCTTTTAGAGAAGTTGAATAACACATAAGGATGAGAAAGTGTCACTATGAAGTGATGATCGATGACTTAATTGGGCTTACTACCACATTGATAGAAATCAGTCTAAAGACTCTATTTCTAGAATGAGCGTCATCGCAAAAAGCGTAAAGAATTGACAACATTATGTATAAATATTATAATACTTTTACTGTAAAGCGTTTACATCATCATGCAACTCTTAAAGGCTTGTTTGATGCGCTTCACAGAGAAACATTCTACTAGGAGGAAACAAGAATGAAAAATCTATTCAAACTTCTAGTCTTAGCTATCGTAGCAGCAATGTTAGTGGCTTGTGGAGGTACAGATCGTACTGAAACACCATCTACAGATACTGATACAGAAACTGAGACAAATGGAGGAACAGAAACAACCGATCCATCTGGAAATTTAGATGGAACTTCAGCAGTATGGAATGCGGATGCAGGCCATTACGAAATCGAAGATGACGCACAAATTCGTTTGGGTGTTGATACAGACTCATTAGGGGAAGCAATTGTTGCTTTATGGGATGAAACTCACCCTGATCACGCTGGTAAAGTAACATTTGAAAACTCTGGAGCAGCTGGTTCTACTGACAGACTACCAACTGAACAAGATTCAGTACAAGACGTATTAATGGTTATTGATGGTGAAGTGTCTCGTAACATTTCTCATATCTTAGCGATTGAAGAAAACTTAGCTGAAGTCATTAAGAATAACTCATTAGAAGCGTTCTACAATGCAGGAAATACAACTGATCAAACTGTTTATGCACCTGTTACTTATGATGGAATGGCTTTTGTAACTAACTTAACACTACTTGAAAACTTAGGTTTAGATACAACCGATGAAAACGGAGATAACTTACCAGATGCATTTGACACTTGGGAAGAAATCTTTGAACTTTCTAGATCTTATCTAGATGAGCGTCCAACTATTACAACTCGTGTCACTGAAACAGATGAAGAAGGAAATGAAGTTGTGACTGAAGAAGAAACAGAAGGAACATTAAATGTTGTATTCCCTATATCTCTTAAAGAACCTTGGTCAGGCTACTTCCCATTAACAACTGGCGGATGGCAATTACTTGAAGATGGCGATCCTCTAAATCCTGGTTATGATAAACCTGAATTTAAAGCTGGTTTAGAATTCTTAGTTGAAGCAAAAGAAGCCGGTGTTTCAGTTGAAGAATCTGGAGCAATCACTCCAGGTGAATCAATGACAGGACGTTGGGACAATGTTCTTAATGGAATTAACTTAGCACCATTTGGACTAGTTGGAACATGGCACAATGTGGCTGAATTCAGTGAAGAAACTGGAAATGAATACGCAATTTCAATTCTTCCAACTTACAATGGCGTTAACCCATCTCCATTTGTTAAGACAAAAGGATTTGTTATTAATACTTATACAAGATACCAATCTGCTGCTCACGAACTACTTCGTTTAATCTATTCTCAAGATGGTATGCAAGCAATGGTTGATACAACAGCTTATGCACCTTCATTAGCGGATGGATCTGAACTAACTCCAGACTTAACTGGTAAGACAGTTCAAGAACAATTCATGAGTGCATTTGAATTTAACTACCCTGAGCCTGCTCTAACTTTACCTGAGAACCCTCAAAAGAAAGCAATGGATGCAGCTTACTATGGAACAATGGAACTTATCACTCCACAAGTTTGGGATGGAACACTTTCAGTTGATGATGCGATTGCTGAATTAATTGAAACAACAAATGCTAAAATTGAAGCGGAAAATATCCCTGAATAATTGATATAATAGTGGTAACTAAAATAGTGAGTATGTTTCATACTCACTATTTTTTATAAAGGAGAGAGACGGATGAAAAAATTACTCGAAAATAAATGGTTGTTATTAGGGGGACTAATCCTTGTCTTATTAGTCAATTACACAACCATGCTTGGTCTTTTTGGCAATTTATCGCAAGGGGAAGTATCCGATAAATACGTTAATTACCTGGCACCAGCTGGACTGACATTTAGTATTTGGGGCATTATTTATATTGGGATGGGCTTAGTGGTTTATTCTGAGTTTAAACATGAGGACCATTCTTATTACAATGTTGTCTTTCGAAAAAAGATTAAACCATTAATGATTGCGTGGTATCTGTTTAATATCCTATGGAATATTTTCTGGGTAACAGAGAAACTAGTGCTAGCCATGGTCATGATTATTCTATATTGGATAGTGGTCGCATTAATTTGTTATTTCATTGAACAAGAAGACATTCTATATAAAGAAGCCATCTTTTTAAGATGGCCAAGCGGCTTTCACTTAGGTTGGATAAGTTTTGCTGTGTTTGCCAACGCAATGAGCTTAATCACGCAACTTGGATTAAACAGTCTAGAAACATTTGGATTAATACTGTCAATCGCCTTAATGATCGTGGCATTATTATTTGTGATTGTCTTCGCCACGGAATTCTCTAATTTCATGATTTTAATTCCAGCGCTTTGGGGAATTTTTGGGATTGTACTCAAACATCTTCCTTCGAGTGAGTTTGTTCATCAAAATTCAGTAATGTTCTATGCGTCAGCCTTTATGTTAGGGGTTGGGGTATTTGCTTGGGCGGCATTAGCCTTTAGGGGTGACTTAACAAGAGCCCAATTGCAGGTGTAAATATGGCTTATCCAAAATGGTTAAAACACTCAGTTGGTTATGAAATCTATCCTCGTTCATTCTATGATAGTAACCAAGATGGTGTGGGGGATATCGGTGGTATTATTGAAAAAATTGATTATCTACACAATTTAGGCGTTAATTTGTTGTGGATAGGTCCTTTCTACATGTCTCCATTAGATGATAATGGCTATGATGTCAGTGATCATAAGGATGTAGATCCTACATTGGGGACACTCCAAGAGATTAAACAATTAATTGAAGAATGTCATAAACGAGATATGCGCATCATTTTTGATTATATAATGAACCAAACATCGGATGAACATCCTTGGTTTATTGAATCAAGAAGTGATAAACAGAGTGACAAGCGGGATTATTATATCTGGAGTAAAGAGCCAAACAATTGGGGTTCTTTCTTTGGAGGAAGTGCTTGGAACTATGATGAAGAGAGCCAAGAATATTATTTGAAGATATTCTCAGATAAAATGCCTGATCTCAACTGGTCGAATCAAGAAACAAGACAAGCCATGTTTGATGTCGCTAAGTTTTGGTTAGAATGTGGTGCGGACGGATTTAGAATGGATGCAATCGCGCATTTAGGCAAAGACATGAGCTTGAGTGATTCAACCATCACGCCAGAAGATGGGATTGCGTATGATTGGTCTAAATTCTCCAATCGAGATGAACTCTATGATTATTTAGCAGAGTTAAAAACGACAGTGTTTGATCATTATGACATGGTCAGTATTGGTGAAGTGGGCGGTGGAGCAAAACTACCTGACGCCAAACGGTACACCCAATCAATTGATATGGTCTTTAACTTTGATGCTTGTTGGTGTTTGAATCAAGATGGCACGACCAATGTTAAAGAATTAAGATCGGTTATTGAGTATTGGACAAAGGGAATGATGAAAGATCAACAACTGCTCCCTCAATATTGGTTGAATCACGATCATCCTCGACTCATGACGCAATATGGGGATGTGAATAAACCATTGGAATCAGGAAAAATGTTAGCCATGGTGTTGTTGTTCTTATATGGTGTTCCATTTCTATATAATGGGGAAGAAATCGGGATGACCAATGCGAATTACACAAAACTATCTGAGTTTAAGGATGTGAACTCACAAACGTATGTTAAGGTCAATAAACACAAGTTAACAGAGACACAAATGTTAGAACATCTTCGTAAAAACGCCAGAGACCATGGGCATTTACCGATGCAATGGTCCGATGATGAGCATGCTGGTTTTAGTAAGGTAAACCCTTATCTGAAGGTTAATACCGATTATAAAGAAGTGAACGTTAAAAACCAGCTCAACGATGAGAACTCTCTGTTAAACTTTTATCGAGACTGTATTCAATTAAGATTGAAGAGTGAGTATTCAACGACATTAATCGATGGGAGTTTTGAATTAATTGAGACAAATTCGGACTCAATCTTTGGTTATGTTCGAGAGGATGAAAACTATCAACTGACTCTACTTGCGAATATGCACGATAAAGAAGTGCATGTTGAGACCAACGACAAAGAGATTGTATTAAGTAATTTATCAGATCATCAACCCAATTTATTAAGACCTTACGAAAGTATATTAATGGTGGTGAAGAAATGAAACGTTTAATTATCTTCTTAGTCATGTTTAGTTTAGTGGGTTGTGCCAATCAACCTACAGAACCAGACTTTTTAAATCTTGAAGCGGATGAGCTAATTGAGTTAATTAACCAAGAGAATGCGAATCATTTAGAGGGTGAAATCTTTTATAATATCTTCCCTATTTCCTTTGCCTCAGGAAATGGCGATCAATTTGGTGATATCCAAGGGGTGATTAAGTCACTGGATTATCTACAAGCATTAGGGGTAAAAGGATTATGGTTAAATCCGATTCATCCTTCTCCTAGTTATCATAAATATGATGTGACCGATTATTATGAGATTGACCCTCAATTTGGAACTTTAGATGATTTCAAGCAGTTAATTAAGGAAGTGGACCAACGAGAGATGGTACTAATTATGGATATGGTCATTAATCACTCTTCATCATCCCACCCATGGTTTATTAAGAGCATGGATAATGATCCGGATTATGATGACTATTATATTAAGGCCCCTTCCTTTGAAGAAATTCCAGCCCAAAACAAGAGCGCATGGTATCAGAAAAACGACCAATATTATTATGGTTCTTTCTGGTCTGAGATGCCTGAGTTTAATCTGGATTCAGAGAAAGTACGTGCCGAGTTTAGAGAGATTACGAAGTACTGGCTCGATTTAGGCGTGGACGGGTTCCGCTATGATGCAGCAAAACATGCCTATGATCAACATGAATATCCAGTAGGGACGCCAACCCTTCGCAAGAACCTACAGTTTTGGCTTGAGATGAAGGCGTGGGTCAAACAAATAAATCCAGAAGCCTATGTGATTGCTGAAGTGTGGATGGAGAATCAAGGCATGTCCCACTATGGTTGGGCATTTGATTCGATGTTTAATTTTGATTTTGGAGATGGTGTCATTGAAGCAATCAGAAGCGCTAACAGCAGTGCATTGTTAAGTCCTTATATACAGGGACAAAAACATTTTGAAGACTATCCAAATTATCTGGATGGAATCTTTTTGAAAAATCATGACCAACCACGAATTGGAACACTGTTAGATGGAAACTTGGATCAGTTAAAACTAGCCGGTAGTATTCTTTTAACGATGCCTGGCAATCCCTATATTTACTATGGTGAAGAGTTAGGCTATTTAGGGAATAAACCGGATGAACAAATTCGTGAGCCAATGAAATGGGATGGGCACCTTGATATTACGACCCCAAGTTGGGAAACAATACAATACAATCTTGAAACAGATAATGTAGAGACACAATTAGAGAACCCAGCATCCATATTGAATCATTATCGTCGATGGGGACAATTTAGAAGTGAGTCTGACGATTTGAAGACAGGTTCATTTCAAAACTTAATGGTTGGGAATAATAATGTGTTGGCCTTTAAACGCAATAATTTGTTGGTCATCCATAATCTTTCAGGTTCAACGCAAGAAATTGACGTTGAGTTTGAGCTAGGAGAACCTGTATTGGAGTCAGTGACGCCCCAAAACTCGACATTGAGTGAGGTTGATGGGAATAAAGTGATTATCCAACCGTATCGTTCACTCATTATTGAGAGTCATCCATGATCCGTTTTTTAACAAATTCAACACTTTTTGAACCGATGTTAAGGGATGTTCTAGATTATGAGATTGACTATTTGAGTGCTTATGATGGAATTTTGTATATTCCTCAAGATAAAAAACGTCTCTTAGAACTGTTTATCTTACAGATGTCCTCAGAGCGCAATATACAATTAACCTGTTTGGATTGTTATGGGCAAGATCAGTTGACGTATCAATGTTTATTGTTTGCGGATAAGATGGGTTCTGCCCAACTAGTAAAAATGTCAACGGTTCTTTTGTTGGCAATGATGCGACATGATCGAAAGGTGTTAGATGAAGTGGATCGATTTATTGAGAAACTTGAACCCAAACAATTAGAATTCTCAAAATCGTATATACTCAATGAGGGCAATGCGTTGGAGAGTGCGAACCACCTATTTGTTCATCGTAATACCATAAACAATTGGTTGAATGAATTTGAGAAAAAAACAAAGATGGATTTGAGAGTTCAACACCATCGCCATTGTTTGGAACTAATGCTTACCTATTATCATTATGATACGAAGTAATCAGAGACTTGTGCACTGTGCATAAGTCTCCTTTTGATGGGATGTTATAATATTGTCAACGATGTGAAAAAAGGAGAAAATATGGCAACGTTAAGTTTAAAGAATGTTAATAAAATTTATGACAATAATGTTCAAGCGGTGTTTGATTTCAATTTAGAAATTGCGGATAAAGAGTTTATTGTCTTTGTCGGTCCATCTGGTTGTGGTAAGTCTACAACACTAAGAATGATTGCGGGTCTAGAAGACATTACTGCTGGAACCATTGAAATTGATGGGCGTGTGGTCAACGATGTTTTACCTAAGGATAGAGACATTGCGATGGTGTTCCAATCATACGCACTATATCCTCATATGACTGTCTTTGATAATATGGCATTTGGTCTAAAACTTCGTAAGATGGATAAAGCAGAAATTAGAAAACGTGTTGAAGATGCGGCTAAAATTCTTGAAATTGAAGAATACCTTGATCGTAAACCTGCAGCCTTATCAGGTGGTCAAAGACAACGGGTCGCTTTAGGACGTGCGATTGTTCGTAATGCGAAGGTCTTCTTAATGGATGAGCCTCTCTCTAACTTAGATGCTAAGTTACGTGTGGCTATGCGTTCTGAAATTATTAAATTACATGAAAGTCTAGATTCAACAACCATCTACGTTACCCATGACCAAACAGAGGCGATGACAATGGCATCTCGTATTGTTGTTATGAAAGATGGATATATCCAACAAGTGGGTTCTCCTAAAGAAATTTATAATAACCCTGTGAATATGTTTGTCGCAAACTTCATTGGGGCTCCTGCGATGAACTTTATTAAAGGGCGCATTGAAGGTGGCAAGATTGTTTTACCAGACCGTTCAGTTCACCTACCTGGTATGTTCTTACGTGAGTTAGAAGCATATGATGGTAAAGAAATCGTTTTAGGTATTCGCCCAGAAGATATTCATGTTGAAGGGATCGTTGCGGAGGCATTCCCTGAGACACCGTTTAACTTTAAAGTTGAAGTCGCTGAGTTATTAGGTCACGAATTCATCCTTCATGGTGATTTTGGTGGACAAAAAATGCTGGCGAAAATTGCGGCTCGTGACGATGTTAAAATGGGTGATGTCCTTAAATTATCAATGGATATCAACAAAGTTAAATTCTTTGATCCTGAAACTCAAGAAAGAGTTGTTTAATGATAAAAAGAGCCAATCAGTCAAAACTGATTGGCTTTTTGATAAATAATGTAATCGTTAGATTTTTATCGTGACTGGTCATCGCTGAGTTTTTATGTTAAAGTATGCCCACAGAAAGGAGGATCCATGAAAAAAACACACTTATTAGTGCTAGTACTGATGTTAATTGGTTTAAGTTCATGTCGAAGTGTGGTGGCTCCTGAATTCAATTTAGAACCCGTTGTAAAAAAAGTAGAAAGTAATGAATTAAATTTTAAAGAATTATTAGATAAAAGTGATGTCGTTGTATTAGCGAAAGTGAAAGACCAATTAGATTTGGCCAATTCAACTGTCGTTAGTGAGACGAATTTCTTTGCGCTTAGAGATATCGAAGTATTGGAAGTTTTTGAAAACAAAAGCGAACTGGATATTGAAGAGAAAGATCATCTATTAATTCGCGAAGCGGCCGCTATCGACATTGAAAATGTCTATTACACATCAAACCATATGCCATTATCTGACAAATCCCAATATGTCTTATTCTTAAATGAGATTGTCAATGGTGAATTTGAGATTGTGGATGGTGATAATGGTGTCGTTAACATTGATAGCATTATTTCCAACCAAAACATTGAAACGACCGTCAATAGCTTGTTTAAATATTTTGGTGGGACCATTAACAACAAACCTGTTGAGTACGTTGAACTAACGTTAGTTGATCAACCAACCAATGTGAAGTTTGAGCGCACCACCGTAAAAATGGAAGATTTTGAAATCCCGGTTCGTCTTGGTAAAGATACGGCTTCTAACCGTGAATACCTCGTTCTTGGGACATTCACTTTTGAACTGTCAAAACCAATGATTGATTCCATAAAATAAACCTGAAATTCTGGTTTATTTTTTTATTCTTGATTGTCAACGGCTAACACATTAACAAAGACTTCTTTACGTGTTTCGTTGTAGTTTTTATCGGTCGCAGTCAAAGTGATACGTTGTCGTAGTAACCGGTTTGAATCAAAGTTTCTAGAATCAATGACGATGTCGAGTTCACCATCGATTGGGTCCATGGCTTTAAACTGGGACAGATCAATGGTTTGACCCTGGTTGATGTCAATCATATTGATGTCATCGACAAAGACGGGAAACTGAGTATCAACCACATGTATTTTGAGTAGTTCTTCAACATCCATTTTATGACCACTCAGTCGATAGATCAGTTGTTGACTTCCAACAATTGAGGAATCCACTTGGGGATAGTCGATCTCCAAGAAATAACCAGAAACGACCCACTGGGATGTATCAACATTTTTGGTGCCATATTCAACAAGAATCGGACCTTGACTAAAGGTAATGGAGGGAATATCTCGAGGGTCAGCCTTGATGGGTTCATTCACTTCTGGTGGAAGGGATTGTTGTTGGCAACTCGTTAATAGAATGATTAAAAAGAAGATGATTGTTTTCATGATAAGCTCATTTTAGCATAAAAAAAGACTTCTCTTTTTGTTTTGAGAAGTCTTTTTTGCCCCCACCCAAGTATATTGTATTACATTGTTGTTAATTATTACAAAATTATGTAAAATATGTCATTATAATGGAGTATTTGGTAAATAAAGTGTTATGTTAAGTATTGGGATCTTATTATTTTGTGATAAGTTGACTCAAAAATGCGTTTCACAATTAAATAAGTGTTTGTTTGACTTAGAGTTTGACTACGAGATTTGTGTGTATCAAGACAAACAAGAATATTTAGAGAGCTCAGCGTACCATCAATTAATGATTCTTTCGGATGTGTATCAAAATCATGAGGGAGATTGTTTATCTCGATTATTGTTAGCGCGCTGTCCCACGATTAATATCTTGTTTGTCACCAGTGACATCGAGTGGATGTTTGAAGCGTTTGGAGTCAATGTGGTGGGGTGCATCTTAATCGATGAAATGGAGCATAAATTAGAGAGTGTGATGAATAATTGGTTAACCCATCATTTTCTCTCAAAACATTATCGGCTGGTGATTAAAAATAAAGCGTCTGTGCTAAACATGAGCTATGATGATGTGTTAATGGTGACCCTTCAGGAACGGCGAGTGTATGTGATGAGACTTGATGGCAAGTTGATAAAGACGAATTATCGAATTCTCAATGATTTTGTTAAGAAACACCGACATCCTCATTTTAAAAAAGCAAATTGTTATTCGTATGTAAACTTAAATAAGATTAAGAAGATAGAAAAAAATCAGATTCACTTTCATGAAACTGATTTAGTGGTTCCCGTCTCACGGAATGAGACCAAAAATTTTAAGAACTATTTCTTTAATCTGTTAAATCGTAATCTCGATTAACTTGAATTCTGAGGCTTTCATAAAGATTGGTGACTGTTGATGATGATTAAGATAATATTGAGCATAGTCATGCATATCCGTCGAATACACCTCTCTTATTTGAGCATGATTGGATTTAAACCGTTCGGGAATATTAGCCATGTGCAAGTTTATCCAGTCATCATGATAGAAATTAGTATGTGCCAGAACAATTAAGAATGATTGTTCGTTTTCAATTCCTATGGCCACCGCTCTTATTTGTGGGTTATCAAAATTAAGTTCCATTGATTTTGATAAGTCCAAGAGTGACTCTTTGTATTTATCTCGTAGTGGCAAGATATTACGCGCATCATTACGAAGAATAAAGCGATCGGGTTCAGTCATATGGAAACCGACATAATCAAATAGGGCGAGTTTTCCATAATAAGGGTCAGATGGATCAAGCAGATACTGTTCGTTGTCTCGGGCACCAATCCCTAAATTCATGGGTTGAATTTCGAAGTATTCTTGACCCGAATTAATAAATGGAATGGTATTAGGGATAAAGTAACTTAACAGCGTTAACATTCTAGCGGAAGATTTTCCACCATCTCGAGCCGCTAAGCGAGGAGTATCGTGGGTTTCACCACACGCAAAGATCTTGCTGGGATTTTGTCGTGCTTCATAAACAAATTTATTAAGATAGTATTCATCTAAGAATGGAATGTTCATAAAACCATCCCCAATGATCATGTTATAGCCTTTGTCTAAAGAGATTTGAGCGTTCTCAATATCTAACTCTTCAGCGATAAAACAGAAATTTGGGTCAATCGCCTTTGCTTTAAAGATAATCATTTGAATCAGTTCTAATGGGAGGGCATGCCCCATATCGATGCGGGCACCATCAATGCCATATTTCTTTTGATAGGTTGGGATAATATCACTAAGGAGTTCCCAAAGTTCCATATTCGGTATTGAACCTGGGTTTAGTGACGCTTTCGCAACATCAAATAACAGGTAAGGGTGTGGTTTGAAATCGAGTTTTTCGAGGTATTCTTTTGAGTTTTCAGGATGATCAAGATAGAGTCTAAAATAAGTCACATCGGACCAGGCAGGCTGTGGGTCGTTCATATGGTCTGAGAAAGCATAGGCGACACTCAACCCGAAGAATTGTTCAATCAGATCGAGTGGTTCAACTTCAGGATGTTCTTGATAAAAGGCCAACATTTGTTTCCAAGTTTGAGGGTCTTTATCTCGAGGGTTTTCCTTAAACAGTTTTAAATGATTGATGACGTCTTCTGACTCAAATAATTGTTGTAAGTATTCTTTCTTAGGCGTGGTGGTTGGTTTAACCCCTGGAACAAGGGGCGGGTGATACTGTTCTAAATCACGTTTATCAACCCAATAAAACCAATCAGGGTGTTCTATGATTAAGTCTGAGTTAACTGAGTTGGTTCTAGGGATGATGTCGATAACTACTTTAATGTCGAGCATATGACAAGCTTCGACCAGTGCTTGAAATTCAAGTTCGACATCGGAGGCGTCACCACTGAGGGGGTCTTTTAAGTTTGGGTCTAATTCAAAGAAGTTTGCGACACCATACGGAGAGCCAGCCTCCCCTTTTTTATCTTTGAGTGAATATTTTGAGATGGGTAAAAGATAGAGTGTATCTACCCCAAATTCTTTTAACCAGGGTAATATCCAGATTGTTTTTAGGAAGGTACCCGTTTCTTTTAGCTTGTACAGGTTCTCTAAATCGAGTTTAAAGTTTCGGTCATGGTCATAACTACTGGAGGTTCGAATCATCATGGAATAGACGATTGATTTAAAAA
Organism: uncultured Erysipelothrix sp.; assembly: GCA_964627845.1. GTDB lineage: Bacteria > Bacillota_I > Bacilli_A > Erysipelotrichales > Erysipelotrichaceae > DUUI01. Next base: position 48 of record CAZVKL010000017.1, on the reverse strand, counting down.
TCCAGTCACCATTTTGATAGTGTTCGTCAACCTTGTGGTTGGTGTAAT
>CAZVKL010000016.1:0-23614 GCA_964627845.1 uncultured Erysipelothrix sp. | reverse complement strand
AATTAATCTTTGACCTCTTTTTTGATTATGCGATGTCACCTAAAGCACCGAAATTATTGAGAGTAATTACTTTTAGTGTGGCGTCATTAGTTTTGGTTCCACTATCAATCTTGTTTTTTGTGATGATTTTCAAAATGCCTGCGACTACTGAACCACTAATTAATGCCATTGTGATTAAAGCGACTATGTTGTTTTTAGTCGTCTTGGTGAGTTATTTATACTTTCAAATTCTTACTCGTTTTATCTTGACCAATCATTTATTGAAAAGAGGTCTCTAATATGAAAAAGACTTTACTTGTTCTCATGTTTATTTCCCTATTAATTTCAGGCTGTAAGGTTAAGCCTGATCCGGTTGAGCCAATTGAGCCAATTGAGCCAATTGAACCAATTGAACCAATTGAACCCATCGACCAACAACTCGGTAGTATGAGCCTCCAAGAAAAAATAGGACAGCTCTTCATCATACGGATCGATGGCTTAGATACATCGTTAAGTGTCGATCAATTAGAAGATATCGACGCCATAGGAATCACTCAATTAAATGAAGATCTTATAAGAACTCTTAATCAATATCCAGTCGGCGGATTTATACTCTTTGATAAGAATATAGATAATCCCCAACAGATGACAACATTGATTAATCAACTCAAACAACAATCAAAAATAGAACCTTTTATCTCAATTGATGAAGAAGGTGGCATGGTCTCTCGCTTAGCCAACAACCCTAACTTCAATCTTCCTACCTTTAACAACATGGAAGTCATTGGAAATACCAACGACCCTAGCCAAGCTTACCAATTAGGACTCACCATAGGGAATTATCTAAAAGACTATGGTTTTAACTTGAACTTCGCACCAGTAGCAGATGTTAACAGTAACCCAAACAACCCAGTCATTGGGGCACGAGCTTTTTCAAATGATCCACATATTGTGGCTCAAATGGTCACATCAGCCATTCAAGGATTTCATGAAGCTGGCATCCACACCAGTATTAAACATTTCCCAGGTCATGGAGATACATCAACCGATTCTCATTTTGAAGAAGTAACTACAGAAAAAACACTCGAAGCGTTACAACAGCTCGAGTTAATTCCATTTGAAGCGGGCATTATTGCCAAGACTGATATGGTGATGATGGCTCATATCTTAACGCCTAATATTACTGATGATTCATATCCGGCTTCAATGTCTAAAGAGATACATACAGTATTGAGAGAGACTTTAAACTTCGAAGGATTAATCATTACCGATTCAATGTCGATGAAAGCCATTAGTGATCAGTACTCTGCTGGGGAGGCTGCCATACAAGTCTTTGAAGCGGGTGGAGATATTATTCTTATGCCAGCCAATCTAAAAGAAGCTTTTGACGCTTTAGTAGAGCATATCCAACAACATCCTGATAAAGAAGAACTGCTTGATATGAAAGTAAAATCAATCCTCAAATTAAAACACCAAAGATAAATGCCCTTGGTGTTTTCTTTAATAGTTTACTTTCTTAACGGCTTGAATAACGATGGTCCCCAAACCACCATGTAGTGCTAAAGTAGATGGGAGGTTTTGAAGGAGAACTTCAATATCATTAAATTTTTCTTTTATGGCTGCTTTCATTTCAGCAACTGGACTAGTTTCATCAATATCTAAGATAATTAACTTCCAGTCTTTGGTCGTCACCCCAAATTGTTTAAGTGCGTCCGCAATCTTACTTAAAGCTCTTTTCTGAGTACGGGTAATATCCCATTTCTCAATTTGTTTTCCTTTGTTTTTAAAGACCAAAACCACTTTTAGTTTTAATAGATTGGTTAGCGTTCCAACCGCCTTATGGACACGACCCGACTTTACGAGTCTTTCTAAATTATTAGGTAAGATATAAACGATGGTATTATCAATAATCTGTTTTATCGCTAGTTTCATCTGTTCTAAGGTAGCATCCTGTTGAGCCAAGTCTAAGAGCACTTGAGTCATATATCCAACCGTCCCAGCAATACTATAGGTATCGATCACTTCTAAATGTTTGATTTTCAACTCTTCTTGTACCATAACAAACCCACTGTGGGTTCCTGAAACATGACTGGAGACACTTAAAACAAAAATATGATCATAGTTTTTTTGGTCAACCTCTTTATAGACTCGCATAATCTCGCCAAGGGAAGGCATTGCGGAGGTCATAGCCTTGTCTTCTTTGAGCGCCTCAAGGATTTGTTGATGGGAAAACTCAAGCTGATCAAGATAAGCTTGTTCCTCTACACTTAGTGTTAAATGAGCAGTATAAACATCTGGATGATTTTGGATAGCAGGGTCTAAGACCGCTGAACTATCGACGATAATGGCAATATTTTTCATTAGTTAATCTCTTTCTTAACAGCCTGAACTCCTATGACACCTAATCCAACATGGGTGGCAATAACACCTGGTAACATTTCACGTCGAACTTCAATATCACCAAAATGATCTTTAATGGCTTTTTCATAAACTTCTGATTTTTCTTTGGCTTGTAGTTCTAACATAAAGATAACCCATTCTTTTGAGTTAACACCCATCTTATCAAACTGATTAACAATTTCAGAGATTAGTTTTTTCTCGGTCCGATAGACATCGTGCTTATCAATTTGTTCAGCTTTATTCTTTAAGGCTAATAACACTTTTAATTTTAACAGATTTGCCAAGGAACCAACCGCTTTATTCATTCGTCCTGAGAACATTAAACGTTTGAGTGTGCCAGGATGAATATAGGTCTCACAATGATCCATCATTGTATGAATCATATCGCGTATTTCATCAACACTTCGACCTTGTTGGTTATACTCAAAAATGTTTTCGGCCATAATTGTGATTGGACCCGCAATACTTAATGTATCGATCACTTCTAAGTTTGGCACCTGTAATTCTTGTTGGGCTAACTCAAAACCATTATGTGTTCCTGATAAATGAGAGCTTAGGGTCAATACAAAAACATGATCATAGTTACCTTCTTTTACTTTCTTTAAGACCTCGAACGTATTTTTAAGCGAAGGTTGTGAGGTAGACATCGTTGCGTCTTCCTCTAAAAAGCGAATCCAATCTTCTTCATGGATGTCTAAGCCATCCACATAGGTTTCCCCATTGGCGATGACTTCTAAAGGCGCAACGTAAACATCTGGATTATTTTTTAATTTTTCTGAAGGTAAAGTAGTACTATCTAAAACAACTGCTATTCTTTTCATATAATTCCTCTTTTCTGCCCAATTATAACAAAACTAGTTTGATATTCAAACAAAAAGAATTGTTCATAAATATGATACACTATTTCTATGAAAATTATTAAGCTGGGTGAAGTGACTTCGATTGAAGTCGAAAAATCTAAATTTCTTACTTATTTTTATCATGTTAAATCGTTGGATGAGGCTAAACACCATCAACAACAACTTCGCAAAGAACATCCGAATGCGAATCATCATTGTTTAGCGGTGGTCATTGACGATATTCATTATGCTTCTGATGATGGCGAACCTTCTAATACAGCTGGTCAACCTATGCTTCAAACATTATTAGGTAACCAAATTAATGAAGTCTGTTGTATTGTGGTCCGTTATTTTGGTGGTACCCTTTTAGGTCGTGGTGGTCTTATCAGAGCCTATGGTCAGGCTGTTTCTAATGGGTTAAACTATCAAACTTTCTATCAGTATTTAGAAGTGATTAAAGTTAAAATAAACATAGACTATAATCTAATGAATATTATTGAAACAAAGATTGAACCTAAGGCCAGAATAACTGATCGAATTTATGATCAACAAATGATTTTTAAACTCGATGTCTATGATCAATCACTTTTTGATGAATTAATTGAAATGACTAACAATCAAATAAGTATAGAGATAGTTGATAAAGAAAAACAATTGATTGAGATAACATAAAAAGTTTTGCTACTGTTTAAAACCGTCTTATTATAAAAAACCCATTAACACTGAGTGGACGGGTTTTTATATGAGTCTCTTTAATGATTTAAAGTAAGTATTAGATATTCATTATTCTTCATATCCAATAATAATTTGCTATCTGATAATTTCGTGACATTCGATGTATACAGTAATTCTGGAACTTCAGTGACTTCAAACTGATAGTCATCATTGACATAAACCATATCAAATTTCTTTCCATACTCATAAACAATAGCCAGATCATTTGTGAGAGATTCAATCCTATAGCCATCGATTTGATAATTAACATCAGCTGGTAATATTTCCGTGGTCGCTAAATCTAGCCACCTAGCCTCAGTCATGTTTACTTCTTCATCAGTTGTAATTAAAACACGGTCTTTAAATGAATAGAAGCGAGACGGTTCATGAGGAAGTTTTTTCTCAATAACATCATCGTTAAAATAGGCTTTCAATGTATAGTCACTACTGTCTTCTTGTCGATAAACAACCATGATTAACTGATTGTCTTGACTTATTATGTCCTCAACCCAATCATACCTAATAATTTTTGATGGTTCTTCTGTATAATCATCATCAGCTTGTTGACCATCAATGTGAATTAGACTAAAAGCCAGTTCATCACTTAGTCGAAAGTAGTAGAGTTTATCATTATAATTTCTAAAAATATTAGTTGAATAGAAGATATATGGATATTCATCAATAGTCGTTTCATTTTCGGTAAAAAAGTCTTTAATAACTTTGATAGTAACATCGTCTTCTTGAGGATGCGCTAAGACTATCGCATAATCGATGCCCTGATAGTTTTCAATATCTAAAATGGTTTGTTTCTCTCTCATTTCCTTAACTAAAGTCTGTTCATGAGTCTCTATATCAACTTTATAAACTTCTGATGAAGGATTGGGTAGCTGGCCAACCTCTTGAAATTCAAGTGGCTTTTCAATCACCAAATAAAAGAATTCATCATCTCCTTTGATGACATGTGATCGATGTTCATTTTGATTCAACAAAATTGATTCAGTTTCATAAAAATTGTCATCAACCTGTATAGTCTCTGGCTCTTTTATATCATTGGTTTCCTCAACTTCGTTGTCATTATTCTCTTTTACCACATCTTGATCTAAAGTTGGTTCATTATTATCGATAGTTGATTTATTGGTACAACCTATTAACAAGAAAATAAGAACACATAGTATTAGTCTTTTCATAGTCGCCCTCCTTTGTGTTTATTATAACCTGTTTAATAAAAGTTAAACTATCCGTTTTGTCAAAAATAACCATTGAATAGAGTCTAAAAAAGGTTGATCACTCAACCTTCTTAATCGTCTATTTCAACATGATAGAAACGACCTGATTCTGTCGTGACAATCACTTCATCATCGTCGATTCTAAAAAGTGACACTGGCTTATCTATCTCAGAGATTTGTTTCACTTTAAAATTATAAGTATCATCATCCACTTCAATATAATATAGATTTCGATCTTCACCAATACTGATTAATTCATCATCATCTAAATAGTCGACTGTAAAGAAATCAACATTTTCTAAAGCTCCAATGTTTTCAATCTTTTGTGTTCTAAGATTAGCCCAATAATACTGATCTTTTTCTCTAATTAAAACCTTGTCTACAAATGGGAAGACCATACTATATTCAGAGGGAATCTCCATCTCGATCCATTGATGATTACGATAAGCATACAAATGATTGTTCTGTACAAAAATATGAATGTCATCATCTTGATAAAAATCAAGATAAGGTCGTGTCTGTCCACTAAAACTACGAACAGTATTGCCATTAATTTGTACTAAATCAAATCCTGACTCCGTATTTTTATAGTAATGGAGTTCATCATCAAGTTCATACAAACGATTTGTTCCTGAAGAAATTAAACTAAAATCATCGATAACTGTCTCATTTTCGCTAAATGGATTCATCAATACTTGGATATTTCCACCTTGATCATTCTCAGAATAGACAATGGCATAAAGAATATCTTCTTCTTCTTTTATGTCTAAAACGCTTGTCTCACCAGCAAACTCTTTGTGTAACTCATATTCAAAACTTTCATCATCCATTCGATAAAGCTTAGATGCTGAAGAAATTTCATTTTCTTGATCAACTGGATGTTGAACAACAAAGTAAATCCAATCATCTTCTTTACCTACAAATTGAATTGGACCATCCTCATTAATAGAAATTTCTTGAATTTTCGTCTCAATCATTGCCTCAGTCATTTCAACTTGAATAGTTTCTGGTTCCTGTTCAATTATTTCTTCTTGATCATCCACCACTTCTTGTTGAACTGTCTCATCTTCAGTTACTTCAACATCCTCTTTGATTGTATCTTGCTCAACAGGTGTTTGTGGTGGTTGGATCGTACATCCTATTAACAAAAACATCAATAGAAAAACAATAACTTTCTTCATATAACTCTCCTATTCTATAACTTGAATCAGTTCATTGATTTTCTCAAGGATATTCTCTTTTTGATTTGCCTTCAGTTGATAACGAATCATATCCGCTATTTCATCAGTATCCCGAACTTTACGGTCAATATAAATATCGTTGTCTAAACCTAAAACAATTTCATAACTGTGTTTGTCATTATTAAAACGAATTGTTTCTGCCATTTCAGGATTGAGACTAAAGACACGTCGACTTAAGATTGAATCATTGACATAATTAATAAAATCATTACTTAGTTCAGGGTCAATCTCTCCTTGATAACTCTCTTTTGGGGACAAATCAACAATAACATAATTAAATTGATAATCTTCTGGATTAATCACTTTGATGTTTTGTCGGACATAGAAAAAATACAACAACAAGACTAACAGTAATCCAATAATCGTGAAAATAATTAGATTATTTCTAAAAAATGATTTTGAACTCATACGACACCTCTGTCTTTATTATAGATTACAAAAAGTTTCGGTTCAATTTTATTAAAGAACCTTTCTGGATTGTCATCATTGTTCTTTCTCCATTAAAAAAACTCTCTTCAAAAGTAGAGAGTTATAAGTCCATCTCCAAATAGATGGGACAATGATCTGAACCCATGACATGGTCCAGTATTTCAGCTTTAATGATTTTGTCTTTAATTCGTTCAGAAACTAGAAAATAATCGATTCTCCAACCAACATTACGAGCTCTTGATTGAGCCATATAAGACCACCAAGTGTATCGGTCCTTATCATGTGGATGTAAATATCTAAAACTATCAACAAACCCATTATCTAAAAACTGAGTCATTTTTGAGCGTTCCTCATCCGTGAAACCTGCACTCAATCGGTTCGAGCTTGGATTCTTTAAATCGATTTTTTGATGAGCAACATTTAAGTCTCCACAAACAATGACGGGTTTAATCTCATCCAATTTGGTAACATACGCCTGAAACGCATCTTCCCAAATCATTCGATAATCCAATCGTTCTAAGCCTCTTTTAGAATTAGGTGTATAAACCGTCACTAAGAAAAAGTCTTCATACTCACAAGTAATGACACGCCCTTCTTGATCATGATCTTCTAGATTAATTCCATAATTTACAGACAAAGGGGTCTGTTTCGACAAAATCGCCGTCCCAGAATACCCCTTTTTAACTGCATAATTATAAAATTCTTTGTAATCTAGAAAGTCATAGCTATGTTGACCTTCCTGCATCTTCGTTTCCTGAATACAGAAGAAATCAGCATCAATCTTGGTAAAGAACTCATCAAATCCTTTGTTCAACACAGCCCTAAACCCATTGACATTCCAAGATACAAATTTCATCGAACTATAGCTTAACTTCGTCTTGCGGTGTATCTGATGGGAATTCTTGTTCCTTAGTCGGAACATCCTTATCCTGAGAAGGTAATTCGTTTTCCTCAGGATCACCATCAACCACTGGTGTCGTTAACACAGTATCATTGACGGCATCATCACTCACTTCTGTATCTGTATCAACCTCAGGTGTCGACAGATATGGATCATTTTGAGAATCTTCATCCTCTAATGCTGGTGTTGCGCTAAGCTCTTCTTTTTCATGAGGTTGTTGTGGTTCTACCACAGGCGCATTCGGTTCAATTTCTGGCGTTGGCTCAATATTTGGGGTCGTAGGATTTCCTAATTCATCTAAAGGCTCTACAACTGGTGTTTCATGTTCATTTCCAACTGGTGGTTCTTGAGTAGACTCAATTGGTACATGGTGATTAATTGGCATATCTTGCCCTCCTTTATTATCTTTTTCAGGTTCAGATTTAACGTCGGTAGGTTTAACATTCTTCATACGCCACATTTCACTAAAGGCAACAAATGGAACGCCATCAACAATTTGTTTCGCATTGTTACGATGTTGTCTCATATTCCCCTCAGCCTTGTTATTTAGGTAGTCCTTATTAGACATATAAGAAACATATAAAAGCTTCTTAAATAAGAACCAACTTGCGATGTTTCTAAAAATAATGACCGAACGATCTTTAACAATCCCTAAGTCTTCTCTAACATTGTCCTTAATGTTAGTCGCAATTTCAGTAACTTGATTATGTAAGTCCTCAAAATCGCTAAAGTATTTCTTATCAATACTTCTTTGGAATGGCGCAACACGTAGTCGTGGATCATTATTAAACTGATTAATCACATCCGCTAATTCTTCTAAGTGAGCCATCGTTAAAACGATCACTTCTTGACGCGAATCCTCTAAGATACCATACTGTTCAGTTAAGGTATAATACATTCCTTTCGCTAAAAAATAATCAACATTCCGTGTTCCGTCTGCTACTAAAATACATAATTCTTTATTGTTAATAGCCCCATAGAGAATAAACGCTAGATCGTAATAATTCGCAGGAAGTTTGGTAACATCCTTATAGCGAATAATTTGGTTACTGATAGCCTCTTTGTTGACATTGAAACGGAAGTCCGTCAAAATTCTAAAATCTGGATACGCTTCAAGGACTTTTTGTAGTGACTCTCTAACTTCATCTTTAATCGGGGCATCTGAATTGAGGTAATCTTCTAAGAATCCATTGAACTTAGCGTTCTTACCTCCCTTACGTGAATCTAATACTTCACTTAATACTGCTACTGATGACATCAAATGACCTCCTTATACCTTAATATTATCACATATTAAACAAGCTTTTTAAAGTCATATGTTATTTGATATAATGGCAACATGGAAACTCTAAACATAATTGATGCGCGCGCACGCGATAACATCCTAACCACGCTTTTAAATAAACATGGACCATTGATTCATCAACGCTTTATGTCTTTTGATCAAGTGTTCTATCCAAATTCAAACAAAATTGAGCGCATTCAACAAGCCACTCAAATTATTCATCAACATAAAGATGAGTTTTCATTACTCAAAAACGCTTTAGACTTTGAAGAAATCATCATTCAAGCCATTGACTTTCTCGACTTATTAGACCGTTATTCAATTGATATAGACGATTGTCCTCAAAACAATGAGTTAGACCAAGAGAAAACACATTTAATAAAAACAATCGCCAACCAAATTGAAAGACCCTACCTGAGCATTAAATCAATTGATACCAACACAGTCGTTGTTCACCCTTTTTATTATCAACCTTATCATTTATTGCGGTTTCAAAAATGTGGAATCCATGTGCCAGAAAACATCGTTTTAAACAACCAAGAAATTAAATACAAAAAAGCACTCAATCCACGACAAGAAGTAAGTGGACTTTTAGAAATTATCAACAATTACAACCATGTTCTCATCCAAGTCGGTGATCCAAGTTACATCCAAGAATTGAAACGTCAAATGACCCATTTAAACGTCAGTTATTTAGATGAGACTCAAATTAACCCAATAAATTTAGCAGCCTATTATTTTATCAAAGCACTCCATACTCAAGATAAAGAACCACTCATTCATTTTTTTACCCTCAATGTTTTTGACGATCAATATATGGACAGCTTTCTAACCATTATCAAACGTCACGATGTCAATTTTAATCAATTAATCAACGGTTTACCTGAAATTAATTACAACTTTGAAAGTGAACTTAATTATCAGCTGAACCATCAACATAAACAATATCAACAAGCAGTACAGCTCTCTAAAAGCTATGTACAACGATTTAAGGCAGCTCAAAATGAAAATCCCATTATCCATGCCTTCAATTTGTTAACCAAGACCAATCAAACTCAAAATCTATACAATCTCAAACAATTGTTGGAAGAAAACTACCATTTAATCACTGACCACAATCTGTTATCCGTTTTAGAATCGACACTACTAAAACCAATAAAACAATTATCAAAATTAGAATCCATTGTCGTGAGTGACTGTACTTATATCCCTAACAAAGACTATGATCTCACCGTGTTTTTAGGGATGACCCAACAAAACTTCCCAGGTTTTAAGTCACTTGGTGGACTTTACAATGAAGAATACGTCAAAGACATTAGTGGTTTCCCAAGTTTAGAAAGTCGAATACAACTCCATCATCAACAAATGATGAATCGACTACAATCAGCCCAAAACATCATTATCTCCTATCCTTTGATGGATTATCAGGGCAAACCCTATCAAACCTCTTTTGAAATCGAAGAGTTTTTAAACAACCTCCCAGCAACTCCTTGGAAGTTTGAACAAGGCTCTGGACAAAACAGTCTCATTTCAAACATTGACCCTAATACGGCCCAACAGCTATTTATGGCTAAGGGTGTGATTAAAGGTTCCGTCTCTTCCTTAGAAACCTTTACAACCAATAGTTTTCAATATTTTTTAGAAAGAGGCCTCAACCTCAAATCAATTGCCCCTTTTGAATTAGATGTTGCCAGTATTGGAACACTCTCCCATAAGGTATTAGAAGTTTTAATCAAACAACAAGGTAAAAACTATGTTCATAGCAGCCTCGAAGAAATCAGATCCATCTTAAAACCAACCTTCGATCAAATGATTTATTTTTATCCCCACAAAGAAAATCATTACCAATTAAGTTTAGAACGCTTAGCACATCTGTTGGCTCAAAAACTAAATCACCTTGAAGACTATGAGACACAAGCGGGGTATTATCCAGATCCTCAATTATTAGAATATAAGTTTAATCAATTTAAGCTTTTCGATGAATTACCACTTGCTTTTACGGGTATTATCGATCGCATTGATTTAAGTAACGATGGCTTTATCATCTTAGACTATAAATCCTCTAAGAAAGTGCTCGATAAAAATAAAATTAGAAATGGCCAACAGCTCCAACTGATTACTTATGCCTTAGTTGCTCAACGAATCTTAAAACAAGTTTGTTTAGGAGCCTACTACATCCCACTGACCGTTTCCTTAGACAAACCCATCAAGTTTAAACTCAACACTACTTCTTTTGAATTAAACCCGCCTCAAACAAAAACAAAGCTTGTGAGTGGCAAAGGATTCGACCCCTTAGTCAAAGAATATTTAAACCCAAAACGAACCCAACTGTATTCAAAAGAAGTCTTAGAACCATACTTTAATAAGCTTTATGCGTTTATAGCCAACAGTATTACACAGGGCATCCTAACCAATTTCATTCAAGAAAATGAGTATTTTTACTTTAACGATTTACAGCGTAATAAAGAAAGCTATTCTCAAATAGACGAGCTTTATTTAGAAATTGATCCAGATATTGACTTTGTTTTAAAAAAGGAGGCTGACCAATGATTGAATTTAATCAACAACAACTTGACATTATCCATAGTCTCCATACCAATACGATGGTTTCCGCCTCGGCCGGCGCAGGAAAAACCACTGTCTTAATTGGTCGTTTAATTAAACGGATTATAGAAGACAAGCTCTCGATTGATCAAATCTGTGCCATGACCTTTACTGAAAAAGCAGCCGCAGAAATGAAGAATCGATTATCCAATGCTTTGGGTCAAGAACTTAAAAAGAACCCTAATGATGAAAGGATAAAACAACAATTTATCTTATTGGCCGATGCTCAAATTTCGACCATCCATTCTTTTTGTTTAAGCATCATTAAAGAATTTGGTTATTTAAATGGGATCGACCCAAAACGGACTCAAAATATTTTAGACGATCAAGCAGTTTCTGTCCTTCAAGATCTAGCCACCCAACAGGTTCTAACGCAGCTTTTATCCGTATACAAAGACGATGAAACATTTATTAATCTACTCAATTTCTTTAACTTTAAAATTGTCGATTACCATGATTTTTCAGTCGCATTTAGAAACTTGGCTGAAGTTGCTCAGTCCAATTTAGACCCTCAATCCTTTTACCAACAATTATTAAAGACGTATCAATCTACCACTTTTGAGGCATATCCAAGCTTTATACAAGATTTATTCTTTGTTTATGGACAAGTCCATATTGACACCCTGCACAAGAATTTAGATACGATAGAGAACCTGTTTTATCAAGCCGATAAACAAGATGAACAATTCTATGATCAGCTCCAACAACATCGACTCTTTCTAACTGAAGCGAACCAATTTCTTAAACAACGAAACAATAAACTGTTGTTACAATCTTTAATGAAGGCCATGAACATTCCATTAAAAATGGTTAGAAAACAAGAGTACAGTGCCTTTCGAAAAGAATATATCAAGTCTGCGAATAAAGCGCTCGATTATTTCTACCAACCACAAGATCTATCCCCTTCTTATCCTTATGTTTCTTTATTGGTGGAAGCTGCTTTGCTCTATACCCAATGTTTTAATCAGTTAAAGCAAGAGCGAAAAGGATTAGACTTTAATGATATTGAACATTTCGCCTATCAACTACTCCAAAACAGAGTTGTCACTGAAAGTTTAAAGAATCGTTATGAAGAAATATTGGTCGATGAATTTCAAGACTCGAACCACTTTCAAAATGAAATCGTCAACTTAATTTCAAAACAAGACAATGTGTTTAGGGTAGGTGACATTAAACAAAGTATTTACGGCTTTAGAAATGCCAAGCCTGAGTTGATGAAAAACATCATGATTCACCAAGATCAGTTTAATAAAACACTCTACTTATCTAAAAACTTTAGAAGTTCTTATAACATCGTCCATTTTAATAATCTATTGTTTGAGAAATTAATGAACATCGAAGGAAGTTCCCTTTCTTTTGATGAACTCGATAAAGTTGACATAGGTGTCGCCACTCAAAAAGAAATAAAGCAACCGGTAGAAATACGCTTATTAGATTCCAAACAAGAAATTGAGTATTCCGGTTTCAATAAGCCTTCTTTCTCTTCTGCTATGCGCATCGCCTATTTTATTGGTCAAGATATTCAACGAAAAGTAGACAATAAGGAAGCTAACTTTAAGGACATTTGTGTCCTTATTCGAAGCCATTCACGAAAAAAAGAGCTCAAACGAGCCTTTGACGATTTAAATATTCCTTATTATATTGAAGATCGAGACGGCTTTTATCATGCTTACAGTGTCCAAGATACCATCCATTTTTTACGCTTCATCATGGATCCACACAATAACCATCATCTTACTTGGGTCTTACTTAGTGGTTATGTTAATTTCACCGAGCAACAATTATCCGATTTATACCTTGTTGATCCTAGCCAATCATTATTTACAAATTTAAAACATTATAACCACGATTTATTCCTTTTATTCAATAATTTAATGACCCTCTATCAACAAGTGGAGAGTCAAACATTCGTCCATCATCTATTAAATGTCAATGATTATTACCATCGTCATTTAGATACTCAACAACGGACCAATATTGATCTTTTGATGCAACGCTTATCGAACTATCTCAGTAAACCTCATCAAGGTTTGCTTGGTTTTATCCAGGAAGTTCAAGCAGCCATCGACTTAGAATCCAGCAATGCCTCAAGCATCAGTGAAGATGACAACGTGGTAAGAGTCTATACAGTCCATCAATCTAAAGGATTGGAGTACCCTGTGGTTTATTTCTTCTCATTTAAATCTCATAACAGAGATCAAGACTTAAAAAATAAAGTCAGTATGGATGCTGATTTAGGCTTATCAATTGGTTTAATGGACTTTGAAAACAATACCCATCAAAAGAATCTGTATGATGTTGTCTTTGAAACGCACAAACAAATTGAAACAAGCCAAGAAGAAATCAGAAACTTATATGTCGCCCTTACTCGTGCGAAACACCATTTAATGATTGTTGATATGGATCTGGATAGTGATTTTGATGAGATTCAATTAGCTGATTTAATGGCGGGAGATAATTACATAAAATTAATCTTAAAAGCATTGGCTAATATTCAATCAGATACCTTCGTCATACAACACCAAGTTCAACTTAATCCTATCCAAGCAACTCTTCGAAAGGTTGAAACGGTTGACATGAAAGTACGCCCTCTTCAACCAATGAGTCAAGAAGTGATTTTAGATCCTAAACAAGAGTTAACCTTGTCACTCAACTTACAAAGTCATTTTGCGACTGATTATGGAACTTTAATCCACCAGTTGTTAATGGATGAATCAACTAAAGACTCGTTGAATGAACTTCCACAAGACATTCAAATAAAGTTAACCCATTATTACCAACATCCTTTGACCCAACAACTAAACCAGTACCCTCAACAGCATGAAGTTGCGATTGCCTATTTAGAGAATGACCAAGTCGTTTATGGTTATATGGACTTGATCATTGAAACAGAGGATGAAGTGATGATGGTCGACTATAAAACGGATTTAGTTGATGATTTAAATGTCCTAAAAGCCCGCTATCAAAAACAAATGGATTCTTATTTGAAAGGTTTAGTTAAGGTTTATCCAAATAAAAAGATTAAACAGTATTTGTACTCGTTTAATCTTCATCAATACATTGCGTTATAGAATAATGGCTTTGAGTTCAATAAACTCTTCTAAGCCTTCAATCCCATTTTCTCGTCCAATTCCAGAGTATTTATAACCACCAAATGGAACATTAAGGGCTTTGTCTTTTGTGTTAACAAAGACATTGCCTGTTTTAATTTTCTTCGCCACTTCAACCGCTTGTTCATCTGGTCCAAACACACCACCAGACAAACCATATCGACTCGCATTCGCAAGCTCAATGGCTTCTTCAACCGACTCATAAGTAATGACACTTAAGACTGGCCCAAAGATTTCTTCTTGGGCTATTTTCATGTCGTTTTTCACATCAACAAAGACAACGGGTTTAATCCATACATCTTTTGGCACTTCCCCAATCAACATGGTTGCCCCTTCTTTAAGTCCTTCACGCACATAGTCTCGAACCGTTTCAAATTGAGTAAATGATTGAACTGGCCCCATTTCAACCTCTTGATTAAATGGATGACCCACTTGATATTGTTGTGTTTTTTCGATTAAACGTTGTTCAATCTCTTCTTTCATAGAAACGGGAATAAGTAACCGTGTCAGTGCTGAACAGGTCTGACCAGAATTTGTATACACACTCGATAATGTTTTGTCTAAGGCGATGTCTAAATCCGCCCCTTCTAGAATCAGAGCGACTGATTTGCCACCTAATTCCATGGTAACTCGTTTCATTTGTTTCAGTGCATCCGAAGCCACATTTCGCCCAACTTCAGTTGAACCTGTAAAGGTGACCATATTTATATCTGGATGATCGGTTAACATTTGTCCCATCTTAGATCCTTTACCGGTCAACAAGTTAAAGGTTCCTGCTGGAAAACCAGCTTGATCGATTGCTTGAGCAATCTTGATTGCCACCAACGGTGTTTGTGTGGATGGTTTTAAAATTACCGTATTGCCCATTAATAAGGCAGGTATGATTTTCTTTGTAATCTGACCTAACGGATAATTCCAAGGTGTAATACAAGCAACTACCCCAACCGGCTCTTTAATTAGATCATACCCTTCTCTTTTTTCAACAAATTCGAAGGTCTTAACGCGCACCAATAAATCTTCTAATTCATTGATATACGAGTCAAATTGAGTCTGTTCTGTGAACTTTTTAGGGGAACCTAGTTCATTGATAATGGTCTTAACAATGTCTTCTTTGTTTTCCTTTAATGCCTTAACAAACTTGTTCGCACACTCAATTCGTGTGTCTAATGACGTTTGAGACCAAGTCTTAAGTGCTTGTTTTGCTGCGTTAACAGCATCATTCACATCTTCTTGATTACAATTTGGCACTCGACCAATTATTTCTTGATTGATAGGACTAATGATTGAGATATGTTTTGTGTTGTGACTATCGACAAATTGTCCATCAATATATATTTGTTTCATAACATTATTCTCTTTCTAAATCATGCTCGTCTTCAATTAGATCGATGCGGCCTTGATGACGTCCTCCCTCAAACTCATTGTTTAAAAATTCATCAACAATCATCTTAGCAGTGCCTTCACCGACAACTCGGGCACCAAACGCAATAATCTGAGCATCATTATGCTGTTTGACTAAACGGGCTGTGTAGGGTTCTGAACACACAGCCGCTCGAATCCCTCTGACTTTATTGGCACTGATACTGATACCGACACCAGTCCCACAAATCAAGACGCCATAGTCGATTTCTTTGTTTAAAATAGCATGCGCCACTGCCTTACCAGCCACCGTATATGAACAAGACTCTGCTGTGTCTGTTCCATAATTGATGACGTCATGCCCTTGTTCTTCTAAGTGTTTAACAATCGCATTTTTAAGATCAACCCCAGCGTGATCATTTCCAATTCCTATTTTCATCCTTTTTCTCCTTCTTCACTAACGTTAAATACCTCAAGAAAATTCCTGAGGCATCACATTTGTTTTATTCCGTGTTTTTTGATGATCTCATCGGTATACTTGTCTAAAACTTTTTGACCATCCTCTGTTATTAAATATTTTCTTGTCTTAATCTCTTTCTCTAATTCTGTTTCACTGATTTCATGAATGATTCGTTGAATTAAATCATCTTTTTTACCAGACAGTTTTAAATTGTATTTCTTTAGAACTGACTTTAATTGGGCAGCACTGATGAGGTCCATTGACTCAATTACGCCCCATTCAACAACATAGCCTTTATCCATTAACAATTGAAGACTGTTGTATGCATTGACACCATATCGGTATTCAAAATAATCAGGAATATGGGTTTCATTGGTGAAATTATTAAATCCAATTCGCCATAACAGGACCACATCCCCTGGTAACAACCCTTCATCAAGGCGAACCATTTGTTTCTTCTCTACTTTAGAATATGGATACTTATGGGGATTTTCAATCCAATCCTCAATATCTCGCGCTTCGTTGATATATGGCATCTCCGGATAATCTTTATAAACTTTATTAATCATAATAGTCCACTTTGTTTCATTCCCTTTTCGATTTCATCCTGTTCACTCTTCACCACAAACTGAGCCAATTTTTTAAGTTTAGGATGCGCTTGATGGGTGGCAATAAAGAGCTTCGCATGTTTGGCCATTTCATAATCATTGAGTGAATCACCCATTCCAATATAACTTTCTAAATTAAGATGTTCTAACACCTTCTTAATCCCCGTATATTTATGGATGCCATCAATGACAATATCGGAATAATTGTGCATCGTAATCGGTTTTAGTGCTTTAAATGATTCAACAAATTCAGTGTCTGTTCCATAGACCATTAAACTATAAATTGGTATCGACGGATCAAATATTTCTTTTTCAGGAACATCTCCTAAGACGGCATGGATTTCTCTGACAATGTCATTCTCATCGGAGTACATATGCCAAGAATCACCCTGTCCCATGACGGCAATATTTCTCTGGTGTGCCGCATCAATAAATTGTTGGACCGTTTTAGGATCAATCTTGGTTTCAAAAATAACATTAAACTGTTGATCAAAGACTTTATGGCCATTGTTTAAGACCAGTGCATCCCACTGTAGCACATCTAATAAACCAGTATTTTTAGTGGCCTCAAAAGAGCGTCCAGTTGCTAGACCAAGCTGATAGCCTTTCGCTTGTAATTGATGTAAAACCTTGATGGTGGAGGCTTCGATGTGATGGGTGATAGGACTTAGTAAGGTCCCATCAATATCAAAGAAAATAATCTTAGGTTCTGTCATTGAGTAATTCTTCTAAAACTTTCATGACACCATTCTCATCATTGGAGGCAGTAACACGATACCCTTGTTGTTTTAATCGTGGGTCTGCGTTTTCCATAACGACTGGATAACCGGCTATCTTTAACATATCATAGTCGTTCATCGCATCGCCAAAGACCATAATTTCTTCCATTTCAATCCCGTATTTTTTTGCGACAAACTCTAAGGCTAACCCTTTGTTGGCATCTTTAGGGACAATATCGACCCAGGTAGGTCCTGAGTGGGTAATATTGACTTGATTTTGAAATTGATCGAGCACTTCAATATTCTCAAAAACATCATTTTTATCGTAGATTGAAATCTTAACGACCTCTTTTAGTGTTGTTAAGTCTTCTACGAAATCATATTTCTCATAATATTCTTTGAACGTTTCTAGCATATCTTGAGTAATATCTCGATGGAAGAAGGATTTTTCAGTCGTATTGACGACGATATCCAAGTCTTCAAAATGGTGCCAGATAAGTCCGATGATTCGTTGGGCTAGATCCTTTTCAATTGTTTTAGCTAACAATCTTTCTTGGTTTTCAAAAACGAGGGTTCCATTATCAGAGAGGTATAAAAAATCATCCGAGAAAGGAGTCATGACACTTCTCATGCGTGCATGTTGGCGACCACTGGCTAAGATAAATTTAATTCCAGCCGCTTCAAGTTCTTCTTTCATTTCCCAAAATTTGTCTGGAAGTTCTTTTTGAGAGTTTAGTAGTGTTCCGTCTAAATCCAGGACAATCCATTTAATCTTCATTGAATATCTTCCAAATATCGCTGACTGGATTGTGATGTTGAATCGCTTCAATTGTTTTAGCGAGCATATACGCAATTGACAGTTGTTTTATCTTAGAACATTTCTTCTTCTCGGCTGGAAGTTGAATGGAGTTGGTAATAACTAATTCTTTAATTGGAGAATTTTCAATTTTTTGACACGCATCTCTGGACAAAATTCCATGTGAACAGGCACAATAAACCTCTTTTGCTCCTTTATCGTAAAGCATTTGAACACCACCCAATAAGGATCCACCAGTATCGACAATATCATCCACGATGATGGCGATTTTATCTTTGACGTCCCCAATTAAGTTGACTGATTCAGCAACATTTGGTTGAGTCCGACGCTTATCAATAATGGCAATGGTTGAATTAGGAATCACATCAGATAATTTACGGGCACGCGTTGCCCCACCATGGTCTGGCGAAACAATGACCAGATCTTCATCAAAATGTTTTTGTCGATAGTATTGACCAAATAAAGTGGTTGCCGTTAAATCATCAATTGGAATATCAAAGAATCCTTGGATTTGTGGAGCATGTAAATCCAATGTCACAACTCTATCGGCTCCGGCAGCTTGGAGTAAGTCTGCCATTAACTTCGCTGTAATAGGTTGACGAGCACGAGCCTTACGGTCTTGTCTAGCATATCCAAAATATGGACTTACAACTGTCACTTCTTTGGCGGACGCACGTTTGAAAGCGTCTAACGCAATGAGCACTTCCATATAGTTTTCACTCACAGGGTAACTGGTTGATTGAACAAGATACACGTTTTTACCTCTGACTGAAATATCTGGTTCGACTAAGATTTCTCCATCCGCGAAGTGATCAACTCTAATTTTACCTCGACGTATTTGTAGGTGTTCACAGATTTGATCGGCTAACTCTTCTGAACTACTTAATGAAAAGACAATAATATTCTCCACTCTTCTTATTCCTCCTCTTTCTTTTTGTTGATGTATTTAAATCCTTTTCCTTCTTTAATAATGGGTTCTGATCGCTCTATCACCAAGTCTCCATCATGGACATCTTGACTGATGGTTGAGCCAGCAGCGACTACTGCCTTCTTTCCAACTGTAATAGGGGCGATGAGATTAACGTTGGAACCAACAAAGGCTCCGTCTTTGACGATCGTTTTAAACTTGTTGAGACCATCATAATTGACGGTCACGACGCCACAACCAATATTGACGTTTGATCCAATTTCCGAATCCCCTAAATAGGTTAGATGGGCGACGCGTGAATCTTGTTTTAAGTGGGTTTTCTTTAACTCCACAAAGTTGCCAATACGGTTGTCATCTTCGACCAGACTGTTCATTCTTAAATGAGAAAATGGTCCGACTGACACATTATCCTTAACAATGCTGTCCATAATTTTACTACTATCAATCGTTGTGTTTTGGCCAATCTGACTGTTCTCAATCCAGGAGTTTGGATAGATAACACTTCCTGAGCCAATGCTTGATTTTCCTTTTATATGAACATTGGGGTAAATGGTAATATCTTGTTCTAAGGTGGTATCCATTGAGATATATGTTGAGTTAGGATCAATAATGGTGACCCCTTCTAACATCCAATGTTCATTAATCTTTTGTTGTAACCAATAATTTGCTTTGGATAATTGAACTCGGTTATTAATACCCATCACTTCTTGGTTATCGTTCACTCGAATGGCTTTTACAGTTAGATTATTCTTGGTAAATATTTCAATTAAATCCGTTAAGAAATATTCCTTGACACTGTTTTCGTTGGACAATTGTGGTAAATATTCAAAAAGTTTTTCATTGTCGAAACAATAAATCCCTGTGTTGATTTCCTTGATGATTTGTTGTTGTGGATCTGATTCCTTATCTTCGATAATCGCTTTCACATAGCCTTGATTATCGCGAATAATTCGTCCATATCCTTTTGGGTCATCAAACTGCGCAGTCAGCACGACACAGTCTACCTCTTCACTTTCATCATAAAGTCGTTTCATTGTTTCTTGGGTGACTAATGGGACATCCCCCACTAAGATTAGTGTCTTTCCAGTCTTTCCTTTTAAAGAGGTCACTTGTTGAAGGGCATGGCCCGTCCCAAGTTGTTCTTGTTGGTTTGTGTAAAAGACTCGATCTTGTAGATATTCTTTAATTTGTTTTTGTTGATAACCCACGACCACTTCAATGTGGTTCACATCTAATTGTTCTAAATGTTCAACCAAATGGCCAATTAAGGGTTTATCGACCACTTTATGCATGACTTTATTGATCGATGATTTCATTCGCTTACCGATCCCACCGGCGAGCACAATCGCATATTTCATAACTTCCTCCAAACTTATTGTAGCATTTATTGAGCGATGATTTTTGATTTTTTCACGAGCGGATACTTTAAGTAAAACTTCATGACTGCATCTCGGACTAACTGTTCGTTTTGAGTAATTCCAAAGACGACTGATCCTGAGCCGGTCATACAGGCGTTATCAAATCCAAATTCAATTAACTCGTCAATGATTGATTGTATTTCTGGGTGTTGTTTAATAGCTTGAGGTTGTAGATCATTAATTAAGTTTTGTGATATTTTTTGGTAATCATGGGCACATAAACCGTCCACTAAATTTTCAAATTCTACTTTTGATTCCTCAATAACTTTCAACTGACTAAATAATGATTTAGTGTTAATCCCAAAATTTGGTTTAACTAAGAATAGATGAAAGTCATCGTAAATATCTAGAAAATCGACTTTTTCACCAATTCCTTGAACTAAGGCAGGTTTATTAAACAAACAAAATGGGACATCTGCTCCAATTTGAACCCCGATATTAATGAGTTCTTCTTTACTGAGGTTCAAGTTATATCTTTCATTGAGCATGTTAATCACACAGGCACCATCGGTTGATCCCCCTGCCATTCCTGCTTGAGTGGGAATGTTTTTAACTAATTTGATGTGAAAGTTCATCGGTGTTTGATATTTTTCATGCATTAATTTGACAGCTTGATAAACCGTATTTTTCTCGTTAAGTGGTAAATACCATTTATTGCTTTCAACTTTTAACTGGTCACTGGGTAACAGTTCAACAGTATCAAATAAATCGACTGGAACCATGACCATTCTTAAATCGTGGTACCCATCTTCTCTTTTTTTGAGTACGTTGAGTCCCAGATTTAATTTTCCATAGGCTTTACGCTTCATACAATGCCTCATATAATTCTCTAAATTGATCTGGAGATAATTGTTGTGGTCTAATCATTTCACTATGTCCCAATTGTTTTAATGCCGGGA
Organism: uncultured Erysipelothrix sp.; assembly: GCA_964627845.1. Taxonomy (GTDB): domain Bacteria; phylum Bacillota_I; class Bacilli_A; order Erysipelotrichales; family Erysipelotrichaceae; genus DUUI01. The sequence goes on along the minus strand of CAZVKL010000016.1, from coordinate 1,678 downwards.
CAATATCAATGGTTTCCTTTAAGTTATTGACCAAGGTTTTTCTTCGCTGTGTAAACGATTGTTTAACAAATTTAAAGTAATCGTCCAGATGATGCGTGTTTGGTTTGCGAATTAAACCCACTACTACTGAATCAACTTTTGGCGATGGATAAAAACAACGTTTGCTAACATTCATGATGGTTTTAAAGTCAAATAGCGTAGCCATCATAATACTGAGCGCATTGTATTCTTTTGAACCTACCTGAGCGACTAAACGCTGCCCTAATTCTTTTTGGACCATCAAGGTAATTTGGCGAATGTTTAAATCACTTTCAATTAATTTAAATAAGATTGGAGTCGTTATATAATATGGAACATTGGCACAGACGACAATGTCTTGGGCAGAATTCAATTGGTTGAGGTCGTATTCTAAGAAATCCTGATGAACAATTTCAACATTGTCTAATTGGCATTCATTTTGTAGGATTTCGACCATATCATCGTCAATTTCGATACTAATCACTTGTTTTGCTACTTCAGAAAGCTTTTGGGTGAGTGCCCCTAAGCCTGGTCCTATTTCAATGCAGACACTCTCTTGAGTGGCTCCTGATTCACGCGCAATTTTTTGGACCACAGAGGGGTCGATGATAAAGTTTTGACCAAAGCGTTTTTTGGCGTGTAAGTCATATTGTTTTAATAGTTGTTGGGTCACTGAATATTGAGCGATTGTTTTCATACGTCTAACTCCTTGGCACTAATTCCCATCATATTTAAGACATTAAAAAAGCGACGACCATTCATTCTTGGTAGTCCCATTTTCTTAATCAGTTCATTTCTTTTTTGACTGTTTAATACTAAGTCTAACTCTAAATATTCTGAGTAAGTCATCGATTGTTGAAATGATTTCATCGTTCTTACTTGATTTATCGCTTTAATGATTTCCTGACAATGAGCATGTTCTACCCCCACTTTCTTGGGGGTGCTGGATACTTTCTTATCAATATAGGCATGTTTAACAGTCCCTAAGGCTTCTTGAATTTGAGTTCTTATCCATCTTCCTGGATAATCATCGTCGGTTAAAACAATAATCCCACGCGTTTGATTAAGCTCTTTGAGGGAGTCTAAAAATGTTTTACTTAAGTGGGTACCATTTGTTTTTAGACAGTCACAATCAAGACAGCTTTTTACTTTGTTGATATCATTTTGTCCTTCGACGACGATCACTTCAAAAATCTTTTCCATGCATAAATTATACACGAAAAAAGCGAAGTTCATGTGTGACTTCGCTTTAATCTAGAATTTGTTTGAATGCTTTATTGTTCTCTAAGAGTTTATATAAGAGTCCGCCTGCTAATGTCACCACAACAAATTGACCAAATCCAACTGATAAGATGGTCATCAATAATGGCGTTTCAAAGACGATGTTAAGTTCTATCCCTACCAGTATTCCATTGACGATGACTGGCATCAATAAGCTTAACCAAAGTTTATGTTTAAATTGAAGCATCAGAGCAATCGAGATGGCCGATGCAAAAGTTCCAACAATCCAGTCGATGATTCCTAGTGGACTAAATAAATTCGAAATAAAGGTTCCGATAATGAGACCGACCCAATATTTCTTGTTGAATAAAACTAAGATGAGTAAGACTTCTGAGATTCTGAATTGTAAAGCTCCAAATGAAAAGTACGGGACGATGAC
>CAZVKL010000015.1:0-25060 GCA_964627845.1 uncultured Erysipelothrix sp. | reverse complement strand
AGACAGCGATAATAAAATTTAACACTCAATAAAGGCGTTTCAGCCTTTTTTGTTTTTTAGGGTAAGTTGATTACGCTTACATAAGTGTTTTAGTTGACCTTATTATTTGTTTTGATATTATAAGTTAGCATACAGTAACTTGAAGGGAGGACGACATGCAAGGACGTATTCATTCGATAGAAAGTTTTGGTACCGTTGATGGACCTGGAATTCGATTTGTTTTGTTTTTACAGGGGTGTCCACTTCGATGTTTATTCTGCCATAATCCAGATACATGGGCTTTTGATGAGGGGACCATCAAGGACTCAGATGAGATTGTTGCGGAGGTATTGAAGTATCGTTCCTATCTTCGAAATGGGGGAATTACGATTTCGGGGGGTGAACCGTTGGCACAGATTGACTTTGTAATGGATATTTTTACGAAGTTGAAAGCACAGGGAATCCATACTTGTCTTGATACTTCAGGTTATTACTTTAATGAATTGACGAAACATCAATATGAAAAATTATTAGAGGTAACAGACTTATTCCTGTTGGATCTCAAACATATTGATGATGCTAAGCACACAATTTTAACGGGTGTCAGCAATAAAAATCCGATACACTTTGCCAAGTATCTCAGTGACAAGAAAAAACCAGTTTGGATAAGACATGTATTGGTTCCTGGATATTCGGATGATAAAGAGGATTTAAAAGCACTTAGAACATTTATTGATACTCTAGAGAATGTTGAGAAGGTTGAGATTCTTCCTTACCATACGATGGGTGTGAATAAATACAAACAAATGAATAAGATTTATCCGCTTGAGGGACTACAACCTCCATCTAAGGATGTGGTTCTGATGGCTAGAAGAATAGTGGAGGGATAGTGTGGTTAAACTTTATTTAGTTGAGACGGACGCTTGTGCCAGCTGTGTCTCCCTCAGACAGGAAATGTCCCATTTGGATGTTGAGGTTATTAATGAACAACAACCTGTAAATGAGTTCATTGAAAAATATGATTTACAGAAATTACCGGCCGTGTTAGTAACGGATGATAATCAAAAATTAGCGGTTTGTTATGGCTATCAACCACGCTTTATCTTAGATTTGTGGTTGGAGTCCGTGTTAGATAAGAAGGAGAATGTGAATGGATAAAGTTTATCAAGGTTTCAAACCAGGTGACTGGGTCAAAGAAATCAATGTGAGAGATTTCATTGTGAATAATGTGACTCCATATGAGGGAGATGATTCTTTCTTAGTGGGACCAACTGAGGCGACCAATCAACTTTGGGCTCAGGTCATGGATTTAAATAAACAAGAGTTAGAGGCAGGTGGGGTGCTTGATGCAGATACGAAGGTGGTGTCTACGATTAAGTCTCATGGTGCTGGATATTTAAATCAATCGTTGGAAAAGATTGTTGGTTTCCAAACGGATAAACCGTTTAAGCGTTCGTTACAACCTTTTGGAGGGATTCGAATGTCTGAACAAGCACTGGATTCTTATGGCTTTAAGATTGATGATGACGTACACCATATCTTTAGTGATTATCGTAAGACGCATAATCAAGGCGTGTTTGATGCTTATACCGATGAAATTAAGGCGGCGAGAAGAACGGGTGTTATCACTGGTTTGCCGGATGCGTATGGTCGAGGTCGTATTATTGGTGACTATCGTCGTATTGCCCTGTATGGAATTGATCGTTTAATTGAAGATAAACAAGAACACTTAAAAAATGGTTCGGTGGTAATGACTGAGGAGACGATTCGTCATCGTGAGGAACTTTCTGAACAAATTCGGGCACTAAAAGATATGAAGGTCATGGCGAATGCGTATGGCATTGATATTAGTCAACCGGCTAAGAATGCTCAAGAGGCGATTCAGTTTACTTACTTTGGTTATCTTGCGGCGATAAAACAACAAAATGGGGCGGCGATGTCTTTGGGGCGTACTTCGACGTTCTTAGATATTTACATTGAGCGTGATCTTAAAAATGGGGTGATCACAGAGGTGGAGGCTCAAGAGTTAATTGACCACTTTGTGATGAAGCTTCGTTTGGTTAAGTTTATGAGAACGCCTGAATACAATGACTTGTTTAGTGGTGATCCTACTTGGGTGACAGAATCGATTGGTGGGATGGGTCTTGATGGTAGACCGCTCGTGACGAAGAACTCGTTTAGATTCTTACACACACTTTATAACTTAGGGGCGGCGCCTGAGCCTAATTTAACGGTTCTTTGGTCGACTCAATTACCTCATAACTTTAAATTATTCTGTGCGAAGGTTTCGATTGAAACATCTTCGATTCAATATGAGAATGATGATTTAATGCGTATTGACATGGGGGATGACTATGGGATTGCGTGTTGTGTCAGCCCGCTTAAGATTGGTAAGGACATGCAGTTCTTTGGGGCTAGAGCGAATTTAGCGAAGGCACTTCTTTATGCGATTAATGGGGGTAAAGATGAGAAATCATTGGCTCAGGTTGGGCCTATGTTTGCGCCTATCACCAGCGAAATATTAGATTTTGATGAGGTCATGGTTAAGTACGACCAAATTCTTGAATGGTTGGCGGGGGTTTATACTTCTGCTTTAAATATCATTCATTATATGCATGATAAGTATTCTTATGAGTCTGCTCAAATGGCTTTACATGATGATCAAGTGAGACGTTTCTTTGCGACTGGAATCGCTGGATTATCGGTGGTGGCGGATTCACTCTCTGCGATTAAATACGCGAAAGTTAAACCGATTAGAAACGAAGAGGGAGTGGCCATTGATTTTGAAATTGAGGGTGATTTCCCTAAATATGGAAACAATGATGATAGAGTGGATAGCTTAGCGGTGGATTTAGTGAAGCGATTCATGGATAAGATTCGTAAACAACCGACTTATCGTGGTTCGATTCAGACGATGTCTGTCTTAACGATTACATCAAATGTTGTGTATGGTAAGAAGACAGGAGCGACACCAGATGGTCGTCAAGCGGGTGTGGCGTTTGCGCCGGGTGCCAACCCAATGCATGGACGTGATAGTCATGGTGCGCTTGCTTCGCTTGAGTCTGTGTCTAAATTACCGTTTGAACACGCAAGGGATGGAATTTCCAATACGTTCTCTGTGGTACCAAATTCTTTAGGAAAGGATAATTAACGATGAAACAAAGACAAGAAAACTTAGTTAACTTAATTGATGGTTATGTTCATAATGGGGGACATCACCTTAATGTGAATGTGTTTGATAAGGACACGTTGCTTGATGCTCAACAACATCCTGAGAAATACCCACAATTGACCATTCGTGTGTCTGGGTATGCGGTTAATTTTAATAAATTAACGAAAGAACAACAGGATGAAGTGATTAGTAGAACAATGCATGAAAGTATGTAACTCATCCTATTAGCGGATGGAGAACAGGTTGATGAAGTGACACTCACATCTGGATTACAAACACATACCTTTAAGGATTTAGATGTGACCAATCAAGATGGAACCCCAATTGAATATACAGTTGAAGAGTTAGAAGTCGAAGGATATGAAAGTAAGATAAATGGGTTTGAGATCACAAATACTTTCATTGAACCTGAAAAAGAGGAAAAACCAACTTTACCTAATACTGGACAATCGTCTGAGTATGGATTCATGCTTGGTGGATCTCTACTAATTGGTTTAGGTGGCTATTTCCTGTTAAAGAAAAAAGAAGAAGAAGTCCTATAAATGAGTAAACGCCCTCTAGTTTAATTGACTAGAAGGCGTTTTTTCTTTTTTTTATGTTTAATTGTCAAGTATTACAGTCTCATACCACCATTGATTTCAATGACTTGACCTGTAACATAGGAAGCTTCATCGCTGGCTAAGAATAGTGCACCGTTGGCAATCTCGTGTGGTTCGCCTAAACGACCTAACATCGTTAATGCCGCAAACTTATCGAGCAAGTCTTGAGGGACAGTCTTAAGAATATCCGTCATGATATAACCAGGAGCGATTGCGTTCACCCGAACGTTGGCACCTTTCATCGCAAATTCTTTGGCCCAGGTTTTCGTTAAACCAATGACACCCGCTTTAGTAGCGGCATAGTTGGCTTGACCAATGTTCCCATAAACCCCTACCACAGAGGAGATGTTAATAATTGATCCTGAATCATTTTGTTGCATATGCGGGCCCACAAGTTTTGTTAAGTTGAAGACCCCTTTAAGGTTAACATCAATGACAAAGTCCCATTGTTCATCCGTCATTTTGCGGGTGAGCGCATCTCGAGTAACCCCTGCATTGTTGACTAAGATATCAATCTTGCCATATTTTTCAACGACTTCGTCAAATACTTTTTGACAGGATTCAGGGTCAGCTACGTTTAGTTTAACGCCCTCTACATTCTCATGTTCATAAGTTAAGTCGGCCATATCAGCGGCAATAACCTTAGCGCCTTCTTGGGCGAATCTCTCTGCCATTGCTTGTCCAAGTCCTTTTGCGCCTCCAGTAATTAAGGCGACTTTTCCTTCTAATCTCATTTCAATTTCCTTTCTCATGTCGATTTAGAATCTGAATGACGTTCTTAAAGGTGAACGACCATTCATGTTTGAAATCATTATATCAAATCAAAAATGAAAGTGCTATCATTTTCGCTTAAATACGCAAAAAATAATGCTTAATATTGCTTCATCATTTAGATAATGGTACAATAACTGCGCATATCAAGAAAGGAGACAACTACATGTTAGATATTTTATTATTAGTTGTTTCTGCTTTAGTAATTATCTTATCGCTATTACAAAGTGGAAAGTCAGAAGGTTTAAGTAGTGCCTTTATGGGTGGAACCGGTTCTAACCTATTCGCTCAAACCAAAGAACGTGGACCTGAAAAAGTCATGTCACAAGTGACCATGGTTGTTGGGGTTGCTTACTTTGTGCTTGCGATTATTACAAGATTGTAAGACGATCATTTAAGAGCGGAATGCTCTTTTTTTATTGCGTTTCACTAAGGAAGAATCGATGTTTGACCACCACAAAAAGCAAAGACAGACAATAACTTGATCATTTTTATCGAAGATCTTCCTATAGAATCGACATTCTATCAAAAACAAAGAACGACCAAAAAGTTAAAGTTCAAACTCAATTATGATTTTAGTTGTCGTTTAAAAATGCATCAATAATAGTATAGGCAGTTTAAAGAGTGAGTGGTTAATTAACAATCCAAAATGAGCGAAAGCTCTTTTACTTTAGTTGTAGAGTTTAAGTGCAGATGGTAAACTAAAAGTAATCAAAACACCGTTTCAGTTCACTGAAACATGAAAGGGGCATTATGGAAAAACTAGATGGAAAAGTCGTCGAGTTTTTAAAAAACTTAAAATATCATCAACAATTGACACTCGAAGACTGGAGCTCAAAATTAAACTTAAAGAAAGAAGAAGAACTCATCTTCGGCCGTCAGATTGAACAATTAAAACAAGAGGGAATCATCAAAGCCAACAACAATCATCATCTGGTCCTCAAAGAAGGGCATTTTTACGTTGGAATATTATCAGTCGGATCAAGAGACTTTGGCTTTGTTGATATAGAAGATGAAGAAAGTATCTACGTCAACGCCAGAAACTTTAATGGCGCATTCGACCAAGACGAAGTATTTGTAAGAAGTTTTAAAGGAAACGATGGAAGAATCGAAGGAGAAATCCTTCAAATCATTAACCGCAATCAAACACATGTGATTGGAACGTTATACCAAGATAGAGACCAACTTATCCTAAAACCGTATGACTCAAAATTCCCAAGCCCAATCAAATTTAATAATCCTGAACATTTAGACCTACAATCAGGACAACGAGTAATCGGTGAAATTAAAAACTTCAACCCATTGGAAGTTAATCTGATCCAAGTATTAGGTCTACACAATGAACCAGGCATCGATGTCCTCACCATACTTTATCAATACAATATTAAACCTGGCTTCAGCAGTGATGAACTCAGACAAGCAAGATCTTTTAAACAAGAAATTAATGTGAACGAGTATCCAGATCGTCGTGATCTGACCTCGGACATTATCTTTACAATCGATGGTGAAGACACCAAAGATATTGACGACGCAATCTCAATTGATAAAGTTGACGGAGGCTATCGTTTAGGTGTCCACATCGCCGATGTCTCTCACTATGTCACAGAGAACTCAGCCATCGACCAAGGAGCCATCGAAAGAGGAACATCAGTCTACGTCGTCGACCGAGTCGTCCCAATGTTACCTGTTGAACTCAGTAATAAGCTCTGTTCACTCAACCCACATGTTAATCGATTAGCCATGTCAGTCCATATCGATTTAGATGAATATGGAACCATTAAAAATTATGAGTTCTTTGAATCAATTATCCAGTCCAAACAAAAATTAGACTATCGTGAAGTGAACCGCTTCTTCGATAACCCAAATGATGTGGTCTATATTGAAGAAGACATCAAAGAAAAATTACTCATGATGAAAGAAGTCTCAGATCTTCTACGCATGCAACGGGAAGCATTAGGAGCTATTGAATTTGAAACCAGCGAAAGTGAATTTATCGTCGATGCCAACGGGGTGGTATTAGACATTAAAGAAAAAGAACGCGGGCAAGGGGAGATGATGATCGAAGACTTTATGGTCTCAGCCAACCAATGTGCCGCCAGCTTATTCGATAATGCTAATATGCCAACACTGTATCGTGTCCATGAAAAACCACCACTAAAAAAGATGACCACATTATCGGCAACGCTAAGAATTTTAGGCTATCGACTCAAAGGTTCTCTCGAAAATGTTTATCCAGCCGATATTCAACGAGTACTCTATCATTTTAGAAATGAACCGACCTTCCATGTCATCTCAAATTTAATCCTTCGTAGTATGGCCAAAGCCAAATATCATCCAGAGAATTTAGGGCATTTTGGTCTAGGGCTTAAACACTATCTACATTTTACTTCACCAATTAGACGTTATCCTGATTTAATCGTGCACCGACACTTAAAGAAATATTTTATTGACAGTAACTTCAATGAATCTGACATCTCAAAGGATGAATCACTCATGATTGACCTAGCCATTAAAACATCTACCGCTGAGAGAAACGCCGATGAAGCAGAACGTGATGTTGAGAAGATGAAAAAAGCTCAATACATGACTCAATTTGTTGGTAAGAAGTTTAAAGGGGTCGTCTCTGGTGTGACCAAGTTCGGTTTATTCGTCGAGCTCCCTAACACTGTCGAAGGGTTAGTCCATATTTCAACCATGAACGATTACTATTATTTTGACGAAGCCAAGATGCAACTGTATGGTCGTGACAATAAAATGACATTTAATTTAGGTCAAACAGTCAAAATTAAGGTAACCTCAGTTGATGAAACTGAACACGAAGTGAACTTTGAATTGCTAGATGATAAAAACGGCAAGAAAAAAGAAAAACGAGACAAAAAAGAAAACAAGCGAAATAAAAAAAGGTAAACAACATGACATATCACTATTATTACAATGAGAAACACAAAGATAAGCCACTTTTGGTCTTATTCCACCCAACTGGTGGGGATGAAAAAAGTCTCATCGCCTACGGGGAATTCTTAGCACCAGAATCCAGTATTCTCTCAATTCGAGGTAATGTCGATGAAGATGGAAAACTGCGTTATTTTAAACGACTCAAACTCCAACAACCAGACATGGACGATTTAGAGGCACGCTCAAACGAGTTGTATCAATTTTTAGAAACTTTAATTAAAGAGTTAGGGTATCAAGACAATGAAGTCATTACACTTGGGTACTCCAATGGTGCAAACATCATCACCGCATTAAATCAGATAGGATCTCTCTTTGACTATTCATTAATCGCCCATGGTCGAAAATACCTGGATAAAGATTTAGTCAATTTAAATGGAAAAGAGGTCTTCATCAGTCTTGGTGAAAACGATGAGAACATCGACCCAGATCAAACCAGACAACTCGCCAAAGAATATGAACAAGCGGGAGCAAACGTAAAGGTGTTTGTCCACCAAGATGGGCATAACTTTGATCGCTTGGAGCTGGTCGCGATGCAACAATGGCTCGCTAAAAAAGGAGTGAACTAAGTTGAGCCTCAATGTGATAGCCACTAACCGTAAAGCGAACCATGATTATTTCATTAGTGCACGCTATGAATGTGGTATTGTCCTAACCGGTACAGAAATCAAGTCAATAAGACAAGGGAAAGTAAATATTAAAGAGTCCTATGTTCAGATTAAAAACAATGAGATTTTTATCATCGGCATGCACATAGCCCACTATAAAGAGGGCAATCAATTTAACCATGATGAAACTCGAACAAGAAAACTATTAATGCACCGTCATGAAATTAATAAACTGGATAAAGAAGTCTCTCAAAAAGGGTTTACTCTAGTTCCCTTACGAGTCTATATTAACGCTGGGAAAGCCAAAGTCGAAATCGGATTAGGTAAAGGAAAAAAACTCTACGACAAACGTCAGACTGAAAAAGAACGGGATATTCAGCGTGATATCCAAAAAGAATACAAAGTTAGATAAGTCTCTTCGGAGACTTTTTTATTATCACGTTGGTTTCTAGAAAAGTTATAGAAGATTCAACGTGTTTAAATAAAATAGAAAATGATCTGATATCTATTCTGACAATAATGTCATAGTAATCCAGTTGAGTTGTATTCGTTGCTACAACAATTATAATGAAGGTATGAAAAAATTAATAGCCATCGTCATTCTCTTGACGTTAATAGGTTGTCAAAAAACAAGTCAGGAAGTTTTTACACAACCCTATGAGAACAATGAGGTAATTGAAATCGAAGATGAAACACTCGAAGTCGGTCAATCCATCATCGATTCTCAAAAAGTAGCTGGAGAAAAGGAATTAACCTACCAAATTACCCGTGATTTCAATAATAATGAACTAGAAAGAAAGTTACTACACGAAAAGGTAGTAAAAGAAGCAAAACCAAAAGTCATTAGAGTTGGTATCAAAGAAACTAAAACATCCACTCAATTAATCACAGATTCAGAAATCGAAGTCATTACCCAAGAAGATGACCAACTTGAACAAAACACGGAGTTAGTGATACAAGAAGGCGTCAAAGGCGTTGAAAAAGTGACAACTCAAGAAATTATTATTAAAGGCGAGGTCATCGAAACAAAAGAAATTAGTCGAGAAACTGTTGTTAAAGCTCAACCGACTATCATCCATATTGGCACTAAAGAAGAAGTCGAAACGGATTATTCAAACATCAATAACGATGATTTAAGTTGGTGGTACTCCATTGGGGGAATCGATCCAAGCATTGAACAATTAATCGCTCCATATAATGTTTATTGGAAGATACCAACAAAGAGAAAAGTCGTCTACCTTACCTTTGACCAAGGCTATGAATACAACAATAATACAACCAGTATCTTAGACACGCTCTTAGAAAAGAATGTAAAGGCAACCTTCTTTATCACAGGCTCTTACTATGATAACAATACAGACATGGTCAACCGAATGTTTGACGAAGGACATGTCGTTGCCAACCACACGATCAATCATTATCGGGCTGCCCCAACTTTAGAATCCAACCAACAAACCTATCTTGATGATGTTGTCATGTTGAACGAGAAAGTCCCAGGCATGAGCTATTATCATCGACCTCCTGAGGGAGGCTATTCACCTCGTTCTTTAGCCATCTTAAACGATTTAGGATATACCACCGTTTTCTGGAGTTTTGCCTACCGTGATTGGTTAGTCGATGATCAACCAGACCTACAAGAAGCTTACACCACAATCATGAGTCAACTTCAACCCGGCAGTATCTATTTACTTCATTCAGTGAGTAATACCAACACACAAATATTAGGGGATGTGATCGATGCCATCCATAACCAAGGCTACACAATCGAACTCTTACCTTAATCCTCTATGAACTGATCATGTCTAATGGTCAGTTTTTCATAAAAAAAGGCTACAGTCAGTTTGACCATAGCCATTGGTGAAGTCTTTACCAGGCACCGCCACCGCCGCCGCCAAAGCCTCCACCACCGAAGCTTCCGCCGCCACCGCCGCCAAAGCTACCTCCACCAAATCCACCCGATGAACTCGTTTGGACAGGTTGAGACACCATTGATGAGCGTGTGTGGTGCATCATATTACTCATGCGGTTGGTATACCAAATTGGAGAGAAGTTTGGTTGATGCTCCATCCCAGCTGGTGGCGCAATCGCAATTCCCTCAAATTTCTTACTCCAGATATCGGAGATGCCCAAGACATAAGCATAAGGTAATACACTGTAGAAGTATTGTGGGTTTTCTTCAACCAGCATTTCAAGACGATCCTTCTCTGCTTCTTCTATAAATCGTTTCAGACCTAATATCTTACCAAGTTTACGATTACCATACGGTGTTCTACGTGACATGTTAATCGCACTAATGATAATAACAAAGAAACCAATTAAGGCGACAAAGAACCAATTATCGAAGACATCAAAGTAAGAAAGAATAAAGTAATACGCTAAGAAGAAGGCGCCTGTCGTAATGATAGACAAGATTAAATCGACGATTTTCTTCCAATTACTCTGTCTGGTAAAATCAACAAACAGGAGTTTTTGAAAGACACTATAAGCGATATTAGCCCCTAACGATAATCCAAATCCACCAAATGCCAATTCAATAAAGAAAGTATTACGATACATCGTATAACCGATGAACATCGCAAACAATAAGGATGCTAAGAAGAACGTTAAGACTTGTCTTCGAGTTGACGTAGGGTTAAAGATGCGACGATCATGTGATCTAAAATATTTGTGTAAACCTAAGACTGCAGTCCGAACATTCTTATAGAATTTATTCTCAAGATCTTTGGTTTCGACGACCGTCCGATTATTAAATAAATTATCAAATAATCGCTTCTCATAAGCCACTGTTTCCTCAGGGAGTTCTCTAAGTTTTGTTAAGCGCATGTTAGAATCGCTCACTTCCTCAATCGAGAGGTAACCATAAGAGGCCCACTCCACAATGAGTGATAAAACATCTTCTGTATCGGCTTTATTATCATAGATATACCCGACCATGGCAGAGGATAATCCTGTTGGTGGTTGGTGCTCGATGGTCTCGACCATTGGCTCATCCTTACCATATCTAAAGAACCAATAAATTGAGAGCAGTGCCCCAAGCCCAATTAGGCCTAAGAAAATCATTGAAAAATCAGCAACAAATGGAAAATCAAAATATCCTTGAGGAAGTTGTAACTCAGCAGTAACCGGTGTGAAAGCTGGTAATGGCTGATTCGATTGACCTTTGATGATCTGGTTGTTTTCAAACTCAAAATCAATGTATTCATTCGAACGTGAATAACTTCCAGAATAAATATAGAGTGGGTAATCATTAACTGGTTTTGGTAAAGTTACCTCGAAGCTAAATTTATCAATCGATGTCGAGAATCCATCCCCTAAAATATCCCATAAAAACATTTCTAAATCATTGAAGTTAAGGTCGTGGGTCTGAATTTGATAAGAATACTCATAACTATGAGGTCCCTCTAAGTAGGTATACTGATCGCCAAAACGAATTCGAACGGCTGAATTTTCAATCGTTTCAACATTCATGTTGTAATTAGAATAATTCTCAACATTTTCAACTTTCCAGTAATAGCGCTTGGTCGTTGTGATGTTTGTGTTGGCATCACTTAAGTCCATAACATATTTTTGAGGCAATAATATTTCCACCCCTCGTTGAGGTCGATTAAAAACAGCATCAATTTTAGTATGGATGGTGTATAAACCAGACTCTGTCACATCAATCTTGACATCCATTGAGTCATAGTAAAAACGATCAAATTGATAACGCTCTGGGACGACATCCATGGCTTGTGCAGGTTGAGTCAGTCCCACTAATAAGAATATTCCAATTAAAAGAGAGAACAGTTTTTTAGTCATGGTTGGTCTCCTTTCATTTAAAAAAAGGGATGTCAATCATCCCTGTTTATTCAAAGCTTACTTCAGGTCGTTGGCGAGCTGTTTCATCCGTTAAAACAAATAATTCGGCAGGCTTGAAACCTGTTAGTCCAGCAATAATATTGGTCGGTACAGACGCAATTTTGATATTGTAATTACGAACAGTCGCATTATAGTATTTACGATAATTGGCAATTTCACCCTCAAGATTCGATAATTCACTCATTAATTGTTGGAAGTGAGTGTTCGCCTTTAAATCAGGATATTGTTCAACCACAACCATCAAGCGATTTAAAGCAGACGTTAGTTCATTACTCGCCGCCATTTTCTCTTCAGGTGTGTTGGCGCTCATCCCTAAATTACGAGCACGAATCACATTCTCGAGTGTTTCTCTTTCGTGTGCCGCAAATCCTTTGACAGTCGCGACTAAGTTTGGAATTAAGTCAAAACGTTTTTGTAAATAAACATCAATTGTAGAGAACGCTTCCTCAACTTGAGTTCTAAGTTTAACGAGAGAGTTATAAGTAACCACTACCCATAGTACTAATAGAACTAAGATTGCTAAAGCAATCATCCATCCACTGATATTAAAATTAGTTAGTAACATTCAAATGTCCTCCTATGTCATTATTATACTCTAATAGACAAACCCTTAACAAATATATGATTGTTAATATTTGTTAATAAACGATAAAAATTCTTCCATGGTCCCTTGATAGTCACTTTGATAGTTCCCATTTGATCGATCAATCAAATGATCGGTAATTAAATAAGTAGGGATTCCTAATTCTCTCACGACTAAATCTTCTTGGGCATCGTTACCAACCATTAAACAATCCTTAGGATCGATATTAAACTTCTCCAAGATTTCTTGGTAGTATTTAATGTTTGGCTTAGTATAATGATAATCTTCATAGGTCGTTATCTCATCAAATAAATGGCTATCTAAACCCGACCACTGGATTCTTGACATGGTCGCAATCTCAGGAAAGAGCGGGTTGGTCGCCACGATTAATCGATATCCTTTCGATTTAAGATGAATCATTACATCGTTTAAGCCTTCTACCAAGCTGGTATGATTTTGATAGTCTTGGAAATCATGTTGATAGAATGCTTCGAGTCTCTCTAATAATGGTATCCCATCATAGTTAATGTAGGTATCAAAGGTGTCCCAAAATTGTCGCTCATTTGTTTTAGAACCATCATTTTCAACCATGGCTTGTGTCGCCTTCAAAAAGATTTTAAAGGTTTGTTGCCCATCGAACCCCAGCTCATTAAATACGTTGTTAATGCCTTTAAAATAGGCGTTCATAAAATCTTCCATCTCTAATGGTAATAGCGTTCCATCTAAATCGAATAATATCACTTTGTTCATTTTACACACTCCTAATGTTTCTATTCTATCATAGTCTTGTTTGTAAATAGACAAAGACTCGTTTAAAATATTGTCAAACAGATAGGAGAAACCCATGAAAATACTCGTCACAGGTTTTGATCCATTTGATCAAGAATCAATCAATCCATCGATCGAAGCGATTAAACAATTACCAGATCAAATTGATGATGCACAAATCTTTAAACTCGAAATCCCAACCGTGATGCAACAATCATCGGATAAAATCATCGAGAAAATGAACGAAATTAATCCGGATGTCATTTTAAGTGTTGGTCAAGAAAGGGGACGAGCGGATCTTTCGATTGAGCGAGTTGCGATTAATATCAATGATTTTAGAATTCCCGATAATCAGGGAAATCAGCCCATCGATGCTCCTATTGTTAAGAATGGGGCCGATGCTTATTTTAGTACCTTGCCCATTAAAGCAATGTTAAAAGCTTGTTTAGACAATGATATCCCGGCAAGCATCAGCAACACAGCTGGAACTTTCGTGTGTAATGAAGTGATGTATCTTATTGCTCATACCATAAAAACACAACAATTAAATATTAGAAGTGGTTTTATCCATATTCCAGCTATTCCACAACAAGTGCACGATAAACCAGGAATAGACGCCTTAGAATTACAGACCATCGTCAAAGGATTAGAACTGTGTCTTAAGGCAATTATTCATCATTATGAAGACATTGAATATTGTGCTGGACGTGAGTTCTAATGAAAGTTTGTGTGATTGGAGCAGGACCAGCAGGGCTGATGGCATCACTCATCGCGTCACAAAAGCATGAGGTTGTTTTAGTCGATTCTCAACCACAAGTTGGTACCAAACTTTTAATGACCGGCAATGGTCGTTGTAACGTCACCAATAATCGAGAAGTGAGTGACTTTTTAAAGTTTTGTTCCAGATCGTCTAAGTTTATGACCTCTTCATTGACCCATTTTGGGTCAAAGGAAGTGATCGATTTTTTTGAAACTCGACAGGTCCCACTTCATCAAGAAGATAATTTTAGGATGTTTCCCAACTCTAATGATTCGAGAGACATTCTCAATGCGCTCTTAATAGAAAATCAAGCGATGTTTAAACTGTCTACCTATATTAATCGATTTGAATTAAAGGAGAATCGAATAGTGGCCGCAATCTCAAGAGATGAGCGGATTGAAGCGGATCATTTTATTTTATGTACTGGAGGGAAGAGTTTCCCAAGCACAGGAAGCGATGGCAGTGGGCATAAATTAGCTCAATCATTAGGTCATACAGTGACTGAATTAGTTGGTGTTGAAGTGGGTTTATACGCACCAAACACTCAACCGCTCATGGGGTTAACCTTAAATAATGTGAGAGTACAGGTGATTAACAACAAAAAAGTTAAGTTTGATGAAAAAGGGGATTTATTGTTTACGCACTTTGGTTTAAGTGGACCTATTATTCTTAAGGCAAGTGAATTTGTGGTCGACGCTTTAGTGAATCAACGAATACCAATCGTTAGAATTCTTTTGGGTGAGCCTGATTTAAGTCAGGGATCACTTAAGAAACAACTGAGTCGATTTGCGCCGAAACGATTGGTTGATCATTTACTTAACGAGTTGAAGCCAATTCAATATTTAGAACAAGTGTCGAATCAACAAAAAGAAGCATTTTTAAAAACAATCTTTACGCTGGATTATGAAATTGAGTCAACAATTCCGATTGAGAAAGCGTTTGTGACTCGGGGTGGCGTTAAAACAAATGAGGTGGATCCTAAAACAATGAAATCAAAACGGATTGATAACCTAAGTCTATGTGGTGAGATTCTGGATATCCATGGAATGTTGGGCGGGTTCAATATTACACTTGCGCTCAGTTCAGGCTATACGGCTGGAATGAATATATAAAAAACCCACTAATTAGCGGGTTTGATTGATTAATGGCGGAGAACAAGAGATTCGAACTCTCGGAAGCTTTCACTTCGCCGCCTTTCCAAGACGGTGCCTTAAGCCACTCGGCCAATTCTCCAAAGCTTGTACATTATAACAAGCTTTCAATCTTCTGTCTAACAGTTTAGTCACCTAACAATATAATAAATAATGGTCTGTTATAATGGGTTTAAGGAAGGTGTTAATATGAAAAAGAGTGGAGTACTCCTACTAATCTTGATATTAGTAGGTTGTTCAATCAATCCAACAAGCCAGTCATTTACGACGGTTGAACCAAGTGATAATGTTGATGGGTTAAGTACCCTTGAAATTCATCCAGCTCTAACAAATTCAATGTGGGAATTTACAGAGAAAACGAAGTCATTGATATTAACTGATGAAAATGAAGTCTATTCACCAGTTAGTTTATACAGTGCTTTAACGTTATTAATTCCGGCCGCTAAACAAGAGTCTAAAGAGAATTTATTGAGTGCTCTCGCCTTAGAAAATCCTGAACACCTAACGAATTTCTTTAAACGACATAATATTTTAAGTGATGAATTTTCATCGTTATTAACCAATTCAATCTGGTATGGCACTCAAGAAGAATTTAGCCAATCAATTGAAGCAGAATTATCAGAAGACTATATCGTTTCAGTCCATCAAGCGGATTTTTCGAAAGAACAAGAAACTAGCAATCTCATTAAGGAATTTATTGATAATCGAACCAATGGATTTATCAAAGATTTAGAAGTAAAAGTTAGCTCGGATAATTCACTCATGTTACTAAACACACTCTATTTAAAGGATTTATGGAGTCAAGAATTATTCATGGACACGACCATTAACTTTACAACCCCTACAAATGAAACAATCCAAGTGGATGGGTCTAAGACGGTTAAAGAAAATGGAAACTATTTTGAAGATGAACAAGCCCAACTGTTTTACTATTCTCTAAAGAATACAGGTGGGGTCTTGTTTATAAAACCAACCCAAGATTTAAACAGTTATTTTGATGAAGTTAATTTAGTGGATGTATATTCAAAACTAGAAACCATGTTTGAAAACAACCATTATGATGTTAATTTTGAAATGCCATATACGGATATAAGTTCTCGTTTTGAGAAAATAAATGATTTCTTAAAGCCGTTAGGCTTTGAAGAGATTCTTTCTACGACCAATCCACAATTTAGTTATTTAGAAAATGGCACCCCTCAGTTTGTCTCGGATATTATTCAACAAGCTCGAATGGTCGTTGATAATAAAGGGGTTGAAGCAGCAGCATTTACACAAGTGGATGTGGAAACAACAAGTGCACCACCCATGGAAAATGAAAAAGTAGACTTTATCCTCGATAAACCCTACTTGATGATTGTGTTAGATGCCTATCAAAATCCATTGTTTATAAGCAGTGTCCTTAACCCAAATCAATCAGCTCAATAAATGCTTGTTGAGAGAGAATTTGAATAGGATAGCCAAGGGATTGGAGTCGAAGGGCTTGTTGATGCTTACTCGAAAGTTGTCGATATTCACCTACAATCAAATAGTCAACGTTTGGATGAAGTGAACTGAGCACACGACCACCGCTATTAATAATAATTTGAGCAGCTTGTTTACGAGTGAAACGATTAAATCGGCCACTAAAGACAACTGCTTTTTCTTTAAAGACAGCTATATTATCAAAGAGGGTTAATTCTTTCTGTAGAGATTTAGGTTTAGCGTTAGATTGAGGTGGTTTAAGATTAGCAAGAAAGTCGATTTCAGATTTGGATAAACGATTCTTTAATTGTTGATAAAGTCGGTGTGTTGCGAGTGCATCATCAACCGCCCTATGGTTGGTTTCGCTAAAGCCAAAATGAATTGAAAGATTCGACAAAGAATAACTGTTTAATCCTTTTAAGGTACGTCTTGCTAATCGAAGTGTATCAACAAAGTCATTGCTTAAAGGAGGTTGATTAAGTTCTTGATGATAATCATAGAGATAGTTAAGGTCAAAATGAACATTATGGCCTACCAACAAATCGTTTTCAATAAACTTTAAAAAGAGTGGATAAATGACATCGATGGGAGGTTTGTCTTTGACCATCGCATTACTAATATGATGAATTGATTGGGTCCATGAATCGATAGGCTGGGTCGGTTTAATTAGTTGGTCAAAGGTATCAATAACCTGATTGTTTCTTACCTTGATTGCGCCAATCTCAATAATTTCGCCATAAATACGACCATTCATCGATGTTTCAATATCGATGACGGTGTAATCATCTAATAGCTTTAAAAGGCAATTGCCTTTATAAGGTCGAGTGTTTGTCATAAAATCATTATACAGGAAGGGGATTAAGATGGTGTATCTTTTTACAATTTTAATAGGCGTTGTTTCAGGTGTTCTGTTTTCATTTAATCGACAAGGGTTGAAAATAGGGGGCGTTTTGTACGGTCTATTGTTAGTCATTACTGGATTTTTAACGATGATTGCATCCAATGAAGGATTCCAACGATTAGGCTATTTCATTTTGTTGATGCTTATTTGTCTTGCGTTTATCTTTTTCTTAGCAGCTTATGCCTTTATGCGGGTGGTTATAAAAAAGAATCCCTGAGGATTCTAGAGTAAGTTAATGATTGCATCCAGGTATTTAGGATCACTAATATCGTACGATTTCTGTAACATTTGTGCCCATTCTGAATCGAATTTTCCCTTTTTAGCTTGTTGTTTCATTACTTTAGAGAAAGCTTTCATCATGAGCTTATCGACTAAATTCATCTTTTGATAATTTAAACCACCGGGAAGATAGATGAAATGAGTCTTTGGATCAACTTCATGTTGATAATTTTGTTTTAGGTTATCAATGACTTGTTGATCAAACGGAGCTGCCCCCACGCCGACAACGATAAGTTTATCAAATTGATGGTTATCGATAAATGATTTAAACGATTTGAACTTTCTTAAATTTCCAGCATGTAAACTACTGGCTATAATCAAAACCCCAGTGTCAACAAGTGTTGAGTTATTGATT
Source organism: uncultured Erysipelothrix sp. (assembly GCA_964627845.1). Lineage (GTDB taxonomy): Bacteria > Bacillota_I > Bacilli_A > Erysipelotrichales > Erysipelotrichaceae > DUUI01. The sequence goes on along the minus strand of CAZVKL010000015.1, from coordinate 6,863 downwards.
TGAGAGAGTTCAAAAATATCGGCGTCAATTTTATTATTGAGCCATTCCATATATCTTTTAGTAAACCCTGTCGTTGAATAATAGACGATGTTCGTCTTCAATTAAATCACCTCGATTTTATTATAAATAAATAAGTAGTTGAGTAAGTAAAGAGTTGGTTAAAAATCCATGAATAAAGTCAATTGAGTTGATATTAATCGAAAACTCCCGTTTTCAGAAAGTTTTCGAGATAGTTTATCCTTCTTTCCATTGTTGAGGGACTCTTTTTCATATTTTGTGCAGTACAAGATCCTGACGGGTTTGTCTAAAACTTTTAATTTCAAAAAGATGTTGGATAAACACCATCTTCGGTAACAACACTGGTTCAACACAGGTTCTCCCATTTTGTGACAATAATAGTCTTTAAAAGAGGGGTTAATAAATGAAAAATTAATAGGATTGTTAATTTTACGAAGTAAATGGTCTGTGGGAACCAACTCATCTATGGTAATTAACATCATCTGGGTTTAAACATAGTAGAACTCCACAATTATTACAACTCAATGATAAAATGCAGCTATCATCATAATTGTTTTCTAGGAGATAGTTAATGCCACTTAAATATTAAAAAAGACTGTCGACTTTACTTTGTCAACAGTCTGAACTAAGGAAACCTTAGTTGTCTTGAACTGAACTCGATAATAGAACGTAATCAACCGCTCTTAGAGCGTCTAAATCTTTTCCTCCCGCATAAGAAATGGATGATTGGAGGTCTTGTTTCATTTCAATGAGTGTATTATTAATGTCACCTTTTTGAACGACAAGTTCTTTCTTGCCCTCCACATTAGTGTATTCACCTTTTTGATATTCGGAGGCCGAACCATAGTATTCTTTATAGGTCACACCATCAATTTCCACTTCCTTACCAGGTGATTGTTGATGTCCTGAAAAGAGTGACCCAATCATAACCATGCTAGCACCCATCCGGATTGACTTGGCAATGTCACCATTTTCTCGGATACCACCATCAGCAATAATTGGTTTTCTGGCTGCTTTAGAACACCATCTGACTGCTGCTAATTGCCAACCACCGGTTCCAAATCCTGTTTTCATTTTCGTGATACACACTTTCCCAGGACCAACACCCACTTTAGTGGCATCAGCCCCAGCATTCTCAAGTTCTCTCACCGCCTCTGGAGTAGCGACATTCCCAGCAATCACAAATACATCTGGTAACTGTTTTTTGATGTGTTGAATCATTTTTATAACATAATCTGAATGTCCATGCGCAATATCGATGGTGATATATTCTGGGATTCGATTTTCTTGTTTTAATTGGTCGATAAATGCATATTCGCTCTCTTTAATTCCAACACTAATGCTGGCAATTAATCCTTGATCATGCATCCGTTTGATAAAATCAAATCGATCCTCTGGGTTGAAGCGATGCATCACATAAAAATAGTTATTTTTAGCAAGATTGACAGCTAATTTTTCATCAATAATCGTTTCCATATTGGCTGGAACAACCGGTAATTCAAAGGTATGTTTCCCAAATTTAATGGTTGTGTCACATTCTTTTCGACTCTTAACAATACATTTGGCAGGGATTAGCAAGACATCTTCATAATCAAAAGCACGCATATTATCACTTTCCTTTTACAACAACCAAATATAACATGAAGTCGCATAAAATACCAGTTGAGAAAAATTGATTTAATGGCTTATAAATTAAAATCTGTTAGAATATCTGATTGTGGGGTGATTTTTATGTCAATACAATTAATTAAAGAACATGATAAAACAAAACTAAAGTCACTGTATTTAAAGGCGTTTCCAGAGGTTGAGCGTAAACCATTTGAATTATTGTTAGAAAAAGAGAAACAACAAAAGGCAGATCTATACAGTATTTATTATCAACAACAATTTAGTGGCTTGGCCATCTTTCTGATTGATGAGGATTTAATCTTGTTAGATTATTTCGCGATTGAAGAAAATCAACGAGGACAAAATATCGGGTCTAAAGCACTCAAAAAGATTCTTAATCATTATCAAGATAAGAATCTAGTCTTAGAGATTGAATCACCTAGAGTTAAAACCGATGATCAACTCATTCGTCAAAAAAGAGAACATTTTTATTTGAAGAATGGTCTAAAACATTTAGGCATCCAAGTGAAGTTAGTAGGGGTTGAGATGGAGTTGATGGCCAATAATTCGCAGATTTCATTTCAAGACTACATTAATTTATATTCTAAAATTATTTCAAATCAATTTGCACAACAAAATATACAGCTCGTCCATGGATGAGTTGTTTTTATATTAGTCTTGCGATTTCTCTAACTTTATCCATATAATAAGTTTCAGTGTCCAGACCTAATAATGGAATCATTTTTAATAAGTCTTGGTAGATAATGTCCATTTCTTCGGCAGTAAACTGGGAATTATTCGAATACATGTCATATTCAATAATTTTCTTGAGTGCGTCCAATAAAATAACACCTAAACTTTTCTCATCAAGGATATTGTGTTCTGAAAAACGAACAATCAATTCCATGGGTGCCCACACATCTAAGTATTGTCGATGTCCTTCCTCAAATAGTTCAAGGTTAAGTTTATTGAGCGGGTTCTTTTCTTGGTTGTAACGGATTATCCATTGGTTTAAATCAAAGTGTGGATCTTTTTCTTTTATGGCAGCATTTAAGTAATTCATAATTAGTTTTTGCATAGAAGTCCCTCGCAGTTGTCCTAATTATAACAAATAAAACCGTTTATTAAACTAAAAATTAAGATAATGGTATAATCAAAACAAAGGAGTGAGATTATGAGACGAAAAGGTTTAATTGAGAACATGAAAGACAAGAAATTGTTGACGATTTTATCATTGTTACCAATGATTATTTGGTTAGCTTTAATCATCTATGTCAACATAGACTATGCCAGAACAATCGGACTACCACCATTTGAGTGGACCATGTTGCTGGGGCTTGTCCCATTGATCTTACTTCCAATCTTTTCACTCTCACCAACACGCTTAGGTAAATTAGTGGTAGTGCTTTGTTTTACGATGTTAATGGTTTATCTCTCTTTAGAACAGTTAAACGAAGTTAAATTTGATATGGTTTATCCCTATGTCTTTGGGGGAATCACGCTCTATTATGGGTTAATTAATTTATTTAGTTTAGATTTTAGACACTATTAAAAAATGCATCCTGGCGATGCATTTTCTTTATTCAATAATGAGTTTTCCTTGATTTTCTAATTCTTTCGCAATTTCAATCACTTTACTGGTAATTAAATGAATAAAAGCTCTAGAGCCTAAATCGTTTGGATGCATAAAGTCTGGTGCGAAAAATTCAGGATGAGTCTTGGAATAATCATACCAACTAGCCAAGTAGACATTGTCATATCTTTCAACAAATTGATGGATTAAATCATTGCGTGTTTGTTCATTAATAGGATAGGGCATAACTAAATCCAGAATAATAATAGGTTTATCTTTATAATCTTCAACAATCTTAATTAATCCTTCGTCGGTCTCTTCTAGGGAATTTGTTCCAAAAGAAAGGACTAAGATGTCTTGAATTTGATTGTTTTCTTTTAGCTCAAAATAGTACTGATCGGCCTCTTCTAATAAACGACTTTTTTGTGCAGAAGTAATAATGTTTGGTAAGTAGGTACTAAAGTGTGGTTGAGCGATATAAGCAATTGAATCTCCAATCAAGGTTACGGGGATTTCGCGATAGCGTAAGAAATCATCAAAGGTATAATTGATTTCTGGTTGAATCTGATTGAGTTGATCAAAATAGCTTACAAACGATTCTTGAAAATCAGCCTGTGACTCTTTTGGAGAAAGAGTAAGCACATCTTTTGGAGGCTCTATAGGTTCTACTGGTTTTACTACTTCTAATTCAGGTTCTTGGGTTAAGGCTGTTTCTAAAGATTTGAAGTCATCATCCGCTCTTAATTCATAGAGTGAATTAAAAGGGACAAGTAATAATGCGATAGAAATAATGAGGGTGATGAGGTGATACATAAATTGGTTATGGAATTTTTTATGAAGCCAATAGAATAATTCAGATACGATTCCACTGATGACAATCATTAAGACCATAAAGAGGATGGTAGGTAGTTTAATATTTGAGGTAAGTCTTGATCCGATTTCAATGATTGGATAATGCCATAGATAGATAAAATAACTTCTAGAACTTAACCATTTGATTGGTTTTGTTTGTCCTAAAGTTCTTAAGAAGGTTGTCTCCCATGCGCTGACCATTAATAATAAGGAAAGGATGAGGGAATAAAGGATCATTTGAGTGATCATTGGTAGCTCAATAATAAACAGTAGGATAGAAATAATAAATAAGATAAGGGTTAATAACCTTTTTAGTTTGAACACACGAATCAAGGGTAGTAATTGTCGGGCTAACATACCCAGTGTAAAGCTAAACAATCGAGATAAGAAACCATAATAGGCAGGGGTTGGATCATTGTGAGTGAGTACATTATAGCTAAAGATAATGATGGAGATTAAACTGATTATGATTAAGCCGATGGTCCACTGTTTATCTTGTTTCTTTTGATAAGTATGACTGACACCTAATATAAATAAGAGATAGAATTGAATTTCTAAGGCAATTGCCCATAAATGGGTGAAGGGTTTTAAATACAGTTGACCTTGAAAGTAGGAATCACCGGAATAGATTTGTTGATAATTGTTATAACCTAATAAGGATGAGCGGACACTTTCACTAAAAGAACCTAGGAAGTTTGGGAATAAAAGAATCATCAATATAGAAATAATGAAGACTAAAGTAATTAAGGGTGGGAAAAGTTTGAACCATTTTCGAGCGATCTGTTCAAAGTAGGGTTGTGCTGTTTTTCGTTTTAGATGATGAAACGATAAAAAGCCTGCTAACACAAAGAGTGTGACAACCCCTAAATATCCATAGGGCACAGCAGAAGGGTTTAAATGATATAAAAAGACCCCAATGATGGCGATGGCGCGGATGGGTTCAAAACTTAAGATTCGATTCACATTCTTTTTCATGACCCTATTATAACGCAATCAGCATGAATGTAACGACCAATTGTTGATGTTAATAAACAAAAGAAGTTGTTTGTCTGTTTGATTTAACGAGGTATAGAAAAAGCACACCGATTAAAGTGTGCTTTGTTTAAATTTAACTTGGTGGAGATGAGGGGAGTCGAACCCCTGTCCAAAAAGTGTCCACATTCAAACATCTACAGTTTAGTCACTACTTAATATTCATGATTTAGGATAGTGACCAACCAATCATGAAGTCTCTAATGGTATTTTCGTCTCTAACAACTTAGAGAATAGCTAGAGCTTAGATCTTGTTTCTAAATCGCTCGACTAACACCCAAAATCAAAGTATCCGTGAGCGGCATTACGTCTTATGGCTTAATTAAGCAGCGTAAGCGAAACCGTATTGGTTATTTAATCTGTTTCCAGTTATTTTTTGTTGGTTATTAGGTAACCACTCCACTGCAGTCTGAATCCAACGAAATCCTGTCGAAACCAAGCATCCCCATTGGGAGGATATTATATCATTTCTTCAGAATAAATCAAATCGGACTGCTTAAGAAAACAACAACCAGATAAGGATATAACCACTTATCACAGCCAATAAAGTATAAGGGACAGAGATTTTCATAAAGGTAGCAGGAGACACCTCATACCCTTCTTTTCTTAAAATCCCTAAACTCGTGATATTCGCAGAAGCACCAATTGGCGTTAAGTTACCCCCTAAGGTTGCCCCTGATAACAAACCAAAATATAAGACAGTAGGATCTAGTCCTAGTTGTGAGGCGATTCCAGTCACCACAGGTAACATCGTCGCCACATAAGGAATATTGTCAATAAAAGCAGAGAATAACACAGAAGCAAACGTAATGATGGTATACATGACAAAGACGTTGTTCCCACCTAAATTCACGAATAAATTAGCAATTGCGTCAATGACACCAATTTCTGAAATTCCAGCAATCACCACAAATAAAGCAGCTAATAAAGAAAGGGTGAAGAAATCAATTTCATTAAAAACAGTCTTTATAACATTGGCTGGATTATAACGAATGGATTGAATAACAATCCCAGCGAATAAGAAAGCCATACAAATTAAACCATTAATTGTTTGTGGTGTATTCTCAATGAAAGAAGCGATAATTAAACTTAGAATCGTTCCAACTAATAAGAACGAAGGAATGTAATCCGTGACAAGTGTTCTATCCTGTGTATGAACCGGTTGATTATCTTTTCTAAAGGCAAAATATAAAACGGCCGTCGCAACCACCATACTCACTTGAACGATCCAAAACAAACCAGGTTTACCCTCGTAGAAAAAGAAATCCATGAAGTTCATATCGGCATAACCCCCCAATAGGATTGAGGTAGTATCTCCAACAAGCGTCGCAGCACCTTGAAGGTTTGAGGCGATTGAAATCGCAATAACCGATTTAACCGGGGATATATTGAGTTTCTTTGAGATTTGAACAGCGACAGGAGCCACCATTAAGACAGTCGCAACGTTATCAACAAAAGCAGAAATCAACCCAGAAAAGATACTGAGTGCTAGCACGACCCATTTAATGTCGGGCATTTTATTAATGATTATATCCGCTAATAGTGCTGGCATTTTTGATTCGATAAACAGGGCCACAATACCCATTGTTCCCGCAATCATCATTAAGACGTTAAAATCAATTGCCGGCAAGACATCACTGGCTGGTAATAAGCCTAAAGTAACAAATAAACCTGCCGAAATAATGGCGACATGCGCTCTGTATTTTGGGAGGCTTATCATTATTAGATAAGTAAAGACGAAAATGATTAATCCGAGTGTTAATTGATTCATAGTATTCTC
>CAZVKL010000014.1:0-26334 GCA_964627845.1 uncultured Erysipelothrix sp. | reverse complement strand
CTTATAGTTTATGATTTTTCCTATTTACTGTCCATATTTACAGTATAGTACCAGTCCCTTATTGTCAATTTACTTAGACGCTTTTGTTTGTTTAAGCATATTTATAAATTCTGTTTTAGTTAAATTTGCTCCAAATAACGGACTCCCTGGTTCTAACACCCATGAATCATTTAGATTTCCAATATCTAATGGTTCAAAACCAATTTCAGAAACAAGACGCATCGTGATCTCTTTTTGTTGTGAATCATTACCCGCTATCGCAATCACTTTGGGTTCACTTGAAAAAGTTTCTTCCTCTAAATCGTGATAACCCATATGATTAAACGCTTTAATGACAATGCCATCTGATAGGTGATCTTGAATTAATTCAGAAGAAGTTAAATTAGGATCTTCAGGGATACGAGTCATTCCATCGACTTCAAACCAATAATTTGTGGCATCAATCACGAGTTTGTTCTCTATCTGTTGGTTTGGAATCGATTGATATTTACTTAAAGGAATGGCTAAGATAATAATATCTGCTTGTTCTATAAGTGGGAAAGACTCAGTAGGAATCGCACCAGGCACTAACACGTCAATCGTTAACGAAATCTTTTCAACTTCTTTAGATCCCGAAATTAAGACAGGATAACCCGCGTTAATAAATAATCTGCCTAAGGTTGTCCCAAGCTTTCCCGCACCTAATATCCCAATAGTTGGTTTAGAGTTCATTCAGAAGCTCTCTAACTCTTGGGATAACCACTTCACCATAAAGTTGAATCGTTTTAAGACGATGCTTCGCCGTTTGTCCACCCATGGAATAGATTAAATCAAAACGTCCAATCCCCATTTCTTTAATAACTCTCGCTAACTTTTGAGCCACTGTTTCAGGACTCCCAACAAAGTATGCGCCAGTATCAACTTCTCTTAAAAAGCGATCTTTGGTCATTGGTGCCCAGCCTCTCTCTTTACCAATAATGTTATGTGTTTTTTGGAAGTATTCCCAAGCAATCTCAATGGCTTCTTCATCCGTATCAGCAATCACCCCATGCGAATGGATTCCAATTGGGTGATTCGGTTGAGAAAACTGCTGAGCAGCTCGTTGATATAAATCGATATAAGGTTTAAAACGACTGTGTTGTCCACCAATAATAGCTAACATGACTGGAAAACCATATTTAGCAGCACGAATAATCGATTCAGGTGAACCACCCACACCAACAACGACATCCAACTTTTTATCGATTTTTGGATAGACCTCAATATTATCGAGTGATTGTGTAAAATTACCTTCCCATGTGATTGGTTCTTGTTTCAACACTTCATTAAACAACTCCAGTTTTTCCTCAAAAAGCTCATTATAGTTTTGTAAGTCATACCCAAATAATGGGAACGATTCAATAAAAGAACCTCGACCCACCATGACTTGGGCACGACCATCACTTAATGCATCAATGGTCGCAAAGCGCTGAAAGACACGAACGGGATCATCTGAACTTAAAACAGTGACACCCGTCCCTAATGTTATATTTTTAGTGACTAAAGCCAGGGCGGCAAGCACAGTATCGGGAGCTGATATCGCATATTCGTGTCGATGATGTTCACCTAATGAAATCACATCAATTCCTAATTTATCGGCTAATTTGGCCTCTTCAATCACTAATTTTAGTGAGTCCTGATAACTCATAAACTCATTGGATTCTTCTTGATAGGCTAGATCACCAAAGGTATCTATCCCAAATAGTATTTCTTTCATATTGTATCCTCATTTCCAATTTAATATACATTGTATACTAATAAATCACAATCAGTTTGACTAAACTTAGAAAACAGATTAATTAAGCCGATACCCAAAGTTTCAACCATCCATCATTTGATGAATTAGTAGTGCTTAGTGTACTATGTGTACAGAAGGGTATCCAATTCATGTTTAAAAATGAGGGATACGAGGATATAAGGAAATTAAAAGATGAAAGTATTAGTAGGACATATCAATGCCGAGTGCAATCAGAATGTCCGCCATATAGTATCAATTGATGAGTTTCAGATCTTCTATGGGGAAGCATGTTTAGACGCCATGGAAATTCGCGACATTTTTGAAGATGAACACATTCAATTAATTCCTACTCTTTTCGCAAGACTTCATCCAAACGGTTTTATTCAATATGATGCTTTTAAAGAAATCACCAATCACGTCCTAAAACTGGTAGCATTTCATCAGGACACCTTAGATGGCATCTTTCTTCATCTACACGGTGCTAGTGGTGTTGTTGGTTTAGACGAAATATCACTTGAACATTATCTTTTAAAAGAAATCAGAAAGATTGTCGGAGATCATTTATTAATTGGCGTCGTCATGGACCCACACGGAAATGTAACATCAGAACTCACTAAACAAGTCAATTTAGTTCGTTGTTATCGACAGTCGCCTCATTATGATTATCTAGAAACGAGACGATTTGTAGCCAAAAAGTTCGTCGAGTTAATTAAGAATCCTCGGCCAATACGACCCGTGTTCTATAAATTACCTATCATTACAGAAGGTGAGCGAAGTATTTCCCGATATGAGCCAGTTAGGAGTCTAAATCAAAAACTTGATGAACTCGAAAAAGATGAGCGAATATTATCCGCTTCATTTCATGTTGGATACATAAGACAAGATGTCGATAAATTAGGCTGTGCCATTGTGATCGTCCCTAATCATCTTAAAGATCGAGCTTACGCCAAACAAAAAGGAAGAGAACTGGCTAAATATGTATGGAATCATAAAGAAGAATTCAAATATAGAGATAATTATGGAAGTGTTAACGATTCAGTAACAAAAGCATTAGATTATCCAAGTAAGACAGTTGTGATAACGGATTCAGGCGATAATTGTGGAGCAGGAAGCCAAGGGTTAAACACAGTGATCCTTAGAGAATTTCTAAGGAGAGATTTACACGACAAGAAAATACTATTCGCTGGGATTACAGACCCAAACGCTTATGAAACTTTGTTGAAACAAGAAAAGGAGACAGTCTCATTTAATCTTGGTGTAAACGAAGATGTTTATTCAAAACCAATTTCTGTTGTTGGACAAATCATCACAATCGGAGAGGCAATCTTTGGTCAAAATACGACGCATTATGTTGGAAAGACAATCTGTGTCAGACTCAATGAAAACATCGATGTGCTAGTTCTCAATCGAAATGTCCAATATGGATCGATGAAACAATATGAAGCGGCCAATGTTCATTTTCATGACTATGATATTGTGGTCGTGAAGATGGGTTATCTTGACGTTGGTTTAGTCGAAGAAGCAGCTTACCATATTATGGCACTCTCACCTGGACCAACCAATCAAAATATTGAAGAATTAACATATAAAAAAATCAAGAGACCAATATGGCCTCTTGATAAGATAGACGAATTAACATTTATTGATCAGGACTAACCGTCCTTTTCTTTTTTATTAGACACCAGCGTTGATTTCATCTTCATCAACAATTTGTTCTTCTTCTTTGTTTTCTTTCACGGATTTTAAGATTTCAGATAACACCGGCATATCCGTCACTTCATATTTTTCAATAAAGTCATCAATGTCTTTTTGATCATGATATTCTGGGTCTAAAACGAGTTTATGAGCAGGCAAGTGGGAGACATTGTCCACTTTAATATCAATAATCACAGGAATGTCTAAATCTTTGGCTTCCTTGATCGCATCATACACTTCTTGATAGTTTAGGGCTGTATACCCTTTACCACCCATCGCTTCAGCAAACATCGCGTAGTCCGTCACATTTAAGTCAACCCCAAAGGTTTCTTTGTTTTCAGTCTCTTGAGCCACTTGAATAAAGCCATAGGACTCGTTAGCAATCACTAGGTTAATAATTGGTAATTTATAACGAAGTTGAGTCATGTATTCCTGCATCATCATGGCCATAGCACCATCACCCGACAACGTAAAGACTTGTCGATCAGGATAACTTAATTTAGCGGCAATACCACCAGGTAGACCAATTCCCATTGTCGCAAATGTTCCAGAAGTTGTATGTTGTTGTTTACCAGTAAACATTAATTCACGACTAGATAGAATAACGTTGTTCCCAACATCAATGATGAAGATCGCATCATCATCCGCTAATTCATTTAATGCTTTCATGACCGGTTCTGGTCTCATTGGCGTTAAATCACTGTCTTCGAACTTATGAATCCACGTTAACCAGTTTTTACGATTAATTTGGTTGGCCTCTAACCAATCATTGTCTGGATGCTCATCAGCAAGATCAATGAGATCGCGCATGACAGCTTTAGAATCACCTAAGATACCTAACGTCGAAGGGAGACGTTTCCCTAACGCGACAGGATCAGTATTAATTTGAATCGATTTAGTGCTTTGATCAAAATAATCACGTCCAAATGGGTATTCAGCACCAATCATAATAATTAAATCAGTCTTTTCAATTGCCTCCATGGAAGGTTTCGTTCCTAAACGACCAAGTTGTCCTAAATAGTTAGGGTGTGCATCATCCATCGCACCTTTCCCTAAGAAGGTTAACATCACAGGAATCTTTAGCTTCTCTGACAATTCTTTTAATTCTTCACGCGCATGATGAGTCCCTCTACCCGCAAAGATGACCGGACGTTTTGCTTCTCTAATAAGATCATACGCTTTAACAATATCTTCTTGACGATGAAGCGGATAAGTTACTTCATAAGCATGGGCACTCGAAGTATAGTTGTCATCAATCTCTGCATACCCAATATCGACTGGGACATGGACAACCGCGACGCCACGATCTCGATAAGCTGTGCGAATCGCTTGGTCAATGACACGTGGTAACTCTTGAGGATTTAATACCATTCGATTAAAAACAGAAACATCCGTATAGAGAGGGACAGGATCCATCTCTTGGAAATAATCGGTTGTTAAGTTTTTAGAATGAGTAGAAGCCGCAATCACTAACATCGGCACTTTATCGAACTTGGCATCATACATACCATTTATCAAGTGAGTGTGTCCAGGACCTCCCGATCCAAAACAGACGCCAATCTTTCCGGTCAATTTAGCATCGACAGAAGCCGCAAGGGCACCTCCTTCTTCATGTCTTACTTGGATATATTGGATATCTTCCTCATATATTTTTAGGGCACGCATCAACGAGTTCGTTGAGCTTCCCGGAATACCATAAATATGGTCAACGCCCCAATCCGTAATGACACGGACCATTGCTTCAGCTGCTTGTATTTTTTTCATAATAACTCCTTTCATACACTTAAATTGTAACATCTTTATTGAATGAACCCTGTCTTAGTGCTTTGAGCATATCGGTTGTATTTATTTCGAAATCGAAATAATATATAGGTACCAACAGAAAGGAAACCATTTATGATAAAAACACACGGGATACACCACATCACTTCAATGGTTGGCCACCCACAAAGAAACATTGATTATTACAGTGGCGTGCTAGGTTATCGATTAGTGAAACAAACCTTAAATTACGATGATCAAGACATGTTTCATTTCTATTATGGAAATGAATCGGCAAGTTCCAACTTAGTGACAACCTTTCCATTAAATGATGGTAAGAAGGGACAATTAGGCGGTGGTCAAGTGTCAGTCGCAAGTTATGGCATTCGAGAGGAAAACTTTGACTTTTGGAAAGAGCGATTAAACAAGTTTGGAATCAAAAGTTTCTACTATACACGTTTTAATCAAAAACGATTAGGTTTCCAAGATTTGGACGGACTACAACTAGAATTAATCGAAACAGACAAAGGGCCAATTAACCAATGGGAATTCAATGGCGTCAACAAAGAACAGGCCATTTTAGGGGTTCAAAGTGCAGTCTTAAGCTCTGCCAAGCCTCAAGAAACGATCAAGGTTCTAACGGACCTTCTCGGATACAAGGTCGTTGATGAAGATCAAGAAAATATTTTGTTAGAAATTAATGAAGATTTTGGTGGTCAATTAGAGCTATCAAAAAAAGAAACCCCTTGGGGTCAAATGGGCATTGGTATCGTTCATCATATTGCTTTTAAAATTAAAGATGAAGATCTCAACTTATGGTTAGCAAAACTTAGAAAGTCTGGCTATAAATCCTCTACCATTCGCGATCGGAAATATTTTAAATCACTCTACTTCCGAGAACCAGGTGGCATTTTAATCGAATTAGCAACTGAAGGACCAGGGATACTGGTTGATGAAGAGCTTGAAACCTTAGGAAAGAACTTACTGATTCCAGAACACTTCAAAAATATTCACGATGAGAATCGAATGCCACTCTTTATTCGAGAAGTCGAAACTCTAGAGGGATATGGCTATCGAGATAAAGCGGAGTACGACTATTTACAAAACAGAAATAAGATTAAAAACGAGTTGTTAGAACTGAAAAATAAAAATACGTTAACTCAACAAGAACAACAACGATTAGAAACATTAAAACAACAATATACCAATAAAAAGGAGACGATTTAACATGACACAAACAATTAAACCATTTAAGGGAATTCACCACGTAACAGCCATCACTTCTAGTTCACCAAAAATTTACGATTTTTATACCAATATATTAGGAATGAGATTGGTCAAAAAGAATGTTAACCAAGACGATTTATCAACCTATCACTTATATTTTGGGGATGATCGAGGAAATGCTGGTTCTGCCATGACCTTCTTTGATTTTGCTGGTATTCCAGCTTCAGTCAAAGGCACCAATGATATTTCTCGCGCATCATTTAGAGTTCCAAACAATGAAGCACTCGATTATTGGGTAAAACGTTTTGATCACTATCAAGTTAAACATGGTGGAATCATTGAACAATTTAATAAGAAAGTGATTTACTTTGAAGATTTTGACCAACAACAATATGCCTTATTCTCAGATGAGAATAACCAAGGCATTGGATCAGGGGAACCTTGGTATAAAGGTCCAGTCCCAAATGAGTATGGCATAACTGGACTAGGGCCAGTCTATCTACGAGTTTCTGAACTTCAATTAATGGACCAAATCTTGTCTCAATTACTTCAAATGAGAAAAGTGGATACACAAGATAATTTCACCTTGTATGAAATGGGTGAAGGTGGAAATGGAGCGAGCGTCATCGTTGAATTCGACAATCAGCTTCCTCAAGCCCATCAAGGATATGGTGGTGTTCACCATGTAGCCTTTCGTGTCGAAGACAAAGCCCATTTAGATCAGTGGAAAGATTTCTTCAATTCACTCGGACTACCAAATTCAGGCTTTGTTGAGCGATTCTACTTTAAGTCGGTTTACATTCGCTTATATCCAAATATTCTTTTTGAATTAGCAACCGATGGTCCAGGTTTTATTGATGATGAAGAAGATTATGAAATCTTAGGGGAAACACTCACACTGCCGCCACATTTACGTCATCGTCGTGACTATATTGAGACTCAGTTACCTGAGTTTGATACGGTCCGTTCAAACAAAGTCTTTGAAAAAGAATACTTTAATTAATGGATAATAAACTAAATACCTTGATCGTCTTATTTAAGGCGTATCAAAGTTTAAATAAGAATGTAAAAGATTCATTGAATCATACTCAACTGAGTGTCAATGAATTTACCGTGATGGAAGCTCTTTATACTAAAAAAGAGCTTTCTACCCAACAAATTATTGATAAAATTTTAATACCTAACAGCTCTTTGACCTATGTTTTAGATACACTACAAAAAAGAAAATATATTAAAAGAGTTCGTGATAACCATGATAAACGTCGTCAATTGATTACCCTATCAAAGGAGGGAGAAGAACTATTCAAAGATATTTATCAACAACATTATTCACATATGAAAGAAATCTTTGATGAATTAACAATTGATCAGCAACAACAATTAGAACACTACTTAAAAATAATTGGTAAAAAAGCAGAGGAGAAACACAATGAGACATATTAAACAAGATGGAACAAATCAACATGTGATTATCACCTTACATGGCACGGGCGGAAGTGCTAGTGACTTATTCCAAATTGGACACTACTTAGATCCAAATGCGACGCTTATTGGTTTTCAAGGAGAAGTCAGCGAAAGAGGAATGGCCCGTTATTTTGCGCGTCATCAGGATGGTTCTTTTGATTTAAGATCATTGGCACAAGCAACGTATGATTTACATGAATCATTAGAAGAGGTCATTAATAAGTATGGGTTCAATCATCATCAAATAACGCTACTAGGATACTCCAATGGTGCGAATTTAGCGATTAACTATTTAAAAGAATTTGAAAATATTCCAGTGGATGTAGCCTTGTTGTACCATCCATCAGCTGGTAGAAGTGATGTTGAGTTTAAGAAACAAGATGGATTAAAAGTGCTAATCACCTCAGGTGCCAATGACCCCTATATTTCAATTGAAGCGTTCAACGAGTTACAAACTCTCTTATTAAATGCGGGGATTGATGTGAAAACTTACCACCATGATTTTGGTCATCAACTGATTCAAGAAGAGCTTGAAGCCTCAAAAGAACTATTATGAGTCGAATAAATTTTGATTTTAGTAAGATAGACGAAACACTACAAAAAAAATTGGTCCAAGGTTCTGTGGTACCTCGACCAATTGCTTGGATTACCTCAAAGAATGACGATGGTTCACTCAATTTAGCACCTTTTAGTTACTTTAATATGTTTTCAGAGTCGGTAGTGGGTGTCTCATTTCAGGGAAATAAGCGAAATCAGAAAGACACCTATCATAACTTAATGAGAGAAAAAGCAGGGGTGATTCATATTGTCTCTTATGACAGTATTGAGGTCATGGATCAATCCAGCTTCCCTTATGAATCAAATAGAAGTGAAGTCAATGAATTAAGACTTGAAACAATTGAGAGTAAGAAAGTGATGGTAGACTCAATTCAAGAGGCTATGATCGCGATGGAAGTGGAAGTGATTGACGATATTTCAATCCATAAAAAAGACTCCACTGAACAAGAGGCTAACCTTGTCTTAATGCGTGTTTTACATGTGAGTGTGGATGAAAAAGTGTTTGATCAACAAAAACAATATATTTTAGCCGATAAACTTAATCCTTTGGCTCGACTGGCAGGTCCACATTATGCGGTTATCAAACAACTTGATTTCAAGCGAAAATTCTAGAAGTTTTCAATCAAAGAATCGATTTATAAAAAAGACCAAGCTAGAGGACTTGGTCTTTTACTTTAAATCATCGATTTCACCCATATCAGGTAACCAAACACTGGAACCATCGATGAAATTGGAATTATCTAGTCGTTGAGTCCGTATGGTCGATGGAATGTTTCCATCAAGTTGACCTCGAACACTTTGGGCACGTAAGCGTGAGAATTCAGTAATTGTATCAACACCGATTAAATAATCTTCATAGCTAATAAATTTGGTTGGATCTTTTTTTACATAGGGTGAGATAAGGTCTGTGACTGTATCGACCACCTCTGTAAAATGTCCTGATTCAAAATAATTTGAGATAAAATAGTCGAACTGTTGTCGATATTGTCTAAATATTGTGGGGTCTTGCATCAAGTGATGATAAAGTGGTCTTCGCCTCATGACTTCCCCTGAGGCAGGGGTATCAATTGGGTAATTGATGTAGAGAGTTGAATCATTGATAGGATTAGGCATGCCAAGTGAATAAGTGGCAAAAGCAAGATTATAATCCCAAGGGAGTATACTCAAAATCCCATCTTCTTCATACAGGAAATAATTATGACCCGTCCTTCCTAAATAAGAATCCATATTGACCACAAAGACTTGTACAGTGAAATATCGGATGACCTCATCAATATTAATGGCTGTTTCTAAATTTTCCTTAGAGACTAAGATTTTTAATGAATTGATTAACCGTTTTTTATCAGCCACCGTTGGTTTAAACTTTGCCTTTCGAAAAATGTTATCGTATAAATCGAAATCATCTCCTGTATAAATTAAGGCAACATCGTTGTTTTCATCACTCAGATATTTGTAGTCGGGTTTATAGAGCTGTCCATAATTTTTTCCATAATTTCGTTGAGCGAAGGCTTCTTCGGGTTCTTCGATGGCTAAAAACAAGCCCCAATCCTCGTTATTAATGGTGACCCAAGTATAGCTCACAAGTGGCGAAGGAACACCCATAAAATCCATCATGTTATAGGCAAGATAGGACTTAAGATAACTATTGTCTTGAAAGCTGGAGTCTAACGAAAATTTATCCAGTCCATAATAAGTTTGAGGGAAATAATGATCAAATTCAATTTTTAAACTGTAACGTTGATGACCATAACGATGGGTCAGTCGTTTTGAATTGTTTCCTTTAACTCTTAATCCAACATGTTGAAATCGTTGGTTATCAATCGTAAGATTGACGGATTGATATTCTTCCTCTAGTGCATTCTCTAAAAAATTATCCCAATTGTCAATTTGGATGTCGATGGTATGCACCTTGGTGTCATCAAAAAGACGATGATGATAACCTGGGTTTTCTGAGGCGAGAGGAAGTCGAATCACATTGCTCATTATTAAAAGGGTAAGCACTGAAACAATACTTACCAGGATAAAAATAATTCGATCAATGTGCTTATGTTTAATCATATTAACTCATAAAATCGCCATTATATGAAACCATGACAGTATAGAGAATGCCATTCATATCGGCTAAAGTATTGATAAAATCTGTTTGTTGGTTTAATAATCTTACTTCATAATTAACTTCAATCAATCCATTTGAAATACTCTTTGATTTAATTTGAAGTCGTTTCACTTCTTGTTCAATGAATTTATAGGCTTCTTGTTCTGAGTCAGTATCTTGATAATGAACGATGAGAATAAAAGGTTGATCACTGGTTGTGCGAGAGGAGAAGACAAGCAGGACGGCCCCAATCATTAAACTACCAAATAAGGCTAATGGAATTAATCCTGCCGCAATCACAATTCCGACCGCAATTGACCAAAATAAAAAAGCGATATCTGATGGTTCTTTGATAGCGGTTCTGAAACGAACGATGGACAGTGCACCAACCATCCCTAATGAGAGGACGATGTTACTGGTTACAGCTAGAATAATCAGTGAGGTAATCATTGTTAAGGCAATTAATGTGACGCCAAAACTGGATGAGTACATTACCCCAGAGTAAGTTCTTTTGTAGACATAGAAGATAAACAGCCCAACAATAAAGGATAATAGTAAGGCAATCACCATGTCGATGATTGGGATGCTATTGACGTTTTCGATAAAACTGGATTTAAAAATATCATTGAATGTCATGAGAACTCCTTATTCGTGATTTCGGCTGACGGCATACTTTGAGAAGGATGCGGAACTTCGGTTATTTAATTGGACAGCATGTTTTACGATATCGGGTAAGAATTCATCGTATTTTACTTCTAAAATCGTAATGGCTTCTGAGATATCATATTTGAAATGACTTGGATCTAAAAACTCAGTTACACCTAATGAAGTCTTTAAGTTTCGATCGAAGGTAATTCGACAATTACCTGGTTGGTAAATAAAGGCTTCTCGATCATAGACAACAATTGTTTTCGGCTTGAGTTGTTCTGCTTTAAGTTTACTATAAAATTCAGTACAGAGTGGATTTTTTAGCTCTAGAAGAAAGTCAATTTTTCCTTCAATAATCATTTGAGCCTGTTGATGGGTGAGCACGGCACTTAATTTTGTACTTAGATTATTTGTTTTTGATTTCTTTTCTAATTTAATGAAATCAGTATTGTCATTATAGTAACGAAGTCTAAATTTCTCTCGTGTCTTCACACCATCAATTTTTTCCCTTAGTGCTTTATCATTAGGGGTATCAAAATACAAACTGCTCACGCGGTAAATACCACGTGAGTCAGCATGTGAATCTTGTTTAAACATCTTTCTGAGTCGACCACTTAAATCGTAATCGTCTAACTTATTGATTCGATGTTTGTATTCATGTCTAAATTTTAATGGATTAAGTTGTTTAATCTCCATAATCTGAATAGTCACTGTCATCGTATGGACTATCATCATAGTCACTATAGTCAGAATAATCAGTATCTTGGACCGGTGGAGCTGGCGCTGGTGCAGGAGCAGGTGCTGGCGCTGGTGCAGGTGCAGGAGCTGGTGTTGGTGTTGGTGCAGGTTGAGCTGGCACCACTGCTGGACCATAGTCAGAATCTGAATAATCAGTATAATCTGATTCTTGTGGTGCTACCGGTGCAGGTGTTTGGTTGTAATCTGTATCATCATAATCTGTGTCGTCATAATTAGTGTCGTCATAGTTTGTATCATTGTAATCTGTGTCATCGTAGTTGGTATCATCATAATCAGTGTCATCATAATTAGTATCATCGTAATTAGAGTCATCATTTAAACGAATATTGTTATTTAGATTTGCTTCTGATAGATACTCACGAACTGAGATTGCGATTTCATTAATAAACTCATCATTTGGTAAGTTTGACCCTGATTCAATTTCAATCGTAATTTGACGTTTTTCCTGATCAATATCATCAACTAGATAACCAGCATCTTTAATATCTCTCACTAAATCTCTCACGACATCACGTGTTGGTTGTCCTTCGAATTCTGTAAAATTTTCAAGAATTTTTTGTCCATCATTATTTAAGGCAGCAATTGAAGTGACTAATCCTTGTTGATCATAATCAATGGCGAGTGAAGGGTTAACACTTAATATCAGTGTTCCATTCTCTGTAGTGGTAGGTTGTATGGCAGTTTGGTCATTGGCACATCCAACTAATAACATCATTAGTAAGGTTAAAGCGATTGCCATTATTCTATTTCTTGATTTCATATTTTTCTCCTTTTCCGTTTTGGAAGTGTAGGGCTTGTTGTCCCTTACACTTATAGCATACGCATTGATATTTCTAAAACTGGGGTCGGGGATGATTTTTTTAATTTTATCATAAAACTAATTTTTTTAATTCAAGTGGTATAATTGATGGTAGTGACCCCAATTATATCAAACTAAGCTCGTATACTATAGAAGGATACACAGGAGAGAAGCATGACCCAACAAGAAATTGTTCAACAAGTATTGATGGCAAGAGAGAATGTTCAAGCAGCAGATGATCTGATTCGATCTTACATGCCTTTTATTAGTGCCGAAGTATCCCGTTTTTTAAACCGATTTGTCAGTGAAAAAGACGAAGAATTAAGTATAGGGATGATGGCCTTCCATGAAGCCATTATGAGTTACTCAAGTTCTAGAGGCGCATTTCTCGCCTATGCATCCATGATCATTAAAAGTCGCTTAATCGACTTCAAACGATCAGAAAGTCGACATTATGGGGTGATGTCCTTGGATGATTCAGTTGATGACAAAGAAGATATTAACTTAATGGATAGGATACCATCTCATCAATTTGACCCACTCGATGAAGTCAGGCTCCAAGCGACCCAACAAGAAATTATTGAACTGAGTCAAGTGCTTAAAGAATTTAACGTGACTTTAAGTGACGTAGCCGATAATTCTCCGAAACAAACTCGGACATTAGAGACATGTAAAAAAGCAATCCTCTACGCAAAAAACAATCCAGTTTTACTTGAAGAATTATTGCAAACAAAAAAACTTCCACTAGCAAAGTTAGTTGAAGGTTCCAAGGCGGATCGTAAAACAATCGAAAGGCATCGTAAATATGTCTTAGTCATGTTAATCATTCTAACAAACGGGTATGACATTATTCGTGGCCATTTGGTCAATGTCTTTAAAGAGAAAGGAGGCCATTATTCATGAAATACATGGTTTTAGAAACCCACTTAGGTTACGCCGTCGTCTTAAGTGAAGATGGACAATTTCGAAAAGTAGCCAATAAGAACTATGAAGTTGGACAATTAATTGATTATGTCTTTGAAATGAATGAGCCTCAAGCTCACTTCTTCAGTGCCAACAAAATAATGGCAGCCATCTCTGTCTTGAGTGCCGTTGCCGTCATCTTAGTGACCCTCGTCATTCGTACGCCAACCCCCGCAAGTTCATTTGCGTCAGTATTCTTAAAGATAAACCCAGAAGTAAGAATTGATGTAAATCAAGAAAAAGTCGTAGAAGAGATTGAAGGATTAAACCAAGAAGGACAATCATTAGCAAGTGACTATGATTACAAACAAAAACACCTGAATATTGTCATCGATGAATTAGTCGACTTATCCCTCCAACAAGATTACTTACAAGAGGGTGGCCAAATCTCAATTTCATTTGATGCACAAGACGAAGCTTGGATACATGAAGCGACAACCAGTATGAAAGAACATGTCCAAGAGGTTTTACATAATCGAGTGTCAGCCACCATAATCGTTGGTGATCGATTGACCAATCGACATGAAATTGTTATTCCTGTTGAGTTGGAAGACGATAATCAATATGGAGACGACCTTGACGAAGAACCAGAACCACAACAACAAGATCCAACCCCAAGTCGTCCTGAACCAACCCCAGCCCCAGCTCCAACACCAACACCTACCCCAGCCCCAACAACCCCACCTAGCTATGACGATTCAGATTATGATGATTCCGATTATGGGGATACAGACTATGATGACTAAACCAACCAGAACGGTTGGTTTTTTTAATGAGTTGACATTAACAGGTACCTGTTATATAATCAATGCACAGGTACCTGTTAGAAAGAGAGTTATATGAACAAAGAAAATGAAAGTTTGATGTTTCAACTTGATCGATTAATGAGAGTGTTGAGACGTCAAAGACATAACAAGATGCCAAGAAGAGGCAGTCGAAGATTACTGAGTGTTATTTGTCGACATGATGGCATTACCACCAAAGAATTATCTGAAAAGTTGGATATTCGTGTGTCTTCATTAAATGAGCGATTAAGTCGACTTATTGAATTAGGGTATATTCAAAGAGAGAAGAACCCACTTGATCTAAGAACTTACATACTATCCATAACCGATAAAGGCAAAGGTCAATTAGAGATACTCACTAAACAACAAAGGGAATTTTCAAAACAATTAGAAACAATCTTAACACAGAGCGAACAAGATGAACTTATTAAGTTAATCAACAAGTTAGCCAATGGAATTGAGGACAAACATTGTCAGTAAGACGAGGTCGAAATGCTTTTTTAACAGACCAAGAAAAAGCGAATAGACCCAAAATTACTAAAGCACTCATCTTGAGAATCGCTTCCTATTTGCGTCCGTATTGGAAACAAATGATCTTAATTATTCTGACTATTCTAATTTCAGCCGTCTTACGAATTTTACCAGCCGTCTTGACTGGGAGAATTATTGATGAAGGATTAATCGCCCAAGATTTTAATGCGTTATTAGTCCTGATTGGCTTAGTCATGGGAGTTACCTTATTAGCAAATCTAGTTGGAATCTTTGAATCATATCTAAATGTTTGGGTGTCAGAAAGAATCACCTATAATCTTAGAAATAAGATGTATCAACATATGCTATCGATGTCATTACGTTTCTTCACCAGCAATGCCCAAGGGGATATTATTACTCGAATGACCAGCGATATTTCTGGCGTAAGACAAGTTATTTCTTCAACCTTCACCAGTATTTTATCGAATGTAATTACTTTAGGTGTTGCCGCCTTTGCGATGTATCAAAAGAATTGGTTATTAGCAACCGTCGGTTTAGTCATTGTTCCATTGTTCGCGATACCAACACGAAGTGCTGGACGGACAAGATGGTCACTTACCAACGAAGTACAACAATCGAATGATGAAATTAATACAATCTTAAACGAGACCTTATCCGTGAGTGGTCAGTTATTAGTTAAACTATTAAATCGTCAATCATATGAAATTAATAAATATGAAAAAGCCAACCGTCGATTGATTGACTTAAACATTAAACAAAGTATGGCCGGTCGTTGGTTTAGAGTCCTCATCAGTACTTTCTCAAGTATTGGCCCGATGTTAATTTATTTAGTGGGTGGATTACTCATGATCCGCTATGATTCATCGATTAGTGTAGGAGACATCACCGTATTAGTCGCTTTACTCTCAAGAATGTATCAGCCAGTCAATTCATTATTAAACACACAAGTTGAAGTGATTCGTTCAATGGCTTTATTTTCACGCATCTTTGAGTACTTGGATATGGACTTAGAGATTAAGAATAAAGACAATGCGATTACACCCAAACACTTCAATGGAAATGTTCGCTTTGAGTCAGTCAGTTTTCAATATGATGAGACAAGACCAATCTTAAAGAATATTAATTTTGAGTTAGACAGTGGCAAAAGTATCGCAATTGTTGGACCATCAGGATCAGGGAAGAGTACCATCATTAATCTATTGTTAAGACTCTACGATGTCACCAAAGGTCAAATACGACTCGATAACTATGATCTTCGGGATTTAGATTTATCCTTTATTCGAGACAATCTAGGGGTGGTGACCCAAGACACCTATCTGTTTAATGGGTCTATTATGGATAATTTATTATATGCCAAGCCCAATGCCACAAAAGAAGAAATTATTGACGCTTGTAAGAAAGCCAATATCCATGATTTCATTGAGTCTTTGGAATTAAAATATGATTCCTTGGTTGGCAATCGAGGCCTAAAACTCTCAGGTGGGGAGAAACAACGTATTTCAATCGCCAGAGTGTTATTAAAAGACCCAACCATTGTTATCTTTGATGAGGCGACCTCATCATTAGATTCGATTGCTGAAAACCTCATCCAAGAAGCCATTGCGCCAATGATCAAAGAAAAGACGAGCATTGTGATTGCTCACCGTCTATCCACAATCTTAGCCGCTGATGAAATCTTAGTTATGAAAAATGGTGAAATCCACGAAAGAGGACAACACCAAACATTATTACAAACCAATGGGTTGTATCGACAACTCTATGAAACACAATTTAAAGAACTTGAAGAAAGCGTTGATTTTCAAATTTAACGCTTTTTTACTTAAAATTAGTTTTATGCATATAGTGTTTATACAAAGAACCAAATTTAGCACTATAATTTTTATGCCAAGGTTTCTGCTTTCCACAAAAATGAAGAATTGCGGTATTTTCAATAACCCAGTCTAGATTCATTTCACCATTAGAGCGAAGTCGATATTGTTGAAAATAACGAGCATCATAATTCCAAATCGTTTCATCTAAATCCAAGGTGTATTTACCATACAGATGATTAAATACATCTTGATCAGGTAAGAATAATTCTAATTTACTTTCATTTACAATCTTAAAAATATCTTTTGGGTCAATGATGTCTCTAGCTTTATCTAAATCCATTAACATCACTCCCGTATTAAAATAATCATGGTCAGTATTGAGACGAATCCGGTTGACCGTATTCATTATGTCAGTTAAACCAGAGTGGTTAGCCGCAGCAAACGCATTTTCCTTTAAATCAATTTCCCATAGTTCTCTAATTGGATTAATGATTAAAATATCTGGATCTAAATAAAGCACTTTCTTTAATTCTTTAGGAAGGAATTGAGGAGCAAACAAACGATAGTACATTTGTTGAGGATAACGATTTGTTATGTGTGCCTGCTCAAACACCGAAGAGTCAACCTTGATATCGGTGAGTTCAATCATAGTTGGATCAGCATCCAATAAGAGTGAATCTAAATGATCATCGTGAATATCACTATGTAATAACCAAACATGAAATTTTTCATTTGGGTTATTCGTAAGTAGTGAAGTGATTAAGACCTGAAAAGGTTTAATGTAGTTTTTATTGAAACTAAACAGTAGATGAATGGGTTCTGACATATTCTCCTCCAAAATTCTTCTTTCATTATACAATGTTTACAAGGGTTTTATTGACATAAATTTCATACTCATTTTGTTTAATGTTGATTATATTATCACAATTAAGCACTTAAGTTGTTAATAACTCGCTGAATTGATAGAATTGTTTCAGGTGTAGTCAATCGAATTAACTATACCTATTAACCAGTAGTGATTTATTCGGTGAATTATTCTTATTCATATCAAGTAACCATTAAAATCACATGGCCTGCTGGTTTAAGGTGTTGAAAAAGTTAGGGTAATATTCTTATTCACCTCAACTTTTTCGACATCTTTTTATTTTAAAAACACTTCTTAAAAAGAAATGTTTAGATTAAATTGAAATGTTTTAACGCATTGAAAATGCCATCATCCTCTACATTCGTTGTGACATAACTGGCAAACGCTTTGGCATCCTCTGAAGCATTACCCATTGCCACAGAAATGGCGGCTTTTTCAAACATATGGATGTCATTGTTCGCATCACCAAATACGATTGTTTCATTCCAGTTTAAACCATAATGAGTGAGTGCTTTTTCAATTCCATCGCTTTTGCCGACGGTTTTATCAAATGCTTCATAAGCATTCTGGTAGGCATAAGACAATTGGAGTTTATCTAAATATTGATCGAATTGTCGAATAACCGTTTCATCGCCAATCATAAATAAGCCATAAGTCGCAGTCTCTTGATCAAACTGGACTAAATCCTGCTTGTTTTTAACAATGTGTTTCAAACTTTCGTCACCATGAACATAGATGGGCCAAAACTGATCGTATAGATGATAGACATCAACTGACTGTTTGTTTTTTCCAGCAATCGCTATGCCATGTTCTCTACAGGCATTTAATAATGCGTTTGACTCATCAATATCTAATTTCTTCCCGTCAATCAGGTTAAAATATTTATCAGTGACTAACTGACCATTGATGGTTACATAAAAATCAGGATTAATCGTTAATTTTACATCAGGTTGAATAAAGTAACTCGCTCTGCCTGTGGCGACGATAACTTTTAGTCCTTGTTGTTTTAACTGCTTGATCGCGATTTTTGCGGAAGCTTCAATTTCATTTTTACCTCTAGCAATGAGGGTTCCGTCAATATCGAAGACGACACATTTAATATTTTTCATATAATCACCTACTTTAGTATAACAGAACATGTCCCCTAACTTTTAATAAAAGGGTATCTCCATTATAATAAGGTTAAGAGAGGTAAATCTATGTTTTATGAAAAAGTAAAAAAATCAGTTGACTTTATAACTCAACAAACGAATAGTCAGCCAAAAATTGGTGTGATCCTTGGGAGTGGTCTTGGTAATCTTGTCGACTCATTAGACAATAAACAAGAAATTCCATATTCCCATATTCCCCATTTTCCCCAAAGTGAAGTGGCGGGTCATGCCGGACAATTAGTGTTTGGTAAAATTGGTGATAAACAAGTTATGATGATGCAAGGTCGATTTCATTATTATGAAGGCTTTAGTATGAAAGAGGTCACTTATCCACTGTTTTGTATGA
This sequence comes from uncultured Erysipelothrix sp., assembly GCA_964627845.1. Taxonomy (GTDB): domain Bacteria; phylum Bacillota_I; class Bacilli_A; order Erysipelotrichales; family Erysipelotrichaceae; genus DUUI01. Next base: position 7,159 of record CAZVKL010000014.1, on the reverse strand, counting down.
AATTGATGGGGGTAGAAACCATTATTGTGACCAATGCTTGTGGGGCCATTAATCCATCGTTTAAACCTGGAGAGATAATGATTATTGACGATTTTATTAATGGTGTTAGTGATAATCCATTAATTGGTGTGAATGATGAACGGTTCGGACCTCGATTTCCAGATATGTCAGAACCTTTTAATAAAGAACTCCAGGCCATAGCCATTGAAATTGCGGAAGAATTAGAAATACCGTATCAAAGAGGCGTTTATACGTTCTTTCAAGGACCCTATTATGAAACAGCAGCTGAAATACAGATGTATGGTAAATTAGGTTCTGATGCCATTGGCATGTCGACGGTCCCTGAGACCATTGTTGCTAATTATTTAGGGATGAAAATGATTGGTTTTTCTTGTTTAACAAATATGGCCACAGGATTAAGAGACAATAAACATTCTCATCAAGAAGTACTGGAGATAGCGAAGCAAGCAGCCAAGACATTAACAAAATGGGTTGAAACACTCATCAAGCGATGCTAGGAGAAAGAATGAAGATAATTATTATTGGTGCTGTTGCGGCTGGAACATCGGCGGCGACAAAAGCAAGACGAAACAATGAAGAGGCTCAGATTACAATTTATGAAAAAGATTCAGATATTTCGTATTCAGGTTGTGGATTGCCATATTTTATCGGCGAAGAAGTAGAAAGTATTGAGACATTGAGACCTCGCGATCCACAGTTTTTTAAAGAAAATCACAATGTTGATGTGTTCATTGAACATGAAGTGATCTCGATTGATGCCAATAAGAAGGAAGTTGTTGTTAAGAATTTAAAGACTCAAGAAGTGTTTAAAGATCACTATGATAAATTAGTCATTGCGACGGGCGCAACGTCATTTATCCCACCGATTAATGGAGTGAATCAAGAGCATGTCTTTAGTTTGAGAAATGTCCAAGATGCGATTAAGATGAAGAATTATATTGATCATCACTTGGTCTCGCACGCAATTATTGTGGGGACTGGGTTTATTGGGTTAGAATTACTTGAAAATTTTAAACGCTTAGAAATTGACACGACTTTGATTGAGCTAGCGCCTCAAATTACGCCAAATTTAGATGAGGATATGGCTCAACTATTAGAGAACAAACTTTTGGAAAAAGAGGTAAAGATTTTAAAAGAAACAACGGTTGCTGAGATTTTTAGTGACCATGTGGTGTTAAATGACAACCAATCGCTTAGAGCGGATTTAGTGGTCATTGCCACTGGCGTTAAACCTAATACCAAGTTGGCTGAATCAATTGGGGTTGAACTAGGAGTGACTCAAGCCATCAAGGTAAATGATCAACTCGAAACCAATATAGAGGATGTCTATGCTTGTGGTGATTGTATTGAGACGAACAATCTGTTAACGAATAAACCACATTATCGACCACTAGGCTCAACAGCAAATAAAACGGGCAGAATTTGTGGCGATGTTATTACTGGTGGAAAACTACGCTATCAAGGCAATTTAGGAACAGGAATCTATCGCGTCTTTGATTTAGCGATTGCCTCCAGTGGTCTTACTGAAAAACAAGTCCTTGAACTAGGTTATGAGATTGAAGTGATACATAATACGAAACCGAGTCATGCTGAATATATGGGTGGTCAAAAAATGATCATTAAAGCCATTGCTGATAAAAAGACGAGAACATTGCTTGGAGTTCAAATCATTGGTAATGAAGGTGTTGATAAGCGACTAGATGTCTTGGTGACGTTAATGACCTATAAAGTTCCTGTGGAAGATTTCTTCCATCTTGATTTAGGCTATGCACCACCTTTTTCGACAACGAAAGATCCCGTCCACTATACTGGGATGATTTTAGACAATATCTTGAGTAAGGAAAAGGGGATGATGACTTCGAGTGAACTTCGTAAGTTGGACAAAGACAAGGTGACGATCATTGATGCTCGGTCAAAACAAGATGTTGAGCGTAAGGGGATGATCGAAGGTGCGAAGCATATTGCGTTAAAAGATTTAAGGAAAATGTGTGATCAATTGGATCATGATAAGATTACGATAACATATTGTAATTCGGGTACAACAGCGAATGCAGCTCAGAATGTCTTGTTGAATCGTGGCTTTAATAAAGTTTATAATCTTTCGGGTGGTCATAGCTTCTATGTGGCGAGTGAAAACAAGAAAGATGATTAATCGCGTTAAAAAACTGTTAGAGAATCGAGAGGTTGGCATCATGTCATCGTCTCAAATTAAACATTACAGTGTTTTGGTGCCTCTTATTATTAAGGATAATAAGATATCGATTTTATTTGAGAAGCGCTCCAAGAATATCACCCAATCGAGTGATATCTGTTTTCCAGGTGGAAAAGTCGAGTTGAATGAAAGTTATGAATTTGCGGCTATGCGTGAAACTCACGAAGAATTATTAGTGAAGATTGAACAGATTGAGATATTGGGTGAGCTGGATATGTATGTTGCGCATGACAAATTGATTGTGCATCCTTTTATTGGTGTTATCCATGATTATCAAAAGACATTCTTTGAGGATGAAGTTGAAGAAATCTATTTAATTGAGTTGGATGAGTTATTGATGCATGAACCTGAAATGTATGCGGGTAAATTTACTTTACAATTGGGAGATGACTTTCCTTACTCCAAGATAGAGGGGGGTCGCTCTTATCCTTGGCGTGAGCCATCCCATCAAATTTTGTTTTATAACACAATTGAAATAACAATCTGGGGTATGACGGCTCAAATATTAAGGGCTGCGTTAGATATCATTAAAGTGAGTGACTAAGTTGTCACCATTACCGACTTGTTGAAATGGCCGATTAGCGTTAAAATAGGTTTGCTAAAAGGAGTGAACAATGAAGAAAAGGTTTGTAATATCTATCTATTTTCTAGTGCTCTTTTTGTTGTGGGGATGCGCAAGTCAATTGACGCCACAAAATGCTGACATGACAACAACCGAATCGGATGCTGAAATTGTTTCAGATGATGTGCAGGATGGACCTGTGACGCATTTAAATGAATATGCGGTTGATGAACATCAGCGAAGTGAGATTATGAAGGATGGAGCGAATCCTGTTGAAGCAGATCTGGAGAAACTAGCGCCTGTCTCAAAGAATATTCTTGACTATTTTCCTTTTAAAGAAAATTATATTAAACGATTTGAAGGGACAGGTAGTGAATATGCGGATTTTGAAATGTTTGTTCAGTATTTAGAGGATAACCGTATTCAGTTTTTAACTCGTAATGTTGCTAATCGAGTTGTAAGAATTTTTGAGAAACATGATAATGAAATAAAGGTGGTCTTTTCTCAACCAGATGTTAGTTATCGTGAAAAAATGTTGGATCGTACAGGTGATATTGGGACTTATTTACGGGGTCCTGTTGAAGTTGGAACATCCTGGGTTAATATCGATGGAAAAGAAATGGTGATTACCGATGTAAACATTATGGTTGAGGGACATTCATGCATTGAGATTAAAGCGGGGGAAGACTTATATTATTTTGGTTATCAAGTTGGCTTGGTTAAACAAATTCTAAATCATGCTGATACACCAATTGTAAGTACCTTAGCTGAAACGATTGAGGGTGAGCCGGTTGATGTAAATTATTTGTTGTATCACTATGAGGATGGACAGTGGTTACAGAATCAACGGACACAACCAATGTTGACTAATGATATATTCCGAGTGGTTTTACAGAATGATTTGATTAAAAACGGAATTTTACCTGAGAATACTAAGATTAATTCGATGTATAAGAATCGAACGGATAATCGTATTTACTTGGATGTGTCTAAGGAAGTGTATGATCAGCTTGACTCTATTGAGCAGGAAAAAATTCGATTACAAAGTATTGTTAGGACGGTTGGGACTATTTATGGGAGTGATTCGATTTATTTATGGGTAGATAATTCAGCCTATGAAGGTCCGTTTGTCACAATGACTAAGAATGAATTATTAAAGATAAGTCAATAAGGAGTGCTCATGGCATTCCTTTTTTTATGGATTACTTTATATTTGTTAGAGTTCGCTTTATAATAACTTGTATGGAGGCCTTTATGTTACAAGAAATTATTGAAGATTTACGAGAAATTGACATACCTAATATCAAACGAAGTGAATTGGGCGAGGAATTGGCCAAGTTTCAGAGAGAATTATTGGAGAAAGAACAATCATTGGTCATCTTTATTGATGGTTTTGAGTCTTCAGGAAGAGCGAATGTGATTAAGGATTTAATCAGAGAGTTAGATCCACGCTATTTTAAGGTGGATAGTTCAAGTATGCCCTCGAGTCATGATGGCAAATATCCTTTTTTATGGCGTTTTATGAGCAAAATGCCAAAAAAGGGAAATGTGGTTATTTTTGATCGTTCGATTTACTTTGAAGTATTTAATGATTTAACACTCAAAGGGAAAAAACTTAAGAGAGCTGTCAATGATTTATTGTTTTTTGAGCAGTTACTTCAGAAAGATAATACGATTTTATGTAAATATTTTTTAGTTCAATCTCAAGAGACAATGAAAGAACGGGTTGAAAAATTACATAATGATAAATTTAGACACTTCTTTGTGGATGATAAAGATATTTATCAATTAAAGCATTATGATGAATATTTGGAACATTTTGATAAGGTGCTTGAGAAGACATCGACGACCTTATCCCCTTGGCATGTCGTCGTGACGGATGAAATTAAAGAAGCGTCGCGTTTTGTGTTAATGTCTACGCTGAATATGATTAAGATTCACTTTGAAAAAGAGAATGTTATACCAAAGGTACAACTTGAGCCTATTGAAACAAAACCAATTAGTGAGGTTGATTTATCGTTAACAATAACGGATGAAGAATATGATGATGTACTCGATGACTTACAAGAAGAAGCCTCTGAACTATTGTATGAAATGTATTTTCGGAAATTATCAGGAGTGGTTGTTTTTGAAGGAACAGATGCAGCGGGTAAAGGGGGTGCGATTAAGCGTTTAACCCGGATGATGGACCCTCGTATGGTTCAGGTGGCAACGACAGCTGCACCGACTAAGGAAGAAATTTCGAGACATTATTTATGGCGTTTCTATCGGGATCTACCACCTCAAGGGCATTTAACTATTTTTGATCGTTCTTGGTATGGAAGAGTCATGGTAGAGCGACTAGAAGGGTTTACACCTCTTTATCGTACTTTACAAGCTTATGAAGAGATTAATGCCTTTGAGAAATCATTAGCTAAATCGGATATGTTTGTTTTAAAGTTTTTAATTGTTATTGATAAAGATGAACAGTATAAACGATTTATTGATCGACAACAAAATCCTGATAAATCACATAAATTAACGGATGAAGATTGGCGTAATCATGAAAAATTTTACGAATATGAGGATGTGATGAATGAGATGGTTGTTCGTACGGATACGAAACATGGTCCTTGGATTTTAGTGTCAGGACAAAATAAAAAACATGCTCGGATTCAAGTTTTAAAAATATTTAACCGATATGTTCGAGAGTTTTTAGATAGTCATGACTGAGAAGTTTTACGAGCTTTTTGAAAATGAAAAAGTGCTTATTGAGAAGATTGATTCGTTAGGTTTTGGATCGCCGTTGTATCATCAAAATCATGATGAATGGGTTTATCTTCTGAATGGACAAGCACATTTAATGTTAAATGATGAAGAGATAATCCTTATTAAGGGAGATCATTTATTTATTGAAAAGGATGTCACTCATCAAGTGATTAAAACCTCTATAGATTGTGAATGGATAGCGGTCCATATCAAATAAAAAGTGCTTATTAAGCACTTTTTCCTTCGATGATATCGTCTAATTCTTCAGCTTCAGGGTATAAATCTGTTTTTTGTTTGAAATAAGAGAATAAATATTTTACGATGACTTTGGCCATGGCGTAGAGTGGAATCCCTACTATTACACCGGTTAATCCATAAAGTTGGCCTGCAGTTAATAGGATTAATAAGATGGTAACTGGGTGAATGTCTAAATTATCCCCGAGCACTTTTGGTGCGATGATCCGTCCTTCTAAAGTTTGTTCAATGATGGCGACAATAACAACCTTAACAAACATCAGTGGGGAATGAACCACCCCGATAATTAGGGCTGGGATCATTGCGAGCATTGAACCTAAGAATGGAACAATGTTTAAAATCCCAGAGATAACCCCTAAAGCAATCCCAAATGGAAGACCTATGATGGTGTAGCCTACTGAGAACATGATGGCGACGGAGGCGGCGACAATGAGCTCTCCACGAATATATGCTTCGAGTTGTTTGTTGATATCCGCTGCTAGATGTCGGATCGTTGGTCTTGCTTTTGTTGGGAATAGTTTTGAAATATAGGGTAAAAATTTATGGTCTTCTTTCATTAAATAGAAGAACATGACGGGTGCGGTAATGAGTCCGACACCTATACTGAAGATTGTTCCGAAGGTTGAACCAATTTGTTGGACTGAGTTGGCAGCAAAATCGGTTGCGAATCCTCTAAAGGATTCTAGAAAGCCGTCAATTCCTTGGTCGAAAAACTCTTGGAAACGCTGTACATATTCATTTTGTAGGAGGGTAGAAATACCTTCTTGCATTGTTTCGTAGTAGTTTGGAAATTCGCTTATGAGTGAAACAATTTGATCTCTAACGATTGGTATTACCCAAATAAAGAAAACGCTGATAACGAATAAGATGATTAAGAAAATAGTGAAGATGGCAGCATTACGATTTACGCCTCTTTCGATTAAGTACTTCATGAATGGGTTTGTTAAGTAATAGAATATAAGTGTTAGAATTAATGGTAGAGCTAGGACATTGACGAATGCTCTGACTGGGGTGAATATAAATGAAACTTGTGAGATGATGAATATTAATGTAAAGGTTAAAATTAATGCGATCAAGGTCACAAAGAATTTAGAATTTATAAATGATTTTAGTCGTTTGTCATTGTGCATGTGGTTACCTTCTTTCCTGGTACATTATACCATAGGTTATTGGTCGGTTAATCGCTAGAATAATGGATGGGGCTATCCAGTTTAACTTTTTAAGAAAAGATGTGGATAAAAAGCCGAAAAACGGTTGACGACTGAAGTTGGGTATGATATTATGTTTTAGCACTCGAGTTGGAGGATTAGCTCAGTTGGGAGAGCATCTGCCTTACAAGCAGAGGGTCAGCGGTTCGAGCC
>CAZVKL010000013.1:0-27362 GCA_964627845.1 uncultured Erysipelothrix sp. | reverse complement strand
TGGTTGCCCGCTAGATCCTAAGTCTAGTGCGTCTGCCAATTTCGCCACACGCGCGTTTAGTTGCTTAGGTATTATACAATTTTATAATAGTCATTGTCAATATCAATTTTAGTCGTTATAATGAAAAGGCCGGTAAGTAAGGTTACTTAAAGGATAGAGGGTACTACCCTAATCAGAGGAGACTCGAAATTAGTGGTTAGAAGATATACTCGACAAGGGTCTATCTAATGTATCTGTTATGCCTTTATGAGCTAAAGCCCACACGGACTTTGACTGTTAAGCCTTTCTTTTGGAGAGGTTTTTTTCATGAAAGGAGTGGTAAACCATGAATAAAGACAATCCCCGAAGTTGGTTTACCCAATTTCTCAAATAACACTAAGAAAGAAAAGGAGAAAGCCATGAAAAAATTAAATATGCATCCATATGATTTCGCTCAAAAGATCTCAACGCTATCAATTCAACAACAAGCCTTAGAACTTCAAGCGTTAGACTTTGAAAGTATGATCGAAGTGTTTGAACATTTGAGTGTTAATCGACAACAAGACTTATTAGAAGTCATGGATGATCAAAAGTTAAATGAACTATTTAGAGAATTAGAATATGACACCATCGACGATTTAATTGAAGATGATCAAACTTTATTTCATCGTTTAGACCAAGAAAACAAAGAAACAGTTGAAGATATTTTAGAATATCCAGTCGACTCAGCTGGGCGTTTAATGTTAATTGACACATTTACCGTTCAAAAAACAGATACGGTCGCTGAAGTTATCCATGCGATTAAAGAACAACAAGACTTATATTATGCATCAACCATTTTTGTCTTAGACCAAACAAAATTAGTTGGTTACTTTCAAGTAACAGATTTACTAAAACAACCAGACGAAATAAGAATAGAAGATTTCGCTCATCCAATTCAACATTTTGTTTATGCTCATCAAGACCAAGAAGAAGTGATGTTCACTTTCTCAAATTATGACTTAGTCGTTGTCGGCGTTGTTGATCAAGAGATGAACTATTTAGGATACATTACCATTGACTATATTGTTGATGTTATGCAAGAAGAGTTAAGTGAAGACCTTGAAAAGATGGGAGCCCTGAGTCCATTAGAAGATTCATACCTAGAGACCTCAATATGGACCCATGTTAAGAAACGATTCACGTGGTTATTAGTCTTAATGATATCAGCCACCATCACAGGGGTTTTATTAGTCAAATATGAACATGCATTTGAAGCCTTACCAATATTAGTTTCATTTATCCCAATGTTAATGGATACTGGCGGAAACTCTGGATCTCAAGCCTCAACCTTAGTCATACGAGGAATAGCCACCAATGAGATTGCCTTAAAAGATGCTTGGAAAGTTCTTAACAAAGAATTTAGAATCGCCATCATAACCAGTTTCTTACTCGCCATTGTTAATGGGGCACGCATCATTATAATGGGTCAATCTTGGGAAATAGCCATCGTCGTCTCCTTAACTTTAATGATAACTGTGATTATCGCAAAATTAATTGGCGCATTATTACCACTCTTAGCTGATCGCTTTAATTTAGATCCAGCTGTTATGTCAGCACCATTAATTACTACGATTGTTGATACGGCATCAATCATTATCTATTTTAATATTGCCATTCATTTCTTTAGCATTTGAAATTTGGTATACTTTGTTCGTAAAAAAAAGAAATTAAAAGGTTTTCGTATTTCCTTTAGATTTGGAGGAAAAACGTGAACTTTTTATTTTCTAAAAAACGAAATCGACATCAAAACTTAAACCTAAGTGCTTTTATAGGAATATTTAGTAATTTTATCTTATTTATCATGAAACTTAGTGGTGGATTAATCAGTGGATCGATCGCCCTGATATCAGATGCTTTTAACAATTTGTTTGATTTCTCAAACTCAATCATAACTTTAATAACCAACAAGCTAACTCAAAAACCAGCTGATGAAGATCATCCATTTGGTCATGGTCGAATTGAATATATTGGTACACAGTTTATTTCATTTTTAATTTTATTTATTGGTATAAATCTTTTATTTGAATCAATCGATAAAATAAGAAACCCACAACCATTTTATTTTAGTCTTTGGTTTGTGTTGATCCTAATTAGTTCAATCATGATTAAATGGTTGATGGTCGTCGCAAATAAGAGAATCTACCAACTAACTCAATCGGACTTAATTGAAGCCGTTATTTTAGATAGTAAACTCGATGTCTATTCATCTATCCTATTGTTAATTGCCTTATGGGCTCAGCAGTTCATTGATTTTCCTATTGATGGCATCGCAGGTGTTATCTTATCAGCCTTATTAATTTATCAAGGGATTCTTCTCTTAAAAAATACACTCTCAAAACTATTAGGGAGAAAACTCTCTAGTCAATTAATGTCAGAGATTGATGCTATAATAAATGAGCACCCAGAAATTTTGGGATACCATAATCTCAAAGGACATGATTATGGCCCCAATCATATTCATGTATCGATTGATATTGAATTACCAGATACAATGAATTTAGTTGATGCACATAGAATCGTGGATTCGATAGAAAGAGAGTTAAACGCTCAATTAAATATTGATTCTGTTTGTCATATCGATCCAATCTCGAGTGATTTAGCACTACAAAAAGAGATGCATCAATTGGTACTGGATTTAGGGGTGGATGAATTATCGATCAATAAGTTATATTGTGTCAGAGGCCATTATAGAACATCAATCTTTTTAGATTTAAATATTCAAGATAAAGAAGCTTATAAAAAACAAAAGGAATCGGTCATAGAAAAAGCAAAGCGTCTAGATGAAAATGTAAGCTTTCATTTTTCGCTCAACGGAAAGGAATATTGATGAAAAAAATAATCGTAAGCTTACTACTCCTACTTTTAATAGTGAGTTGTAGTAAGGATAATCAAGAACAAGACAATCAAGTGGAGCCTCAACCAGTTGAATTTAGTTATCGATTAACTGAGAATATTGAATTTGTCGACGGTGAAGAAATAGACTTTACTGATCATATTTTCGGAAATTATGATCGAGTGGAATTCGATGAACCAGAAACAAGCGTTGGGAGTCATTTATTAAGAACCACCTTGTACAAAGATGAGGAAACAAGAGTGATTGGAATCCCATATGAAATAATCGAGCGACCTCCATCAAACAATTATTACTTAGCGAATTTATCATTTGAAGGTTATAAATTAGAACCAAGCTTTGATCCATCAATTGACAGCTATCAATTAGAATTACCAAGCATTTTAGAATCTTATACAATTTCAGCAACCCCACAAGATGAAAATGCGAGCGTGACGCACGGTGTTGGAATATGGCTAAATCCTGGCGTGGACTATACGCATCAAGTGGTTGTTACGGCTGAAAACCTTGAACAATATACCTACAATATTGAAGTCAAATTTGTTGATGAAGTAAGTGTTGATGAGGATATTGAAACCTTTAATGGATTATTTATTAACTATCCTGATTCAAGTCCTGTCACACATCGCGATGATTTACTAACATTGGTCAACAAGTCTTATCGTCTCGAAAATGATTATGAACCCGAAGGGTTAATTGACATAGACACTAGTTATACAGTGTATGGCAATGGGGCATTAATCCCAGAAGCATACGATGCATACATGAAAATGAGAGAAGCGGCTAGCCAAGAAGGATTAGTCTTAAATGTTTCTAATTGTTATCGTTCATACCATCGTCAGAAGGAATTATATACACACTATCTAACGATTGATTCACAAGCCACAGTGGATACCTATTCGGCCCGGCCTGGACATTCTGAACATCAGTTAGGGGTTGCCTGTGACTTTTCGGCGAATCAATTAAACATTCATGATTTTACCGGGACTGCTGAGCAACAATGGATGGTTGAGAATGCCCACAATTTTGGATTTATTTTAAGATACCCACAAGATAAAGTGGATGTGACAGGATACAACTATGAGTCATGGCATTATCGATATGTCGGAGCGGTTGCGACAGAAATTACAGAAAATGGGTTAACACTTGAAGAATACCTTAATCAATAGGGTAAATTGATTGTACTAAGTGGTTTAATTTATTATGATAAATAAGTAAGTAGGAGGAAATTTTAAATATGTCAAAGAAAGCATTAGTCGTATATTTCACAACAACTGGAAACACACAAATGTTAGCCGAAAGTATTGCTGAAGGGATCGAATCAACTGGAGCAGAAGTTACATTAAAAAATGTATCTGAAGCAACAGCAGACGAAGTAACTGAATATGATTTAGTTGCACTGGGATGCCCAGCACAAGGAACTGAAGAACTTGATGATACTGAGTTCAACCCATACTTTGAGGAAACACTTCCAAATCTATCTGGAAAAGACATCGTCTTATTTGGATGCTATGGTTGGGGAGATGGAGAATTCATGGAAACATGGAAAGAAACAGCAACAGAAGGTGGAGCCAATGTTGTGGATACATTCATTAACTTAGAAACACCAGATCAAGACGCATTAGATCAAGCGAAAGCATTTGGTGAAAAATACGCAAACGCTTAATAATTAATCGAAATAGAGGATAATTTAATGTCCTCTATTTTTTCTTGGGTTGATTGGATTAAAATAGTCACAAAATGCTGTCCCTTATGGTATAATTGGTTAGCCGATTAACTATTAAGGGAGATTTATGCAAAGAACAGTAGTTGAAAGTTTAAACAGATTGATGATTACCCATAAATCATTACACCGACTTTATTTGGAAAAATTAGGTCTTTTTTTTGGTCAACCACGACTCATGTACCAAATAAAGATTCATCCTCAATTGTCCCAACAAAAGTTAGGTGAACGATTAGGGGTATCAAAAGAAGCCGTCTCAGTCTCAGTTAGACGACTAGAGAAAAAGGGGTATATTAAAAGAGAAACCGACCCCTCGGATAAACGAAAAGTATTATTATCTTTAACACAATCAGGACACGACATATTAGATGAAGTGCTGATTCATCAAAATGCAGCCTACGAACAATTGTTAGAGCCACTCAATGACGATCAACGTCAACATTTACAGACATTATTAGAATTAATGCTACAAAATGATAAGAAGGAGGATAAATCATGACAAGATTATTAAAGTTTTTCAAAGGTAATTTATTTGTTCTCTTTTTTGGAATGATTGCCACAATCTCTGTTATTTTTATAGAACTATACCAAACTCAAATGATGGCAACCATTATTAACGATGGGATCAATGAATTAAACCAAGAAGTAGTCCTAAGAACAGGGCTCATTATGCTAGGATTAGCAGCCTTAGGAATGGCCCTTGGAATAGGCTCAACTTACCTAGCATCCTTCGCCTCCAATAAGTTTGCCCATCTAATGCGAGTTAAAGTCTATGAAAGAATCCAACGTTTTTCAATTAAGAAAACATCACAATACACCACCGGCTCACTCGTTACGCGATTAAGTACAGATATTGACTTTTTACAAAGAATGATGCTTTTTGGACTTAGACTCTTAGTAAGGGCACCCATTATGCTGGTGTCTGCAGTCATGTGGATTTTTGTCAGTGATCAAAAACTAGCTATGATTGTTTTAGGTTTCGTTATTTTCTTAAGTGTCGGTTTACTCTATTTAATTTTAAAGGGGTTCCCACGCTTTAGAGAACTTCAAGTTCGAATCGATAACTTAAACCAAAAAGTACAAGAATCACTCATTAATATTCGTGTGATAAAATCGTTTGTACGTGAAGATTTTGAAAATCAAGATTTTTTAAGAGTCAATGACAATTTAAAGAATCAATCTATTTATGCCCATAAATTAATGTTGCTATTTGACCCAATCATGATGTTTGCCTTAAATATGGCGACCATCGTCATTATGTGGGTCGGAAGTCATACGATTGTGACAGAACACTCGTTACAAGTGGGTGACTTGCTCGTTTTCCTTAACTACATGCGCTTTACCTTATTTAGTATGATGATGCTCACCATGATGTTTAATATGTATTCAAGAGGGCGTGCATCGTCGGACCGTATTAATGAAATCTTAGACGAAGAATTAGATATTACGGATCCTCATCCAAGTGAAACGATTCATTTAGAAGAGGTCAAAGGAAAACTTGAGTTTAGAAATGTTGACTTTAAGTATTTTATCGATAACGAACAATATATTCTTAAAGATATCAATTTTGTGTTAGAACCAGGACAACAACTGGGGATCATTGGGGCCACAGGCTCTGGGAAATCAACCTTAATTAACCTAATGAGTCGATTAATTGAACCCATCGCTGGTGAGATTTTAATCGATGATGTCCCAATTAATAAAATGACCCTCTATGACTTGCGTGAAGCAGTCGGGGTTGTCCCTCAAAAGAATGTCCTCTTTACAGGGAGTATCGCTCATAATTTACGCTGGGGTAATAATGATGCACCAATGGAGTTATTACAATGGGCTACGAAAGTAGCAAATATTGATGAGTTTATAGATCGTCAAGAAGAAGGCTATGATTATCATATACAACAAGGGGGATCTAACCTATCGGGTGGTCAACGACAACGGATGAGTATTGCGAGAGCATTAGTCTCAAAACCAAATATCTTGGTCTTAGATGATTCAACCTCTGCATTAGATGCGGCCACTGAACATCGTATTAATGAAGCTTTTAAAGAAGAATTGGCAGATATGACCATCGTTAATATTGCCCAAAAGATTTCTTCAATTCGAAACAGTGATAAAATTCTTGTCTTAGACAAAGGCCTCATGTGTGGCTTTGGAACTCATGATGAGTTATTAGAAGAATGCTCCGTCTACCATGAGATTTATGAATCTCAACTGAAAAAAGGAGGTGACTTCGATGTCCCGGCATAATCGTCCGACTCAAAAACCAAAAGATTTTAAACGAACTCTAGGACGACTCTTTTCATACTTACAGCCCTATCGAGTTGCGATTCTAGTTTCAGTTGTCTTAACAATTCTAGCAACGCTAGCAGCCTTGTATGGTTCTTATGCCATCAAACCAATCTTAGACTTAGTGGATTTACGTCTAAGAAATGAGATTACGCTCGCTCAAATGAATTCCTCCATGATTAAGGAATTAACCATCTTATTCTTTGCGTATGCACTTGAAATTTTATTTGTCTACATTGCAGCCAAATTAATGTTACAGGTGTCTGAGAAATCCATGCATAAAATGCGTGAAGAATTATTTAGTCATTTGATGAACGCAAAAATTGGCTACCACGATCAACAGCAACACGGGGAATTAATGTCTCGCTTTACCAATGATATTGGTGTCTTATCTGAAACTTTAGGGGATACGACCCGAACCTTTATTGGTAATGTCCTAACCATTACTGGGACACTAATCCTAATGATTGTTATTAGTCCGCTGTTAACGTTGGTCGTGTTATTGATCTTACCTTTAATCCTACTGGTCATTAAAACAATGGGACAAAAAACTCGCCAAGCCTCCAAAGAGCGTCAAATTAGCTTGGGGAAATTAAACGGTTTTATTGAAGAAAGCATAGAAGGAATTACTGTCAATCAGTTGATGAACCGTGAAGACTTAACCTTAGAAGAATTCGACCATTACTCTGGAATCTTTTCTAAGAAATCACACACATCACAGTCTCTTTCGACATCAATGATGCCCATCATGCAAAACTTTAATATGATTCTCTATGCAGCCACAGGTATTGTGGGTGGTTATCTAGCCATTGCCGGTCGACTAACCGTTGGTAGTTTAGGTTCGTTTGTTAACCTAACAAGAACCTTTGGTCGTCCACTCAATATGATATCGATGCAATTTGCGACAATTAACTCAGCATTATCAGCGGCAGAAAGAATCTTCGAAGTGTTAGATGTTGAATTAGAAGAAGTAAATAAGGACGACATTGCCCTAGAGAATATGGATGGCCATGTTATCTTTAATAATGTTGACTTTAGTTACGTTGAAAATAACCCAGTTTTAAAAGATGTAAGTTTCTGGGCTAAACCAAATCAAAAGATTGCAATTGTCGGAAGTACAGGCGCAGGAAAGACAACCATTACGAACTTAATCTCTCGATTCTATGAAATTAATGATGGTGAGATTCTGATTGATGAAACACCAATTAATCAATTAAATCGCTATGAACTACGAAAACATATTGCGATGGTTCTTCAAGATACACACTTGTTTACTGGGACGATTATGGAAAACATTCGATATGGTAACCTAGAAGCAACCGATGAAGAATGCATTGAAGCGGCTAAACTTGCCAATGCCCATCAATTCATTATGAACTTAGAGTTTGGTTATGAAACGCCAATTCGAGGCGATGGGGAAGGGTTATCCGTGGGTCAAAGACAATTGTTAAATATTGCCAGAGCGGCAGTCAACAATCCAAGAATCCTAATTCTTGATGAAGCAACTTCTTCCATTGATACTCGTACAGAACAAGATGTTGAAAAAGGGATGGACAAGCTTATGGAAGGCCGAACAACCTTTGTTATTGCTCACCGATTATCGACGGTACGAAACGCAAATGCTATTGTTGTCTTAGAAGATGGACAAGTGATTGAACGCGGAGACCATGATGATTTAGTCGCCCAAGGTGGCCGTTATGCGTCCTTAGTCCAACAACAAAGTGGGGCTCAATAATGCGCATCGTTAATATTGTGATTGTTTATAACCAAGATCAATCGAAAGTATTAATGTGTTTACGACAAAGAGACCCATATAAAGGTTTATACAATTTTGTAGGTGGCAAACTGGAAGGGGACGAAACACGCTTACAGTCAGCTTATCGTGAATTATTTGAAGAGACTGGAATTACATCTGATCAAATTGAACTTCAAGAGTCGATGTCCTTTATCTATTATCATCTAAATTATGAGTTGTTTATTGCCACTGGAATCTTAAGGCATGAAGTGGATTTAGTGGAAGAAAATCATCCGTTAGAATGGATTGATGTGACTGAAAATTTTGAGAATCGCCAGCGATTTGCCGGAGATGGAAACATTCAGCACATGATTGATGTTTTGAAATATGAGAAATTCGAATTCTAATAAGGGTCCTCACCCATCGTGAGGACTTTTAACTTTTAAAACAATAAGTATTTTAAGTGATGATTTTATTTGTTAGAATGTAAACAGAAATGAGGCGATTAGAATGAAACAAGTATTAATTACTGGCGCAACCTCTGGTTTTGGGTTGGAGTTTACTCATTATTACGCCAGTCGAGGCTACCATGTCCATTTAGTTGGTCGAAATAATGCGAAACTAAATGAACTATTGGGAAAATACGGACACAAAACCAAAGTGAACTTATACCAAGTTGATTTAGGAAACGAAGATCAACTAAATTATTGGTTAGGTGAAATTGGTCATATTGAATTTGATGTCGTCATTAATAATGCCGGTTTTGGTGATTACGGGGATTTTGTTGAGTCAGATATTGCGAAACAAGAATACATGATTAAAACAAACTGTATCGCTTTAACCAAAATTGCTTATATGGCACTTAAAAATATGAAGAAAAGAAACTATGGCTATTTGTTAAATGTAGGTTCAGTGGCAGGTTTCTTAGCAGGACCAAAGATGTCGGTTTATTATGCAACCAAAAATTATGTGGTGACATTGAGTGAAGCCCTCGCTCAAGAATTTAAGGGGACTGATGTCTATATCAGTTGTCTGTGTCCTGGGCCAACTAAAACAGCCTTCAATACAAATGCGAATGCACAACCTGAGAGTTTGTTAAACGTTCGTCATAAAGGGTTCAAACTAATGCATTCGGGTGATCCTAAAGAAGTCGTCTTACAAGGGATAAAAGGTCTTAATCGGAATAAACGAATTGTTATTCCGTATTTTCAAAATAAAGTATTAGTTGCTTTAATTAAAATTACACCAAGAAGAATATTAGCCGAAGTTCAAGATAAGTTGATGGTTAAACGTCATGGAAGGAGTGCTTAGATGTCCTATTTAAATTCAGACAGTTTAGATGTCGTCTATGTGACGGGTCATAAGAACCC
This sequence comes from uncultured Erysipelothrix sp., assembly GCA_964627845.1. Classification (GTDB taxonomy): domain Bacteria; phylum Bacillota_I; class Bacilli_A; order Erysipelotrichales; family Erysipelotrichaceae; genus DUUI01. The sequence continues at coordinate 17,376 of CAZVKL010000013.1, read as the reverse complement.
TGATACGGATTCGATTGTATCAGCCATTGCTTATGCGAATTTAAAACAAAAGATGAACATTAATGCCTATCCTTGCCGATTAGGACCAATCAATCCAGAAACACAATATATTTTGGATCGATTTAAAGTTCATGTCCCTATGTTGCTTCAAGATGCACGTGCTCAATTGGATGAAATTGAAATGGATAAACCAATTACCATGTCTCCTGAAACAACCATGTATGAGTGTCTTGAATTGATGAAGAACACTGGAAAAACAACCTTATCTGTTGTAAATCACTTGAATCAGTTATTAGGATTAGTGACTTCTAGTAACTTATCAAATGTCTTAATGGGAGACACGGCCCGTTCAATTGAATTATTATCGAAAACACCACTGGAATATATTTCTAAAACAGTGGATGGAAAATTAATCTATGCACCTGAAAACCCACACATTAGTGGTAAAACGTCAATTCCAGCTATTTCTGCTTCTGGTTTGAGCAACTATGATTTAGAAGATCGGATTGTTATTATTGGCAATGACACGCAAGCTCAATTAGATTGTATCGCAATGAATGCTGGATTGTTAATTGTGGTATGGGCTTCTAATATTGCGCCGATGGTTATTCAAGCGGCTCAAGAAAAGAATTGTGGCATCATATTAAGTGGGCATGGAACGATGAATACCTCTCGTTACTTATTCTATGCCTCACCGGTCAAAGAAGTCATGACAAAAGATTTAATTGTATTTAATAAATCTGAATTTGTGGAAGATGCCGCCGCAAGAATGATTCGCTCACGATATCGTTCCTATCCAGTGGTTGACAATTCCAACCATATCTTTGGCTTTGTTTCTCGATACCATTTATTAAACGCCAAGAAAAAGAAAATTATCTTAGTGGATCATAATGAAATGAGACAATCAGTTCATGGAATTGAACATGCTGAAATCATTGAGATTATTGATCATCATCGAATTGGTGATATTTCAACTTCTAGACCCATCACATTTAGAAATGAGATCGTAGGCTCAACAGCGACCATTATTTCGAAAATGTATTTAGAAGCGGATATTCCAATTAAAAAGCCAATGGCTGGTTTATTACTTGGCGCAATGATTTCAGATACACTTAACTTTAAATCGCCAACAACAACCAATACAGATGTTGCGTTAGCCTCTAAACTTGCTCTGATTGCTGAACTAGACATTGATGAGTACGCAAGAGAAATCTTTATGGTCACCAATACCTTGAAGAATGAGGAAATGTCGGATGTACTCGCATACGATCAAAAGGAATTTGATATTGCCGGTCATAAAGTCATTATCTCTCAGATGACCATGTATCAATTGAATGAATTAGCGGCTGTTGAAGAAAATCTCAAAGTAGAAATGGATAATCTTCTTAAACAACGTGGCGCAGACTTAGTGGTGATGGTCTTTACTTCGATTCATGATAATGGCTCTAAAATTTATTCATCCGGAGAGTTAGCTGAAATTGTTGAGATGACATTCCCTAATAATCCTGATGAAGAAAATTCTTTCCAAGATGGCATTGTGTCTAGAAAGAACCAAATTGTTCCAAAGATTACATTAACACTAAATCAAATGACTCAACCATAAAAAACTGACAACCCAACTACAACCAAATGGAAACGGTGTAGAAAGGGTTGTTTTCTTTAGAATCGTTAATCCCACCATCATCATAATCGTGATGATGGAACTCGTTAACATTAATAAATTTAATTGATAGAAGGTTAAACCCAGTGAGGTAACAAGAATCAGTTTTACATCCCCAAACCCGAAAAGATTGAGGTAAACAAAAACACACAAAAATAAACAAAATAAAATTGAAAGTAGATTAATATCCTTACTGATATTGAGTATTAGGAGGATGACTAGGGCTCGATCTGGAATTAATTGATGCTCTAAGTCACTACAAAAGAGATAAAACAACACGGCAACCAGTAGATGATGTTTAATTGAGTGACTATGTAAAGTGAATAAGACACCAATTACCAAACCAATTATTTCAAAAATTAAATGTTTAATATTTATAGTTGAGCGACAATCATGACACCGCCCCCGTAATAGGATAAAGGATATAATAGGGATATTGTGCCATGGTAGAATTTTGTTGTGACACTGTAAACATATTGATTGTTTTGAGTCTATCTTCTGCTGATATCGAAGTGCCTGACAATAAATGAATGAAGCGAGCACCGTCCAAATTAGAATTAACATAATCTCACCCATCGTATTAAAACAATAACTTAAAAGTTCCTAACAATGCTATAATAACTAAGGTGATGTAAATGATTAGAAACTCTCAAATGATCAGCATGATTGTTTTAATGGTTAGCTGTATCATACTAGTAATTTTCCCTTTCTTACTATTTAGAAAAAATTTAAAAGGGGTACTCAAAACCTTTATGGCTGGGTCCATGATATTTTTAATAGGTGATGTCTTTCTTCGTTATCCTATTTTAAGAATGGTACCAATTGATAATCTATTTTTGAGAATTTTATTTTATGCGAGTGTGTCTACTATTTTAGCAATCGCATTTAGACTCTTTGTGTTGAAGGGTGTTCTTAATAAAAATAGATTGGATGAACCAATCAAAACTGGGTTAGTCTTAGGTTTGGGTCAAGCAGCAATGGAAGCCTTTATTATGGGATTCTCTACTTTTGGTAATTATCAGGTTGCCCAACGAATCAACGATGGTTCTATCTTTGACTTAGTCACAGAAGAATTACCACTGGAAAGAATTAATGAAGCGATTGAACAACTTTCTGCTGTAATGCCACTTGATTATTTTTCGAGCTTTTTAATTCAAGCTTTCTATGTGGTTATTTATGCAGGGTTTGGCTTGATGATCGTTAAAGCATTAGAAACGTCTAATAAAAAAGCTTTTCTATACCCAGCGCTTATTTTATTTGGGTTATACGCGAGTGAACAACTTTTATTAGCGTCTGAATTCTCATTAATTATTCGAGCTCTTGTAATAGGAGTATTTGCTGTGATAATGGGTTATTATATAGCTATAGAATTAAAAAGGGGAACTCAACATGAGCGGATTTAAATTATTTTATTTGAAATTTTGTCCATACTGCCAACAAGTATTTACCTGGATAGATGAACTAAAAGAAGAATATCCAGAGCTTAAAGATGTTGATTTACAGTTATTGAATGAATTAGAACATAAGGAACTATCGGATAGTTTGGATTATTATTATGTTCCAACCTTTTACTATGAAGATGAAAAATTATTTGAAGGGGCAATGACAAAAGAGGATGTATTGAATGTTTTTACCCAAGCAATGGATCGCCAAAGCCAAAACCATTAAACTTGAAAATGATCGTTTAATTTTAAAGCCAACACGATTTTACACAGATACTTATAATCGTGAGCGAATTCGAAACTATTCATATCAAATGATTCGTAAAAAAGATAATCGAATGATTGGATTTTGTGATTTACGCGATGGTGATAAATTAGCGCTATATTATCTTGGACACATTGGTTACAATATTTTTCCTCATTATCAAGGTGATGGGTTGGCTGTTGATGCCACGCGGTTATTAATTCAATTAGCCAAAGCGATTGGAATGGATGAATTATTAATAACTTGTAATACGGATAATGTTGCGTCCATTAAGACAATTGAGCGTGCTGGATTTAAATATAGTGATTCTGTGAGTGTTCCTGTTGATGAACCACTTTATCATCAAGGAGATTATTTCAAACATATTTATACGATGGATTTAAAGGAGTAAGCATGTTATTAACAACAAATTTTGGTCAAGTTTTTATTATTTCGATGTTAGCTGTTTTATTAATGGCGGTGCTATTTGGGGTAATCTTTTTTATTAACTCATTAAAGAATATCAAACTGACCCAACAAAACATCGATGACATAGCATCGCGGTTAAGCGTTGGACAAAAAGTCACCTTCAGTAATGGTATAATGGGTGAAGTTATAAGTATTCATTCAGAGACGGTTGATTTACAAATTAAATCAGGTAGTGTTATTGAAGTTTATAAAGAATCAATCAACGAAATATTAAAGTAAAATTTTTTCCTATGTTATAAACCTTTTAGAGGGATAGTATGAAAAACCTTAAGAAGCTTGTCACTCATCGAAGTGTCATCGCGGTTATCTCAGTTTTGATTCAATTAGGTGCAATCGTCTATTTAATTTTAGGTCTCAGTGTACGATTTTGGTGGATCTATTTAGTATTACAGTTTGCGTCTTTTTTTGTTGTCTTATATTTGACGACCCAAGATTCAACCAATCCTAAATACATTCAAACCTGGACCATCATTGTCTTAGGTATCCCAATTATTGGAATTACGCTATATTTCTTATTAGGAAACCGGAAGATGCCCAAAGAATTGCTTCAAAAAAGTATGCTACTTGAATCTGAAGTAGGGATTGGCAGCGTCCAAAATGGTGAAACATTTGAAGAATTTCTGATTGAACATCAGCAGTGGACCAAAACAATGACTTACTTAGAGAGAATGGGACATTTCCCTGTTTATGATAAAACCTCATCTCAGTACTTTGCGTCAGGTGAAGCAGCATTTGAGGACATTAAAGAAAAACTGAATAATGCCAATAAATATATCTTTATGGAATATTTTATTATTAAGTTTGGAAAAATGTGGGATGAAATCTTAGAAATCTTATTAAGAAAAGCGAAAGAAGGCGTCGATGTCCGGGTGATTTATGATGACTGGGGTTCACCTGAACTTGATAAAGGATATGTTTCGAAACTTCGTGGTCAAGGATTAAAGATTTATCCATTTAATAAACTTACTTATAAATTTGTGGTTCAAATGAATAATCGATCACATAGAAAAATAACGATTATTGATGGTGAATACGGTTATGTTAGTGGCCATAATATAGGCGATGAATACATCAATACAATCGAACGCTTTGGCTATTGGAAAGATAATGCGGTTGGAATCAGAGGGGCTGCCGTGATTTCATTAATTGATATGTTCTTAACATTTTGGTCATTTTGTTCCAATGATCCAAAAGAGAATATTCGTTTGTATCAAAATTCTGTTGTAGAATGTGAAGATGATGGTTTTATCCAACCATTCTCGGATAATCCGTCAGATGATTTAACGGTTGCTGAAACATTACATCTTAATGCGATTAATAATGCTAGAAAGACCATATACATTGTCACGCCTTATTTGATTATTGGTCATGAAATGATTCGTGCTCTGAGTAATGCTGCCATGACAGGTGTCGATGTGAGGGTTGTTTTACCTGGAATTCCAGATAAGAAACTGGTTTATATGGTTTCGCGTTCTCACTACTTAGCGTTAATGGAGGCAGGGGTAAAAGTGTATGAATATACGCCTGGCTTTATTCATCAAAAAGTTGTGATTGTGGATGAAGAACTCGCCATTATCTCCACGGCTAATATGGATTATCGTTCTTATTATTTAAATTTTGAATGTGGATTATGTTGTTATAGTTCGACTGCTTCAAAAGAGGCAGTGGCTGATTTTAAAGACATCATTAAGGTGAGTCAAGAAGTGACTTTGGATGAAGTTAAAAAATTACCGTTCTACACACGCTTAATGCGTGCACTAGTAGGACTGTTCTCAGGATTATTATAGGAGTCTTATGAAAAAAGTTGGAATAGTTTTAGAAGGAGGCGGGATGCGTGGTGCGTATACTGCCGGTGTCCTTGCTTGGTTAATCGAAAATAAATTTGTTGCGGATTATGTCGTTGGTATTTCCTCTGGTGCGATGTATGGTGCTTTTTATTGTACTAAAGATGTGGACTTATTACGTAAAGCATCCATTGACATTGCTCCCGATAAAAATAATGTTGGACTTCGAGCTTTTTTAAGAGAAGGTCAAATCGTGGCATATGACCGCTTGTATGATCAGGAAATGGTCAAAGCTGGTTTTGATCATCAAAAACTAAGTGACAGTAAAAGTGATTTAGAAATAGGGGTTTATTCGTTAGAAGAATATGAAACATTATGGAAGACACAACATGATGTTGCGAAAGAAGCAAAATGGATTAAAGCGGCTTGCGCATTACCTATTTTTGGTCGATTCGTTAAAGTTCAAGAGACTTACTATACCGATGGTGGAATTACCAGCATGATTCCTGTTGGTCGTGCCTTAGAACAAGAGGTTGATCATCTGTTAATTGTTACGACTAAATCACCAGAATATGTCCGTAAACCATTTCCACGGTGGCAGATTTGGTTGTTGAATAATATTATTTATCGCAAGCATAAAAAGATGGTGGCTGATTTTGATAGTCGTACGCGAGTCTATTATCAAGAGAGAAAATTAGTCGATAAACTAGTGAAAGAAAATAAGGCCATCAACCTCTATCCAACTAGGGAAACAGGAGTCAGTCGTTATACGGGTTCAAGAGAACAGTTTATGGATTTGTTTGATTTAGCGTTTGAAAACTGTGAAGAAAATAGAGCCTCGATTGAAGCTCTATTTAAGAAACCATGATGGATAATCAATTTTAAACGTTAAATTCTCTTTGGTCGTTGGGTGACTAAAGGATAATTCATGAGCCAACAAATGTATTTGTTGGTTTTTTTGTGGATTTGGATGATATCGTTGATCGCCCACAATTGGATGATTTCTAGAAGCACATTGGACACGAATTTGATGGGACCGTCCAGTGATTAAAAGAATGGTGATTAAAGATTGGTGTTGGTTAACTGGTTCACTATCGATGATGGTCAATTCACTGAATTTGCCTTTGTCCTTGGTCGTCACATAAGACGTATTTGTCTGTTGGTTTTTGCCTAGATAATCTTGCCAAGTAGTAGGCTCAACCCGTCCCTCCACAAGGGCTGTGTATTTTTTAGACATCAAGTTTAATCGAATTTGATTACTAAGTCTTGAAGCAGCTTTTGAGGTCTTTGCTAAAACAACGATGCCACTTACAGGTCGATCCAATCGATGGACCATTCCACAGTATACATTGCCTGGTTTGTTGTATTTCTTTTTTAAAAAATCTTTGGCCCATGTTACTAAATCCAAGTCATTGGAACTATCTTGTTGGGTGGGCATATTCGCTGGTTTTACCACCACTAATAAATGATTATCTTCATAGAGAATTTCAGGATTGTTTTTCATGTTTGTATTATAACAAACTTTAAGATGTGGGGGTAATTTTGGTGTGGTATAATATTGTCGGTGATAATGTGCAAATCTACGATAGTTTAAATCCACAGCAACAAAAAGCTGTTTTTTCTAATCATAAATATGTCCGAGTCATTGCTGGTGCGGGATCTGGTAAAACTCGGGTTTTAACCTTACGCATTGTCCATTTAATTTCAGATTTAAATGTTGCGCCATACAAAATTTGTGCCCTAACATTTACCAATAAAGCCAGCAATGAAATGAAAGAACGTTTAAAAGCATATCTAGGGGAAGCAGGATCTGGGGTATGGTTGTCAACGATTCACTCATTATGCGTTCGGATCCTAAGAGAAGATATCAATGCATTGGATTACCCTAAGAATTTTACAATTTTAGATGCAACTGATCAAAGAGCGGTACTCAAAGAAGCGTATCGTGAATTTGGTTATGATGTTAAAGAAATCTCCTTTAATCAAGCACTCGATTATATTGGAAACAATAAAGGGGCAGAAATTAGTGTTAAACGTGCTTTTGAATTAGCGTATAGTTCAGAACATGAGATTAAAAAAGCGAAAATTTATGAGTATTATGACAATCGCTTAACGCAAATGTACGGATTGGATTTTGATGATTTACTGTTATTTACAGTGAGGCTTTTTAAAAAGCATCCAAGTATTTTAGAGAAGTGGCAAAAACGTCATGATCATTATTTAGTGGATGAGTACCAAGACATTGACCACATTCAAAATGAATTAATTAAATTATTAGTATCGACTCGAAATTCGTTGTATGTTGTGGGTGATCCAGACCAAACAATCTATACCTGGCGTGGTGCGGATGTCAATATAATTTTAGATTTTGTAAAGTTGTTTAAACCGAGCGAAACCGTTTTGTTGACTCAAAACTATCGTTCGACTAACTCAATCTTAAAAGGTGCGAATGCGCTGATTTCTCATAATAAATATCGTGAAGATAAAGAATTATTTACGGAGATAGAATCAGAGGATAAAATTTTACACATGACACTCAATTCATCGGAAGAAGAAGCGAACTGGATTGTGTCTAGAATTGAACATTTATATCAAGAGGATACGCCTTATCAAAACATGGCTATTCTCTATCGCTCCAACTATTTATCAAGAGCTATAGAAAAAGGCTTAATTTTAAACTCAATTCCCTATGTAATTTATGGGGGGACACGATTCTATGATCGTGCTGAGATTAAAGATGTTTTATCGTATTTAAGAATGTGTGTCATTGCGGATGACTTATCATTTTTAAGAACCGTGAATCTACCCAAGCGTGGCTTGGGTCCTAAAACGATTGATAAACTACGGGCTATTTCCTTAGAAAAGAATTGTACCCTGTATGAAGTGGCTAAAAACTATTCACCACTGACTGGTCAACAAGGGGCGAATCTGGCTGGTTATGTTGCCTTAATTGAAAAGTTAAAAGTACGTTCCTTAGAAAAACCGCTTGATAAATTGATTACGGATATTTTAGATTTGTCCTTGCTAAGAGATTATTATCAGGAGAATAATGAACTCGATCGTGTTGAAAACGTCAAAGAATTGATATCCGATGCTCAATCCTTTATCAATACATACCCTGAAGCAAATCTAGATGAATATTTACAATCGGTGGCACTCTATGGTGATAAGAGTGAGACCGCACCTGATGCCGTTCAACTGATGACGATCCATTCCTCAAAAGGTTTAGAATTTGATCATGTCTTTATTTGTGGATTATCAGAGGGAGTCTTCCCTAACGAAAGGGCGATGTCGGATGGTAAGAGAGGTCTGGAAGAAGAGCGAAGACTAGCCTATGTGGCGATGACGCGCGCAAAGAAACGACTCTATTTAACCGATGCTCAAGGTTTCTCATTTGTTTTAAATAAGGGTCAGGTAACCTCTCGTTTTCTAAGTGAAATTGATGATGAAGTGATTGACCATCAACAAATAGGTTACTATGGGCAAGTTGAGGCAAAGCCCAGTGCGATTGAGAGAAATTCGATTCTAAGAGCTGGACGAATTTCGAATGCGCCTACAACCAATTATAAGAAGAGTGATATTGTTGTTCACACCACTTTTGGTGAGGGAATTATCATCAAAATTGAAGATGGCATGGCGGATATTGCCTTTAATCATCCTTATGGCATCAAGACGGTGGTATTAAATCACCCAGCCATTAGCAAAAAGGAGAGAAAGTATGATGCTTGATCGAATTAAAGAATTGAGACAAAAACTCACCCAAGCAAATATTGATTATCATGTGTTGGATCATCCGACCATTTCCGATAAAGAATATGACCAAGATTTAAATGAACTGATTGAGTTAGAAACTCAATTTCCTCAATATGCGGATCCTTCGTCACCGACCCAAAAGATTGGTGGTCAAGTGAGTAGTAAGTTTGAGAAAGTGACTCATAAAAATCCGTTGTTTTCGCTGTCAAATGCGTTTAATGATGAGGATTTAAGAGCTTTTGATAAGCGTGTAACGAGTGAAGTTGGACCGGTTGACTATGTTGTCGAGTTGAAAATTGATGGATTAGCAATGGCGGTTGAATTTAACAACGGCCGCTATTTTCAGGCAGTAACAAGAGGAGATGGTAAGGTTGGTGAAGATGTTACCAACAATGTTAAAACGATTCGCTCATTACCGTTATCGACCAAAGATAATCTCAATGTACAAATTCGTGGTGAAGTGTTCATGCCCCAACAATCCTTTTTAAAACTTAATGCAGCTCGAGAAGAAAATGGGGAAGTTGTTTTTGCGAATACTCGAAATGCGGCGGCTGGAAGTATTAGACAATTAGATTCGTCCATTGCCGCAAAACGTGCGTTAGACGCGTTTTGGTATACCTTAGTGGATCCTTTAGACTATGGTGTTCACACTCAATGGGATGCTTTACAGTTTTTAAAAAAACAGGGCTTTAAGGTCAATCAATATGTTTATCATGTTAAAGACATTGATGAAGTGATTGAGAAAATAAAAGAGTTAGATGAACTTAGAAAGACATTGGATTTTGATATTGATGGGGTTGTCATTAAAGTCAATTCGATTGATAAACAAAACGAGCTAGGATATACAGTCAGAGTCCCAAAGTTTGCGGTGGCATATAAATTCCCTGCAGAAGTTGCTCAATCTCAAGTACTGGATATTCATTTAACGGTGGGGCGTACAGGACGAATTACACCGAATGCGAAGCTTGCCCCTGTCTCATTGGGAGGTTCAATTGTTTCTGCCGCTACGTTACATAATGAAGACTATATTAAAGAAAAAGATATCCGGGTGAATGATCGAGTTACTCTTCATAAAGCGGGTGAGATCATTCCTGAAATCATTGAATCATTACCTGAATTTAGGGAGGAAGGATCAAGCCCTTACGTTTTTCCGACAGAATGTCCAATTTGTGAGAGTGAATTAGTGCGTGACCCATCGGCTGCAGCCACCTATTGTATCAATAGTGAGTGTCCAGCTCGAATCGTTGAAGGAATCGCTCATTTTGCTTCTCGAAATGCGATGAACATTGATGGACTAGGGCATGCTCGTGTCAAACAGATGCATGAAGCTGGACTTTTAAATTCGATTGATGATATCTATCGATTAAAGGATAAAGTTGAGTTATTGAAACAACTTGAGAAGTTTGGAGAGAAATCAATTCAGAATTTACTGAGTGCGATTGAGCGTAGTAAACAGAATGAATTAAGTCAACTTTTATTTGGACTAGGGATCTTGCATGTTGGTTCCAAAGCATCCAATACCCTGGCACGTAGTTTCAATGACATGGATGCATTAATGAAGGCGGATTATGAAACATTAATTCAAATTGATGATGTTGGGTCAGTGACGGCTCAATCGTTATTGGATTATTTTGAGAATGACCATAATACACATCTCATTCAACATTTAAGTCGCTTGGGTGTCAACATGCAACAATCACATCAAGAAATTAAAGAATCGAATTTATCGAACAAGAAAGTGGTATTGACGGGATCTTTAGAAAAATTATCGCGTAAAGAAGCGACTCAATTATTAGAATCTTTTGGGGCGAGTTTATCCTCTTCCGTCTCTAAAAATACCGATTTAGTGATAGCGGGTGAAGCAGCTGGTTCTAAGCTAGATAAAGCGAGAGAACTTAATATAGAAGTTTGGGATGAAGAGAGGTTCCTAATTGAGGTAAATTATGAAGCGTAGCTTAGTCCTTTTGTTGGTGCTATTAATACTAACTGGTTGTTTTGATAGAGCTGATGAACCAGAACAAAACGAAGAAATGGATGTGGCTATTTCACAAGATGCCATTCAATATTATTCACAGAATGAGCGTTTTTCTTTGATTATTCCTTTTATTGGTTCGAGGCAACGCTTAACTCATGAACAACGTTCAGTGTATAAAGAAGATACCTATGAAGTCACTAAACAACTTCAAAGTATGTCGGCACAATACTTTAATCCGAGTGATTATTATATTGCTGAGGGACGCATGATTAGTTCCGATCAATATACGAATTTACTTCGTTTTAATTCACAAGAGTATCCAATGGGACTAAATCCCACGTCCGACCAAGTATTTGTGACTGAGAATGGTCAAGAAATAACTCAACCCATTATTTTAGTGACGATGTATGAAATTGATTATTACACCAGTCCTAATCGAGATGAGGGTGTTGCGGCGATGTCTTTTGCGTTGGCACTTAATGGTAATTTAAATCAGGATGCCTTGGACCCTGATAAATTGAGTGATTCCGATTTGATTGAATATGGTGAGAATGCAGCTCGTAAATTAGTTTCTTATTTGAGAACCATTCCAGAAACATCTCAAATTCCGATCTTTGTTGGTTTGTATAATTTAAATAAGAGTGATTCTACTTTGCCAGGCGGATTTATTTCGAGTGCTTATTTTGAAGGAAATAGTGGTCAGTTTGAGAGAATCAATCAAGAATGGGTGATTTTTCCTTCGTCGAGAGCGAATCAATTAGCACCAGATGTCTCGACGGAATTTAATATATTAAGAAATCATATTCAAACGTTTCTACCTGAGGAACAAGTGGGTGTGGTTGGAAGAGCTCGATTAATTGATAATCAGATTAATCAGCTGAATATAACGTTATCGACGACGGGTAAAACGTATTTAGAGGTTCAGGGTTTGGCTCAATATGCGTTTCAGTTGATGCAACAACGTTTAGATCATTTTGACTTTGATATTTTAATTGATATTCAAGTGTTGGGTGATACAGTAATGGTTATTGAAAAGAAAGGTGAACAAATAAAAATGGTGGAATGGTGAAACAGCTGAGTAAAGAAAAAATCAAACAATTAGCGAATCATTTAATGTTTGATTTAAGTGATCAAGAAATGGAAGATATTCAACATGAGTTTGCGACATTGTTAAAACAAATGGAGTTACTGAATGATATCGACACTCAAGGGGTGGAACCAATGGTTTTTCCTTATGAAATAAACTCAACTTCCCTAAGAAATGATGAAATGAGTGAACATTTAACCATTGAGGAAGTGTTTATGAATGCACCAGATGCTCAAGATGATTATTTTGTGGTGCCAAAGGTGGTGGACTAATGTTAAGAAAAGCTGGTGAGACACTCAATGCTGTCACAGTCTATATTGATGAAGAGAATCATCACGATGGCGTTTTAAAAGGGAGAACCGTTGCCATTAAAGATAATGTTTCAACGAAGGGAATTGAGACGACAGCGTCGAGTGGAATTTTAATTGATTATATTCCGCCTTTTGATGCCACCATTATTACGAAGTTACGAGAGGCTGGTGCACAGCTAGTGGCTAAAACAACTTTAGATGAATTAGCACTGGGTGGCACAGGCCTGACGCCGGTTCAAGGCCCTACAAACAATCCTTATAACATGGATCATATTTCTGGTGGATCGAGCAGTGGATCGGCTGCTTTAATGGGTGCACGGGTTGTTGATTTTGCGATTGGTAGCGATACTGGGGATTCGGTGAGAAAACCAGCGGCTTATTGCGGAGTGGTTGGGGTTAAGCCGACTTATGGACGCATTTCTCGTTATGGAATCATTCCTTATGCCTCAAGTTTAGATCATGTTGGTTACTTTAGTGATACTGTTTTAGATAGTGCACTTATGTTAAATGTATTGGCTGGTCGAGATGAAAAAGATCACACGTCTTCTTTTGAACCAGTTGATGATTACACGGATATTACTGGACAACTGAAGGGTAAAACCATTGGTGTGATTGATAATTTGATTGAAGCGAAGGCCGATGATGAAATTAAAGAACGTTTCCTTGGGTTGCTTGATCAACTTCAAGAGAGTGGTGTGACGATTAAACATTTTAAGTTTGATGCGACATTGCTTAAAACGATTTTACCTGTATATTTTATTATTGCCAATTGTGAGGCCACTGCTAATCATGCGAATTTAGATGGAATTCGTTTTGGACAACGGGTTGAGGGTGATTCCTTATCCGATATCATGATTAATTCTAGAACGAAAGGATTTGGTACTTTATTAAAAAGACGGTTTGTTATTGGTAGTTATGCGCTGGATGATGCCCATCAAGAAGAGTTGTTTAGAAAAGCTCAACGCGTTAGAAGAAAGATTGTGGATGCGTATACAGACATGATGAATCAAGTTGATGGTATTTTAACTTTAAGTACGGATACGGTTGCTCCTTTAAAATCAAAAATGCAGGATGAAGAGCTATCGTCAAATAAAATCATTGCTGAGAACCATTTGGTGTTAGACAACTTTAGTGGTTTCCCTAGTATTTCTTTACCGCTAGGACATTTAAATGGTTTGCCTTATGGAATTAATTTAGCATCGTATTTGTTTAATGAAAAAACAATGTTTGATATGGCGTTAGGGTTAGAAAAACTGATTGATTTTAATGCTTTAGATATGGAGGTAAATCCATGGCGTACGAAGTAACGATTGGAATTGAGATTCACTGTGAATTAAAAACAAACACAAAAATGTTTTCGAATAGTGAAGTACATTTTGATGGACCAGTTAATAGTTTTGTGAATGAAGTTGATTTGGGATTGCCTGGAACGTTACCGACAGTCAATAAGAAAGCGGTAGAGTACGCATTAAAATTATGTCATGCCTTAAACATGAAGATAGACTCATTGTTGCGCTTTGATCGCAAGAATTATTTTTATTCGGATTTACCAAAAGGGTTTCAGATTACTCAACAATTTCATCCGATTGGTGAAAAGGGGACATTACCGATATTGGTGGATTATCAAGAGAAAAAGATTGGTGTGACTCGACTCCATCTTGAGGAAGATACAGCGAAACAACATCATTTGGAAGATAAGACATTAATCGATTTTAATCGGGCTGGAGTTCCTTTGATTGAAATCGTGTCTGAGCCAGAAATTCATTCCGCAAAAGAAGCGGCAGCTTATGTAACGGCCATGCGAGAGCTAGTGGTCTATCTTGATATTTCAGATGGTAAGATGGAAGAAGGGTCGATGCGCTGTGATGTTAATATATCACTGGCAAAACCAGGGTCAGATAAATTAGGTACGAAAGTTGAGATTAAGAATTTAAACTCAATTAATAATGTTCAAAAGGCGATTGAGAAAGAAATTGAGAGACAAACGAAAGCACTTGAAAATAATGAAGAGATTGTTCAATCGACGAGACGGTTTGATGAATCCATTCAAGATACTGTCTTAATGAGAGAGAAAGAAGGGACTGTGGATTATCGCTATTTCCCAGAGCCTAATATTTTCCCAATTCAATTAGATGATCACTTCATAAATTCTGTTAAGGATAATTTAAATGAATTACCTCATGAGCGCTATCTAAGATATGTGAACGAATTAGAGATTGATCCGGTCAATGCGTCCATTCTAGTGGCTAATAAGAATTTATCTGATTATTTTGATGCCCTCAATGATGGTAATATCGATCCAGTTCGAAGTTCTAATTATCTTATTTCGGAAGTGATGAGCTTTGTGAATAAGAATAATAATGATTTATTTGATTTATTTGATGTTGTCCAACTTAAAAAGTTGATTTCGTTACTTGGGGATAAAACTTTGTCAAGTAAACAAGGGAAAATGGTCCTACCCGAACTCTTACATAAAGAAAATAATGTTGATGATGTGATTGAGAAGCTAGGTTTAAAACAAGAGTCAGATCCAGTGGTGATCCAAAATTGGATTGATGAAATTCTGGCTGAGAATCCTGCTGTGATTGATGATTTCTTAGCTGGTAAGGATAAATCAATCAAGTTTGTAATGGGCCAAGTGATGAAACTTTCAAAAGGCCAGGCAAATCCTGCGTTGGCTAATAAGATGGTCAAACAGACTTTGTTATCAAAGAAAGAAAACTAGTGTATAATATAGAGGTTAAAAAGGAGGTTGTGCATGGCTAAGAAAAAGAGAACAAATGCCGTTAAGTCTGCACCTCATGGAAAAGGATATAACTCACTTTTAATTATTATAGTCAGTTCAATTTTAATTGCGATTCCATTATTTATTATTGGTCGTGTTATTTATGATTCATATATGGAAGCGGGTGTACCAATTGTTGGTGAACGTTTCGAGAATGATATTGCCCAAGAAATTACAGAGGATGATAGAACTAGAGTAGCGGATGGATTAAATGCGTTAGTGTATGTTGATTCTTCAGAGGCAAATTTACATTCGGCAACGCTCAAAGTCAGAGTTGATATGAAGGACGAACTAACTTTAGAAGAGTTACCGACTTTTCAATCAGAGATTTATAACACAATTATTGGTGTTTTACCTGTTGAGACTTATTTTTCTCAAACAGAAGAAATGCGTAATTATGATTTAGAGGTTACGATGTTTAATAATCCAACGACGTTGGATGTCCATGCAGTTTTAGTGAAGAATTCGATGATGGCTGCGCCTAAAGTGAACATTGTCTCTTCACCACTTGATCCTGTAACGACTCAACAAGTACTTGAGCGTATGAATGAGCCGGTTGATCCAAATGCTCCGGTTGATCCAAATGCACCGGTTGATCCGAATGTTCCGGTTGAACCTCAACCTGAACCTGCACCTCAACCATAAATCATATGTTTAAAGTAAATGATCATTTAGTTTTAAAGTGTAGTGATATAACGAATCAAGGGATGGGTGTCGCCAAAGCTGACCGTTTCCCTTTTTTTGTTGAGAAATTATTACCTCAAGAGGTAGCTGAAATTCAGATTACTCAACTAAAATCAAAGTATGGTTTTGGTAAAATAGTTAAATTATTAGAAGCTGCACCGACACGTATTTTACCTATCTGTCCACATTTCAATGAATGTGGTGGATGCCAAATCATGATGCTTGATTATAAGCGCCAACTTGATTTTAAACAACGTAGTGTCAATGATACGTTGAATATTGAGACAACAAACATTTTTGCGTCTCCATTGGATCTGGGATATCGAAATAAAATGACTTTTAGAGTACAGAAGGACCCATTTAGAATCGGTCTCTATAAAACTAGAAGCAATGAAATTGTCGAAATTAAACAGTGTTATTTACAGAGCGATGTGATGAATAAAGTATTAAACTTTATAAAACAATCATTCTTCAATAATGATTTTGATGAACTGGTTCTAAAACAAACCCTTCAGTCAGAATTAATGATAATTTTTAAAGGGAAAAAAATTAATCAATCAAATATTCAAAATTTAATTGATGCTTTTGACGATATTAAAAGCATCTATGTTAATGATGAACTTGTTTATGGCGATGAAGTGATTATTGAACAGATAAATAATTTAAAGTTTCGAATTTCTCCAGATTCATTCTTTCAAGTAAACACGTTACAAACAGCGAACTTATACCAAATGATTCTCGATTTGGCTAAGTTTGATTCGAATCAAACGGTATTGGATTTATATTGTGGGGTTGGGACAATCTCTTTATTTATCTCACAGTTTGTCAAGAAAGTGATTGGGGTTGAGATTAACCAACAAGCGATCGAGGATGCCAATTTAAATAAAGAACTAAACAATATTGATAATGTTGAGTTTGTCTTAGACGATGCAACGCATTTTCTGTCTAACTTAAATGAAACGATTGATACGGTTATTGTTGATCCACCACGTAAGGGTTTGACTACGCAAGGAATTGAAGACATTATTAAAACTCAAGCAGAGAATGTTGTCTATGTTTCTTGTAATCCAGTCACGTTGAAGCGAGATTTAGACTTATTATCTTCTCATTACACGATTAAGGAAGTTAAACCTTTTGACATGTTCCCTCAGACGAGTCATGT
>CAZVKL010000012.1:22793-34127 GCA_964627845.1 uncultured Erysipelothrix sp. | reverse complement strand
CCAGGGGTTGAAGTTTATAAGAAGAATATGTTTAAGCGATTAGGCAAAGAATAATTATCATGAAGAATCTCTAATTTTGGAGATTCTTTTTTTATTGTCTAAATTACTTGACCTGTCGTAGTAATCATGATATATTTACTACGACAGATGAAATAGTCTGGGAAAGAGGTGGTTGGATGATCAGTAGTGATATCATACGTGGCTACAACGATACGATGATTCTATTCATCTTATTAAAGGAACCATCCTATGGTTATGAGATTTCAAAACAAATCAAAGAAATAACAGAAGAGAAATACATTATGAAGGAGACAACCTTATATTCAGCGTTTAAGCGATTAGAAAGCAATGGTTATGTTGAATCGTTTAAATCAGATGAATCATATGGTAAGCCAAGAACTTATTACAGAATAACGGATGAGGGGATAAAGCATTATCAATCAAAATGTGATGAGTGGGAAGTAACAAAAGAAGTAGTAAATAAATTTATAGATAAGGAGCTAAATAATGGACACAATTAGAAGTTATATTGACAATATGTTTTTAGGTTATCCTCAAAATGAAAATACGATTCGAGCAAAGGAAGAATTATTTTCGATGATGGAAGATAAGTATTATGAATTAAAAGAATCTGGTAAAAGTGAAAATGAAGCCGTTGGTATTGTTATTTCTGAATTTGGGAATTTAGAAGAAGTTTCTGAAGCGCTTGGATTTGAGCCAGAAACTGAGGAGCATAGAACAATTAGTTTAGAAGAGACTAGAAACTGTCTTTTAGATGTTAAACAATATTGGCCTAAAGTCGTTTTGGGTATTGCAATAATAATTAGTTCAGCCTCTATCTTAATGTTTATGCTTGGAGGATATGCACTTAATGTATTTGGTCTTAATGAAGAACAAAGTACCTTACTCGCTTTATTATTTATTCTGGTTTTTGTGGCAATAGGTGTCTATCTTATTGTTTCCAATTATATGCAATTATCAGCTTACAAATTTTTAGATGAAGAAGTATTTCATCTAGATTATCAAAGCAAACAAGAGATTAATCATGTTAAGGCCGAGGCTGATCCTAAATTTAAGAAAGCCTTAAGTTTATCGGTTGTAATGTATATCTTATCGGTTGTGCCAATGTTTGCGTCATTAATTATCTTTGGTGAGATGAATGAAGGACCACTCTTAATTAGTTTAGGGATCTTAATCTTAATTGTTTCCTTTTCGACTTACAATTTATTAATGCCTTATGGTGTCTATAATGCGACGAATAAACTTTTAGGGGAAACTGCTCAAGTTAATCCTAAGCTAGAGAGAATTAGTACCATCTATTGGACCATTGTTATTGCACTATATCTTGGCTATAGTTTTATCACGATGAATTGGGGTTATAGCTGGATTATATGGCCAGTAGCTGGTGTCTTATATGCGGCTGTTGAAGCGTTCTTTGACAAATAAAAAGAAAGCAAGTGCTTTCTAATTAAGGATTTAGTAATTTAGAGCGAGATCTTAAACCATCACTCATGGCAACTTTATAGCTCTCTGCTTGCATAAAGTCTGGATGATTCCAATATTCACTATCACTATCAATGACCCAGTAACCTTCAATTTGTTGGTCTGGGTATTTTTTATTATGGGCCTCTATCCACTCTTTTCCTGTTTCATAATCAAGAAGATATAAAACAGTGGAGTACATATCAGCATAGCCAGAATCTTTCATCACAATCGTTGTTGATCTAAATTGATTGAGTGGCATTAATGTTTCTGGGTCAATCAAATGATGTAATAACTGCATATCCGGACCATAATAGAATCGTTGATAATCACCTGAAGTAACAATGGAGAGTTCTTCGTCAATACTTAACACATCGACGGTTGTTCCTAATGAAATATAGACTGGTTCACCAATGCCTATATTCCACTGACTTCCATCAGGTTTGGTGTTTTGTACCTTAACATTTCCACCTGAACTTAATGAGAAGTGTTCTAAACCGGATTCAAATAATGATTTTGAGACAAGTTCAGTGGCGTATCCTTTCGCAATCCCACCCAAATCTAAGGAAGCACAGTCTTTGGTTAAGTAGACGCTTGAATCTTCTTGGTTAATCTCAACAAAGTCCCATCCAGTACAAGCTTTGGCTTCTTCTAAGATGTCCATACTTGGGATCTCACCATATTGGTCTTGTTCATTTAAGAGTAATCCTTCTTCACGATAGTCATGCCAGATATCTAAGAGGGCACCTAATGTTGGATCGAATTTTTGATGATTCTCATCGTACTGTTCTTTTGACATTAATAATAATTCGATTATCTTTGAATCAACAACAACTGGCTCAATCCCAGCTTTGTCATTAATTGTTTTTAGATTATTGACACCTTCATAGTTGTTGTATTTATCAAAGAGTTGATTGAGTGCCATCATTTCTTCTCTTAATTGATCGATATAGTCATTAAATTGTTTTTCGGTTTCAGTATAGCCAATTAAGGTAAAGGACGTATCAAATCCAACTGGATCAACATCTGATCCACCAATCACTCGTTGGAATCGTTGAAGGGTAGGTTCTTGGGTTGTACAGGCGCTTAAACATAATAAGCCTATAAGTAGTATAAATAGTTTCTTTTTCATAATATCACCGAGGGTATTATAGCACACAACACTAAAGTTAGAACAAGCTAATAATTATGTGAATTTAGTGGTTTAATTTATAAGTTAGCGTGGTATAATAAAACAGTAAGTTGAAAAATCAACAGTGTAGAAGGAGAGAAGAGTTATGCCTTTTTTATTAGGACCGTTACGAAAACACATTCCTGGTTTAAAAGAACTCACTGATCACAATGAAATTCTTACGATTGAGGCACCTAAAGAGGTTTTAATCCCTCTGATGGCAATGAATTCTCAAGACTTAGAAGTTTATGTGAATGAAGGTGATCGTGTTCTTTTGAATCAGAAAGTAGCTGCTCGAAATGATCACTTTGTGATTCCGTTATTTTCACCTGTCTCAGGGACTGTAACTGGATTTAGAGATGAGTTTCACAGCTGGGGTGGACGTAAAGTAAAACATATTGTGATTGAAAATGATTTTCAATATGAGAGCGTTTCACCAACACCACTGGATTATACTCAAGCGAGTAAAGATGAAATTGTAGAACACATTAAAGAAATGGGGATTGTCGGTTGTGGTGGTGCCGGTTTCCCAACGTATTTGAAATACCAACCAATGAAGGAAACCCCTTATCTAATTATTAATGCGGTAGAATGTGAACCTTATTTAACACAAGACTATCGTAATGTGGTTAATTACTTAGATGAAATGGTCAATGGTATTCATATTCTTCGTAAAGCTGGAAATGTTCAAAAAACATTTGTGGCCATTAAAGAAGATAAGACAGAACAAATTGCGCGAATGAAAGAAGCCTTCAGCAGCTATGATGATATTGAAGTTAAAGCTGTTCCAAATGTTTATCCTATGGGTTGGGAAAGAACATTAGTTTATGAAGTATTAGGAAAGAGATATGACAGACTTCCAAATGAAGTGGGAGCCATTGTCAATAACTCAACGACTTGTATCTGGGTTTCTAGAGCATTCAATCAAGGGGTTCCTATTACTGAGAAACTTGTGACTGTTTCTGGTGATGGAGTGAAAGAACCACATAATGTGTTAGCGAAAATAGGAACCCCAATTGGATCAATTGTTGATTTATGTGGGGGACCTACTGATGAAAACATCCATGTCATTCATGGTGGACCAATGATGGGTAAAACCATGTTATCGCCAAATGTGGTTATTAATAATACATCAAATTCATTAACTGTTTTAGTTGAGAGAAAGATTGATCCAATTGGATGTTTACGTTGTGCTCAATGTGTGGATCATTGTCCAGCAGGAATTATGCCAGTTAAGATTCAAGATGCTGAAAAAGCGAAGAATCTTGATTTAATCGAAAAATTAGATGCGGATGCATGTATTGAATGTGGTATGTGTACTTATATTTGCCCATCTAAGATCGATGTCACTGAAAATGTACGTCGTGCAAAAACTGCACTACGTTTAAGAAAGGGGTAGAATATGAAATACAAGTTTAGATTTTCACCGAGTATAAAAACAAACCGGACTACCTCTCAAATAATGATTGAGTTATTAATTGCGTTAGTGGCAGTCTTATTGTTTAGTCTATTCTATTATGGATCAGAATATGGAATGAATTATGTAACACATATTCTAACTTTATTAGCTGCTTCCTTAATTAGTGCTTATGTCGTTGAAGTAATTTATGCTTTAGTGGTTAAAAAGGATATTAAAACTCATTTAGCTTCTAGCTATCCTTATATTACTTCAATTATCTTAGTTTTAATTACTTCGCCTAATACAGCTATTTATCCTGTTATTATGGGAACTGTTTTTGCGATATTTGTCGGGAAGTTAGTCTTTGGTGGATTTGGTCAAAACATCTTTAATCCAGCTGGCGTTGGACGTATTGTTATGATGTCAGGTTTTGGTGGCCAAGTTGTTTCTGAATTATCGACCGGTGTTACACCAGTAACAGCCATTAATTCAAATGGTTGGACAATTGCCCAAGGTGGTTTTGAATCTTTCTTAGAACCATTTGGTGGTTGGATGGGAATGCTAACAGGTTGGCATCCTGGTGCGATTGGTGAAACACCAGCAATTCTATTAATTATTTTAGGTGCATTCTTAATTATCCGTGAAGTCATTGATTGGAGAATTTCACTTTTCTACATTGGAACTGTGTTTGCAATGGGATTAGTTATTGCTCTAATTAGTGGTATGGATATGTCTTATGCACTTTATCAAGTCTTAAGTGGTGGTGTCTTATTTGGGGCAGTCTTTATGTTAACTGATCCAGTGACTTCACCAATTCATCCTGTTGGCCGTGCCATCTTTGGTGTGGGTGCAGGGATTCTTACCGTGGTGATTCGTGTCTTTGGACAAACTCCAGGTGGAGTTGTTTATGCGATCGCATTAATGAATATTTTAGTTCCTTTAATTGATTACTTATTAGCTGGAAGCCAAATTAAAACTTACAAGAAAGCCATGATGGGATTAGCTGGAGTTGGCGTAGTCGCTTTATTAATCTCAGGCTTAACTGGAAATGTGGTTGAAGTGGCAGCCGCTGGTGATGAAACAGTCTCTATTGTTGAAACAACCCAAGAAGGATCTTCTAGTGTCTATGTTGTTTCTTCTAAAGGGTTCTCAGGTGATAACTTAGTTCGTGTTGTTATTTCTGAGACTGGCTTAGTTGAATCTGTTTCATTTGATGAATTTAATGACTCTGACTTTGAAGGTAAACCAGCTCGTGATGAAGCATGGTTAGCTGAATTTGAAGGCTTAGATGTTAATTCAGAGATTAATGTCGATACAAGTACTGGAGCTACTTTATCATCCAATTCAGTATTAGAAGCAGTGAAGAAAGCAGCTGCTGAATTTGGAGGACAATAATGAATAAAACGTTAAAAATGACCATTTTCTTAGCAGTTGTTGCGGCACTGGCAACCGGTTTATTAGCAGCAGTCAATCAAATGACGGCTCCTGTTATTGCGGCAAATGATGCGAGTGCTCAAACAGCTGAGTTAGAACAACTTTATCCAGACGCAACTAATTTTGAAATGCTTGAATTCACTCCTGATGAAAATGGACTGGTTAAAGAAGCCTATGCAGTTGATGATACAGCCCATGTATTTAAGGTTGAAAGTAAAGGATATGAAGATATTATTAGTTTCTTAATTGGTTATGACAATGATGGATCTAATTCTAAGTTTGCGATTCTACAAAACTCTGAGACACCAGGTTTTGGTCAACGATTAAGTGAAGATGCTTATATTGATTCAATGCAAGGCAAAACTACTGGAGATGCTGCTGAAGTTGTTTCAGGAGCAACAACCTCTAGTAATGCGGTTGTAAATGGTGTTAATGCAGCTGTGTCAGTCTTTAATGATTTGACAGGCTCTACTGCGACTCCTAGTGCTCCTGCAGAGCCTGAACCTACTGGTGCAACGGTTGTTGAAACTTTAGAAGAAGGAACTTCTACTGTCTATTTAGTTGAAGCAGAAGGATTTGCTGGAACAAATGTGGTTCGTGTTCAAATTTCTGAAGCTGGACTTATTGAATCTGTGTCTTTTGAAGAATTTAATGATTCTGACTTTGAAGGAAAACCAGCTCGAGATGAAGCATGGTTAGCATTATTTGAAGGTTTAGATGTCACTGGTGAAATTGATGTTGATACAAGTACTGGAGCAACTCATTCATCGGATTCAGTCTTAGAGGCTGTTAAAGCAGCATCTTCCGCTCATACAGGTGAAGGTGGCCAAGAAGAAACATCTTCAACTACAAATGTTCTTGAAGTTCGTGAAGATGGGACTTATGTTATTGAGTCTGAAGGCTTTGCGGCTAAAAATATTGTATTAGTTAAAATTAGCGACAATGGAATTATTGAATCTGTTTCATTTGAAGAGTTTAATGATTCTGACTTTGAAGGAAAACCAGCTCGAGATGAAGCATGGTTAGCATTATTTGAAGGTTTAGATGTCACTGGTGAAATTGATGTTGATACTTCGACAGGTGCTACTTATTCATCCGATTCAGTCTTAGAAGCTGTTAAAAAGGCAGCTGAAGAATTTGGAGGTCAATAATGAGTCAAAATAAAAGAAGTAAATTAGATATCTTTACGGCTGGCTTTTTTAGAGAAAACCCTGTCTTAGTTCTATTACTTGGACTGTGTTCGACTCTTGCGATTACCACAGACATTAATAACTCAATTGGTATGGGACTTTGTGTTATCTTCGTTTTGGTCTCTTCCAATGTCATTATTTCTTTAATTAGAAATATTACCCCTGAAGATATTCGTATCCCAGTTTACATTGTTGTTATTGCGACACTAGTTAAAATTGTTGATATGTTTCTACATGCTTATGTACCATCACTTTATAACGCATTAGGAACTTTCTTAGGACTAATCGTTGTTAACTGTATTATCTTAGGTCGTGCTGAAGCATTTGCCAATAAGAACAATGTCGCTGATTCGTTTTTAGATGGTTTAGGAATGGGAATTGGTTATACACTTATTATTGTGATTATTGGATTCTTCAGACAAGTATTAGCCACTGGTAGATTATCAATGTATAACCCAATCACGACTGAAACAATGTTTGATGTATCCATTATTCCTGAAGGATTCACTATTCCTACTTTCAGTTCTCCTGCGGGTGCATTCTTAACATTTGCCTTTATTATTGCGGCCTATGTTGCTTATACAAATCATCAAGCAAATGCTGCTAAAGCAAAGAAGAAAGGGGCGACTAAATAATGGCTGAACTATTAACACTTGCCTTTGCGGCCATCTTTATTGAAAACGTTGTTCTAACTAAGTTCTTAGGTATGTGTCCAATTATGGGTGTTTCTAAGAAACTTGACTCAGCAATTGGAATGAGTTTTGCGGTTCTATTTGTTATCGTTGGATCATCAATTCTAACTTGGAGTATCTATGAATTTGTCTTAGATACTGAATTAAATCTTCAATACATGGATTTATTAGTCTTTATCTTAATTATTGCGGCATTTGTTCAGTTTACTGAATTATTTATTAAGAAAGCATCTCCTGCGCTTTATAAGAGCTTAGGAATCTTCTTACCTTTAATTACTACAAACTGTGTTGTCTTATATGTTGCTTTAGAAAATATTGCAAGAGGTTTCAACTTTACAGAAATGCTTGTTTATTCAACAGCAGTACCTCTTGGATTTATGTTAATTCTCGTTATCTTTGCCAGTATCCGTGAACGTTTAGACAGTGCTGACACACCAAAAGCCTTTGCTGGTGGACCAATTGCGCTTGTTACATTAGCAATTATGTCTCTAGCATTCTCTGGTCTAGCAGGTATTATCTAATGCCACTAGTCTATGGATTGTTGTTAATCGTTGGACTGACTGTTTTCTATTCTTACTCATTTCATGAGAATAAGGATACTCCTGTGCCAGAGGGTTGTTCACACCTTCTAGCAAATTGTGGGTCATGTCAAGATGTGGCGTGTGGGCATTATGATACTAATAGAAAGGAACATAACTAAATGAATGAAATTCTAATACCAATGCTTATTATTGGTGCAATCGGTGGATTGTTAGGATTGCTGCTAGCTTTTGCTGCTAAGATCTTTGCGGTTCAAGAAGATCCACGTTATGCACAAGTGCTACAACTACTTCCTGGTTATAATTGCGGTGCGTGTGGGTATCCTGGCTGTGCTGGGCTTGCTAATGCATTAGTTGACCAAGAAACTAATAATGTTCGTCTATGTAAACCAAGTAATCAAGAACAACGCGATTCAATTGTAGAATACTTAGCGAATACTCCTGGACCTGATGGGGACACATTAGTCGTTAAGGGATAAGATTTTCTATAAAGATCTGACTCAACTGAGTTAGATCTTTTTTTTAGTAGTAAAATAAAAAAAACGAGCAACTGCTCGTCCTAATCTTTAAAATGGGGTGATCGACGGGACTTGAACCCGCGAATGCCGGAGCCACAACCCGGTGCGTTAACCAACTTCGCCACGACCACCATTTATTAGTGCTTATCTATAATACATCATTTCAATTTAGATGTAAAGTGTTATTTGAAAAATGTGAAATTTTGTTAAGCGTTCCTCAAATCGTTATTAGACTATGGATAAATTTTTACCTCAATATCATGTTTATATTTTTGATAATAAAAGACAATTTTAATTCTTTTAACTCTGTATTCTTTATGATATTATTAGTAAGAACGTAGGAGGTATTCAATGCGAAAAGAAATTTATGCTGCCTTGCAAATCGCAAGTCATGAAATAAGAATCTTAGTCGGCGAACACCACAACAATCGATTACATATATTAAAAGTTGAACGAGTTGCTCATACTGGAATTCAAAACAATGAAATTGTCGCACCGGAATCTATTATAGACGCCATTAAAAAAGCGATTATTAATATCGAAAAGAATGTCAAAATAAAAGTTTCTCGTGTTTTATTAGTGATTCCAAGCATTAATTTAGATCGAGTCAAAAGGTCTGTGCACTCTGATGTTAAAGATCCCTTGAATCGAATTCTTAGAGAAAATATTGTTCAGATATATCAATCAGCTTATAATCAAAAACCAATTGAGAATAAAGAACTTATTAATGCATTGATTTATCAATATAAAGTCAATGGTGTCTATTTAAAGAAACCTCCAATTAATGAGAAATCAAGTCGTGTTTTGGCTGAAGTCGATTTATATTATGTGAATCGAAAAACGGTTTATCAATTGGCTTCCATTGTTGAACAGGCTAATCTTCAAATTCTTGATGTCTGTGTGGATCAAATTGGCATTGCGAAAGAAGCTTCCTTATTGGATTACAATAATGAAAACTACATTGTTGTAATTGATGTTGAGCGACAGTCCACGACCTTAGGTCTCATTTATAAAGGACGATTATTACATAGCGAGATATTAGATATCCAAGTGGGTGAGTGGATTGATCATATTTCAGAGAGTCTAAAAATCCCATATGATATCTCAGCTAAGCTTATGTTGAACAATGTCGATTTGGATAACCAAAGCCCTGGCAAAGAACCGATCTGTTTATGGTCTAAAGATAAGAAATCATACACTTGCTCTCAGAGCGATTTAATGGAACTACTACAAGAGGATATCAATCAAGCGATGGAGAACATTAAAGAAGCTTGTCAAGAAATCATCGAAGCTGGGCCAACAGAGTTTGTGGTCGTTGGTGAAGGTTCCATGATTAAAGGAATACAAGCTCGGTTACATAAAGAAACCAAACAAGATGTTAGAACCTATTTACCATCGACATTAGGGGCTAGAGATGGCGCGTTGGTTGCCTTGTTAGGAACATTTTATAATCATATTGATATGAGACAGTGGCAAAAAGCACCGTCCGCACAACCTCAACCACAGAGTGAACCTAAAGCACAACCGAAAGTTAAAAATGAAGTTAAAATGACTAATCGATTAAAGAAAATATTAAATCAATCTCAAATGGAGGATAATTAAATGAGTAACAACTACGAAAAGTACGAACAAGTCGCCAAAATCAAAGTATTTGGTATTGGTGGAGCCGGTAACAACGCCATTAACCGCATGGTTGATGAAGGACTTCAAGGCGTCGAATTCTATGTCGCTAACACTGATTTACAAGTGTTAAATGTCTCTTTAGTCAAAAACAAACTTGTCTTAGGGGATGATGGCTTAGGTGCAGGAGGCAATCCTGATAATGGACGTAAAGCAGCTCAAGACAGTGAGAATGAAATTCGTGAAGCAGTGCGCGATGCGGATATGATCTTTATTACTGCAGGTCTTGGTGGAGGAACTGGGACTGGTGCTGCTCCGTTATTTGCTAAATTAGCGAAAGAAGCAGGGGCCCTTACGGTTGCGATTGTTACTAAACCATTTAATTTCGAAGGCTCTCGTCGGATGAAACAGGCGGAAGATGGACTGGAAGAATTAAAGAAATATACCGATTCGTTAATTGTTGTTTCAAATAATAACTTGCTTGAAGTGATTGGTCGTATTCCATTTAGAGAAGCATTTAAAGAAGCAGACAATGTATTACGTCAAGGGGTTCAAACAATTACTGACTTAATTGCTGTACCAGCTTTGATTAACTTGGATTTTGCGGATGTCAAATCAGTCATGGCTGATCAAGGTGCTGCCTTAATCGGGATTGGTATGGCGAGTGGTGAAAACAAAGCGACTGAAGCCGCTGAGAATGCCATTACATCACCATTACTTGAGTCACAAATTGAAGGGGCTTCAAAAGCCATCGTCAATGTAACGGGTGGTGAAAGCATTACAATGTATGATGCCAATGATGCGGTAGAATATATTCGTGAAACGGCTGGACGAGATATCGATATCATCTTTGGGGTGGCCATTAATGAACAACTTGGAGACTCTATTATTGTTACCGTGATTGCAACTGGATTTGAAGAACCAATTGAAGCGGAACAACAAACAGTTGGATTTAGAACCCAACCAAAAGTTGCAGAAGCTCAGCCTCAAGTGACACAAAGCTTCGATGATTCAGAAGTTGAAGAAGAAGATGAGGATAATTCAATCCCTGATTTCTTTAGAAGAAGATAATAACTAGGCCAAGGCTAAACACCTTGGCTTTTATTTTGGCATCTCATTTTAGATATTGATGTTCTTATTCTTATAAAGTTCTTATGGTTCATAGTTATAATTAGTTAATATTAAAAAATTGATATAGTTTATTTAAAATTACTTAGGAGTAAAGGAGTAAGAAGTGTATCAAAAGAAAAGGAGGTGTCATATGTCAACTGCAGTTATGGCGGTAGGAA
>CAZVKL010000012.1:8634-22693 GCA_964627845.1 uncultured Erysipelothrix sp. | reverse complement strand
GTGTATCAAAAGAAAAGGAGGTGTCATATGTCAACTGCAGTTATGGCGGTAGGAATTGCGGCAGGCGTCGCAGCCATCTATAAAATGTTAACATCGAGTTCTGGTTCTCTATCCGTGTTTACTTTCAGAATGCAATGGGGTAAATGAGGATAAAAGAAATGCCATTGGATTTGCGACCACGTGAGAAAGCATTAATGATTGGGGTCGATAAATTAAGTGACCATGAGTTATTAATGTTAGTCTTACGACATGGAAATGCACAAATGTCGGTCTCTCAAATTGCGCATAATGTCCTAATTAAATCAAATAACTTACGGCATTTAAGTTCGATGAGTTTGGATGATTTGATGAAGATCGATGGAATAAAAAAAGCCAAAGCACTTGAAATCAAAGCCATCTTAGAATTAAGTAAACGAGTTGGTCGATCTCAAATTCAAAATTTGAATGTGATGGAAAACTCTAAATCGGTCATCCACTGGTTACAAGATGAAATAGGGCATGAGCGTCAGGAATGTTTTTTAGTGATTTATTTGAATGTCGCAAATCATATTATTCATTATGAAATTATCTTTAAAGGGACACTTGATCGTTCATTAGTTCATCCTCGTGAGATTTTCAATGTGGCGATAAAACATTCAGCATCCTCAATCATTGCCGTACATAATCATCCAGGCGGAACATTAGTACCCAGTGATATGGATTTAGTCGTAACCAATTCGTTAGTGGAAGCAGGCAGATTATTAGGAATCAATGTTTTAGATCATGTTATCGTCACCAAGAATGGATATCATTCGATTTTACACCAGCTAACACATGCGGAGTAGTTTTACTCCGCTTTTATTATCTTCAATAACAAGGTATAATATTCATGGAGATTTTATGCAAAAAAGTAGTCGTTTTTCTAAATTTTTAAAAATAGTTTTAGGGTTAAGCATCTTCTTAACTCTATTTTTTCAACTCATAAAACCAACCCGACTCTATCAAAATTTAGACCAATCTTTTTTTTCAATCACTTCATACTTTAGATATGTTTTATTTCAATCGCCAGTAGATACGATTAAAGAGGGTGTCAACGGGTTTGTTTCTCTACAAAATGTGCATGATGAAAATTTAACCTTAAGAAATCAAATCTTAGAAGTTCATCAACTTCAAACACGATTAATTGAAGCAAATAAAGAAAACCAAGAATTAAAAGATTTGTTAGGACTTCAAGAAACGATGTCTGAAGCGAAATTCGTTAATGCGAACGTCATAGAAAGAACATCAACCAGTTTTTCAAATAATCTTTTACTGAATAAAGGTAAAAACGATGGCATTGATTTATATATGGCGGTCGTCACACCACAAGGTTTAATTGGTCAAATTTCTGAAGTTAGCGATCATACTGCCATTGTTACATTATTAACCTCTCAGGAAGGCAACAATCAATTTGCGGTCAAAATTCAATTAGATGACCAGCAAGGAGTAGAAGCATTACTCAGTTCGTATAACATTAATAATCAAATGTTCGAAGTCAATTTATTAGACTCTTCGTTAGAAGTCCAACCTGGCATGCAAGTGGTTACTTCTGGATTGGGTGAAATTATTCCCAGTGGATTACTTGTGGGAGAGGTTGTCAAAGTGACTCAATCTGAAGCAACATTATCCATTCATTTAGAGGTTGAACCTGCTGCTTCTTTTGCCAATATTAATGCGGTCATGGTGGTGAGTAAACCATGAATCAGTTCTTTATACGATATGGATTATTATTTATTGGAATTATTTTAGACTTTATCTTAAAGCCTTTTTTACCAAGCAATTTTGGCTATCAAAGTTTTATTATCGAGTCGTTATTTGGTCTGATCGCTTTGTTATTAGTCACGCGAAACATGCCATTAAATAAAAAAATGGTTGTGGCACTGTTTTATGGATTGTTTGTGGAGCTGAACACGTTTAACTCACATTTAATCCCACTTGTTAGTATTTTAAGCATTGTTATGTTAAGTCATATAACCTGGGAATTAATTGGGAATTTATTTTTAGAAAAAGTCATTCATCTCTTTGTTTTAATCTCTGGAACCTTATTTATAAAATTTGTTTTTGGTCATCTCGTTGGTGTAACACAAGCAAGTTTCATTAACTATATTACGTATGAGTATATTTTAACGATCTTATTGAATCTCGGATCCATCCTTATTTTATTATTTTTTGAGACTCAATTATTCGATTATCAAACGCAGCGCGAAAGAATTCGTAGACGTCGTGAACATATTTCAATGTTAGATTAAGAAGGGAGAAGAAATGAAAAAAGTATTATTAATTGATGGTAATTCTCTTATTTTCAGAGCTTATTATGCAACGATGAGACAAAGAATGACCTCAAAAAGTGGCCAGCCAACCAATGCGGTTTATGGTTTCTCAAACATGTTAACTAAAGCAATGAGTTATATTCAACCAGATTATGCCTTAGTAGCTTTTGATACAGCTAAGAAAACATTTCGTCATGAAAAATACAAGGAATATAAAGGAACTAGAAAACCAGTGGATGAGGATTTAATTTCTCAATTTCCTGTGGTTCGAGAATTCTTAACTCACTACCCCCTGTATTTTACTGAAATTGAAGGGTTTGAAGCCGATGATATTATAGGGACATTATCCAAGAAGTTTGATGGGATGAAAAAAGTTATTTTAACGTCCGATAAAGATATGTTACAACTCATTAAAGAAGATACTTCCGTGTTATTAATGAAAAAAGGAATTACAGAAATGCAAGAAGTAACGTTGGAGGTATTAAAAGAAGAGTTTCACCTTGAACCCGATCAGGTCAAAGACCTTAAAGGTTTAATGGGCGATTCCTCCGATAATATTCCAGGAGTAGCGGGTGTGGGTGAAAAAACAGCCATGAACTTGTTAACGGAGTACCATAATTTAGATAGAATCTATGAAAATATTGATTCTGTGAGGGGGAAATTAAAAGAGAAACTGCTCGATCAAAAAGAAGTTGCCTATCTCTCTAAGGAACTCGCCACCATCCACACTGAAATACCGATCGAGATTAATTTAGACCAATATTCCATTGAACAAGACCAAGCGTTAATTTCGAAGTTCTATCGTAAATATGATATGAACTCGCTCTTAAAGAAAATTGAGATTGAGCCTGATGAAAAACAAGAAGCTTCTCAATTACTTAGCTTTGATCAAAGTTTTGTCAAGGATGACGTGATTATTGCCCCAGTTATTAAAGAAAATCAAGGTTTTCATGTGATTGTTGATGGGTATTTAGTGTCGGATTCGAAACATATTGCTTTTATTGATGCTGCCTCAGCAAAAGAGGATGCCTCCTTTAAGAATTTAATTGAAGGCAATTATTCTAAAAAAGGAATTGATTCGAAAAATCTGTATCATGCCTTAAAGAAAGATGGATTTGAGATCAATAGTTTTACCGATGATTTATTGATTCTAGCTTATTTAGTGGATTCAACCATTTCATCGCTCGATAAACTAAAAGATAAACATGATCTTTGGCAACATCAACTAGAACCGTTGGCGCAGCAGGTTCAATTTGTCTTAGATTCGCATCAATTATTCCAAGAGTATCATCAAGCGCTCGAAGAGTATGAGTTAGTTGATTTATATGAAGACATGGAATTTCCTCTATTAGATGTTTTAGTTGAAATGGAGCGAATTGGTATAAAAGTTGATAAGGAAGCTTTAGAACAGTTAGCATTTGACACGCATAAACAAGTGGATGCACTGTCTGAAGAAATTTATCAATTAGCCAATCGAGAATTCAATATTAATTCACCAAAACAACTGGGAATTGTCTTATTTGATGAACTTGGTTTGAAGACGGGTAAGAAACGATCAACGGCTGTTGATGTTTTAGAAAAACTGATCAATGAGCATCCTATTGTTGAACGAATTCTAGAATATCGTAAATATCAAAAGTTTTTAAGCACCTATGCGGATGGCCTTCAAAAGTATGTGGGTGAGGATGGAAGAATTCATACCAACTACTCACAAACTGCGGCACAAACAGGTCGTTTAAGTTCGCTAGATCCAAACTTACAAAATATCTCAGTACGGAATGAAGAAACACGGATTGTAAGAAAAGTTTTTGTGGCTGATGAAGGCTATTCGTTACTGAGCTGTGACTATTCTCAGATTGAATTAAGAGTCTTAGCTCATATGGCGAATGAATTAGAAATGATTGAAGCGTTTAATAATAAACTGGATATTCATACTAAGACGGCCCGTGAGATCTTTAATCTAGAGGAGGATCAAGAAGTCACAGCATTAATGCGTCGTCAAGCGAAGGCCGTAAACTTTGGGATCGTGTATGGCATCTCGGATTTTGGGTTATCCCAACAATTAGATATTGCGCCGAAAAAAGCAGGTGAATTTATTAAAAACTATCTTGAAACCTTTAGTGGGATTCAAGTCTATATGGATGAAATTGTTAAGTTCTGTGAAGACCATGGTTATGTTAAAACACTCTTTAATCGACGTCGTCAAATGAGTGAAATCCACTCTAAGAATTTTGTGATTCGAGACCGCGCAAAGCGAGCTGCCATGAACTCACCTATTCAGGGAACCGCTGCGGATTTAATCAAAATGGCCATGATTAAAGTGCATGATAATTTGATAAAAATGAAAGCAAAGAGTCGTCTTGTCCTACAAGTGCATGATGAATTATTAGTCTTAGTTCATGAGGATGAAATTGAAGAAGTTAAAAACATGGTGATAGAAACAATGGACCATATCGTACCATTAAAAGTTGATTTGGAAGTATCGAGTGATGTTGGTCAAACTTGGTATGAGGTGTAACGATGCCTGAAGGACCAGAAGTACAAACGGTTGTTTCAACCTTAGAAAAACAAATAAAAGGAAATTCGATTATTGGGATCCAAATCACCTATCCTCGAATTATTGAGAATGAAGACAAACAATTTTTTATCGATCATTTGATTGGAAATCAATTTGTTGATTTTAAACGTCATGGTAAATTTCTTATTCTACAATTAAGAAAAGGGTATTTAATTGTTCATTTACGAATGGAAGGGAAGTTTTTTATTGATACCAATGATGACTTGGATAAACATACCCATGTTATCTTTGAACTCAATGATGGACGCTTCTTAAAGTATCATGATGTTCGTAAATTTGGTCGGTTAACCTATGTTGATGAACTCACGATCCATCCTGGTTTAAATAAACTAGGATTGGATGTTTTAGATTCGAAATTAACGAAATCAGTCTTGTTTAATCGGTTAAAAAATAGAACCATTCCAATCAAACAAGCATTATTAGATCAAAGTATTGTGAGTGGCATTGGAAATATATATGCCAATGAAATTTGTTTTGATGCTAAAATACATCCAATAACACCTTGTTATGAATTGTCTTCTTATCAAGTTGATAAAATCCTAAAAAGCTCAAAAAAGATTATTAAAGAAGCTATTGCGATGGGTGGAACGACCATCCGTTCATATACTTCTTCATTAAATGTCCATGGACTCTTCGATCAAAAATTAATGGTCCATCAACAATCCCAATGTAAGCTTTGTTTAAGCGACATTGAAAAAATATTTATAAATAAACGAGGAACTTATTTTTGTCCAAAATGTCAGAAACGAAAAAAATCGCCATCACAGGCTCAATCGCTTCAGGAAAATCATCAGTCTTAGCATATTTAAAAGAAAGAGGGTTTACTGTTTTAAGTGCGGATGAAATGGTTCATCAGCTCTACCAACACGATTTAGAATTAATAAATGAGATTCAGTCGTATACCGATGTGAGTGTTTTGGATGGACATCAAATCGATAAACAGAAACTTGCTGAAATATTCTTTAATGATGCCGATTTTAAACAAAAAGTTGAGAAATTAGTCCATCAAAAAGTGTATGATCGAATCTTTGAATTCGAGAATCAGGATGTGATGTTTATTGAAATCCCGCTCTTATTTGAAACAAATATGGAAGATTATTTTGATGAAATCCTCTTTGTGACGGCCAACAAAAAACAACAACTCAATCGAGTCGTTGAAAACCGAAATATGACCCAACAACAATTACAACAGCGTCTTGATGCTCAACTAAGTGTGGCGTACAAGATGAGTCAATCGGATGTTATCTTGACCAACGATTCAACACTCGATTCACTGTATCAACAAATTGACAACTATTTAAAAAGGAGGAACTATGATACTAGGTAATATGAAATTATTGTTAGCTGGCATTAATGGTCTAACTAGTAAACAAAATCATGTCTTAAATCTATTATATGGACCTCTATTACATCCGTTAGCCTATAAGCTATATCAATTACTGATTAGTTTTAATGATATTGTGCTTTATGCTGATTACGCAATGGTTGCTGATATTTTAGACTGTGATTTAGAGGAGCTCGAAGCAGCTCGAATAAATTGCGAGAAGTTAGGTTTAATTCGAACGTATCATCAACAAAATCATCATCAATTGGAATTAATTGAACCAAAATCTGTGCATGACTTTCTTCAAAATGAATTGTTTGGTCGCTTATACTTAAAAGAATGTGGACCGACTCAACTAAAATTAGTCAGTTCGTTAATTAAAGAAAACACGCTACAAAGTAATTTTGATGAAATTAGTGCCTCTATTTCTATGAGAGAGTTAAGTGGTTATTCA
Organism: uncultured Erysipelothrix sp.; assembly: GCA_964627845.1. Classification (GTDB taxonomy): domain Bacteria; phylum Bacillota_I; class Bacilli_A; order Erysipelotrichales; family Erysipelotrichaceae; genus DUUI01. The sequence goes on along the minus strand of CAZVKL010000012.1, from coordinate 16,049 downwards.
CAAGAATTAGAACAAGAATATCGTCAAGAAATTAAATCGATGACCAATTCTAAATTTGACTTAGATATCTTTCTCGCAAATACCAATGTTGTTTTATTTCCAAAAAGTGTTCGAACCAAAGAAAACTTAGACTTAATCTCAACATTGGCTCAACAGTATCAGCTAACCAACGATCAGTTAAGAATGTATGTTGCTAAGGCGATGAACAAGGCGGGCACCAAGTTAAATGCGAATCATTTAAAAGAATTAGCTGGGAGTCAATTAATTAAAATCACCTCAGAAGAATCGAATCCACTTAAATGGAGCACCCCAGAATTTCTTCAATCCAAGATGGGGGATGTGCCTATCTTGGAGACGACTTTAAGTACGATTAACTATTTAAGAGAAAAGTATCGTTTTAATGATCAAGTATTAAATGTTTTAATTGATTATGCACTAAGTCATAATAAAGGGATTTTAGCGAGAAAATATTTGGATACGATTGCCTCTGGCATGCACTTAAATAAAGTGAAGACGTTAGAGGAGGCTATTAATCATTTTGCGTTTAACCATAAACCAAAATCAAAACACGTTAAATCGGTGATTGAATTTGTGGATTATAACGAGGAAGTAAAAGAGAGTGAGTCAAAACAAGAAGATTTGGCTGATATCTTAAAGGAGTTTGATGAATAATGGATAAAATGAGTGAACACTTAAACTCGCTCCAACATGCTGAGTTTAATCAAACAAAACTAAAAAATGATTTATTGGCAGATCCAAATATTTCAAAGGTGATTGAAGAACTTAATTTGGATGATGAATGTATTGATTCCAACTTAACGCCGCTGCTTCAGTATCAACGGTTTCTTTTAAAAGATCCTAGTTTACCAACGAGTTTATTAAATAAAGATTATGATGTCAAAGTGGTTAATGAACAAGGTGTTTTAAGAGTTGATTATCAGCTAAAACAGGAGTTAATTGAACTGCGAGAAAAGAATGCTTATTTGGAAAACTTTTGGATCAATCATCAGTCAGATTTATTGAAACAAGTATCGAAGGAGACCATTCAGTTTGATCATTATATGGATTTATCAAACATAAAGAATGTCATTCGAATGAAAATCAGTGATCGTCGTGGGTTTCTTCTTTATGGGACGGTTGGTGTTGGCAAGACCTATTTATTAGCTTATAAAGCCAATCAGTTTGCCAGAGAAGGACATAAGGTTTGTTTTGTTAACTTTAATCGTTTATTAAATGAACTGAAACAAACATTTAGTCAAAAAGATGATGATTACTTTAATAAACTCATGGTTCAGTTAAAGAACTGTGAGTTCTTAGTCTTAGATGATATAGGTGCTGAATCGGTCACGGCTTGGTCCAGAGATGAGATCTTATTTCAAATTCTTGATTATCGGATGGAAAATGAAAAATTAACGTGTTTTACGTCCAATTTGAATCAATCACAATTGCATCAACATTTTTCAAAAATTGGTCAAACCATGGATGAAGTGGGTGTTGTGCGCTTAATGGAAAGAATAAATGTCTTAAGTGAATTTGTTTTAATTGCTTCAAGCGAAAAAAGTTTAAGAAGGGCTCAACTAAAATAAGCCCTTTTCATTTGTTATCATACAAATATGAGTGTAAATTTGGTAGAATAATTAAGGGAGAGGACCTTATGAAAAAAATAGGAGTATTAACTTCTGGTGGCGACTCACCAGGAATGAATGCAGCCATACGAGCTGTGGTCAGAGCCGCAACGGCTCGAGGCTATGAAGTTTATGGCATTTATGATGGATACCAAGGATTAGTCGAAAACCGAATGGTATTACTAAATCGGAAGTCGGTCTCAGATATGACCAGCAAAGGTGGGACCATGTTAGGTTCTGCGAGACTTCCAGAATTTAAAGAAGAAGAAGTACAAGAAAAAGCCGTTCAAATCTTAAAATCAAGAGGCATCGATGGCTTAGTGGTGATTGGAGGGGATGGGACCTATAAAGGGGCTCAAGCCTTAAGTCAAAAAGGGGTTGCCTGTATGGCATTACCTGGAACCATCGATAATGATATTGACTGTACTGAATACACCATTGGCTTTGATACCGCACTTCAAACTATTATCGAGAACGTGGACAAATTAAGAGATACCTCTAGTTCGCATCATCGTTGTTCAGTGGTAGAAGTCATGGGACGCCATTGTGGGGATTTAGCACTGTTCTCTGGAATTACCACTGGAGCAGAGATTATAATCACCCCTGATACAGGATTTGACTTAGACGAGATTATTGAACGCTTAAAATATTATGATCAAGTGAAACAGAAAAATCATGCGATTGTGATTATTTCTGAAAATTTAACCGATGTTGAAGCCTTGGCGAAAGCCATCTCAGAAAAGACAGGATTCTCTGGAAGGGCCACGGTCTTAGGCCATATCCAACGTGGAGGATCACCAACAGGAATGGACCGTTTATTAGCGACACAAATGGCGGATAAAGCCGTGGAGCGCATTTCTGAAGGATATAGTGGCGAATGCATTTGTTTACAAGCCAATAAAATTGTGGCTCTAGGCATTGATGAAGCATTAAATATGCCAACTAGAAACAGATTAGATCTAGTTAATCTACACCATCGACTAGTATAGGAGGAACGTATGGAGAAGAAAACTAAAATTGTTTGTACATTGGGACCAGCGACCAATAACACAGACATGATATTGAAGCTGGCTCAAAGAGGAATGAATATTGTCAGGCTGAATTTCTCACATGGAGACCAAGCCCAACATACCGAAAACATCCAAAAGATTCGCGAGGTAAGTGATTCATCAGGATTTTTACTCGCAATTATGGCGGATACTAAAGGTCCAGAAATCCGTGTTGGAGATATGGAAAATGGGGCAGTCGAATTCAAAACTGGCGACGAAGTTAAAGTCGTCAAAGAACATGTGTTAGGGAATCGAGAACGATTTACGATTTTGGTTCCTGAATTATTTGATGATGTCAGTCAAGGGGATACCTTATTAATTGATGATGGAAAAGTGAGATTAACAATCTTAGAGAATAATAACAAAGGTGAATTACACTGCCGAGTTGAAAACTTTGGCGTGATTAAGACACGTAAAGGGGTCAACGTGCCTAATGTTAAATTATCCATGCCTTTTATTTCTGAAAAAGATGATTCCGATATTCGCTTTGCTTGTCAACAACGCTTAGACTTTATTGCGGCATCATTTGTTCGAAGAGCACAAGACATTCATGAAATCAGAAAGATTTGTGAAGAAGAGGGACATCCAAAGATTCAAATTATTCCAAAAATTGAAAACCAAGAAGGATTTGAAAACCTCGATGAAATCTTAGAAGCTTCTGATGGTGTGATGGTGGCTCGTGGTGACTTAGGGGTCGAGATTTCATTACAATTAGTACCAATCTATCAAAAGAAAATGATTGCTAGAGCAAATGAATTAGGCAAACCTGTCATTACTGCGACGCATATGCTTGAGTCCATGATGACTACACCTCGTCCAACACGGGCCGAAGCCAGTGATGTCGCCAATGCGATTTTGGATGGATCGGATGCCATTATGACCTCTGGTGAAACAGCAGCGGGTTCTTATCCACTGGAAACAGTTGAGACCATGAATACAATTGCGACCACCATTGAAGAGATTATTCCATATGAATTAAATTTAAATCGTGCTAAATTATCGTCAAATGAAACAATTCAAGATTCTATTGGTATATCGGTGGCAGACACATCCCTTCAACTTCATAAAGTAAAAGCGATTGTGGCCTTTACTCAATCTGGGGCGACCGCTCGACGAATTTCGAAGTATCGTCCGCCAGTGCCTATATTAGCCGTAACCTTTACCGATGAAGTACAACGGTCATTATCAAGTTATTGGGGAGTCATTCCAATTAAGAGTGATATTCAAAACAATATGTATAATGATGATGAATTAGCGAGTATTATTGCTAAGTCTTATGGGATTGAACCAGGACAGTTTGTTATTATTACGGCTGGTTATCCAACAGGGGTTGGGACTGCCAACATGATGAAGATTATAGAAGTTAAGTAGGTGAACATGAAAACATATTTAGGGATTGATTTGGGTGGGACCAATGTCAGAGTTGCTAAAATCACAGAAGAAGGTGAGATTCTTCAAATCGTGAAAGGGCCTTCCTATGGATTGGAAGAAGCTGATAAAATTGTAAACAATATCATTGATCTAATTAAACAAATTGACCATTTAGAAGAGGTCGATTCAATTGGTTTAGGGGTTCCTGGACCGGTTGATCAAAAGAATGGTTGGATGAACATGGCTTCCAATATACCGTCGCTAGGCAAGTATCCATTGGTTAAAAAGCTTGAAGAAACCTTTAATCTTCCAGTGGCAATGGATAATGATGCCAATGTTGCCTGTTTGGCAGAAGCCTATTTTGGTCAAGGAAAAGACAAAGATATTGTTATCTATGTGACACACTCAACAGGAATTGGTTGTGGTATCTGTATCAATAAAAAAACCATTTCTGGATCTCATGGATATGCGGGTGAAATTGGGAATATTATTGTGAAACCAGATGGGGAGCTGTATAACCACTTAAATGCAGGTGCCGTTGAAAACGAAGCGTCTGGCACCCATATTGTTAGAAAAGCAAGAAATCGTATAGATAAAACGATTGAACATGCAGGTCAAGTGTTTGACTTGGCCCAAAGTGGCAATCCAGTGGCACAAGAGATCATTGACCAAATGATCAAAGACTTTGCGATGGCCTTAGCCAATGTGGGTCATGTTCTTGATCCGGATATCTTTATTATTGGTGGTGGTGTGACGAAATCTTCCAAGTACTATTTTGATCGATTAATTAAAACATATCAATCAATGGTCCACCAAGGGATGAAAGATGTTGAGATTAAAGTGGCTCAATTAGAAGAGCCAGGGTTAATTGGTGCGGCTATGTTGCCTCAAACGAAAGGAAATAGATAAATGATTACCAATGAATTAAAAAGAAAATATGCCCAACTTATTGTTCAAGTGGGTAGTAATGTACAAAAAGGACAAAGGTTAGTAATTCATAGTGATGTTGAATCGGTTGAATTCACTAGACTATGTGTTGAAGAAGCATATAAAGTAGGGGCTAAGGAAGTAATTGTTGAGTGGAATGATCAAAAGTCAGGTCGCTTAGATTACGAGTATATGGACTTAGAAACACTTCAGGAAGTTAAGCCTTATACCTTAGAAAAACTACGTTGGTATATGGATGAGATGGTGGCTCGTTTAAATGTCTATACCCCTAATCCTGGTTTATTAGAAGGCATTGATCCTGAGAAGATTCAAAAGACGGCGATTGCTCAAATGAAACCTGAAATTAGACAAGAGTTTAAACGTTTCTCAATGAATAATGTGACTCAGTGGTGTTTAGCTTCTATCCCATCGGTTGATTGGGCCAAGAAAGTCTTCCCTGATAAAGAGGAAGATGAGGCAGTCAAAGCCATGTGGGAAGCAATCCTTTATGCAGTAAGAGTCTCAGAAGATAAGGATCCTATTCAAGAATGGAAAGAGCACAATAAGACCCTTCATTCTAATAACAAGAAACTTAATGATTACAACTTTAAATCACTACACTTTAAAAATTCTAAGGGTACTGATTTAGTCGTTGGTTTAGTTAAAGATCATATTTGGAGTGGTGGTGCTGAAACAGCATCTAATGGGGTTGTGTTTAATCCTAATATGCCTACTGAGGAAAGCTTTACGATGCCTGATCGAAATCATGTGGATGGTCGCGTTTATTCGATGATGCCATTAAACTATGGTGGAGTTTTAATTGATGAGTTCTATTTAGAGTTTAAAGATGGAAAAGTAGTTGATTTTGATGCAAAAGAAAACAAAGAATCACTGGCTCGTCTATTAGATTTTGATGAGGGTTCTAGACATATTGGTGAGATTGCACTTATTTCTTATGATTCACCAATTTCGAATTTAGATATTCTTTTCTATAATACATTATTTGATGAAAATGCCAGCTGTCATATGGCTTTAGGGGCTGCTTACCCAATGAATATTAAGGGTGGCCATGATATGTCTGTTGAAGAATTAATGAAACATGGTGGTAATACTTCAAGTCAACATGTTGACTTCATGTTTGGAAGTTCTGACTTAGAGATTACTGGTTTAACCTATGATGGAAAAGAAGTTGACGTCTTTAAAGAAGGGAATTTTGTTATCTAATGACACAACATGTTTTTCTTGGTTCTTATACAAGGCGTGAGTCACAAGGGATTTATCGTTTAGAAAATGATCAAACAACGTTAGTGGCTCAATTGGAAAATCCTACCTATCTTGTTGAGAGAGATCATGTTCTTTATTCAATTTTTGGTGGTGAGAACGGGTGTGGGATTGCCGTTTATGATATAGTCGGTAAAGAATTAAAGGAAATTCAAAAAGTCTATTCCGATGAAGAGGGTGGACCTTGTCATATTAGTGTTGATGAGAATCATGAAATAGTTGTGACGGCCAATTATGGTGAGCACTGCTTCCATGTCTATCGTAAACTTAATGGACAGTTTCAAGAGCCTACTCGTGTTGAGATTGCTCAAGAGGGTTCGCATATCCATTATGTGTATTATTCGAATAAAACCAATATTTTATATGTGACTGATTTAGGGACTGATAAAGTGTATCTATATCATTTAGATGACTTGGATCAACCATTTGAGACCTTGCTATTTCCAGATGGATCGGGCATTCGACATTTAGAGTTTGATAAGGATGATTCGCTCATGTTTGTTAATGCGGAATATTCGGGTGAAATTTTCGTTCATGAGAATTTAAAACAAATTGGAGTTGTTAAAACAAATCCAGAGCATGACTTTGATGAGGCAATGGCTGCCATTCGTTTAAGTGATGATAAAGCGTTCTTAGCTGTTTCAGGTCGATCATCCAATGAAATCATTATTTATAAAGTGGATGAGGGCTATTTGAGTGAACACCAACGCTTTTCGACTAATGGCGATCATCCTCGTGATTTTAATTATTTGGATGATGAGACAATCTTAGTGGCGAATATGAAATCAGATAATTGTGTCTTCTTTACTTGTAATAGCAAGTCGAAAGAATTCACTTATTCACATGAAATACAACAACCAGAAGTTTCTTGTGTCTGTGTTGTCAAATAAGACTAATTTGTGTACAATAACAACATAAAAAACATAAATAAGATATGAATCTTAAAATGCTTAATGTCAGAGAGTAGACGGGTGGTGCGAGTCTATTTAAGGTTTAGGGTTTACTCCTTATCTAGTTGAGTGAAGGAAATGTCACTTCGTTGCTGGCGTTAACAGAACAAGGTAGTATTTATTACTACAAATTAAGGTGGTACCGCGGATCCTCGTCCTTTGATGAGGGTCCTTTTTAATTAAATAAAGGAGATGAAACAAATGAGTTTTGG
>CAZVKL010000012.1:0-8534 GCA_964627845.1 uncultured Erysipelothrix sp. | reverse complement strand
GATGAGAATGAAGTGACTATTAGTGCGTATCAACAAGGAGAATTTATTGACTTATGTCGTGGACCTCATGTTGAGAGTACTAAAAGGGTCAAATACTTTAAACTGAATAAAGTGGCAGGTGCTTATTGGAAGGGTGATTCCAATAATAAAGTCCTTCAAAGAATTTATGGTTTCTGTTTTGAAGATAAAGAAGGCCTAGAGGATTATTTAGCTAGAATTGAAGAGGCGAAAGCCAGTGATCATCGAAAGATTGGTAAAGAGTTAAAACTGTTTAATGTCAATCCTGAGGTTGGACAAGGGCTTCCTTTCTGGTTACCTCGCGGTGCGACTATTCGTCGTATTGTAGAGCGTTATATTACTGATAAGGAAATAGAGCTTGGTTATCAACATGTTTATACGCCAATAATGGCTAATGTCGACTTATATAAGAAGTCTGGTCACTGGGATCATTACCATGAAGACATGTTTCCACCAATGGATATGGGTGATGGAGAGATGTTGGTGCTAAGACCGATGAACTGTCCGCATCATATGGAACTCTATTCAAATGAATTACACTCTTATCGTGAACTTCCAATTCGTATTGCGGAGCTTGGCATGATGCACCGATATGAATCCAGTGGTGGTTTGTCTGGAATTCAACGTGTTCGTGAAATGACACTCAATGATGCACATATCTTTGTTCGTCCTGATCAAATTAAGGAAGAGTTTTTAAGAACCCTCGATTTAGTTATTGAAGTGTATAAAGACTTTGATATTACGGATTATTCCTATCGTTTATCCTATCGTGATCCTGAAAATAAAGAGAAGTATTTTGATGATGATCAAATGTGGGAAAAAGCGGAATCAATGATTAAAGAAGCGCTGGATGAGTCTGGTATTGATTATGAAATCGCTCTGGGTGAGGCTGCTTTCTATGGACCTAAACTTGATGTTCAAGTTAGAACGGCCATGGGGATGGAAGAAACCTTATCCACGATTCAATTAGACTTCTTGTTGCCCGAGCGTTTTGATTTAACGTATGTGGGTGAGGATGGTAAAAATGATCATCGTCCAGTGGTCATCCACAGAGGGGTTGTCTCGACCATGGAGCGTTTTGTGGCGTATTTAATTGAGCGTTATAAGGGAGCTTTCCCATTATGGTTGGCGTGGCAACAAGTCTCTATTATTCCTGTTCATACAATTAATCACTTAGAGTATTCGACTGAAATTTATGATCGATTAAAGGCGGTTGGAGCTCGTGTTGAGATTGATGATCGTAATGAAAAACTAGGCTTTCGATTACGCGAGTCTCAAATGTTAAAGATTCCTCTACAAATTGTGGTAGGGGATAAAGAAGTTGAGAGTAAGAAAGTGAATATTCGTCCTTATGGAACTAAAGAAACTTTAGAGATGTCTTTGGATGAATTTATCGATTATTTCGAAGAAAGAGTAAGAGAGAAAAAATAATGAAAAAAATCTTATTAATCCTATTCGCATTGTTAATGATGGTTGGTTGTACAACGAATAGTGAACCATCACGTGTGAGTGTACTAGTACCTACGGGTGCTCCAGCAATATCACTTGTTTCAACAATAGAGAATGAAAATCATGAAGTTGAATTAGTGAGTGGTCCTGAAAATCTTCAAGCTGCGTTAGTCAATCCTAATGCTGAGTATGATGTGATTATTGCGCCATTAAACTTAGGGGCAAATCTAATTAATCAAGACAAGACAGAGTATAAATTACATTCTATTATTTCTTGGGGCAATCTATTTATTGTTTCAAGAAGTGATGAAATTAACTCAATTGCTTTATTTGGTGAGGCTGCTGTTCCTGGTTTAGTGTTTAAAGCGGTCGAATCAGGCTTAAATCTTGATGATGCTGAACAAACCTGGGTTCCTTCAGTGTCAGAGGCACAGGTTCAGCTCCTTTCTGATAATGTGGATGCAGCTTTGTTGGCACAACCTTTAGTGGCTGCGACCATGGCTAAGGCAAAACAAGAGGGGATTGAACTTTCGATTAGTCATAATCTTCAAGAGGTCTATAACCAACAATTTGGTGTTAATTCTTATCCTCAAGCGGCTATCTTTGTGAAAGAAAGTTCTGATTCGGTTAATGGTGTGATTGATCAAATGAAACAAGATTTAGACAGTGTTAAATCAGATCAGGAAACGTTCTTAAAACAAGTGGATGCGATTGGAACAGATGTTCTAGGTATTCCTAGTGGTCAATTAGTGGTGAATGCTTTTGATCAAATGGGCTTAGATATTAAAGAGGCTAGTTCTGTAAAGGCTGAAATTGATGCGTTCTTAAATTTATTTAATCTTGAATTAAGTGATGAGGCAATTGTAGAATAGAGTTATGTTTAAGTCGATTTTATCATGGTTAATCTTACTGATCTTTTGGCAGTTATTAGCGCTGGGGATTAATAATACAATTTTAGTTCCTTATCCAGGGGAAGTCTTTTTAACGATGATAAATCAAATCCAAGATGCAAGTGTTTGGATGCATATTTTAATGACATTTATGAGAATTGTGATGGCGTTTATTTTATCGCTTTTGTTCTCTGTTGTTTTAATGATGTTAAAGAGAAAAGGTGGTCTCACATTAAGAGTGATTGACCACCTTCTTCTTGTTTTAAGAATTGTGCCTACGGCTGCGATTATTTTGATTGCGCTAGTTTGGTTGAGAAACTCGCAGGCTGTTACATTAATTACTTTATTGGTGATGATTCCACTGATGGTTGATTTATTGGATCAACAGATGGCTTATATTGAGTCTAAGTATAAAGATCCTTTAGCGCTATATGGATCTAACCCAATGGAGAATTGGTTGAAAGTGTTAATTCCTTTATCGCTTCCTGCTTTTTTAACCCTTTGTAAATCTGCGTTCTTGTTGGGTCTAAAGGTGACAATTTCTTCTGAGGTATTGGTCTCCATTCAACAAGGATTGGGCAGAGAGCTACAGTATGCGCGCTTTGAGCTGGATATGAACCGATTGTTTGGTAGTACCATCTGGATTTTGATTATTGCTTTGATTGTGAGTCGCTTCTTTGATGCTTTAATCCAAAAGCACCGATACTAATGCCATTTGTTGAAACTTTTCTTTATCTTTCCTAAAAGAATGAAGTGATTCATCTTGAAGGGTGGATAGATTAATGTTGTATATATTATTTGCTAACAAACCATTTTGTTGACAATAGAAATCATGAACACGATTTAAATCGATAAATATTCTAGAATCCTGGGTTTTGACCAGGTTTGTTATTTGTGGAAACTTTTCGATAAAGAGTTGATAGACATCTTGTTGTACTTCAAAATCATCGACGAGTAAATGAGGTCCGAATAAGACTTTTAAATCATGTGGATGACTTTGATAGTCATTGATAAGTATTTTGAGGGCATTGTCTAAGATGCCAGAATAGACACCTTTCCAACCAGCGTGTATATTTACTTGAATCTTTTTGATTGGATCATGAATTAAAATGGGGATACAATCTGCGTAGGTACTGATTAAGAGTTGGTTTGGCTGATTAGTGATTAATCCGTCGACACCTTCAATGTAGGACCCTAAATGGTTGGATACTAATTCAACTTTGTTTATATCAATTACTTTGTTTGTATGTTGTTGTTTCATGAAATAGAGTGAGCCTTCTACTTCTAGTAACTCTTTTATTAAATCATAGTTAGATTGAAGATCGTCTTTATCTAAATTTCGAAAAGGCCCCATGGCCATGGGTTTAGTGGTGAAGACATGTTTAATATTGTTGTTATAAAATGCTTGATGGATGATAAATTCATAATTTTTAGTGTGAATTCGCTTAATCATTTTAAATCCTGCTTCCTTTTGTGTAAAATAGAGATAAGAGGTGAGAAGATGAAACCAAGATATGCTCCTGAATTAGAAGAACTCATTCGCATTAAAGATGGTTCGATTGATGAAGCTCCTCAAGATATTGAACTTCGTAATGAAGAGTTTCGTGATCGTTATCGTCGACGCCAAAGCGAGTTTACCCGTCAAGGTAGTCAATCTAGCTACAAGGGTAAACGGGATAAAGGGCGTGACTATGTCAGAGTTAAGAGAAACTCAAATCAAAATAAAGGTTTCCTTAATTCACTGAGAAATGATTTTAATACTTTTGTGGATGATGTTAAAGAAGAAATCAGAAATGAATTGAAAGATAAATAGAGTTAATCTTTAAAGATTAACTCTATTTTTTCGATAATTTCAGATACTTCAACCAGTTGTAGGTCTTCTTGGTCCATGACTTTTAGTTCGACTTTATTTTCTTTGGCGGCTTTACCTACGGTTATTCGAGTATAGGCACCAATGAGTTCCATATCATTGAATTTAACGCCTAAACGTTCATTACGATCATCTAAGAGTACGTCAAATCCTTTTTGAAGTAATTGATCATAGATGCTGTTAGCGATATCTAATTGTTGTTGATCTTTCATATTGGCTATGACGATACCAACTTGAACTGGTGCTAAGTTCTTTGGCCATAGAATTTGATTGTCCGTATGGTTTTGTTCGACCACTGCCGCAAGACAACGTCCAATACCAATCCCATAGGATCCCATGATGACTGGTTGATACTTATTGTTTTCATCAGCATAGTATAGGTCCATAGCTTTGGAGTATTTGTCACCAAGTTTAAAAGTGTTTCCTACTTCGATTCCTTTTTTAAAGTGAACTGGTCCATGACCTTCGACAATATCACCTTCCATGATATTGCGTATATCAGCAAACTCTGCGACTTGGAAGTCTTTTAGGTTCACGTTTTTAATATGCTTATCAAGCTCATTAGCTCCTACGATGAAGTTTGACATGACTGACACTTGATGGTCTGCATAGACAGGAATTGATAAGTTGATTGGTCCAGCAAAGCCAACAGGAGCATTGGTAATCTCTTGGACTTCGTGAGGTTGTGCTAATTCAATTTCTGAAGCGTTGAGTAGTTTCATGACTTTTGTTTCGTTAACTTCATGATCTCCTCGTAGACATAACCCAACAAATTGATTGTCGACTTTATAGATGAGGGTCTTAACGAATTTCTTAATATCTTGATTTAGGAAATTGACCACTTCTTCAATGGTACGGGCATTTGGGGTGTCGACTAATTCTAAGGTTAAGGCTTCTTCAGATTCTGTTTCTTCGATGGTAGTTGGGGCAACTTCGATATTGCTGGCAAATTGTCCATCTTCTGAGATGACTAAAATATCTTCTCCGATTTCACTGATGGCTTGAAACTCTTCTGAGAGTAGGCCGCCCATTACTCCGGTGTCTGCTTTAACGACGACATAGTCTAAACCTAAGCGTTTAAAGATGTTGTGGTAAGCATTAAACATCCCTTGATAGGACTTGTCTAAACCGTCTAGATCTTTATCGAAGGTATAAGCATCTTTCATGACGAATTCTCTAACGCGGATTAATCCAAAGCGTGGTCTTGGTTCGTCTCTAAATTTTGTTTGAAATTGATAGAGGGCAAATGGTAGGTGCTTATACGATTTAATGGCCATTCTAGCTGCTGATGAGAAAAGTTCTTCATGGGTTGGTCCTAAGACGAAATCTTTGTCGTTTCTGTCTTTGACTGAGAACATACTTTTTCCGAAGTTTTCACGTCGTCCTGATTCAATGAAGACTTCTTCAGAGAGTAGGGCTGGCATGGAGACTTCTTGAGCGTCGAGTTTGTTCATTTCTTCTCTGACGATGGCTTCTATTTTATTGAAGACTTTCAGTCCTAAGGGTAATAACATATAGACACCTGAGGATGTCTTTTTTACAAGTCCTGATCGGACTAATAAATTACCGCTACTAGAGTCTTCATCTTTCGGGTTTTCTCTTAGTGTGTAAAAAAAGCTTTTACTTAATTTCATATTGGTTATCTCCTTGATTGTCTATAGAATTATATCATATAAAAGACTATTTTATGGTATTGTTTAAATATGGGAGAAGAATATGAATCGCATTATTAAAACGTCGTCTGTTGACCAGCTTGAATATGAGGTGCTTGAGTTTGTTCCGACACAAATTGAGCAGATTGTCTTAATTGTTCATGGAATGCAGGATTATAAAGAGCGCTATATTGAGTTTGCTGGTACACTTGAAAATAACAACTGTTTAGTCTTAATTCCTGATTTAAGAGGACATGGAATTAATCCGAGTGTAGTTAGAGAGAATAATTTCATTTATCAACTTCATGACCTTGATGATTTGATTAATAAATATTACAATAAGGATGTTACATTGTTTGGACATTCAATGGGTAGTTTGTTGGTGAGAGCGTATCTTAAGCGTTATCCACGTAAGATTAAAAGAGCGATATTGAGTGGATCTCCATCATATGACAAGTTGATTCCAATTGTTAGACAACTTCTTAAGATGACCAAAGGACTATCGTTTACTAGAAATTATAAGAGTCGATTACTACATAAATTGGTGATTGAGTCATTTAATCAAAAGACTAATTATGATTGGCTGTCTTATAATCAAAAGAATGTGGATGATTATATCAACAGTCCATATTGTGGGGTATATTTTACCAATCAACAATATCAGGATTTGTTTGAACTGATGATGGATGTCAATGATACCTATAAAAGGCTAATGACAAATGCGGAGGTTACTTTATTGACTGGGGCGGATGATCCTGTGGCTAAGAATGTGGATGAGGTTGAGTCTTTATTAAATGATTGGGGATTTAGGACAAATCAAATAGTTTATCCTAATTCTAGACATGAAATTCTTTTTGATAATGAAAAAGAAATGGTTATTAAGGATATCTTGGCTATTTTAGGCAAATAATTGACAGAACCTTAAACAATATGTTAATATACAGCACGTAGAAAGTAGAAGCACTCTTCTCACCTGATGACCGATGGTCTTGGGTATACGCTATATCAATGTTTAACTTATTGAAATATCGTATTTGAAGTGCTTGCTGAGCACTTTTTTATATTCTACAAACACACTATGGAGGTGAAGAACATAACGAAAAGAAAAAATGATGATCTAGTAAATGACAAGATCAGATTCAAGGAAATGCTTGTAATTGGTCCTAATGGAGAACAACTTGGGACGATGATGCGCCGTGAGGCGTTGGCTGCTGCTGCGGATGCTGAAATGGATTTATTTTGTGTTGCGCCTAATGCGAAGCCACCGGTTTGTAAAATTATGGACTATGGACGTCATCGCTATGAGCAGCAAAAGAAATCGAAAGAGTCTAAGAAAAGACAACATGTAACTGAGCTTAAACCATTGCGTTTATCTCCGGTTATTGATACCCATGATTTTGAGACGAAACTCAACCAAGCTCGTAAGTGGATTGAATCTGGTAAAAAAGTGAAGGTTGACATGCGTTTTAGAGGACGTTTAATCACTCGTTTAGAGGTTGGTCGTAAAACAATGCGCGAGTTTATTGAGAGAATTTCGGATATTGCTGTTGTTGAGGCACAACCAAAACTTGAGGGGAATACGATGTCAGCGACGATAGCACCGATGAAGAAGAAAGAGGAAGTTAAGAATGCCTAAAATGAAAACAAAGAAAGCGTTGGCGAAGCGAGTTAAGAAAACTGGTTCTGGTAAACTTAAGAGATACCATGCTTATGTGTCTCACTTTGCTGCTAACAAAACACAAAAACAAAAGAGAAAACTACGTAAGAGTAATTTAGTCCATCCTTCTGATATGAAGAGACTAAAACATATGTTACAGGATTAGAAGGAGACATAAAACATGCCTAGAGTAAAGAATTCAGTGGCTTCTAGAGCCCGTCGTAAAAAAGTTTTAAAATTAGCGAAAGGTTATTACGGTTCTAAACATACTTTATACAGAACGGCGAATGAACAAGTCATGCGTTCGTTGCGTTATGCTTATCGCGATCGTAAACAACTTAAGAGAGAAATGCGTAAATTATGGATTACTCGTATTAATGCGGCTGCGCGCCTTAATGATATGAGTTATTCTCAATTGATGCATGGTTTAAAATTGGCGAATATTAATATTAATCGTAAAATGTTGTCTGAAATCGCAATTTCAGATCCAAAAGGATTTGAGTCAATTGTTAACCAAGCTAAAACTGCTTTAAGTAATTAGTTATGGATGTGAGTCGTGAGCTTCTTAACACCATCATTGTTGATGTCTTTAGAGATGTGTTACAGCTTCAAGAGAAGGTTCTTCAGGATAATGGGATCACCCTAAGTATCACTGAGGTTCATACTCTTGAGGCGATACAAAATTTAAAAGAGAATAACAAGATGGGTGATGTCGCTCAGAATTTGAATATTACTGCGTCAACCTTGAGTATTAACATTAACCGTTTAGTTAAAAAGGGTTATGTTGTTAAAGAACGGGATAAGGTTGATCGCCGTATTACCCATTTGATTCTTACACCTCAAGCGCTTGAAGTGTTGAGGATCCACGACAACTTCCACCAAGAACTTATTGATAGCTTCTTAAATGATTTAAAAATTAATGAGGATAAAGTTTTTCTTGAATCGCTCGCTAAGATTGAGAAACACCTCAGCAACCTAAAAACTAAGACATTCCTGTA
>CAZVKL010000011.1:0-35393 GCA_964627845.1 uncultured Erysipelothrix sp. | reverse complement strand
CGTTTCTGTTTAGTTTTCAAAGATCATTTTTCTCATGCACTCCCTTGAGCGCTCACTTAGTCTATAATATTCAAAAGTCTTTGTCAACAAAAAAAGCACTTTTTAAGAAACTTTTTTTATTAATTATCAGAATTCATAAATCGAAGTTGTTCTTTGGCATTTAAAACAACAGTTTATTTTAAATGTCTAGACATAAAATAATTTAACAACCTCAATACCATGCACATCATTCAACGCTTTTTCAAAATCAATGTTCCCTTGGGTTGTCATTAATGTGCCCTGTACTAACCAATTTGTTTCAGATTCATTCAGTGACGCTTTTTCCGTAACTTGGATATTTAATTCATCCAAGACTACTAACGCACTCATAATAGTGACATCATCACTCAAAGTTAAATAGAGTTTGTATTCTCGGTTACGATCAGATAAATACATATCGAGCCTTCCTAAGACAAAAAAGATAAAAGCCCAAACCAACATGCTTATCAACGCAATATCATACCAGCCTCCACCTAAACTAATGCCGAGTATCCCAGCAAACCATAATCCAGCTGCTGTAGTTAGACCATAGACTTGGTTGCGCTGAGTAAACATAATTGTTCCCGCTCCTAAAAACCCTATTCCAGAAATAACTTGCGCCGCTAAACGAGACACATCTTGAGAATCGCCATACTCTAACATAATATATTCACCACTTAACATGGCTAAGCTGGCTCCAAGAGCAACTAAGGAATGGGTCTTAATTCCAGCCGGTCTTCCCTTAATAACTCTGTCACTACCAATAACCGCTCCACATAAGGCCGCTAAAAATAGTCTCAATATCACTTGTATTAAATCAATATCACTCATCTTCTTCACCTTCAGATTTTTTCTTGGTTCTATCTAAACTTAAAAATTTATAATAATAATCACGAACAATCTCTTCATTAAACGGACTTTGATTCGACTCAATCTTATCAATCAATGTCTGTACCTGAGCATTAACAATCGTTTTTATTTCATCCGGATACTTCATAATCTTAGAATGATAATCAAATTCATCTTGGTCTAGGACTTCATAGTAACCATTTGGGAAAACTTTTAAATCTAAATCATAATCTATATTTTTGATAGCCTCCCCATCATATAATGACGGAGACGCGATATTACAATAATAAGTTATGCCATTTCTTCTTATCATCGCAATCACATTAAACCACTGGTCTGGATAAAAGAAACAAATCGCTGGCTCCCGTGTTTGCCAGATTCTTTTATTACTCTCAACCACCAATGTTTTATAAGTCACAACAACCCAATAATCATCTCTCATTTCAATTAATGTCCCGCGTGACCAGGTGCGATGTAAGGAACCATTATGTTTAAAACTCTGAATAGTGACCTGTTGTCCTATATTCATCATGTTTAAACTCCTTTTACTCCAACATTTTACCCCATTTGATTTATCATGACAAGAAAGTGGTAAATGATTATAATAAAGAAGGTAGAACAGGAGGCACTATGTCATTACGCTATCAACTCGCGAAACGGGCTGGCCAATTTACAAAATGGTCCCTCAGAAAATTAAAACGAAACGCAACAAGCTTTCCAGGAAAAGTATCCTTAACGATAGACCCTAATTTTTTAGCCAATCTATCCAAAGATATCAAAATCGTCATGGTTACCGGAACCAATGGAAAAACGTTAACCACTTCCTTAATCACACATGTTCTTAAAGAAAAATACAAAGTCTTAACCAATGAATCGGGATCAAATATGATTCAAGGCATTACCTCTACCTTATTAAATATCAAAAACGAAGATATCATCGTCCTGGAAGTCGATGAAGCCAATCTAAAAAAGATCACTCCCGTCCTAAAACCCGAAATCATTGTATTCACCAATGTCTTTCGCGATCAAATGGATCGCTTTGGCGAAATATACACAACCTATCAATATATGGTCGATGGCGCGAAACACGCACCTGATGCCATCATTATTGCCAATGGAGACACCCCTCTCTTTAATTATGATGACTTAAATCATCGTAAACTATTCTTTGGGTTTAACCACCAAGAAAAAGAGCCCATCACCCCTTCCCCAAACACAGATGGTTTATTGTGTCCACAATGCCATAATATACTTAACTATGACTTACTAACCTATTCAAACCTAGGCAATTATCATTGTTCAGATTGTGGCTTCAAACGACCAGAGCTTCATTATGAAGTCACAAAAATAAATCAATTGCATCGAAATTGGTCACAATTTGACATTAACCATCACCCATTCAAAATTGAAGTGGGCGGTCTATACAATATCTATAATGCTTTAGCCGCCTATAGTGTCGGTATTCATTTCGGTTTAACCCCCAAAGAAATTCAAACCGGATTTAAAAACACCCCGATGAAATTTGGTCGACAAGAAGAATTCAAGCTCAACGATAAAACAATTGTTTTAAACCTTGTAAAAAATCCGGTCGGATTTAATCAAATTGTGGATTTGATTGAGCTGGACAAACAAGAAAAATCCCTTGTCTGTTTATTAAACGACAAGCATGCCGATGGAATTGATGTCTCTTGGATATGGGACGCTGATTACGAAAAACTCAACACACTTAATATTAAAGAAACAATCGTAGGTGGCTTTCGAAAAGAAGACCTCAAACAACGATTAGAAGTTGCTGGGTTCAAACATCTGATAGTGAACGATTCAATCGAACAATTAACCCATCAAATAAAACAGTTACCTACCTCCACTATCTATATTCTTGCTACATATACTGCGTTGCTCCAATTAAGAGAACATTTATCAAAATCGGACTTAGTGTCTATGGAGATGAAATAATGATTCGAATTGCACATTTATACGGCAACTTATTAAATACCTATGGCGATAATGGCAACCTATTAATGCTACAACACGAAGCCAAAAAAACAGGCCATCAAGTAGAAACCACAATAATTTCCTTAAAAGATGAGTTTGACCCAACAAAGTACGATTGCGTGTTTTTTGGCGGTGGCCAAGACACTGAACAAGCTGTTGTATCCAACGATATTAAACGTCTTAAGGAACCACTAAAAGAATATATAGAAAACAATGGAGTCCTTCTTGCGATTTGTGGTGGGTATCAATTATTGGGTCACTATTACATTAGTGCTAAAAACAAAAAAATAGAAGGAACATCATTATTGGATTTATACACCGTAAATCAAGAAAAGAACCGTTTTATTGGCAATACGATTATGGTCAATGACGAGTTTAACGAAACCTATTATGGTTTTGAAAACCATGCCGGAAAGACCTACTTAGGGGATAATCTAAAACCTTTAGGTAGAATTATTGAAGGAAACGGCAACAATGGCGAAGATGGCAGTGAGGGTTGTCATTATAAAAATGTTTTTTGTTCCTATTTCCATGGACCCCTTTTAGTTAGAAATCCACACCTCGCTAAGCGCATCATCAATCAAGTCTTGATACAAAAAAATCTTCAGAAATGAAGATTTTTTATTGTTCTGGGAATATGCCTGGCCAACCTAATGCTTGATAAGCATCGAGTGCACTCCAAAGAATAACAATCACTAAAGCGATTGAAACAACATATCCAAGTGTTCTTAACACTGGATGAATGGTTCTTGGAATGTTTTCAGAATTCAGATTATCTCTAAGCCGTGGCAATAATACTGGCAACACAATCATTGACACGATCATGGTTGGAACAATGTATCCTGCTTGATATAAGAAGCTACCTAACCATGGAACACCATAATATAGGACACCCGCTACTGCTGAACTAAAGAATCGAATCGCATTTGGGACAACGACAGCGAAGGTCATATTTTTCTCGTTACCAAAGTATCTTGCGACAGAATAAGCCGCATAGCCAATAGAATAATCCAGGAGATATTGTGGCCAAGAAACAAACCATGGCGCATCAAAGAGATGACTCACTGCTAAAGCAACCAAATTTAATACGATTGCTTTTGTAAAGCCTAGATCATAAGAAGCGATAATAAGAACAATTGTCGATAGTCCTAAACTTCCTCCCTGTGGCATGGTTGGTAAAACATTGCCACTAAACCAATCAAGAGCAATGAATAAGGCAATGTATAATGCCATTCTGGTAAGTTCACGAGTCTGTAATCTCATAAGACCCCTTTCTAGTGAACAAAATAAAAGCACCTTGGGAGCAGGTACTTCAAAAGTAGAATCTCCCTACGCTAGTTTTAACTAGATCAGGTGTTGAGGGTTTGAATTTCTTCATCTCAGCTAATGCTCCCCTGTTCACAGCACCATTATATGATAAAATACAGGGGACCTCAAGGAGACTGCTATGATTAATCAATACCAAGCATTAGTATCAAATAGCCCATCAGATTTAACCACGTTTTCAAACACGACCGCCTTTATCAATCAAATGATGGATAATCTCAATTGGGTTGGTTTCTACTTTCTAAAAGATAACCAACTTATCTTAGGACCTTTCCAGGGTAAAGTAGCCTGCGAAGTCATTGATTTAAATAAAGGTGTCTGCGGACATGTTGCCACCACTCAACAACCCATCATTGTAGGCGATGTTCATCAATTCGAAGGACATATCGCCTGTGATGAGGCCTCTCAATCTGAGATGGTCATCCCCTTGTTTTATCAAAGCGAATTAATTGGCGTGCTTGATTTAGATGCACCAATAAAAAATCGATTCTCGACAGATGATTTACAGCAATGCCAATCCATTGTCAATCACTTGTCTAAAGCATTAAAAAAGGGCAATCCATTATTGCCCTAATTCATTAAATAATTGTTTATGTTGATTAATAAATTGGTTCAATGCTTCTTGGTAAGAGAAACTTTGAATCTTTTTATGGTTGAACTCAACTTCTTTTTTATGGGTGTTCTCAATCGCAGATTGATAAAAGCTTGATTCATAACGATAATCATTAAACTTTGTCCACTGATTCCCCAAAGCGACCCCATGAACTCCAATCGATTGAATCTTCTGATCGGTATAAGCATGTCTTAATTCGTGGGCATCAGAATAATCATCGCCAAACATTAACACCTTCGCATTTAGTTCTTTTAATGTTTCAAAGGGTGACCCTGAGCCAAATGGAAAATCGAGAGGTTGTCCCTTAGTAATGAGAGCAGCATATTTCCCGATTGCGCAAACAACCACTTTTGGATGATTGTTAAATTCACGATGGTTCACTTTCGTTAATGCCAATAGGGTTGGATGATAGTAGATTTCGCGATATTTCTTAAAATCAAATTGAGCTAATTCTTCTCTACCTCTTTCACGTTTATCAAACGGAATCTGGGCATCTAAACTTGGATCTTGATTAACCTGTAAAATTTGGTAAGAGACCAGTGTTCCATCTGGACCCACGGTTTCTTTAAGCGCTTCAATCATGGTTGCGCTTTTATTTAGTAAGTCATTAAGAAAAGGATGGTGATGAATAATGACCACATCCCCTTCCATCAAGCCTAATCGATGACAAACATTTAAACAATCTTGTTTACTTTTCATTTTACTTTGATTCTACCCAGGCAACTAAATCTGTGTATCGAAGATTTCCAACTTCAATTTTTTCGACTTCGCCCTCATGAATATAAATCGTTGATGGGGTTGTATTGACTTGATCATTTAAGTATTCTTCAAAAAACTTAATCACATTATTTCGATCTTCAGTTGAACGATCAGCTTCAGTGTCTGTTTGAACATAATAGATTTCTGCCTCTTTGTTTTTAACCAGTTCTTCTAAGACCGGTTTGTAGGCGATACATGCGCTACATGTAGAAATACCAATTACCAAGAAAAACGAATCATTATTATCCATTTTTTCCATGGCTTGTACCGAACTAATGTAATTAATTTCATTATTGGTAGTCGTTTGATTTGTTGTACAAGCAACTAATAAAATAGATAGCACTAATAGACTAATTATTTTTTTCATGTTTCATCCTTTCAAAACGTTTCTTCTTACGTCCAATGACCTCTTCTTTAATTTCAGCAACATAACTATGCGCCAATTTAGAAGCTGCGGAAGCAGCTAAGGCACCTACAATATCATCTAAGAAGGTGTTACATTGCGTTAAGTCATCATTAATCTTTTGAATAATGCCAGGTTTTAGTTTATCGACATAGCCAAAATTCGTTAAAGCAATGGATCCATAAATATTACAAATACCATAGGCTAAGACTTCATCGACGCCATAGAGCCCATAGTCTTCTTTAATAATTTGAGCAATTTGGTCATCAAAAACCTTCCCTTCATCTACCGCGATATCAATAGCAATCCCAGTAAAGACCGCATTGTAGACTTCACGTTTATCTAAAATCTCAAGAAGATCTTGACGTATTTCTTCACGATTTAAATCATCAATATAAGGTTTTTGAAGGTCTTCGGTGATATCAATAATATCATCGAGTTCAACACCCCTCTGTTTTAGAAGCGCAATACATTTATCTTTCATTTTATTTACCTCTTCTAAAATATTATACATGAAAGCATTGAAAAATCATTCAAATGACTTACAATTACTTATGAAAAGAGGGAATTAAATGGAAAATAAACAACTTGTTGAACAGTTTTTCAACCATAGAAAAAAGATTAATGCATTAAAATTAGCCTTAAGCACAATGTATTATGATATGTATACCATCGCGCCAAAAAAAGGAAACCCTTATCGTCAGGAAATGATGGCATTATTAAGCACACAAGCTTTTATGCTTTCACAAGATAAAGCATATATTGAGTGGACGAAAACAATCAATAAAACAACACAAGACGCCGACTTAAAAAGAGAAACCGATTTAATTCTTAAAAAATATAATAAAACTAAAAATGTCTCAGAAGAATTAATGATGACCTTTAATATCGAACAAATGAAGGCCAACGATATTTGGGAAGAAGCGAAAGAAACCAATAACTATCAATTATTTGAACCACAACTTAAGAAATTAATTGACTTAACTAAAGAGGTCGTATCGACGATACAACCTAAAGTAAACAGTGTTTACGAGTCTTTATTAGATGATTATGAAGAAGGATTAACCATTGAAACGCTCGATTATTTCTTTAAAATCTTAGAGGAACGCTTAGTCCCTTTTATTCAAAAAGTAAACGAGGCTAATTTAGCTGAACCTGAATTCTTAAGTCGATCTGTAAGCATTGATCAACAAAAGAAAATCACACAACTGCTTAGAGATTACATGGGCTTTAACAATGATTTTAGTGTTGTCGCTGAAACAGAACATCCTTTTAGCTCAACCCTTTCTATTAATGATACCCGCATTACGACCCACTACCACGAGAATCTGTTCACTTCGAATATCTTCTCGGTCATTCATGAATTTGGTCATTCTTTCTATAACCATCAAGTGGATCAGAAATATGAAGGTTGGGTCATTGGGGACGCGATGAGCATGGGGATGCATGAATCACAATCTCGTTTCTTGGAAAACAACATTGGCCGGTCAAAATCATTTTGGGTTCCAATTTATGACCAACTTAAAGAATTAGCACAGGAGGCACTTTATGATGTTGATCTCGATGAATTTATCCGTGGAATCAATTATCCAAAATTAAGTCTTATTCGAATCGAAGCCGATGAGTTGACCTATGCCCTTCATGTCTTAGTGCGCTATCGATTAGAACAAAAGATGTTTGTCGACAATGAGACAGACAACCTTAATGACCTTTGGAATCAACAATACCAACAAATCCTTGGAATTACACCTGATTCGGATACTAACGGCATCCTTCAGGACGTGCATTGGTCTGGTGCATCGTTTGGTTACTTTCCAACATATGCCTTAGGAAGTGCTTATGCAGCTCAGTTTTATCAAGCCATGAATCAAGAATTTGATGTCAATCAAGCTCTAGAAGACCAAGACTTCAACAAAATCAAAACATGGTTGAAAGAGAATATTCATCAAACTGGCGGTTTCTATAATTCTAATGAAATGTTATTAAGAGTGACTAACAAAGCGTTTGACCCACATATCTTCTGCGATTACTTAATCAACAAATACACAAACTTGTTTAACCTCTAAAATGTATAATCTTTGAGTCATGACTGGCTTTTTGTTATCATAATAACAGGAGGAAATTAAACGATGAAAAAATTTGAATTACCTGAATTACCATATGCATATGATGCATTAGAACCTGTGATTGATGCTAAAACAATGGAAATCCATCACACTAAACACCATAATACATATGTTAACAACTTAAATGATGCTTTAGCGAAACACCCAGACTTAGAGTATGAAAATGTTAAAGAACTACTAAAAGACTTGGACAATCTACCACAAGACATCCAAACTGCTGTTAGAAATAATGGTGGCGGACACCTTAACCACAGTATTTTCTGGGAAATTATGGCTCCAGAAGGAACTTCAGAATTATCGGGTGAACTAAAAGAAGCGATCGAACGCGACTTAGGTTCTTATGATGAGTTCGTTGAAAAATTTACTGCTGCAGCAAAAGGACGCTTTGGTTCTGGTTGGGCATGGTTAGTGGCTGATAAGGACGGAAAACTTGAAGTAACGGATACACCTAACCAAGATAATCCAATTATGGATGGTAAGAGCTGCATCTTAGGTTTAGACGTTTGGGAGCATGCTTATTACCTAAACTATCAAAACCGTCGTCCAGATTACATCTCTGAATGGTTCAAAGTTGTTAACTGGGATGAAGTGGCTAAACGTTATAAAAAATGTTTAGAAGAAAATAAGTAATTAATTGCATTAAAAAAGCCTCACGCGAGGCTTTTTTTGTGTTTTAAGCTTGTTCTTCTTTCTTGCGTTGAGCTTCAAGAATAACTTTATCCATTATTTCTTGAGGCGCTCTTTGATAACGAACAAATTCTTGTTCATAACTTCCTTTACCTTGGGTGAAGGAGCGCAATTGCGTCGAGTAGTTTAACATTTCAGAAAGTGGTACTTCCGCACTCACACGTTGTTTATCATTAGGAAGCATATCCATTCCTAAAATCATTCCACGACGTTTATTGAAATCACCAATGACTGTACCAACAAAGTCTTCTGGAACAACGACTTCCGCTTTCACGATCGGTTCAAGAATAACTGGTTTAGCATTTGGCATACCTGAATTATAAGCTAAGCGAGCTGCTGATTTAAAGGCAATTTCCTTAGAGTCAACATCATGGTAAGAACCATCCGTTAAAGTCGCTTTGACACCCACCACTTTGTAACCAGCTAAGACACCTTTATTCATACATTCTCTTAGCCCTTGTTCAACCGCAGGGAAGTATTGACGTGGTACCGCTCCCCCAAAGACTTTTTCTTCAAAGACCATTTCTTCTTCTTCACTTGGTTCAAACTCAACAAAGACATGTCCATATTGACCAGCACCACCAGATTGTTTCTTGTGTTTTCCTTCAGCAGTGACTTTTGATTGAATGGTTTCACGATATGGTACCGTAGGTTGTGTGGTTGTCACTTCAACTTTATATTTAGATTTAAGTTTGTTTAAAATGACATCAATGTGTTGATCACCCAATCCATAAAGAATCAGTTCATTGGTTTCATGATTATTCACTAAACGTGCCGATTGATCTTCTTCCAATATGCGTTGTAAACTTGACGATAATTTATCTTCATCGTTTTTACTCTTTGGCCAAATCGCTAGACCTAACATGGCTGAAGGTGCATGAACATTTTCATAATAGACTGGATTTTCTCTCGCGGATAATGTGTCATTAGTTTGAGTCGCTTGTAACTTAACGACTGCCCCAATATCTCCAGTAAATAATTTCCCAACCGCAATTTGGTGTTTACCACGAATCGAGAAGATTTGAGAGATTTTCTCAGTTGTATCTTTCTTGGTATTAAATACGGTTGAGTCCGTTGTTAATACCCCTGTCATCACTTTAAGATATGAAATTCGTCCAACAAATGGGTCAACAATAGTCTTAAAGACAAAGGCTGACATGCTTTCACTCTCATCACGTTTAAGTTGTACTGGTTCACCATTTTGTTTAAAAGCATCCACGGTTTCTTTTTCAGCATAACTTGGTAAAAATTCTGTGATTAAATCTAATAATCTCTCAATCCCTGTTTGTTGTAATGCAGACCCGCAATAAACAGGCTGAATTTCACCAGAACGAACCGCTAAGTTTAGTCCTTTAATGATTTCATCTTGATTGAAGTTTCCATCTTCAAAATAGGATTCCATTAGATCATCATCGGTCATAGCTAATGCTTCACAGATTTGTTCATAATAAGTTTCTACTGTGCCAACTAAGTTCTCTGGAACATCTTTTGCTGTATGTCGATCGTTGTAATACCATGCTTTCTTACGAAGGATGTTGACTGATCCAACTACTTTTTCACCTTCTAAAATAGGTATTTCAAAGGCAATCACTTTTTCACCAAATTGGTGTCTTAATTGATCATAGACTTTGTGGAAATCAGCATGTTCATCATCAATTTTATTAATAAAGAATAAGGTTGGTAATTCATTTTCTAAAGCAATGTCAACCGCTCTTTCTGTTCCTGTCTCAATGCCATCTTTGGCTGAGACAACGATTAACGCATTGTCAGCGACTTTGACACCAGCTGCTGTTTCGCCATAATAATCGAAGTAACCAGGTGTATCGATAAAGTTTATTTTACAGTCTTTCCATTCGACTGGTGCTAATGCTGTATAAACCGATTGACCTCTTTTTTGTTCTTCTGCATCAAAGTCCATGGCGGATGTTCGATCCATTCTATCTAAAACTTTATTAAAGTGTAAAATCGATTCAACAATACTGGATTTTCCTGAACCAGCATGTCCCAATAAAACAACATTTCTAACTTCACTTGCTAAATAATCTCGCATTATAAACCTCTACTTCAGAATTGGCTTAAGCTCATCTAGATTATGTAAACGTACATAATGGACGGCTTTTTGGCCATTGTTATCGGTAATTTCTTTGTCGGCACCATTTTCTAATAAATAGTTAACTAAATCTACATATCCGGAATAACTTGCTCGCATTAGGGCAGTACAGCCATTCTTATCTTGGCTATTTAGGTCTGCACCATTTTCAACTAATGTTTTAACAACATCAAACTTGAATGCGACACAGGCTTCCATTAACGCGGTACGTCCCATTTCATCTTGAGCATTTACATCCGCATTTTGTTCAATTAAATAATCAACCACATTTAATTGTCCTAAGAACGCTGCTCTCATTAGCGAGGTACGTCCACGGTAATCGGCTTGATTAACATCTGCCCCACGATCCACTAGTTTTTTAACGATGTCTAGCTCACCTTTTTTGGCCGCTCCCATTAAAGCACTCTTTTGATTCTTATCAAGCATATTAACGTCTGCGCCAGATTCTAATAAATAATCGACTATGTCTTCAAAGCCACGTTTCGCTGAACGCATTAATGAGGTCCGTCCATCTCCGTTAGCATAATTGACATCGCCGCCTTTTTCGACACTTTTTTTCATCGTGTCTAGCTCACCTTGGGCACTTGCAACCCAAAGGGCTTGGTTTGTTTGATCCATATTATAATCCTCCGTTCTATCAAACATAAAAAAATGATGAGCACTATGCACCCATCAAAAAATCTTTGTATAAGTATTTACGACATGAAGAACACGAGCACTACCAACGTGAACTTTACTGACAACATTATTGTGCATGTTCATCACCTCTTACTCATATTTTAACTAATTTTTTACAAATATCAAGATAAGTTAACCGTTTTCAAAGAAAAGTTGATTCTTTTTCATAACCACTCATTTTCCAACACGCAAAGCCAATGATTTAAGTTATAATGTTTATCAAGGAGACGATTATGAAATTTAATGATTATAAGTATACAAGACCCGATCTCAAAGAATTTACCCAACAAGCAAATCAATATTTAGAGGCGCTGAAGCACGCAGAAAGTTTTGAGGCATTCAACGATGCCTTTAACGCTTTGAACACACTTAAAAGAAATATCTCGACTCAAGGAACACTGGCTTCAATTCGACATAGTATCAATACGAAAGATGAATTCTATGCCCAAGAAATTGAGTTTTGGGATGAGAACGAACCACATATCAGTAAGTTGTTCATCGACATGGGCGATATCTTACTTGAGTCACCTTATAAAGCTCAACTTGAAGAAACCGTTCCAACGCCGTACTTTAAGATGATTGAAAATGACAGACGTGTGTTTGATGAAAAAATTATAAGTGATTTACAAGAAGAAAATCGCTTAAGCACTCAATATGATAAGTTAGTTGCTTCTGCTGAAATTGAGTTTGATGGCAAAATCCTTAATTTGGCTCAAATGTCACCTTACACTCAAAGCACGGACAGACAAGTTCGAAAAGAAGCCAGTAAAGCCACTTGGGACTTCTTCAAAGAAAATGAAGAAAAATTTGATGACATCTATGATAAGTTGGTCAAAGTCAGAACGAAAATGGCTAAAACATTAGGCTTTGACTCATTTACAGAGATGGGTTACCTAAGAATGAACCGTCTTGATTACAATCAAGAAATGGTTGCCAACTATAGAAAACAAATCTTAGAAGATGTCGTGCCTGTGGCTCAAAAACTATATAAGAGACAAGCAGAACGCCTCGGACTCGATAAACTGGAATATTATGATGTTGCTCTAAACTTTTTAGATGGAAATGCCAAGCCAATTGGTTCAGCGGAAGAAATTTTAGAAGCTGGTAAAGCAATGTATGAAGATTTAAGCCCTGAAACAGCTGAATTTATCAACTTAATGTTAGATAACGATTTAATGGACGTGCTTGCTAAACCTGGCAAAAGAGCGGGTGGATATATGACATTCTTACCTGATTATGAAGTCCCATTTATTTTCTCAAACTTTAATGGGACATCTGGTGATATTGATGTTCTAACTCATGAAGCGGGTCATGCATTCCAAGGTTATCAATCACGTCATATCGATTTAGTCGATGTTCACATGCCAACTCTCGAAGCTTGTGAGATTCATTCAATGAGTATGGAATTTCTAACTTGGGATTATATGGATCAATTCTTTGGAGATAAAGCAGATAAATATAAATTCTCGCATTTATCTGATTCCCTTCAATTTTTACCGTATGGTGTCTTAGTTGATCACTTCCAACATGAAGTTTATAACAACCCAGATATGACGCCACAACAACGTAAAGAAACTTGGCGTAAATTGGATAAACAATATCGCCCACACTTGGATTTCAGTGAGAATCCATTCTTAGACCAAGGTGTGTGGTGGTTTAGACAAGGCCATATCTTTGCGAGCCCATTCTATTACATTGATTATACGTTAGCACAAGTTTGTGCCTTCCAATTCTGGAAACGCAAACACATTGATAATGATAAACAAGCTTGGAATGATTATTTGCATATTTGTCAACTTGGTGGAACTAAATCCTTTACCCAAATTGTGGATGAAGCAAATCTTATTTCACCATTTGAGGATGGTTGCTTAAAATCCGTTATTAATGATATTGATCATTGGTTAGAAAATATTGATGATAAAGCGCTGTAACAAGTGCTTTTTCTTATCTAATAAAAAAACATCAGCTAGCGGCCGATGTTTGATTTTGTTCTTCGTGTTGAGTTTTTCTTAAGAAGTAGATTCCTAGACCAAACAAAATAATTAGGGCTAGGATTCCATATCTTGATGTTCCCAAAAAGGACGCTGAGAATGCCATCATGAGTGGACCTAAGAAATCAGCAAACTTTCCAAAAATATCAAAGAAACCAAAGTATTCATTGGATTCGTGTTTAGGAACTAACTTCCCAAAATATGATCTTGAGATGGATTGAATACCTCCTTGGGCCAATCCTACTAAGAATGCTAATAACCAGAAATGCCATGCGCTTGTCATAAAGAATCCTATTACTGCGATGATAATATAGAGCATAATGTAATAGATTAACATATTAATTTGACCAAATCGTTTAGCAAATTTACCTGATAAGATCGCAAATGGGAATGCCACAAATTGAGTCATTAATAACGCGATAATCATTTGATTATCCCCTATTCCGACTTCTCCCCCGAAGTTGGTTGATTGGGAAATAATGGTATAGACACCATCGATATAACAGAAGTACGCCAGAATAAAATACTTCATTTGTTTATTATGATTGATTTTACGAACCGTATTGGCTAATGAAGCAAATAAATTCTTAACAATTTTTTGAGGTGGTTCGCTGACATAGTGAACTTGTTTCACATCTTTTAATAATGGAATACTTAAAATCGCCCACCACAGCACGGTAATGATAAAGGATAGTCGAGTTGCTGTGGCAGTATCTAAATCAAAAGGAAGCGCTAAAATCAAATACAGACCCATTATAAATGGAATGGTACTTAAGACATAACCCCAAGCAAATCCTGCTCCAGAAATATAATCCATCCGATCATCGGTGGTGACATCGGTCAACATCGAATCATAAAAGACGTTACATAAGGAATAACCAACACGAGATAATACAAGTAACAATAAGAATGCTTGCCAACTTGTGGTGACTCCTAAGGCGAATCCACCTAAGATCCCAATGATTAAGGCAAAACTAAATAATTTCTTTTTCATTCCCTTACTATCGGCAATCGCCCCTAAGATGGGTGCTAATATGGCAACGATGATAACGGCAATGGCTGTAATTAGAGCAAACAATGAACTCGCTTGAGTTGGTTCTAAACCGCCTCCTTCTGCGATGGCTCTAAAATAAACAGGGATCGTCGCTGATAAAATCAGGACAAAGGCTGAATTCGCCACATCATAGAGAATCCAGGATCTTTCTTCTTTTGTAAGTTTCATAATCTCTCTTTCTTTCTATACGAGAGCATTATATCACAAACAATTAAGTCAAATGTTCGCTTTGTGTAAATAAAAAAGGACAGCCTTGACTGTCCAATTCATTACTTAAGTTCGATTTGTTTTGTTTCAGGCTCAACTTTTTCAACTAATGGAAGAACCACTTTTAATGTTCCATTGTTATATTCAGCTGAGATGTCATCAACATTTACTTCTGAGAAGCGAATTTGTCGAGTGATTTCTGATTTTGAACGAGATTGATAAATCATTTCTCTTTCTTGTGTCTCTGCCTCTTGTTGATGAGAAGCATGGATACTTAAAATATCTTCTTTAAAATCTAAGTTAATGTCTTCTTTGTTAAATCCTGGCATATCAATTTCAACAATGTATTGATTATCTTCTTTATAGACATCCATATCTTTTCCTAATTGAGTCGGTGTAGAGAAGTCTGATAAGAATTTGTCAATAATTGATTCTGGTCTACGTACTAAATATCTCATTTTCTATTCTCCTTTATTTAATTTCTATCTGTTTTGATTTTGGTGTTTCAGGTAAAACCGTTGGTAAATGAAGTTTTAATACTCCATTAATGTATTCTCCACTAATCTCTTCTTGATTAACATCACTAAAGCGAATTTGTCGCATCACCGATTTAGTGGAACGATTCTTGTAATAATATTCTTTGTTTTCTTGATTCGCTTGTTCGGATTTTGCTTGAATCATAAGCACATCATCGTTAAAGTCAACCTTAATATCTTCTTTGTTGAATCCTGGCATGTCAATTTCTACCACATAAGCATTCTCTTGTTTATAGATATCGATTCCTTTTCCTAAACGATAGTTGTCTTCATTCATTTCTTTTAAGAAGCTTTCAAACAAACTGTCTGGTCTTTTCATTGGTGTTCTCATTTGTTATTCCTCCTTTTAGCACTCTAATCACTTAATTGCTAAGTGAGTTTATTATAACATGCTTTTTAGCACTGTCAAGCAAAGAGTGCTAAAGCCGTTAAAAAAGAAAAGCTCTCAATTGAGAGCTTAGCCTTTATTATCTATTTAGTAATCTTAAAAGCAGGAGTAGAACAACTGAACCAACAAATGCAACTAAGATTGAAGGTGCATTTAATCCAGTAACTTCTCCACCACTACCAAATTGATTGAATAAGAATCCACCTAAGAATGCTCCGACGATACCAACAATAATGTTAGTAACTAAAGAACCAGATCCTTGATTCACAACAAGATTTCCTAACCAACCTGCTAGGGCACCGATAATTAACCAAGCAATAATGTTTTCCATAATTTTCTCCTTTTCTTTCGTTGAATTAATGTAATTCAAGCTAATCACATTATATCACATATTTTTAAAGTGCACTTAAATGTGCGCTTTCTGAACTTCTTATAATAAACTTTATAAATTCATATTGCCTTAATTAAGGTTATTATGTTAATATAAAAGACTTTTTTATAATCACGTCCATTAAAGTTCGTCTCTAATAGTTTGAACGACTAACTATTAAATAATAATCGGTTATTCTCTCATAAATCTTATAATATTAATCATTAAAATATTGACCCGCAACTTCATCGTCAACCCACTGATGACTGTGTTTTTGAAGCAACTCTTGACATTTTTGCGGTCCATTTTGACCCACTTCATATTGATACACTGGATTGTTTAATTCAATCGCCTTCTCTTTTATTGCTTGGGTTAATTGCCAAGAAGCCAGCACATTGGGCCATGAGGTAAACAACGTTTTGTCTTTTTTAAAGCCATGGCGAATCAGTCGCTCATACGCTTGTGGTGTGTTTAAACGATTCTCATAGATACAGGATTGACAAAAGTCCATTGAAATTGATTGAGTCTCTCTGAAATTACCTGGTCGTTTAATATTGACTTTGAAATAGATCCCTTCATCTGGTCCAATTCTAATAATTAAAATGTTTTTTTCTTTTTCTTGTCCATCAATCCCGACTACGGGTTTAAACGTAATCGCAATATAGGTCGATTGAGCGCTCGTGCTTTTACCCGTACGAACATAAATTGGAACATCTTTAAACCCAGGATCATTGCTTTTAAGTTTCATAGACACAAACGTTTCTGTCTTAGAGTTTGGTTCAATATATTTCTCATCAAGGTAACCAAGGTATTGTCCTCTTACAAAATTTTCATTGAATTGTTCGTTATCAGAAAATTCTAAGGATTCTAACGCGATCTGTTGGGCCTTGTGGAGTTCTTTGGGTTCCATAGACTTTGGTCTTGGCATTAACACATAACTTAACACCTGCAATAAATGACTTTGGAACATGTCTTTTAGCGCACCCGTTTGATCATAGTAATTTCCCCGATCAAAAACACCTCCTTTTTCTAAAGCAGAGATTTGTATATTCTCAATAGATTCATTGTCCCACAATGTTTCAAAGGCTTTATTTCCAAATCGGATTGTTAAGATATTGAGCATCATTTCTTTAGCCAGATAATGGTCAATTCGATAAATCTCTTCTTCATCGAAACATTTTTTAATCTTCTCATCGATGGCAATTGCGCTATTTAAATCTTCTCCAAAAGGTTTCTCTATCAGTAATTGTTTTGATTCTAGCGCATCAACAATGCCCGATTGAGAGAGATTTTCTGTAATAAGTGTAAAACTCTCTGGTGCGACCGCCAAATAAAATAGGACATGATTCCCACGCGCTAATAAATATTCTTTAAATCCCGGGTAATCTTGTGGATCGTTAAAATCCATTTGATAATAAGAAATGAGGTTTCTAAACTCAGGTAGTTTATCTGGATTTTTTAAACGAGCATGCTCTAAAATACTCGATTCATAGGTTTCATAATATGTTTCGTTTGTGTAATCACGTCGACCAATAACGATGATTTCATGTTCTTGTTGGTTGAGGTTTTCCAGAACAAACAAATCATAAATGGCTGGAACAAGTTTACGATAAGCTAAATCACCAGTCCCGCCAAAAATAACAAATATTTTTTTATTCAAACCAGTCATAGTGGAAGATCCCTTCTTGATCCAATCTTTCATAAGTATGTGCACCAAAATAATCACGTTGAGCTTGAATTAAATTGGCAGGATTAAACGAATTTCGATACCCATCATAATAAGCTAAGGCGTTGCTGAGTCCAATGGTTGAAATGCCATTAGCAACCGCTAAACTGACTAACTTTCGTGCACTTTCTTGATACTTTTGAATGATTTGTGCGAAATATGGACTAACCATTAAATTGGTTAATGTTGGATTATCATGATACACACGGGCTATTTCATCTAAGAAATGGGCACGAATAATACATCCACCGCGCCATCCCTTCGCAATATTCTCAAAATCGAGTTCCCATCCAAAACTTTGAGCAGATTTACTCATTAAATCAAACCCTTGAGCATAGCTCATAATTTTAGCCATATAGAGAGCTTCAGAGACCATCTTAATTAGTTCGTTTTTATTTTCTACAGGTTTTACTTGAGGTCCAGATAAAACCTGTGAGGCTTGAACGCGTTCTTCCTTAATAAAGGATAAGAAGCGATTATAGAGTGCCCCAGTAATGATTGAGGTATTAACGCCTTCTTCTAAGGATTGAGCGACTGTCCATTTACCTGTTCCTTTGTTGCCAGCTTTATCTAAAATCTTATCGACTAAATAACCATCTGCTAGATTGTCTTTTGTTTTTAGAATTTCTGCTGTAATTTCAATTAAGTAAGAATCTAACTCTCCTTGGTTATATTGGGTAAAGATTTTTGAAAGTTCATCATTAGTAAATTGGCCTAGCTCTTTTAACAAATGATAACTTTCCGCAATTAATTGCATATCTCCGTATTCTATCCCATTGTGCACCATCTTAACAAAATGACCTGCACCACTATTACCGATATAAGAGACACAGGCCTCACCATAGGCTTTAGCAGCAATTTTTTCAAACATTACACTGACTAGGCTGTAGGCTTCTTTATCCCCTCCAGGCATGATGGCTGGGCCAAATCTTGCCCCTTCTTCTCCACCAGAAATTCCTACACCTAAAAAACGAAGTCCTTGTTTCTCTAATAACGCATGTCGTTTGATGGAATCTTCAAAATTGGAATTTCCACCATCCATGATAATGTCTCCTTTATCTAATAGTGGCGTTAATAGTTCTATAAAACTATCAACTGGTAGACCTGCTTTAACCATTAATAATATCTTTCTTGGTTTTTCTAATGAATCAACAAATGCTTCGAGTGTTTCATATCCATTTAATTGAGGGTGTTGGTTAACGACTTCTTGCATCGTTGAAATGGTTCTATTGAATACCGCCACGTTATAGTTGTGGTCACTGAAATTGAGGGCAATATTCATCCCCATTACAGCCATGCCAATGACACCAATATTGTTTTTCATCTTTATTATCCCCCTTACTATACTCCCTATTCTACCTCAAAATTACAATTCTGAAAGAATATCGCTCAAACATTGTATTTTGATTTATTAACAACCATAATAGTTTTATCAAGGAGGACTCATGAGAAAAATATTAATACCCCTGCTGTTATTACTAGTCTTAATTGGATGTGGTCAATCCAATAATAATTCATTTGACTTTGAAACACCTGTTGAAGTGGATTCGGAGTTTTATGGTGATATGGATGTTGACAACTCTAGAGAATCTGAAGAAGAAACGATTAATTCGGTCTTCGATCCGACTAAAATTGTTAAGACTGGATCTTTTAGAATTGAAAGTAGAGACTATGAAACGGATAAAACAACGCTTGAATCCATGATTTCTTCACTGAATGGTTTCATTGAACAATCCAATGTTATTGGTCATCCTGCCCCTGATAATCCCTATTCCAATAGAGAACTAACGTTAACGTTACGAATTCCTTCTTCGCATTTTGATGAATTTGTAAGTCAGTTAAATGATCAATTTACATTGATCCAACAAAGCACTCAAGCTAAAAGTGTTGCTGATAGTTATTATGATTCTGAAAATAGAATTAAAGTTCTGGAAGTTCAACAAGATCGTTTACTTGAGCTGTTAAATGATGCGAATGATTTATCTGATATTGTTTTACTACAAGAACAATTAATGGATGTCGAATATGATTTGAACATTCATAAGGGAAATCTTCAGAAGCTAGATGATCAAATCGATTATTCAACCATTAGAATAACGATGTCAGAGTTGAGTGATTCACAAAGTTCAATTCAAACAAATAATTTTTTCGATGAACTGTCTAGAGCTTTTTCTCGAGGGATTAGTTCTATTGTATTAACCATTCAAACCTTTATTTTATTCTTAGCAGAAAACTTTATTTGGCTCTTATTACTCATAATTTTTTCAATTGTCATCTATCGAGTTGTTCAGAGACCAAAAGAGAAACCAAAATCTGAATAATGCGCTTTACAACAACGGGACTTTTGGTTATAATCTTCTTACTGGTCCCGTGGTGTAGCGGTTTAACATGCCTGCCTGTCACGCAGGAGATCGCGGGTTCGATCCCCGTCGGGACCGCCATTATCGTAATTAAAAAGGAGCTTTTCGAAGCTCCTTTATATAAAATGGACAAACTATATTATTCTAACTAAAGGACTAATTCCTAAACTTTTGTGGAGTTAGTCCTTTTAGTTTGTATTTAACTTTCTTTTAGAAATGTTCTAGCTTTAAAGGGGTTATAATGAAGTGCACCCCTAACCTTGGTCACAAGAATTAGAAGGTGCACTTATTCTGATCATTTTTACTTGAAGTTTATTGACCCCATTTTAGATTGAACAATCAAATACTCATCGGATGCATCAATCATGATTCGATGGCTATCTGGTTGTATTTTTATTTTTGTAGGATCTGATTTAATGGATCCCATTTGCGTCGAAATTTCCAAGGTTCCCTTTAATAACTCGCTCTTTTCAAAAACAATGCTCCCCATTCGACTTACAACTTTACCAGATCCATAGAAGTCATTAAACTTAACCCCTCCCATACTGGAATCAATATCGATTTGTTTTTGAGGTGAATTAATTTTCACTTGACCTGTTTTTACCTTTATTTGACATGTATCAAATGATTTATCAACGATTACATTTCCTAGTGAAACCTTACAATCTAAATTCAATATTAAATCACTAGGAAGGCTAACTTCGATCGTTAAACCTGCTTGGTTCACACTGGTACTTAATTCCTTCTTCGTATCAATCATCAATGTGTCATCATCAACACTAACAACAATATCATCATAACGAATGTTACTATAACCTTGGATGTGGATTTGTATTTGATCAATCGTTGCTGGTTTTAAATAAACAGACTCCAATGATGAAATAATCTTAATGTTTTTAATCCCATGCGAATCGAAATTGTAATGCTTGTTTATATGAACTTGGTCACCACCATTATTCCCATTAAAACGAACATTTCCGATAAAATCTTTTGTTGAAGCAATTTTTCGTTTAAAGTAAAAAATCAAAATAACAGAGATGACTACCCCAATTCCTACTATGATTAAAATAAACCAAAAGATTGCTGTTAAAACACTCGTTGTCATTTTGAATAAATATGGAAGTAGCGTAACCAGTCCAACTAAGAAGATGATGAAATATAATACTTTTGAGAGTTTCAACACCTGCTTTTTCTGACTCGTTTGCACATATCCTAAGTACTCTTTTGCCACATCTCTTGGATGGCCTAACTCATTTGAAATTTCTTGTTCGCTCTTGCCCATTAATAAACCATTTTCAAAGTGTTCGTGATAGTCATCAATGATTTCATCGACCACTTCTTTGTCTAAATCACGTAAGGCATTTCTAAGTTTTCTTAAATAGGTTTGTTTATTCATCCGTCTTGTCCCTTCATTATTTTAATCACACCACTTGTAAACTTGATGACTTCATCAATTTGTGTTTCTGCTTCCTTGATCCCTTTTTTGGTTAGTCGATAGTACTTCCTAACGGGACCCACTCCCGATTCAACAAAATAAGTCTCGACCCATTTTTGATCACGAAGCCGCTTTAACAGTGGGTAGATGGTACCCTCAGAGATTTCAATATACTCTGAGATTGTTTCAACTAATTCATAGCCATAATAATCTCGCTGTTTTAATAACGCGAGAACACAAGGTTCTAATATTCCTTTTTTAAATTGAGTATTCATAAACATAGTATACAAAAAGGTACCTTGTTTTACAAGATACCTTTTAAACTATTTTAAATTTATTTTTATTTTACGGTGATCTCTATCACCAAAGTTTTTGATGGCACTTCTCATATTATACGTTTCAAATGAATAGTCTTCATTTAAGCGGTTAAACTCATCATCCGATAGGAACTCATCCACTGAATCAGCCAATTGTCCACTGAAATAGTACGCTTTCATCTTGGCATCATAACTGGCAATGTTTAATATGTCTTGTTCATGAATCACCATCATTTCATCATAAAGCCTGAAAGCTGTTTTTCTGTAATTGACTTCAGTAATTGTCTGAAGTGATGTTTTCTCAAAGTTGAGTAACTCCAAATTATCAAATTTCATTTTTTCAGCATAGCCCGAAACATCCACAACCTGTGTCCTATATTCAAATGAATCCTTAGGAATATAATCGATTATTCCAAACTGATTTTGATAGACCGCAAGTGACCCTGTCGCAATATCCGTCAAGCCATCGTCTTGAGCAATGTGTTGGACATGAATATGACCACTTAGAGCCAGTTTGACATCATACTCATTTAATAGATCAATCAGTTGTTGATGATTATTGATTGTAAATCCTTCATTGAGTCGTGGGTAATGAACCAAAACATTATGATGACTCGCTAACAACACTTCGGCCCCCATTTCTTTTGAAGCTTCTAGTTGTTGGTCTAACCAATCCAGTGTTTCTGCTTTTATTTGTCCACTATGAATATTTTCACACGAATTGTCACACCTTGAATCAAGCATGATAATATGGAGCGATTCACTTACCTCCACTTTATAACTCAACGAATTGACATCTTGACTAATGGCTTGTTTAAAACCAAAATCACGATAAATTCTTTGATACTCTTCGTCACTCACTGACGCAACCTTATGCGATCGTTGGGGCAACATTTTTATAGCTGATGGACTGTTGATATCATGATTGCCTGTGTTGACCAAAACGAGCGAGTCTAGCGCTTTTAATTTTTTACTTAAGTATTGATGATTGTCTCTTTCTCCGTTAAACACTAAATCACCATTTAAAATAATGACATCTGGTTTTAGTTGCTTCATATCCTCGATAAAGGCATCGGTAATTTCACCAATATAATTAATTTGTTTACCATCCGCCTTAAAGGTCAGTTCTCTAGTACGTTCATGATTAAAAATCATGCTTTGATGAGCATAGTGCAAGTCATTCGCAACAACAATTTTGAGGGGTTTTTGATCATCAAGAGGTCGATAACGACACCCACTTAACAGTATAAAAAAGACCATGAATAAAAGTTTTTTCATGGTCCTATTATATTCTATTCTGTAGTCCCTGACTAGACTAGTTCTTTAAGCGCGTGTAACGCTTTATCGTAATCTGGTTCTTCTGCCACTTGTTTGTTAATATCGATGTATTTCACAGTATTGTCTTTATCTAACACTAAGACCGCACGAGCTAATAAGCGTAGTTCTTTCATTAATAACCCATACTTTTGACCAAAATCTGACTCTTTATGATCAGAGACAATCATCATCTTATTAATATCATGCTCTTCATTAAATCGCTTTTGAGCAAATGGTAAGTCATTTGAAATCGTAATCATGACTACCGAATCATCAAGATCAGTCGCTTCTTTATTAAAGTGTTTAGTTTGTAGCTGGCAAACACCGGTATCCAGTGATGGTACCACTGAGATAATCTTTATCTTGCCATCTAAATCACTGAGTTTAAACTCAGATAAATCTTGTTTAACGGCAGTAAAATCAGGGGCTTTATCACCAACTTCAATAGGATCTCCTACTAAAGTCATTGGGTTTTCTTTAAATTTTACTAAACCTGTTCTTTCTTTCATTTTGTTGTCCTCCTATTTCTATTGTATCGAAATATAGTCGTTCATCCAATGAATGTACCTATTTGAAGTGTTTATACTCTTTCAGTTTATGCGCTTGAAGCAATGTGTTTGGCCATTCAATTTCAATGGCCATGCCTTTTTTCACTTCAATCAACTCACCCGTTAATCGCTCAATCCAAATGGAGAGAATTGGTTCATGTCCGACAAACACAAGATAATCGTTGTCGTCATGCTGATTGACACAATGACTAAATTCATCAAAGTTCCCTGTTTCTAAAAAATCAACTTCAGTCAATTCTCTATTTAGATATTGAGCTGTTTCAATGGCCCTTACTAATGGTGAGCTAAAAAGGGTTACCTTAGTGTCCCTTAAATATTCATTCAGATAAGGCATATGTTCTTGTAAATCTCGGTGCCCTTCCTTAGTTAATTTGCGATCGTCATCACTTAAGGACAGCGATCTTGATTCTGCTTTTCCATGTCTAATTAATAGTATTTTCATAACTTAAAAGAAGCAGACTATGCTGCTTCTTCCTCCTGAGATTGTTGGTAATAATCACGTTGATAATAGTGAGTGTGGAGTAGCTTATGCGAGAGTTCTGAATTTGGTGAACCTAAGAAGTCTCGATAAATCTGGATAATTTCTGGATTTTGATGGGATTTTCTTATCACTTGACGCTCATCCTCACTATAAAGGGCTTGAGCTCTCAACGCTTTAGGTTCTAAAACAAGTCGATCTTTCGCACTAACAATTGGTTGTCCACCACCATGGACACAACCCCCTGGACAGGCCATAACTTCAATAAAGTGATAGTCTTTTTCACCAGCTCTAACAGCATCTAACACTTTAGACGCATTGAGGACGGTGTGAGCAACGGCCACTTTAATTTCAGTTGGCTCGCCATTGATTGGCAATACAACACTAGCCTCTTTGACTCCTCTTAAATCCCGGACATCATGATATTCAATCTCTTGAACATCTTCGCCTAATAAAATATCGGCAGCAGTTCTTAATGCTGCTTCCATGACACCACCTGTGGCACCAAAGATAACACCTGCACCCGTGTATTCACCCATTAATGGATCTGGATCTTCATCTGGTAAATTGTTAAAGTCAATACCGGCTTCTCGAATCATATCTGCGAGCTCTCTTGTTGTTAATGAGAAATCAACATCTCTTAAGCCATCAACTTCCATTTCAGGACGATTGGCCTCTGACTTTTTAGAAGTACAAGGCATGACTGAGACCGATAGAATATCCTTAGGATCAATATTATTGGTTTGGGCATAATAGGTTTTAATCATCGCACCCATCATTTGTTGTGGGGATTTACAAGTCGATAGATTGCCTAGGAAATCTGGGTAATACATTTCACAGAACTTGACCCATCCTGGTGAACAAGAAGTAATCATAGGAAGCTTTCCACCATTAAGAACTCGATGCAATAATTCATTGGCTTCTTCCATGATTGTTAGATCGGCTGAGAAGTTGGTATCAAAGACCCGATCAAAGCCTAATCGTCTGAGTGCCGCTGTCATTTTGCCAGTCGTTGGCGTTCCCATTTTAATTCCAAATTCTTCCCCGATGGCAGCTCGAACGGATGGTGCCGCTTGAACCACGACATGAATATTAGGATTGTCGATGGCTTCAAAGACATGTTCGATATTTGATTTTTCGCGTAGGGCTGCGACTGGACAAGCTTCTATGCATTGACCACAATAAATACAGTTAACATCTCTCATCGAATAATCAAAGGCTGGAGCAACTTCTGTATCAAATCCTCGACCAACAAAGTCTAAAACACCGAGTCCTTGAACTTTCTTACAAGTATTAACGCAGCGTCCACATAAGATGCATTTTGACGTATCTCTGACAATAGAATGACTTAGGCTATCAATTTTGTGCGGTCTTTTTTCACCTGTGATGCCAACGACATCAATTCCACGTTGTTCACATAAATCTTGTAGCTCACAACTTCCATTTCGATTACAGGTTAAACAATCACGATCATGATTGGCTAAAATGAGTTCTAAGTTTTGTTTGACAGCACGTCTGATTTTGGCGGTGTTGGTTTTGATAACCATCCCCTCTTCTACTTTTAGGGCACAAGAAGCGGGTAGGTTTCTCATTGGACGTCCATTGACTTCAACTTCAACAACGCAAA
Organism: uncultured Erysipelothrix sp.; assembly: GCA_964627845.1. Lineage (GTDB taxonomy): Bacteria > Bacillota_I > Bacilli_A > Erysipelotrichales > Erysipelotrichaceae > DUUI01. Next base: position 9,454 of record CAZVKL010000011.1, on the reverse strand, counting down.
GTCGACATGCCGCAATTTCATTTATATCCTTTAAATAACACAGTGTTGGGATATCAAATCCTGCTTGACGTGCAGCAAGTAGGACCGTTAAATCCTCATCGACTTCTAATGGAATATTGTTAATTTTAATATTTACCTTTTTAGGTAATCGAATGGGATTAGGATTCATTTCATTTTCTCTTAATGACATAATGGCCTCCTATTTATGGATAATGGCTTCAAAGGCACAGTTGTTGATACAAGCACCACAATGAATACAGAGCGACTGATCAATGTGGTGATGTTCTCTGATATCACCTTCGATGGCTTGAACTGGACATAAACGGGAACATTTTCCACAACCGACACAATTATCAGTAATGTAGTATCCCATTAAGGCGTGACAGACTTTTGATGGACAATTTTCATCAAAGACATGCGCTTCGTATTCATCTCTAAAATACTTCAATGTTGACACAACTGGGTTAGGAGCCGTTTGTCCCAAAGCACAAAGAGAGGTTAAGGCAATATTTTGAGATAGTTCTTCAAGTTGTACTAAATCTTTTTCAGTCGCTTCGCCATGGGTCATTCGAGTTAGAATCTCGAGCATGCGCTTGGTTCCTTCACGACATGGTACACATTTACCACAGGACTCTTCGACACTAAACTCTAGGAAGAAGCGGGCGATATCAACCATACAGTTGTCTTCGTCCATCACAATCATTCCTCCTGAACCCATCATTGATCCAATAGACACTAGGTTATCAAAATCAATCGGTGTCTCTAAATGTTGAGCCGTGATACATCCTCCTGAAGGTCCGCCCGTTTGAACGGCTTTAAATTTCTTATTATTTGGACAACCTCCACCAATATCTTCAATCATCTCTTTAAGGGTTATCCCCATTTCAACTTCGACCAAGCCTGTGTTGGTAATTTTTCCACCTAACGCAAAAACTTTTGTGCCTGACGATTTTTCAGTCCCTAGTGATTTAAACCATTGGGCTCCTTTATAAAGGATTTGTGGGATATTGGCGAGTGTCTCAACATTATTAATATTGGTTGGTTTCCCCCACAGACCCGCCTTAGCTGGGAATGGAGGTTTATTTCTAGGAATCCCTCGTTGTCCTTCTATCGATGCGATAAGGGCTGTTTCCTCGCCACAGACGAAGGCACCGGCACCTAAGCGTATTTCAATATCGAAATTAAAGTCACTCCCAAGAATATTTTTTCCTAATAAGCCAAATTCTTTGGCTTGATCAATCGCTAATTGAAGTCGTTCGATAGCCAGTGGATATTCAGCTCTTACATAGACATAGCCCATTGTTGCTCCGATCGCATAGCCACCGATAATCATAGCTTCTATGACCGAATGCGGGTCGCCTTCTAAGACAGAGCGATCCATAAAGGCTCCTGGATCTCCTTCGTCCGCATTACAGATAAAGTATTTTTGATCTGCGTCATTTTCAAGGGCAAACTTCCATTTTAATCCTGTTGAAAAACCGGCCCCGCCACGTCCTCTTAAGCCTGAAGCCATAACTTCTTCGACGACTTCTTGTGGGGACATGCTTGATAAGACTTTCCCAAGTGCTTTATATCCGTCTAAAGCAATGTATTCTTCGATGCTTTCTGGATTAATTAGTCCACAATTTTTAAGCACAATTCGTGTTTGTTTCTTATAAAAATCTAAATCCAGAATATCATCACTTTGAACGTGTAAGTGTTTGAGTGATTCGATTAATTCGAGTTCGCGTGGGCTATAGAGTTCTTTTGGCTCTTTCACATCGGGATTGGTCAATCGAATTAATCCTTCTTTTGAATGATGTAATAGTTCTAAGACTGTTTCTTCTTGCGTTCTTAAGCCAGAGAGTGTGTATTCTTTGACTGGTTCATGTTGACGAATATGTTGTTCAAAGACTTTGACTGTTTTTTCTGGTGTCATATGGACATAGGTAATCTTTGGTTTACCAGGTTGGAAAACTTCAACGATTGGTTCATAGACACACATTCCAATACATCCTACTTTATCGAGGATGACATTATCACTTTGATAATGGTCTATTTCTTCTTGTAGTGTTTCATATACTTTTTGGGCACCAGAGGATAGTCCACAAGTGGCCATTCCTACCACAACTCTGATTTGATCCGAATTGAAGTATTTACTTTCAAAGTCGAGATGTTTCACTTTGAGTTGGTCATAATTATTGATCAGTTTGAGGCTCATCTTGTTCTCCCACTTGGTATTCTTTTAAAATGTTCCAAATTTCAGATGTATCGACAATATTAGCGTAGACATCTTTGTCAATCATCATAACTGGTGCTAAGCTACAACATCCTAAACAACGGGTTGCCTCAAGAGTAAACATGGCATCTTTGGTTGTTTGATCCACTTTGATGTCTAAGACTTTACAGACTTCATCGATGACTTGTTGTGCTTTTTTGACGTAACAAACTGTTCCCATACAAACAGAAATGGTATGTTCGCCTTTTGGTTGTGTACTAAATTGCGAATAGAAGGTCGTTACTCCATATAATTCAGCGATAGGCACATTGAGTTTTGACGAGATATGTTTATGCACTTCTAAAGGAAGATACCCAAAAAGCGTTTGAGCTTTCTGAAGTACATTCAACGAAATACCTCTCTTATCATTATAGGAATCAATGTACTCATCTAAAAGGAGATAACGCGAATCATTTTCAGCAATTTGAATGCGATTATTATGCATGTTAAATCGCTCCTTTCAAAGATAGCTTCATTATAATCAGAAACAATGTGAAATGAAAGCGCTTTTTTAATAAAAATCAAGAAATTTGACCACAATTTTAAATTAAATTTTTCACTTATTTTCTGCTTGATTTCAAATATTCAATATGGTATAGTTGTATGGCACTCAACCTAATGGAGTAGTACTCAAGAGGCTGAAGAGGTGCCCCTGCTAAGGGTATAGGTCAGGAAACTGGCGCGAGAGTTCAAATCTCTCCTACTCCGCCATTTATTCTTTGATAGCTGGTCCCGTGGTGTAGCGGTTTAACATGCCTGCCTGTCACGCAGGAGATCGCGGGTTCGATCCCCGTCGGGACCGCCATGCAGATGTAGTTCAATGGTAGAACGTAACCTTGCCAAGGTTAATACGGGGGTTCGATTCCCCTCATCTGCTCCAGTATATTGTAACCCCACTAAATAGTGGGTTTTTTTATGCTCATAAATGAATTTTTAACATAATAACAGGATGACTGATTATTAACTTGATGATATAGTCAATTAGAATTGATTTCCCTTAAAACAAGACAACAATCTAAATCGTTAGTATGTTAGAATTAACCAGTAAGGAGTTGAATTTAGATGGAAAAAGTCGCAATCATTGGAATGGGTATTGCCGGTATGGGGACCCTTGTCGCTTATAACAAACAAAAAGAAAAACACAACATCACCTGTTATGACATGAAAACAAGTTTTGGTAGAGGATTCCCTTTCAGAAAAGACTCAAATGATGTCCTCTTAAATGTAAGACCTAACGATGTATCATTTGATTTTGATAAACCAGGCGAATTTGAAGCCTGGTTACACGATAACAAATACGATTATAAAGAGTATGTACCCCGTCATGTTTATGGCTCATTTATGAAAGAAAAAACAGAAGCGCTCATCAAAGAGATGAATGCCACAGAAATCATTGACCAGGTCACTGATTGTCTCTACTTAAATGATTCCAAACAATTTAAAATCATCACCCAATCAGGGTTAATCGAAGTGTATGATCGCGTTCATTTATGTTGTGGTGTCCTTCCACCTAACGATTTTTATCAACTGAATGGCCAAAGCCAGTACATTGGACAAATATATCCAGTTGTTCAACGATTAAACGATATTAAACAAACGGATAGTGTTGGTGTGATTGGTACTTCCCTTTCCGCCATTGATGTCACTCGGTATTTACTAAAAAATAATAAAGCACAAAACGTCGTCATGTTTTCAATCGACAACGTCTTTCCTACTGTTAGACAAGAAAGACTTGAACTAAAGATAAATTATTTTACGATTGATGCGATACAAACCATTCGCAACAAACAAAATGACACGATACAATTCAAACAAGTCGATGAACTATTAGATAAAGAATTTAAAGAACACAATCTCAATCTAAAAGAATTGATTGAAAAATACAGTAATGGCTTTAATGCCATTCAACAAAGCTTAATTGACGATAAACAACTCTCTTTAATTCAAAGTTTAACCGTCAAATTATTTGATTCATTTAATGTCGCCTGGTTTGGCATGAATAAACAAGATAAGAAAGCCTTCTCTGATAAATATCAATTAATGATTCAACTTTTTGGTAGTCCAACCCCAAAAGAAACAGGCCTGTTATTAGAGGAGATGGTTAAACAAGGTCGAATATCAGTCATTGAAAATGCCTTTGAAGTAAACAAAAACAAAGAAACAGGCTTGTTTGAAATTATCAAAGAAACCGATAAAACCCAACAAGTGGCAGCCAGTGTCAACTGGATGGTTAATGCGACTGGTTTAGATATGAGTTTTGAATCGTTAAATCAGAACTCATTAATAAATAAACTACTCAATCAAGAATTGCTCTCTAAAAGTGAACATGGCGGCATCCTTGTTTTAGAAGACAAGTTTCAAGTCGTCTCTCCTAAATTTGGGTCAATTGAAAACCTCCATGCCCATGGTGTCTTGATTGCGGGGGTCCAATTAAGCAATAACTCCACTAACACAATTCAAGCGTCCGCTAATCGAGTCATTCAACGAATTGTCGTCAACAATAGCTAGCAATACTTTCAATTAACATTTGAAGTAAACGGTTCATTTCATCATGTTAGATGCATGTGGTATACTTGGACTGTTAAATAATGATAAAAAACATTAACGAGGTGTCTATGAAAACAATAAAAAGCACAGCACTTCTATTGCTTGCGTTATTTGTTTTGGTGAGCTGTTCTAAACCAAACCCAGCGAACCAAATCAATGAGCACTTAGAAGTTTTACTTACCCAAAACAACAAAGCACTTAACGCTTTAAACAATGTGATTGAGCATCAAGGAAATCTCCAAGAATTACTCGATCAAGATATTCAAGTTGAAGCATTAACCAAAGACAATAGTCAACTTCAAGGATATCTAAATCAACGAATGGAAGGGCTCAATTTAATTGAACCAGAACTTGTTCTTCTACAAGAAGAACTCGACAAACTTAATGAAGTCGATTTAGAACATTTAGAAAAAGGAACCGATGAACTTGCCACACTAAAATCATCGCTTGGTTCTCTCAAAGAAAATTATGACACGCTCATTAATCAGTTTAAAACTCAATTTGATCGCGAACAAAAACTAATCGATGTCTTGATTCAAGAAGATCCATCCATTCAAGACTTAGAAACCAGCATTGAAGAGGTTAATACGCAAAGTACACAGCTCGCGAGTTCCATCACTACTTTTAAAGAATTTAACACATCTCTCAACAATCAAGTTGATGTATGGAAGCGTGCTTTAGAGGATGAAGAGACAGAAAGCACTAACGATAACCAAGAGGATGAAGTGGTAGAAGTCAGTGAACCTGAGATCGAAGAAGTACAACCCATTGAAACAAGTGTAGAACCACTGTATACAGTTGACGCTAACTTTATGGTCAGACACATTGATGACTCACAAAGCGAACCACTGGTTTTGTTAACCTTTGATGATGCCGTTCAACCAGAACCTGATTCTTATTCATTAGAGATTGCGAACACCTTAAAAGAAAAAGGAGTCAATGCGATTTTCTTTTTCAACGGAATGTTCCTTGAGAGTGAGCATGGTCAAAGCCATTTAAAGCAAATTCATGATTTAGGCTTTACCATTGGTAATCACACTTACTCACACCCTTACTTAAATCAACTAGATTATGAACAAACAAAAGAAGAAATTATTAAAACCAATGACTTGATTGAACAGGTCACTGGTGAAAGACCAACCATCTTTAGACCATCATTTGGGATTATGGGAGAGCACACACAAACAGTCCTTCAAGAAGAAGGAATGATGTGGATGAACTGGACCTATGGTTACGACTGGGAAGCAGATTATATGCAGGCTGAGCCGCTTGCTGACATTATGGTCAATACACCCTATCTTTCCGATGGAGCAAACCTATTAATGCATGATCGCCAATGGACGGCCCAAGCGATTGGAAGTATTGTCGATGGATTACAAGAAAAAGGCTATACCATCGCAGACCCAAATTTAATTGATGGAAGTGGGGTAAACAATGAGTAGACAAAGTTATCATAAACGACCTGGAACCAAACGAATTAATTTTACTGGACTCCTCATTTTACTAATTCCCGTCTTATTAATTATAGGATTAATTTGGAATTTCTTTTTCAAAACTGAAACCGTTACAGAGGAAGTGATTGATTTAAGCCAACCAATTGAACTTTCCAGTCTTCAAGAAACCACCCTTCAAATTCCAACTGATTTACCGAGTAAGTTCTTCTATGATAGTGGGATTAATATTCCATACCCTGCGGATGGTGTAAAAGGAATATACATGTCTGCCTATGGCTATGCGAACCAAGGGTTACATGACGAAAACATGAATTTAATTCAAAACAGTAATCTAAACGCCATTGTCTTAGACGTAAAAAATGACTGGGGTACCATCACGATGGACTTCCATAGTGATCACCCACTAATCAATGAGAATACTGAAATAGTCTTAGATGCACCAACCACATTACAAGAATTTGAAGATCGTCAAATTTATCCTATTGCCCGTATTGTTACATTTAAAGATACAAATTTCGCTATGAAACATCCAGAATATGCCTTTAGAAATCCTGATGGTTCAGTCTGGACCAATCATGGTGGTGAAGCATTCCTCAATCCTTTCATGCAAGAAGTTTGGGACTATACGATCGATATCTCTATTGAAGCAGCGAAAGCAGGCTTTAAAGAAATCCAATATGATTACATTCGTTTTGCTGAAAACTTCTCCGCTTTTCAACCTAATCTCACCCATAGTATGGGACGCTATGAAGGCTCAGACTTACCAATGGAACAACTGAGAGTCAAAGCCATCAATGATTTCATTGAATATGCCCAAGAAAGACTAAAACCCTATCAAGTTGATATCGGAATCGATATCTTTGGTTACACCGCCACCGTCCCAGAAGATTCTGATATTGGACAAAACTTCCAACAGATGGCAGAACGTGGTGATGTGGTGAGCTCGATGATTTACCCAAGTCATTGGGGTCCAGGATACTTTGGCTTAAGAGCACCAGACACAGCCCCATATGACGTCGTACAAAATTATATCGTCCAAGAGATTGATATCTTAGCTGCTGTCGAACACCCACCTATCACAAGACCTTGGCTACAAGATTTCACCGCCAGTTATCTTGGATCGGGTTGGTATATCCCTTATGGTCCTGCTGAAGTAAAAGCGCAGGTCCAAGCACTCAAGGATAATGGAATCCATGAATTCCTATTATGGAATGCTGGAAATCGATATTCCCCGGTGACTGACTATTAAATTACCTTGATAAACTCTATGGTTCTAACGATAGGACTGATTCCTAAACTTTTGAGGAGTCAGTCCTTTTTGTTTGGTTTTAATTCTTTCTTTGTTGTCATTTGTCTATAAGCTCGTCTATTGTTTTATAGTGATAATACAGTTCTAACTTAATCATCTTATCGTAATTAGCAATAAAATTACTGATTTAAACCTTCTCATAGCAAGATTTCCTATATTAAATTTGAACAAAGTATAGTGAGAAAGAATCAACCTGTTGTGTCAGCTTTAGAATAAACATATCTGTGAGTCTTAATGTTTAATCAGTAAAGTTAATATATTTATATTCGACTATTATTTATTGTTTTTCAATAATTTATTGTTGCTTTTCGAAAGTTAATTTGATATTATTCATTCAAGGAGAAAACAACTATGAGAAATAAATTATCATCCCATCTATTAAAAGGCTTAATTGCTTTATTTATCCTGATTTCCATTTTTATCACCACTTATATCATCCCCATTATTGTGTATCAGTCGAAAGAAAGTTTTCCAGAATTAGAACATCTTGCCCTACCACTGCAAATTGGTGCGCAATTAATGATGATTATGTTTATATTTGGACTGATACTCATTCTTTATCTTCTCTTTTTGTTTGATAAAGGACGAGTTTTCAGCATTCAATTCACTCGGGTACTAAATATAATTTCCATATTATGCTTTATTGCTAGTATTGGTTGTGTCGCGTTTTTTATGGTCTTGATTCCATATGGTGGACCTGGACCAGGTGGATTCTTTGTCATCCCATTAATATTAGCCATTGTTATTCTAGGATTGGGATTAGCCTTATTTGCTAATGTAATCAATCAAGCCATTGAATATAAATCAGAAAATGACCTTACGGTTTAGGAGGAACACATGCCAATAATTGTCAATTTAGACGTTATGCTCGCCAAACGTAAAATGAGTGTCACTGAATTAAGCGAACAAGTTGGAATAACCCTTTCCAATATTTCAATATTAAAAACAGGTAAAGCCAAAGCCATCCGATTTTCTACACTAGAATCCATCTGCGAGGTTTTGGATTGTCAACCTGCCGATCTATTAGAATACAAAAAAAAGGAGCTCTAGTGTCTCCTTTTTTTACTTCTCAACAACAATTATTTCTTCTTCTGTCTTTCGATTATACATGAAGACAGATAACCAATAAGTGATTTCAATTGCTAAAATACTTAAGAATAGAATAATAAAGAACCAAGGTAATGGTTGATCAAAATACAATAAACCAAAACCAATGATTAATCCAATTATTCCAATTAAAAACACATTCACAAGACCTTGATATTCTACAATGATATCTTGATCTTGTTTTTGCCAAGGCTGCTGATCTTTTTGTTTGTAGTGAATTAAGCGAAACACACCACTAACAATAAGTCGATTTAGAATAATCGCAACTAACAATAAAATTAAATATACGCTGTAATATTGAGGAATATCCGCTAAGACTAAGCCATCACTTGGATAATTGGTAATCATAAAGAAAGCCACGATCCCAGCAAATAATAATGTGGACACAAGCATGGCGATGCTTTTCTTGGCATGGTATCTCATCTGTCTAGATCACCCACTAATTGTTTCGCAACCATGTAGTTAATTTTTAGTAACAAACGATCTTGATCATACAATGCCTCATAGATACTATCCTGATCTAAAATATTTATCGGCTCATCCAATTGTGGTGGATTATCATAATCTTTTATCCAATCGGATTGATAATACTTAGACATTTCAAGTTGATGTTGATGAATTAATTCAAGACGTTCTAAAAACTTTTCTAACATCTGATTCTCTTCAACCATCTCTTGATACAACGCTTGGTAATGTTTTACTCTCTCTTTCGACTTCATAGAACTTCAAACCCTGCCTTTCTAATTTCGTGAACCGCAATTCGGTGCTCGTCCGGACCGC
>CAZVKL010000010.1:0-35499 GCA_964627845.1 uncultured Erysipelothrix sp. | reverse complement strand
AATGGAACGTGAATTTACAAAAAGTAACGGTGATGGTGGATGGTAAACCACAACGCGTACGTATTTCGACTCGTGAACTAAGAAAACTAAAGTCACAAACAGCATAAACAAATAGATCCCGTAGTAATCTGCGGGATCTTTTTTATATTAATCTTTTGACTGTATAATCATTATCTGGCCTGAGTGAACTTCCAATGTTGCAAATTCATCAATAATTTCATTCGATAAGGTAAATAAATCATTCTTACTTAGCGCTTGATTTTCCAACGGATATTTAACGCCACTCAAACTTACATTGGCATTCTCGTTTGTAAATATGGATAAATATTGATAGTCATCTTTGTTAATTTGATAGTTGCCCTGATTAACCACTTTCACTTTATTAAAGGGATCAATGAAAGTCATGTGTGGGTTTCTACATAAGATTCTCAAATTTACGATGCTATGATCAAAGCGATTTCCCCAATGACCATAAACAATCACTTCATCATATTCATCTAAATATGATATTGCTGCTTCAAAATCAGATTCATCTTTCTCTTGATTCAATTTGATGATTTCAAAGGCGTGAATTTGAATATTCTCAAATTCCACAGAGGATACGGAATCAAAATCACCGATTGCATAACGCATGGAAATATTGTTTGAAGCCAATAGATATGCGCCTCGATCAATTCCAACAAAATCACCTTCTAAGGATAAAATACTTGGCTCTAATTGAGCATTACCCAACACCACAATTACAGTTGACATAACTTGCCTACCGTTTCAATAATATCGTTTTTAAACACAAAAGAACCAGCAACGAGCACATCGACTCCAGCCTCTTTAGCTTGAAGTCCAGTTTCTAAATTAATCCCACCATCCACTTGAATGTAAAAATCAAGCTTTTTCTCTTTTCTAAGTTCATTCATGTATTTTATCTTATCTAATGCTTCTGGCATAAAGGCTTGACCACCAAAACCAGGTTCAACAGACATAATTAAGACGGTATCCACTAAATCCAACACCTCAACAATCCAATCCAATGGTGTGGCTGGTTTTGAAGTGACACCAACCCATACACCCTTTTGTTTTAACTGATGGATAAACGCTTTTAAATCGTCCACTGAATCAAAACATTCGATGTGAATAGTAATTTGATCCGCCCCATTATCAATAAAGTTTTGAGCATATTTTTGAGGTTCATCAATCATTAAATGAACATCCATAATTTTACCTGACAATTGATCCAATCCTCTTAATATATCAGGACCAAAAGTTAAGTTAGGAACAAAATGTCCATCCATCACATCAAAATGAAGCCATTTCGCTTGTGATTGGTTCAATAAATGCATGGACTCTTCCACTTTAGAATAGTCCATCGCTAATACACTTGGAGCTACAATCATACTTATTCCTCCTGTGATTCTTGTAGTACTTTTAGGTAATTTTCATAACGGATCTGTGAGATTTCATTGGCCTCTACCCCTTGTTTGACATGACAATGCGGTTCGCTTTGATGCAAACAATTTCTAAACTTACAATCTAAATGATTCCTAAAATCATAGATCGATTGGGCTAACGCTTGTTTTGACTCTTTCTCAAAGGACAAGCTCGAAAAACCAGGTGTATCCGCAATGTATCCTCCACCAATTGGGTGCAGTGTTGACTGAGTTGTCGTGTGTTTACCACGATTAAGTGCTTTCGACACTTCTTGAGTTCTAATCTGTAACGATGAATCCAAACGATTCAACAAAGTTGACTTGCCAACTCCAGAATTCCCACTTAACACACTGATTTTATTTTCTAACAAATCAAGTAGTGGACTTAGATCATTTTCACGATCAACCAGGATAACCTCATAACCTGACTGTCGATAATCCTCTATATATCGATGAACCTCATCATTTTCATCCACTTTATCCATCTTAGTAAAAACTAAGATTGGTTTTATCTTGGCTAACATGACCTTAAATAACATTCGATCGCACAATAAACTAGAAAAGTCAGGGGTCTTAGTACTCATTAAAACAAAGACTTGATCAATGTTGGCTAATAGTGGACGATTTAATTGATTTTCACGCTCACATATTTCTTGGATCCCATATTTGTCTTCGACTTGTTCAATTAAAACCAAATCACCCACAATTGGGGCTTTATCCAATCGAACCTTCCCCATGATAATTGCATCGACTACTTGATGATTTTCAAGCAAGACTTGGACCTGGTTAGAAACGATTGATATGATTCTGCCTTTTTTCATATTACGGTTGTGGTTGTGGATCAACTGGTTCTGGCTCATCAGGAAGCGCAACAACATCAACCCCAATTGTCTCACTGGTTAATCCATCCGTATTGCTTGCGGTGACAAAGACACGGGTATTGCCTGGTTGCGGTGTAATACTGATAGAGAAACTTCCATCCGCATTCGTCATTCCTAAACCAATTTGTTGACCAGCAGCATTGGTGACTCGAATTGAAACCACAGGATCGGCTATCCCACTTAATAGGTCATCTCCTTCAGTTAAAGTGTTAATGGTTGGATTTGATGGCGTGACAGGGATTGGTCTTAACAAATTAATCGCTTCATTGATTGTCGCAAGTGCACCATCCACTTGGCTTTGAGAGGCATTGTCATTATCCACAATTAACTGAGCATTTTGAATCGCCAATTCTAAAGCATAGACGGTTTCATTGGTCATGAGCGATGTATCTAATTGATTCGCAAAATTGATCCGTTCAATTAAACTTTCTTTATCAACTTGTACAACCTCACGCTCTGTTCTACTCCAATACTGGAGTGTAATTTGATTGCGCTCTGATGGTGTGAAGGTTGTGTTTTGTCGAGGACTCATTGAGGTCACCACTTCAAATTCTGTCTCCAACCATTCTTCATCTGATAATGTTGACGAATCTTGAGGATCTAATTCAACCCTTGCCCCCAAACGTTCTAATTCACTTTTAGCTTCTTGATAATGGACACCCGTTAAATCAGGAATTTGGAACGGTTCCGGTTCAGCAACCGTAAACGTTAATGTGTATTCTTCTTGGGCACTTAGTTCATCGCCTACTTCTGCCCCTTCTTGATCAATTATTTCATTGGGCTCATAATCATTGGTTTCTTCATAATCGACTTTAACACTAATAAAGTCATACGCTTCTAATTCTTCTCTGACTTCCTCTATTAAGCGACCTCTAAAATCACTCATTATAAAGCTTTCTCCTGAAGAGACGACTAGATAAACCTCATCCCCTTCAGAGACCATCACACCAGATTCTGGTGAGGTACGAATAACATGATCGACTTCAATATCCGAATTTGGTTCATAAGTATAAGAATCACTTACTTCAAGGTTTAGTGCTTCTAATTGTTCAGTAGCTTCTTCAATCGATAATTCAGAAACATCAATCATCTCAAATGTTTCTGGTTCAGCTGTATTGCCTAATAAACTTGTAATCAATAAGAAAATCAACCCTAATACGGCTAGCCCTATAATTCCTATCAACACTTTATCGCGAGTGCTCATCCCTGTCTTCGTCGTTGACTCAGGGTTAAGATCGGTAAAGACCCTGGTTTGATCTTCAACCATTGGTGTGGCAGGCGCTAATTGAATTTTCTTATCCTTAGCATGTTCTGGTTTCAGACATTGACGTAAATCTTCAAGCATTTCTTGAGCACTTTGATACCTTGTTAATTTGTTTTTACTCGTCGCTTTAATAATAATGTTCTCAATGGATTGTTCAATTGAATTATTCATCGAACGAATCGACGGAATGTCTTCTTGCATATGCTTCATCGCGACTTGGACTGCCGCATCGCCTTTGTAAGGAACATCTCCCGTTAACATTTCATATAATACAATTCCTAATGAATAGATATCTGACTGTTCAGAAGCCGATTCACCTCGTGAACATTCTGGCGCTAAATAATGAACAGACCCCATCACTGAATCATGTTGTGTTAATTGAATCGCCCCTTGAACACTGGCAATCCCAAAATCTGTAATCTTTGCTGTCGAATCAGCTTTAATCAATATATTATGAGGTTTAACATCACGATGAATCACCCCTGCATCATGTGCCGCTTGGAGCCCTTCAGCAATCTGAGTGGCAATGAAAATAGCCTCTCGTTTTTCAATAGCACCTCGTTGTTGAATCAGCGATTTAAGGGTTAAACCACGAACATATTCCATCACAATGAAGGGACGATTATTACTCTCACCAACATCATAAATGGTCACAATATTTGGATGTTGTAGTGTCGCGGCAGCATCTGCTTCGCGTCTAAAACGAATTCTCGCAACTGGGTCACTCGCTAATTCTAGTTTCATTATTTTGATGGCACATTCTCGATTTAAGACATTGTCATAAGCCAAATAGACATCGGCCATGCCTCCTTCACCCACTTTTTCTCTTATGGTGTATCGTTTAAGTTGTAAGTTTTCCATTTAAACCTCCATGATGATGAACGTATAGTTATCAATCGCACCCGCATCATTGACCGCTTTGTTCAGTTCATTCTTCTTCACTTCAAGTGATGTTTCTTCATTGACTAGTATTTCTTGGATCAAGTCATGTTCGACATAACCACTTAATCCATCGGTACATAATAATATCTTTTTGTAAGGCATCTGAATCTCATGATAATCACAGCGAAGATTTGGATAAATCCCAATCGCATTGGTTAAAGCATGTTTCATCGGATGATTATGTGCTTCTTCCACGGTAATAGATCCTTTGACTAATAAATCATTGACCAGTGAATGATCGGTACTTAACAAAATGAGTTGGTCTCGATGATCAATCATATAAATTCTGGAATCACCCACATTTATAAAGAATTGACCATATTCACAGAAGAAAGCTAAGACGCAGGTTGTTGACATGCCAACAAACTGATTTTTCTGATGCGATAAATAATAAACTTCATGATTTATCTCATCTAAGGCCTTCATCGCCCATTTCCGATACTCTTCTAAAGAATCTTTTGGTTCTAATCCTTCAAAGTAGGCACCAAATAAGTTAGCAACCGTTGCAGAGGCTACTTCACCGGCATTGGATCCACCGACTCCATCCAAAACCATTAATAAGGTCACATCGTTGTCTTTGGATTGTTTCACTAAATAATTATCTTGGTTGTTCTTTCGCACTAAACCTGTTTGAGTGCTTTTGATGATTTTCATACTATGCCCTCTCTTCATGCTTGGCTCTTAATTGTCCACAAGCCGCATCGATATCTTGGCCTTGTTCTTTTCTTAAGGTACATTGAATCTTGTTTTTCATTAATATGTCATAAAAAGCCAAACTGGTTTTTAAATCTGAAGGTTGATAACCATGCTCTGAAACAGGGTTATACGGGATCAAGTTGACATACGCATTCATCCCCTTAATTAGATCCACTAATTGATAGGCATGCTCTTTAGTATCATTAATTCCTTTTAATAAGATGTATTCAAAGGTTAACCGGCGATTATTCTTTTGTAAATAATATCGTAAACTATCAAACAAGTCATCTAATGGATAAGCTTGATTAATTGGCATAATATCAGAACGTAATTGATCGTTAGGTGCATGTAATGAAATGGCTAAATTAACTTGAGTTTGTGCATCCGCGAAATCTTTTATTCGATCCGCCAAACCACAAGTCGAGATGGTAATTTTTCTCGCTCCAATCCCCAGGCCTAAATCATGATTGACAATGGAGACAAAGTCCATCACATTCTCATAATTATCAAAAGGTTCACCGATGCCCATTACGACAATATTTGAAATTCTTTCTTCATGTTCATTTTGAACCTGTAGAACTTGTTCAACAATTTCACTTGTTTTTAAATTTCTTTTCTTTTTTAATAATCCAGATGCACAAAAACGACAACCCATATTACAGCCAATTTGTGATGTCACACAGATTGATAAGCCATAATCTTGAGTCATCAAAACACTTTCAATGTAAAAACCATCGGATGTTTGAAATAAATATTTCTCTGTTTTATCTTTTGACACTTGTTTTAGATGTTTCCTAAGCGTTCGTAGTTCAAAAGCCTCATCAAGCTTCTGTTGAGTCTCTTTAGAGATATCGCTCATCTCATAAAAAGAATCAACTCGTTTTTGATAAAGCCATTTAAATATTTGCTTCGCACGAAATGGTTTCTCATTGTTTTGGACACACCACTGTGTCAGCTGTTCTAATGTTAAATCTGTAATCTGAATCTTCATTTTCTCACCTAATTAATAATACCATATTCAGCTACTGGTTCTTAACCAATATGGCTTTATAAAAGCTATCCCCATCGTTTTGTGGGCCCCATAAAGTTTCTTCAGAAAGACAAGTAAAGGCTTGGTTGTCTTTTAAGAATTTTTCAACCTGTTTCTGGTTCTCTTTTTTATTCAAGGTACAAGTAGAATAAATCAATTGCCCACCAATCTTAAGAAACTGTTTAACATGATTTAGAATCTGAGCTTGTAATAATTCTAAAGCATCCAAATCTTCTGGATGGATACGTCGTTTTAAATCAGGCTTTCTTCGTATAACCCCTAAGCCACTACAAGGAACATCACAAAGAATCTTATCAAATCGTTGATCAGTTTCATAATCCAGAATATCAGATGTAATCAAGTCAACATTATCATTTCCCCAACGTTCAACAAGTTGTCTTGTGAGCTCGATTCGATGTTCATGCACATCAACCCCGACACACTGTCCATCTAAAACTTGATCGGCCATTTGAGTTAGTTTTGTTCCTGGTGCTGTACAAGCATCCAAGACATTATCATCCTCATTAAATTTTATATAATTGATTAATTGTTGAGAATTACGGTCTTGAACCAACATTAATCCATTTTCTAAGGCATCAGTCCTAAAGACAGTCGAATCCGCAACAAATTGGTTATCAATTTTATAAATTGGATAATTGGTTAATGCCTCCTCGACTTCAATCTTCTTTTCATTAAGTCGAATGTAGAGAGGGGGTTGTGTGTTGTGATGATGCAAGAGGTCTTTAGTTTGTTGTAACCCATACTGCGCAATTAACAATTTTGTCATCCAAATAGGATGGCTCGTATTAATGGATAAATCAAGAACCTCATCACCAGAGTTAGAATATCTAAATTCTCTTTGTATCATTTTTTTAAGGACCGCATTCACTAAGTTACTATATTTTCGATTTACTTTTTTAGCTAAGTTGACACTTTCGTTGACTAACGCATAATCTTCAACCTGATTAAAGAAGTATTTCTGGGCAGCAGCCATTAATAAAATAGTCTCGATTTCATCAGGAACCGTTGTATGTAATAAATCTGAGTATTGGAACTTTAAAAGTTCATCCTGTTGGTAACATGTGTAAACTAAACGGGTAATGAATGATTTATGTGGATGATTGCTTAACTTCTTTAATTCTAAGTTCGCATATTGTTTATTCACTAAAATGTCATAGCTTATTTCTCGTTGATTTTTCATGAACTCAAATGAAGTGGATTAACATTGAATACCACTCGCACCCTTTCTTTGGGTAATTGGAGTTGTTCTTGGATTTGATGCAACGATTTTATCATCGATAAATTATCTTTGCTTCGAATAATGATTCTGCTGCGATGTAGGGTCGATAATTTTCTTAATGGGGCAGGACCTAAGGTATTTAAAGAATATTGTTTACAAGCATACACTATTTTAAAGGCTAATTCATTAATCACTTCTTGAGATTTATGGCTTAACAGTATCTCACAAAAGTAAGTATATGGCGGATACTGACCTTGATGTCGATATTTCATTTCTTGTTGAAAAAACCCAATATAGTTCTGTCTTAATGCGTAGCCTATAGCATAATGATCTGGAATATACGATTGAACGTAAACTTGACCATCTAGATCATGTCGACCCGCTCTTCCAGATGCTTGTAAGATAAGACTAAATGCTTTTTCCGTACTCGAGAAATCATCATGCATTAAGGCACTATCTGCTTGTAAGATACCCACTAAAGTAACAAAGGGCATGTCTAATCCTTTCGCAATCATCTGGGTGCCTACCAAAATATCAATATCACGATTCTGAAATTGATTCAATATTTTAAAATGCGCATTCTTTAAACGAGACGTGTCCGCATCCAATCGTCCTACTTTGGCTTGAGGGTATTTTGACTCAACAATCTCTTGAAGGCGTTGGGTCCCTACCCCCTTCATCATAATCGCTTTGCCTTTACAGTTTGGGCAAATATTATTGTTTTGAGAATAGCCACAAGTATGACATAAGTAAGTTTGACTATCTTTATGATACGCCAATGTTGTATCGCAGTTTGGACATTGTAATGCTTCCATACAATTCTGACATTGTACGATGGGTGAATAAGAACGTCGATTCAACAATAAAATAATCTGTTCATTCTTACTTAAAGCTGACTTTATCGCCTCATCCAGGGGCAGACTTATCACATCATCTTTTAACGCTCTTAGTTGAGCTTTCATATCAATCACTTTGATCTCTGGAAAGGATTGATTAATCCGCTGTGGTAATTCTAATAAATGATAAACGCCCTTGATGGCTTTGGCATAAGTTTCTAAGGATGGACTCGCAGAACCCAAGATGACAGGACATTGATGGGTTTGTGCACGCTTTAAAGCAACTTCTCTTGCGTGATAATATGGAACACTTTCTTGTTTAAACGAAGTGTCATGTTCTTCATCTAAAACAATTAGCCCTAGGTTTGAGAATGGCAAAAAGACACATGACCTAGTGCCTACAACAATATTGACGTCTCTATTTCTAACGCGTTGATATTGCTCATATTTTTCTTGGTCATTAAGACCCGAATGATAAATACCAATATCTTGACCAAACCGAGACTGAAATCGTTCAATCATTTGTGGAGTCAAACTAATTTCAGGGACTAAGATTAAAACTTGTTGTCCACTATCGATTACTTTTTGAGCAACTTGTAAATAGACTTCTGTTTTACCAGACCCTGTAGCCCCAAACAATAGTGAAACCGAGGTCTTATTTAATGCAATGGCATCCACTGCTTTTTGTTGGTCCGGTGTTAATTGTTTATGATGAGACGATTGTTGGATTGGTTGTTCTTGGTATTCTTTTTCAATCTCAAACACGTCAATGATATGATTCTTAATTAAGGTTCTTAAACTTGTTTTATATTTCTTTAGCCCTTCACTGTAAGTTAATTCGCCAACCCTTTTTAAATCATCCACAATCTTTTGTTGGTGAGGGGTTAATTTAATTGAATCATCTTTCACTTTGATCATTCTTATTAAACGAGCTTTCTTCGCATTCTTTTGTGGTCTCAAAGGATTAGGTAAAATGGCTTGAAGGCATCGAATCAAGGGGGACAAGGTCATGAAGCTTAACCACTGTGCTAACGCTAATAATTCATCATTAAGGATTGGTTCTTCATCAATGACTTCAATGATTTTTTTAACATCAAATTCGGATGTTCCTTCATAACTTCGATCGACAAACCCCACGACCTGACTGTTTCTTAAAGGAACTAAAACACGGCAACCTTGTTGTATTAAAAAATCCGATTGATAGGTCAATCGCTGATTATGTTGAATTGGGTTTTGGGTATAAACATCAACTAAAAACATGGTCCTCCTTTAAAAAACAACTCAATTAGTCATGAGCTGTTTGGGTATGTCTTTTGATAATAAGCGCCGCAAGATCTGCTGCTAATTGTGGGTCATCATTACAGATAACGTATTTATATCGTCCCATCATTTCTAATTCAGCGCTCGCTTTCGCAAGGCGTTGTTGAATCACTTCTTCAGGTTCTGAGCGACGACCTCGAATCCGTCTTTCTAATTCTTCAAATGATGGTGGAACAATAAAGATACTCAATGCATCTTTTACTTTTTCTTGAACTTGTAAGGCACCCTGCACTTCAATTTCTAATAATACATTTTTGCCTTCATCCCTAAGTTTGTTTACATAATCAAGAGGTGTCCCATAATATGAACCAACAAACTCAGCATATTCCAACAATTTATCTTGTTTAATGGCTTTCTCAAATTCATCACGACTCACAAAGAAGTAATCTTGGCCATCCACTTCATTAACTCTTGGTTTACGCGTGGTCATAGAAATAGAGAACGCTAAATTAAGTTCTTCATTATTAATGAATAAATTTCTTATTGTTCCTTTACCAACCCCACTTGGGCCACTAAATACAATTAATAGTCCTCTTTTCATGTTCTCACCGCCTTGTATTAATTCTAGTCTTTACAATACTTTTTGTCAATGAAGAGTACACTTTTCAATAAGTGTGATAGAATTAAGGCATGGCATTAGATGGAATATTATTAAACAACATAACTCGGCTGATTCAAGAGGAATTACCACTACGAATTAATCGGATTGCTCAAATCTCAGAGAACGAGTTGATTTTTGAATGTTATAACCACCAAAAAATAAATTTGGTGTTTTCAATTGATTCAATCAGTAACCGAATATCAATCACCACAGAACCATTTGTTCGAATGAGCGAACCCAATCATTTTGTTATGCTGTTAAGGAAGCATTTAGAAAATGGATGGATTAAATCCATGAATCAGATTGGTTTAGATCGCGTTGTAGAAATCCAGATTGATAATCGAAATGATTTAGGGGATGATGTCCAACATCGTTTGATGATTGAACTTATGGGTAAATATGCCAATGTCATCTTAATTGATCAAGAGAATAAGATATTGGATGCCTTTAATCGGATTGCCCCTTATGAAAACACAAAACGCATTATTTTTAGTGGTGCGCACTATGACTTACCACCTCTTGAAGAAAAGAAAAATCCATTTGAATTTCAGGCCGAGATTGATTTAGAACCATCTCTGGTCAAACAATTTCATGGGTTTTCACCTTTACTGGCAGCTGAAATTGATTATCGTTTAAGAAACAACGAAGACTTTAATGTCATTTTGAAACAACTTAGAGAATCCAATCAACTCTATATCCATACCAACTTAAACTTTCATGCGATTGAATTAAAACATCTTCATCTTGATTATCAAAAAATGCCATTGATGGAAGGACTTGAAAGAGTTTACTTAGAAAGTGTCAACCAGCAGCGCATTAAAAAGCACACAGGCAATCTTCAAAAGATAATTAAGCGTGAGTTAAAAAAATCCAAAAACAAACATGATAAACTCCAGGTCCAGCTCAGACAAGCTGAGTCCTACCAAGAATACAAAGACTTGGGCGATTTACTCATGACGTATGGCCAAACAATTGATAAGGGCACCTCTAGTATAACATTGACTAACTTTAACAATGAACCTCAACGCATTGAATTAGACTCCAGACTTAATGGAATTGATAATGCTCAATTATTTTATACAAAATATCGAAAACTTAAAAAAGGAGTTAGTCATATTCGACACCAACTACAACTGGTTGAATATGACATCGAATATTATGAAGGCCTAACCCATCAGATTAAACAAGCGGATGTGGCTAATGCCTACCAAATTAGACAGGAATTAATGGACAAAGGGATTATTCATAAGAAGAAAGCTGGTCCCAAGCGCAAAAAGAAAGAAGAGCCAATCAAGTATCAAAGCATTGAATTTGATGATGTCCACTTTCATTATGGAACGACAAATGTTCAAAATGACTTTTTAACTTTTAAGGCCGCTCGAAAAACCGATACTTGGTTTCATATATTAGATGGTGCTGGAAGCCATGTTATTGTAGACAAGAAACTGGATGATTTGAACGAACGCTTAATTCGCTTTGGTGCTAACTTAGCAGCCTATCATTCACGCTTCATGACTTCAAGTTCAGTTGGTGTCGCATATACCTCGGTTTCCCAACTTAAAAAAATCCCAAATGCACCATTAGGTAAGGTACAAATGGGACATTATCAGACAATTTTTATCGATCCAATAGACCCTTTATTGATGAGTGATAGTTTGGATCAAATTGGGACAACACGCGATAAAATGATGGAGAGTGATTCATCTCAAACAGATGAGCCACTTCATGAGCTACCACCGAATAAATAAATGATTCTTCCATATGGACTAATCTGAAAGCAAAACCTAATTGTTTATTGGTGCGACAATTCCCCCAAGAAGCAGTCAGGTTTTTAATTTGGATTGACTCTACTTCAAAGTTTTTAATCAACTTTAATCGTTCTATAATTTGTTCAATCTTATTCATCAGTAGTGCTTTCAATTCATCGTTGATGAGCCGAATTGTGGCAGCATCACTTGCTGCATAAACAATCCATTTATCCTTCAATTTTTCTATTTTCTTAGACCTTGATTTAATCGTGTTTATTTCAACAAACCGATTAAAAAGTGTCATACCACGATGAGGGTCAATCACAAACTTTTTATTTAAACGAAGTTGGGCTTTGATCCATGGTTCTTTCTTCTCAATAAAACTGTCAACAAACTCGGGTGAAACATGTTTTGGCCGACGAATTATTAACGTGTCTTCAACCACTTTCAGGGATAATGATTTTCTTGGTTCAATGATTGTTTTAGTTTTCATGAATTTAGTGTATCATAGAGAATAGAATTGAGGTATAACATGAGTAACAAAGTTGATCAAAGAGTTGTCGATTTAGGATACGATATCATTCGAGATAGTAAACGTCGCACTCTGTATTATGATGAAAAAACAAAAAAAGGATATCAAATTCAACAAAGCGATATAAAATGGATACGACTCTACAAGCTTCGTTTCTTTATAGCCCTTGTTGTCTACTTTGGTTTATTCATGCTTTTAAGAGCACAACCTATTGTTAATCGAATCGTCATCACCTTTTTAGCTGGATTCATAGCTTATGTTCTGATTACAATCTTCTTTGAGCGAGTATTCTTAAAAGACAAAATTCCATTTAAAATTAATCAAAAAGATTTTGATCAACGATATGAACTAGATGTTCTAAAACAAAAAAGAACGCTTCAGCGTTTCCATCTCGCATTTGTCCTTATTTATGGTTTATTAGCTGTCTTAGAACTATACGCAGTCAACACGAACCTATGGATTACAATCGTTATTACCGCTATTGTGATTGCGATGATTGTCTTCTTTATTCAAAAACTCTTAACTTTACGAGAACAAATTAAAATAGCACAAAAGGGAGCGAATTAGCTCCCTTTTAATTTAGTTCAAAATAATTTGTTGGTCACGAATGATGAAGTGGCCATCCTCGACATCGATCACAACACGATCATTGTGAGTCAGTGTTTGATCAATGATATGGCGAGCCAATAAGGTTTCGATTTCTTTTTGAATATATCGTTTCATTGGACGTGCCCCAAACTGAACATCGGACCCTTGTAAGATGATTTGTTGTTTTGCTTCATCACTCACATTGATATAGATTTCTCTTTGAGCCAAACGTTGTTTTAGTTCCATGATAAATTTATCCGCAATTTGAGTCAGGATTTCTTTATCTAACGCATTAAAGACAATAATTTCATCAAGGCGGTTTATGAACTCAGGTTTGAAATAATTCTTAACTTCTTCCATATAAGAATCATGACGATCTTGTTTGTCTGGTAAGAACGCATATTGTGCCCCTAAGTTAGATGTCATAATGATCAGTGTATTTTTGAAATCCACATTGACTCCTTTATTGTCCGTCAAACGTCCTTCATCAAGCACTTGTAATAAGACATTAAAAACATCTGGATGCGCCTTTTCAATCTCATCGAATAGCACGATTGAATACGGATTACGACGGACTGCCTCTGTCAATTGTCCACCTTCATCATAACCGATGTATCCTGGAGGCGATCCAATTAATCGAGACACTGAATGTTTCTCCATATACTCACTCATATCCAATCGTATAATCTTGCTTTGGTCATCAAAGAGTTGATTGGCAAGTGCTTTAGCGACCTCTGTTTTACCTACACCGGTTGGTCCTAAAAACATGAATGAGCCAAGCGGTCTGTTCTCATCTTGTATCTGAGCTTTTGAACGAAGTATTGCTTCTGTCACAAGCTCAAGGACTTCATCTTGCCCTTTAACTTGTCGTCTTAAGTTTGATTCTAAGTTCAATAATTTTTCTCGCTCTCCACCTTGAAGTTTACCCACTTCAATTTTTGTCCAACGACTGACAATGGACGCAATCAATTCATCATCTACTTCTTCTAACAATAATTTTGATTCTTTGTCTTTCTGATCACGATCTGCGATTTTTTCTTGCAGCGATGGAATCGTATCATATTGAAGTCGAGCCGCCTCTTCATAGCGTGCTTCATTTTGGGCCTTCTCTAAGTCCAACTTAGCCGATTCAAGTTGTTCTTTGAGCTGTTTAGACTCTAAGACTTCCTCTTTTTCCTTTTCCCATTGGTGATTTAGTTCTTGGTACTCTTCTTTAATATTTTCTAACTCTTCGCTAATTTCATCTTTTCTGAGCAGTGATTGATCATCATCGTCATCTTTTAATGAAATCTCCTCAATTTCAAGTTGTCTGATTTTACGCATCATTTCATCCAGTTCACGAGGCATCGAGTCTATTTCAACACGGACTGTTGCGCAGGCTTCATCTATTAAGTCAATTGCTTTATCTGGTAAAAAACGATCCGTGATGTATCGATGTGAGAGTTGTGCCGCCGCAATAATGGCGGAGTCTTTAATTTGAACACCATGATGGGATTCAAAGCGATCTTTAAGTCCTCTTAATATAGAAATTGTATCTTCAATACTTGGTTCATCCACATTAATGCGTTGGAAACGTCTTTCAAGTGCCTTATCCTTTTCGATGTATTTACGGTACTCATCAAATGTGGTGGCACCAATACAGTGTAACTCACCTCGAGCCAACATGGGTTTCAGTAAGTTTGCGGCATCCATAGCCCCTTCTGTTTTACCAGCACCGATTAGGTTATGGATTTCGTCGATAAACAAGATGATATTTCCATCTGCTTTCTTCACTTCATTTAACACTGCTTTGAGTCGTTCTTCAAATTCTCCACGGTATTTCGCGCCCGCAATTAAGGCCCCCATATCAAGTTCAAAGACATCTTTATTTTGTAAAGAAATGGGAACATCATTACGCATGATTCTCCAGGCTAAGCCCTCGACAATGGCTGTCTTACCAACACCAGGCTCTCCAATTAAGACTGGATTGTTCTTTGTTTTACGCGATAAAATTTGAATGACACGTCGAATTTCAGCATCACGACCAATTACTGGATCGACTTTTCCTGCTTTGACGTCATCCACCAAGTTACGCCCATACTTATTTAATGCATCCATTGTATTTTCTGCGGTTGGCGAGTCAATCACTTGGCCTTGTCGAATCGTTACTAATGCATCCACGATTTTTTTATCACTCAGTCCAAATTGATTAAGGTATTGAGGCAACTCAGATGCTAAACCGACATAAAAGGTTTGATTCGAGATGTACTTGTCACCTAACTTATTTGCCTCTGACATCGCTTTATTAAACGCAGGCTCAATTTTATTTGATAATTGTGGTTGAGAAACATTGGAAGTTCTTGGTTTGTTTTTGATTAGATTCGATAAATAATCGTGATGAGCTTGTTTGTCTTGGTGAAGTGCTTCAAAAAGACTATCCAACGAATCATTGTTTAATAAACTAATTAATATATGTTCACTATCAACTTGCGCATGGTTTTGTCCCATCGCAAAGTTCACAGCTTCCATTAACGCTTCTTGAGCTTTTTGTGTTAATTGTTCAATATTCATAACTTTCTCCTTTCTTATCACTCTATAACATCGAGTGCTAATCTAAGTTTGAAAGAAAAGTGACCATCGTCACTCATCCTTCATTATTATACTAAAATCACTTAGCACTGTCAATGATAGAGTGCTAAAATTTAGACTCTGGTTTAACCTCATCTTCATGTGGTGGAGTTTGATAATGAGTCTTTGTTTCTTCCTTTTCAAACTCGCTTTCACCACTAATACGAGTTTCTTTTTGATCTTCAGTCACGGGTTTTACTTGTAATCTTTTAGTTCTCTCTTTTAAGTTGTTTAAAGTAGGTCCTGACTTTTCACCAAGTGTTTTTTGAAGACGATCTGCCCTTCCTATCAATGCTAAGCTATTATAAACAAGCGCAACAATATATAACAGAATAATCAACCAAAATAAGAAGCCAACGTTGTTTCCTTCATATCCAAAGAATGAACTTAAGTCTCCAAAACTAGACGCAATGGTGTTTATCATGATTAGAATTCCAATGGTCATTGAACTTACAATAACCCATCCTAAATGAATGATTTTATCCTTAATTAGTTTGATTAAACTAACACCTGCTAATACCATTGGTAATATCAATAATATGAATAAAAATGAATTGTCAGCAGCTATATCCCACATGGATTGATTCCCAACTGAATGAATAAAAAATAGAATAAATAATACACCCGCAATAATCCAGTTAATTAAATGGGCACCTAACTGTTTTTTTGTTATACTCATCGCTTTTCTCCTTATCTCTTTTAGTATACACCACCAACTCTAATGACAGCCACAATTCCCACCACAAGCACATCCACTCAACTTAATGTTGACAGCCTGAAAGAGTGCTTTACGAATCTTATCAATTGGTTGACACAGACAAGCTTGAGGATCCTCTTGGCAATGGCATTCAAAATCAACTTCTTGGTCATTAATTTTTAAGTGATACTCATCATGAATATGGACATGATAATCTAATTGTATGTTTTTATCTAAGAAGTCGTGTTTTACTTCTAATAACAGTTCATTGAGTGAATCCTTAATTTCTAAATGAAGTGGACTTTGTTTCTTTTCTGGGTATTGAAAATCAATTTTTACAGTTTTCATATAAAACCTCCAAAAGTATTATAACCAAGACACAAAAAAGAAGATAGTTTCCTACCTTCTAAATGCTCGTTTGAATCGATCGAACGGTGATTCTTTTGTATCTGTTGTCTCTTTAATTTGTTGATATAACTCGCGTTCTGTCTTCGACAAGGATTTATCGATCTCAACTTTAACTTCAACAATTTGATCCCCGAAATTATTTGAATTGATAATCGGGGCTCCCTTGCCTCTAAGCTTAAACTTTTGATTAGGTTGTGTTCCTTCTGGAATACTTAAGGTTACCTCACCATGAACCGTTGGAACATCTAACTTCGTTCCTAATGTTGCGTCAATCACAGAAATAGGTACCGTTAGATAAATTGTTGACCCTTCGCGTTGGAAGTCACGATGTGGTTCAACAATGACTTCAACAAAGAGGTCTCCATTAGGGCCGCCATTAACACCACGTTCCCCTTTTCCACTAACACGAAGTTGTTGACCAGTATTGATTCCTTTTGGAATCCCTAAATCCACTTCCATACGTTTGGACTCAAAGCCGGCACCCTGACATTGATGACAGGCATTGGTCACTTCTTGGCCTTTTCCATGACAGGTTGGACAGATGGCTTCAGATTGGAACACACCAAATGCGGTTCTTTGTTGTTGGAGCACCCGTCCTGATCCATTACAGGTGCTACAGGTTTTAATATCACTTGGATTCTCGGCCCCCGAACCATGACAATGGCTACATTGTTGATCGACATTGAGTGTGAATGTTTTCTTAGTGCCCTTCATCGCATCCATAAATGGAATATTCATAGACATAAATCGGTCATTCCCTTGCATCGGACCGCGACGAGTCGAGCGAGCTCGACCGCCACCGCCAAAGAATGAATCAAAAATATCTTCAAAGCCAAAGTCTCCGCTGAAGCCACCACCAAAGCCTGATCCAAAGCCACCACTTGCGCCATCCATACCGGCATGACCAAATTGATCATAGGTTGCTTTTTTGTTATCATCACTTAAGACTTCATAGGCTTCTTGAACTTCTTTAAACTTGACTTCAGCATCCGCTTCTTTATTGACATCCGGATGATATTTTTTTGCCAGTTTTCGGTAGGCTTTTTTTATCTCATCAGCAGAAGCACTCTTACTGACACCTAATACTTCATAATAATCTCTTTTATTGGCCATTTATATCCTCCGTACTTAATTCTTATTCACTAGTTCTTTTCAGTAAATTCAGCATCCATGACATCATCATCTGATGGTGTTTCACTTTCAGGTTGCTCTTGTTGTTGCTGAGCTTGTTGTTGATACATCGCTTCAGACATTTGTTGAGCAGCTGCCTCTAATTGATCTAGTTTACTTTCAAGTGTTTCCATATCATTGTTATCTAACGCTTGTTGTAATTCATCACGAAGACGTTTTACTTCATCTTTTTGTGCTTGATCAACATTTGTATTTTCATCTTCTAAGCTTTGATCAATTTGATTAATAAATTGTTCCGCTCTATTACGAGTTTCAGCTTCTTTACGACGTTTCTCATCCGCATCTTTGTTTGCTTCAGCATCTTGAACCATTCTTTCAATTTCTTCATCTGATAATCCAGAACTGTTAGAAATTGTAATGGATTGTTTCTTATTCGTTCCTTTATCTAACGCACTGACATGAACAATACCATTAACGTCGATATCAAAAGTAACTTCAATTTGAGGGATACCACGACGTGCTGGCGCAATCCCATCTAATTTAAACATTCCTAATGTCTTATTGTCATTAGCCATCGGTCTTTCCCCTTGTAAGACATGGATATCAACTGCAGGTTGATTATCGGCCGCCGTAGAGAAGACTTGAGACTTCGAAGTAGGAATGGTCGTATTTCTGGAAATTAAAGTCGTCATGACTCCACCTAAAGTTTCAATACCTAATGAAAGTGGTGTTACGTCTAATAATAAGACATCTTTAACATCCCCTGTAATGACACCCGCTTGAATAGCAGCTCCCATCGCAACTACTTCATCTGGGTTAACTGATTTATTTGGTTCTTTACCAAGTTCTTGTTTAACTAATTCTTGAACGGATAACATACGAGTTGATCCACCAACTAAGATAACTTGGTGAATATCATTCTTAGTTAAACCAGCATCTTTTAATGCTTGACGCACTGGTTGAGTAACACGATCAACTAAATGTTTAGTCATTTGATCAAATTTAGCACGCGTTAACTGAATGTCTAAGTGAAGTGGACCATCTTGATTCGCTGAAATGAATGGTAAACTGATTTGAGTTTGAACCATACTCGATAAATCTTTCTTCGCTTTTTCAGCCGCTTCTTTTAGACGTTGCATCGCCATTTTATCTTTACTTAAGTCAACAGAAGATTGTTTCTTAAATTCTTCAACTAACCAATTAACTACCACATCATCAAAGTCATCTCCACCAAGTTGGTTATCACCAGCAGTTGATAAGACTTCAAAGGTACCATCCGCAAGTTCAAGGATTGAAACGTCAAAAGTTCCTCCCCCTAAGTCAAAGACTAAGATTTTTTCTTCAGTTGAATTGTCTTTATCTAAACCAAAAGCAAGTGCTGCGGCAGTTGGTTCGTTAATAATACGTTCAACTTCTAACCCAGCAATTTTACCAGCATCTTTTGTGGCTTGTCTTTGGGCATCATTAAAGTAAGCAGGGACTGTAATTACGGCACGCGTTACTTTCTCACCAAGATAATCTTGGGCATATCCTTTTAAGTATTGAAGAATCATCGCTGAAATTTCTTCAGGTGTGTAATCTTTTCCTTCAATATTAATTTTTTCATTTGTTCCCATTTTACGTTTAATGGATGAAACTGAATTTGGGTTAGTAATTAATTGACGCTTTGCTGCATCCCCAACAATAATTTCACCGTTTTTAAACGCCACCACTGAAGGAGTTGTTCTATTTCCTTCTGGGTTCGTGATGATTTTTGCTTCAGAACCTTCCATCACAGACACAGCTGAGTTGGTTGTTCCTAAGTCTATACCTATAACTTTACTCATAAATTGTTTCCTCTTTCTATTTTTACTCGCTCACTTTAACTAGTGAAGCTCTAATAACTCTATCTTTTAACATATAACCTTTTTGTAAGACTTCAACCACTTGATTAGGTTCGACACCTTCAATGGCTTCAGTTAGTAAAGCTTGATGGATGTTTGGATCAAATGGCTTATCTAACGCGTCAATTTCAGAGACACCCTCATTTGAGAGAACACTCATAATTTGGTCATAAATCATTTGAACCCCTGTTTTCATGGCTTCATCACTGCTTTCATTACTTAAGGCTCGCTCTAAATTGTCGATAGCAGGGAGTATTTGTGTCGCAAATGACTGGATCCGATATTTCATCGCATTCTCTAGTTCTTTTTGTGAACGCTTCTTAAAATTGTCAGCATCCGCATAAGCTTTGTAATACTGGTTCTTCAATTCTTGATTTTCTTGAGTTAATTTTTCAATTAATTCTTGATCTTCATTTTTCTTTTTGGAAAAGAGTTTCTTTTTCTTAGGCTCTTCTTCCTCAAGAAGTTCTTCTTCTTGTAACACAGTTTCTTCTGGCATTTTATTCTCCTTCATTTGAATAAACCTCTTCAATCATCTTAGAAATGTACTCAACTAATGAGACAACTTTTGAATATTCCATTCGTGATGGACCAACCACCACGAGTTGATGAGATTCATTGGTTTCACCCTTAATATTAATGTTTGAGGTCACCACAGCCATGTCATCAATCCAGACTGTTTCAGAGTGTTCACCCGTTTTCAGTCGGAGATCACCTTTACCCATACTGATTTCATACCACAGACTTGAGTCCTCTAACATTTTTAAGAGTTCTCTCAATTTAGTTACATCACTAAATTCAGGTTGATTTAATAAATTGTTTTTCCCAGTGAAATACATTTTATCACTGGCAAATCGAATAAACGCATTACTAAAGGCTTCAAATAATTGTTCATACCTCATAATACTCTGTTTTAGAATTGGTCGTAAACTTTCCATTCTATCAACAATTTCATTAACAGGCGTTTCTGTAAGTCGATCATTTAAGATGCCGACATATTTAATTAAATCATCCATTGATACTGGTGCTTCTAAATCAAACACCTTGCTTTCTCGATGACCTTCATTAGTTTCAAAGACGACTAATGCTCGATCCTCTTCCAGCACAACCACTTTAATTCCATGCAGTCGTTGTCGATTTGCTTCAGGTCCTAATACCCCTGATGTTAAGTTTGTCATTTGAGCTAAGATTTCTACACTCTGCATCAAGGTTTCTTCAACGGATGCACTACGATTTGAGAAAACAACTTGTAAACTGTTTTTTAACCGTTCATTCTCATCCGTATCTTCCATCAAATACTGAGTATAAAACTGATAACCCCGCGTTGATGGAATTCGTCCTGATGAAGTATGCATTTTTTCAAGCAGTCCCATTTCTTCAAGTGCACTCATTTCATTTCGTATCGTCGCACTAGAATAGTTCCACTTGTATTTCTCCATTAAAGTTTTCGATCCAACAGGTTCAGCGTTTCGAATAAATTCATAAACGATTGCCTTAAAGATCTCTAATCTTCTCTCACTTAACACGACTTCACCTCCACTTCTCTTGGTTGTCTAGCTTATTATAGCACAATAATTAGCACTGTCAACAAATGAGTGCTAAGGTAGAAACAATTAAAAAGTAGTCATTTTTGACTACTCTAAATCACTCTTTTTTAAACGATCGACCCTATCCACATAATCAGTCATTGAACGATAAATGTGTTGTTGCATCTTATCTCTAGCAAGGTGGGCATTCCCCTCTTTAATCGCTTGTGCGATCTGACGATGTTCTTGATTGGCTTTAGTACGATGATCAACATTTTCTGCCACCACAATATGCGGGATTCGATTCCATAATAATTCGATGACTTCTGAATGTTTTGGGGCACTGGCTAAGCGCCAAATTTCATTATGGAAACGTTCATTATAGACCGCAAAAGATTTGGCATTTTTTGATTTATCCATTTCATCTAAAAGTTCATACATATAATCTAAATTAGGTTTGGTTAATGCTGCCTTAAAAGCCGTATTCCCTTCTAAGATGGCTCTAATTTCATAGTGTTCATGAATATCATCCAAGGTTAATTTTGAGACTCTGTATTTTCTACCCTTTTCTATGGTCACAAAGCCATCTCTTTCTAAAATCAAAAAGGCTTCGCGCACGGGCATTCTTGACACCCCTAAAATTTCAGCAATCTTTTCTTGAATTAATTCAGTCCCTGGAGGTAAGTCTCCTTCTAAAATTGATTCTTTAATTTCAGCCGCAATTCTTTCTCTAGTCGGGATAATAGTTAGTTTTTCCATACCCACATTATAACAAAAAAGTAGGGAGAGAACCCCTACTTTTGAGCAACACCATTCTCCCTTGCGATACGAATGACTTCTTTTGCGACCATATCAGCCACGCGATCATCAAATGCGCCAGGGATGACATATTCAGCACTTAACTCTTCATCACTAATTAAGGATGCGAGCCCTTGGGCTGCTGCCAATTTCATATCTTCGGTAATCTTTTTAGCTCGACAATCAAGTGCTCCTCTAAATAACCCAGGGAAAGCTAGGATATTATTGACTTGATTAGGTCTATCGGAACGACCTGTACCAACGACTGCGGCACCCGCTTCA
The DNA here is from genome assembly GCA_964627845.1 of uncultured Erysipelothrix sp. GTDB lineage: Bacteria > Bacillota_I > Bacilli_A > Erysipelotrichales > Erysipelotrichaceae > DUUI01. Next base: position 13,065 of record CAZVKL010000010.1, on the reverse strand, counting down.
ATTGCGTCATCATAGGAGATTTCAGGAACAGGGTTCGCCATCGCAAACACAATTGCGTTCTCTTTCATGCTCGCCACCATTTCTTTTGTGACAATATCCGCAACGGAGACACCAATAAAGATATCGGCTTCTTTCATGGCTTCTTCCATACTCATTCTCTTATTAGAACGGTTGGTGATTTCCATGAGTTCTTTGTTTAAGAAATTATACTGATCCGCATCTTCTTTAATGATGATTCCTTTATGATTAAATCCATAGATTTCTTTCATATTCAATAAGTTCATCATACGAATAATAGAGTTTCCAGCTGCACCAGTTCCACTAACAACAACGGTGCATTCTTCCGCTTTCTTATTTACTAATTTTAAAGCATTTATAATACCGGCTGCCACGACAATGGCGGTACCGTGTTGGTCATCATGGAAGACAGGGATATCAAGTTCTTTAGTTAATTGTCTTTCAATTTCAACACAACGAGGCGCACTAATATCTTCTAAGTTAATGCCACCATAGGTTGGTGATATTGCTTTTACGATATTAATAATCTCTTGTGGATCTTGGGTATTTAGAACAACTGGAACTGCATCCACTTTACCAAATTGTTTTAATAAGTTACATTTTCCTTCCATAACAGGAAGACTTGCTTCAGGCCCAATATCTCCAAGACCTAAAACGGCACTGCCATCGGAAACGACTGCTACTGTATTTCCTTTCCAAGTATAGTCATAAACCTTATCAACATCTTGTGCAATGACTTTACAAGGATCAGCAACCCCAGGTGTATAGGCTAAGCCTAATGTTTCTTTATCTTCGATAGGAGATTTTAAATGGGTTCCTACCTTCCCCTGATTTTCAGAGTGAAAATCGAGTGCTTTTTGATTTAATTCCATATATACCACCTTTCAAAATGGATTAGAACAGGATTGATGATAATAATGTCGCAATTAGGATAATAATGGTTCCCCCAATTCGAGATGAGATTTGAGCAAATGGCATTAACTCCATTCTTTCTGCTGCGGATAATACCGCAACATCACCGGTACCACCCATATTAGCCATACATAAACCTGCTGTAATTGCTGCTTCAATCTCATAGAATCCAAGTAGACGTCCTACTAACATTGTACCAATAATAGCGCCTAGAACAACCACTAGAACAAGAATTAGATAAGTAAAGCTAAAGGCATCAATTACTTGCCCCAAGTTTGTATACGCAATCCCGATTCCTGCTAATAAAGCGAGTGTAAAGTTTCCGGCGACAAACTGATACCATTTTTGTGCATATAATTCATATTTACGTGGTAATAAACCTAATGCTTTAACGACCCCAACTGAGATAATCATCCATGCATAGAAGTGGATGGCTCCATCAAATACAAACTTAGAAATAATTGATCCTAAAATCATAAAGGATGTGGCTAAGAAAATTCCAGTACCATAAATCTTAATGTCACTTTCTACAACTTCATCAACTTCAGTAGCTTCTAAAGATGTATCATCTTGGGAACGAAGAAGTTTTCCTTCTCCAGAGAATTTAGGATTGGATTTACCAAAACGATTTAATAAACCGCCAAAGACGATGGCAGCCGCATTCCCTAAGGCCACCGCAGGAACTAATCTAGATAAGATATCCGTAGCTTGTACACCTAATCCATCAGCAAACACTTCTGCGATAGGTACTGCTCCAGCGCCCATTCCGCCTCCCATAATAGGGATTCCAACATATACTATTGCATCATTGAAGCCATAGCCCATTGCTGCTCCAACTAAACCAACACCTAATAATGCAATAACAACACCACCCATAATGACAGGTAAATATCTTACTGCAGCTTTAATTAGTAACGAACGGCTCATTCCTAAAATACTACCAGTAATTAACGCTGCAATATAGAAATCAAGGAAGCCCGCTTTATATCCAATCGTAACTTCTTCGGCATTTTTAAGTGCCCCAGTTTCCATAAAACTCTTAATCACTTGAACAATATTACTAGGAATAATGTTGAAGTAAACCAATGCTGCAACACCAAAAATTATAACGATTGGTCCGCCACCTAAATAGGTATTAACAATTGGTAATCTGTCTCCAATAAAGCCTAGCACTGCCCCTAAAAATAATAAGACAGCAAATGCACCGACCATACTGGTTGGTAAGGTATTAGTGAATACACCAATACAAATGATTAGACCCACAACCAAGAAAATTGGAAGTGGAAGTCCCATTAGTTTAATCTCTTTCATAGTCCCTCCAAAATGAACTGGATATTGTATCCAAAATCAATTATAGAGGAATTTTCACAATTGTAAAGGCTTTCCTAAAAAGATTTTTCTCAAACATTAAAAAGCACTTTCTAGCCTACTCGTCTGAGATAAATCCGAAGCTATCAACAAAAGAAACGTGGCGAGGTTTATCCTCTTTGTAATGACTTGATGTATACTATAGACAGGAGGTACTGTATGCGATATCCAACACCAAATCATTTTGTTGCTTTTACAACCGATCGCCAAGGAGGCTATTCTCAAGGCGTCTTTGAATCAAATAATTTATCATACACTGTGAACGATGACCCACTTAATGTTAAGAATAATCGAGAAAAACTAGCCCTTGAAATTGGGATTCCATTAAGTCGGTGGGTCTTTGCGAGACAATGCCATTCAGATCAAATAAAAAAAGTAGACCACTCAAATGCCGGTCAAGGTGCCTATAGCCATGAAGATGGAATTGAGGAGGTCGATGCACTCTATACTTTCGACGCTGATTTAGTATTAAGTTTCTTCCATGCTGATTGTGTGCCTGTGTTACTTTTGGATGAAACAACCCATCTAATTGGTGCTATCCATGCAGGTTGGCAAGGCACGCTTAAAGAGATTACGAAAAAATCAATCCAAACCATCCTTGACAATGAAGCGGTTGACCCCGCGAATATTAAAGTTTATATGGGTCCGGCACTCAGTTATGAATCAAGTGAAATCAAGCGAGATGATATCGATCAAGAGTTAACAGAGAGTGATTACATAACGATTAAAGATGACCATGTAAAAATCGACACAGTTGGTCTTAATATTAAACAATGTTTAGAGGTCGGCATCCCTAAAGAAAATATCATGACTGTCAATCATGATACTTATTCAAGTCCGCTTCAATATTTTAGTTTCCAACGAGATCAACAAACGGGTCGCCATCTTTCTGGGATTGTACGACTCGAAGCCAGAGAATCTGTGTCCGACGATACTGATCAATTCTAATAATTTCTAAAAATTCAGGAACATCGATTTGTTCCTTGGCATCTGCCTCATAAAATAACAGCGACTCATGATTCATTAAAGGTCTTAATAAGTCGAATAATTTTTGTTTCTCATTAAATTGATAGGGAGGATCACAATAAATATAATCCAGGGGTCCCTCTATCTTTTTTAGTGCGCTATGATACGAAACTGGCATAAGTTTAACGGGTTCATCGACTTTCTTTAAATTTTCTTTGATGACATCGATCGCACCACGATTGTTTTCAATGATAATCCCCTTCTTTACACCTCGGGATAAAAATTCAATAAGGATTGACCCTGACCCACCAAAGACATCACAGATAATGCCTCCATCAAAATATGGACCTAAACGATTAAAAAATGATTCTTTCACTTGTTCGAGTGTCGGTCGCGTCTGTTGACCCGCTAATGTTTTCAGTTTTCTAGATTTATACTTTCCTGCAATAACTCTCATATGCGTTTCTTTTTAGGGTCTTTGTTTCTAGCAATAATGTTTTGAGCAATCCCAATAGTCATAAAGACAGCCAATTGAGAAGATCCACCTGCAGAGATAAGAAGCAACGGTACCCCTGTTAAAGGAATTAAACCTGATGTCCCACCCACATTAAATAGGTAATGAACAAAAATATACGTCGCTGCACCAATTAAGAATAGGCGAGATGGTTGATGAGACACTTTAAACGCATTTTTAAAGAGAATGCCAAGAATGACGACATAACCAATTGTTAATAATAAGAAACCGATAAAACCAAATTCATCGATTAAAATCGCTAAGATATAATCACTATCAGTGGCTGGGATATAACCATATTTTAGAATTGAAGAGCCTAATCCATTACCAATCAGACCCCCTTTAGCAAAGGCCAACAAACCATTGACTTGTTGCATCGATTCTCGAAGCATACTGTCTCTTTCAAACAAGTTATATAAAGAGGTAACCCGTTGTAATTGATATTGCTTTAAACCTAACGACTCTAAGTACTGAATTCCATTAGGCGTCATCATAAAAACAGCTGCCCCCATCGCAACAACAAACAAGAACAATAATACACGTTGTAGGTTGGTGATAAAAGGATGGGATGCCATAAAGACTAAAACGGATGCGGTAATCAACATTATCATAAAAGTACCAAAGTCATTTTGAATCGCAAAAACAATGCCTAACATAATAAAGGCAGCTAAAACAGGCCATTGGATAATGGTCCAAACTCGACTCAATTTAGCCTTTGCACTGAGCTTTTTTAATTTTTTCGGATCTGACATCCATTTTTGATAGGGTAAACTTCCCAATGTGCTGGCTATAATCGCAATGATAACCGGTTTTGATAATTCTGAAGGTTGTAAAGACAATGGTCCTAACTGAATCCAGTTATACGAACCATAGATTGGATTAAAGAAGCGTGGGATAATTAGAATAATAATTGTCGCTAAAACGATAAAAAAGAATACTTTCGATGAATATCGAAACCATTTCCAACTAAAATTTTGTGCTAAAAAGACCATGATGGCATAACTACCCACAAAGAAAATAAGCTCTTTTATCACAAGATTCGTTAATGTATCATTATTGGCATTATACATCGACGCTGAGGTGACCATAATAATTCCAAAGATACTTAAAACCAAGATGATGGCGTGTAATATTTTAGAATACCCCTTGGGCATATTAATACTTAATCGAATTTTTCTCATAGACATTATTATTCTACCAAACTTAGCTCTGTTTTTGGAATAAAACTGCTGAATTCTATACAAAACAGCCAATTTGGTGTATCATTAAACAAGAGTGAAATAACAGAACAGGAAACAAATAATTAAAATATGATAACAAAAGACAATATAATAATGGATCCTAATCCTTTATTGCGTGAAAAAAGTAAAAAAGTAGAAATTCCCTTAAGTGCAGAAGATCAACAACTCGTTGATTCTTTATATGAATATGTTATTCAATCTACCGACGAAGAATTATCAGAAAGATACAATCTTCAACCTGCCGTTGGAATTGCGGCACCACAAGTTGGCATAAACAAACAAATTTGTGTGGTCGTTGTTCATGATTATGATGAAGAGGGAGAGATTACAGGCACAACTCAATTTGCTTTTGTTAACCCTGTTTTAATCTCTAAATCAAATAAAGAAGCAGCCTTAAGCAGTGGTGAGGGCTGTTTATCGATTGCCCAAAGCTATCCAGGCTTGGTCTATCGTTCACATAAAATAAAAGTAAAAGCCTATGATGCTTTAACCAAACAAGAAATTATTGTTGAGGCCAGTGGTTACTTAGCCATTGTGATTCAACATGAACTTGACCATTTAAATGGGATTCTTTTCTATGACCATATCGACAAATCAAATCCCGAGTTTAAAAAAACAAACGCCATATTTATTTAGGAGCAAACCATGAAAACAACAAGAGAAACCAACAAACGCACCCACTATTTAGAACCTAATCGAAAAGAAAATGATACTTTAATCTTTGCTTTAGGCGGAATGAATGAAGTGGGAAAAAACATGTACTGCATTGAACACAAAGATGAAATTGTGGTCATTGACTGTGGGGTCATGTTTCCAGAAGAAAACTTACTAGGAGTAGACTATGTCATTCCGGATTTTACTTACCTTCAAAGAAATCATAAAAAATTTAAGGCATTAATCATTACCCATGGCCACGAAGATCATATTGGGGGAGTCCCTTTCTTATTACAAAGTGTTAAACCAGATAAAATCTATGCACCCCGGTTTGCGAAGGCATTACTGGAGAAGAAGCTTCAAGAACGTCGTTTAGGTAGTACTAAAATCACCGAAATTGATGCTTCCTCAAAAATACAAACGAAACATTTAACCATTGGCTTTTTTGATGTGATTCACTCCATTCCAGATTCATTAGGCGTCGTCATTACTAGTGAAAATGGAAGAATCGTCTCAACTGGTGACTTTAAATTTGACTTAACACCTGTCGGGACCAACTCAGACTATCAAAAAATCGCATTTTTAGGCGCTTCAAACGTTGATTTGTTGTTATCGGATTCTACTAACTCACAAGTTAATTCGTTTTCTATCTCAGAAAAAGATGTCGCTCAATCCATCATGGAAATTTTTAGACGAACAAACTCTAGAATCATCATTGCGACTTTCGCCTCCAATGTCTATCGTGTTGCACAAATTATCGAAGCAGCCATTGCCAACGGACGAAAAATTGCGGTCTTTGGTCGTTCTATGGATCGTGTGGTTGAAATTGGACGACGAATGGGGACCATTAAAGCTTCTGATAAACATTTCATGAATAACCAAGAACTCAATTCTACCCCTGCCCATGAAACCTGTATTATTTGTACAGGCTCTCAAGGAGAATCCTTAGCTGCTTTAAGTCGAATCGCCAATGGAACACATCGTCAAATAAAAATCCATCCAGGTGATACGGTTGTGTTTTCCAGTAACCCAATTCCTGGAAATGCACAATCAGTCTCTGGGGTTGTTAACAAACTGACTCGATTAGGGGCCGATGTCATAACAAACTCCCCTCTGAACTCTATTCATACAACTGGACATGCGAGTTCTGAGGAACAAAAACTAATGCTACAATTAGTCAAACCTAAATATTTTATGCCGATGCATGGTGAATACTCCATGTTAGTCACCCACAGTAAGACTGCCACTGAAGTGGGTGTTGATCCAGATAATATTTTTATCTGTTCAAATGGTGATGCACTCATTTTAAGAGACCACGAGGTATTTAGAAGCACACAGAGAATTACAGCAGATGATATCTATGTCGATGGCAATGATGCTTCTGGTTTAAGTACCGCCGTTATTAAGGATCGTAAGATTCTCAGTGATAATGGATTAGTCGCAGTCGTTGTAACGATTGATTCCCGTTACAACAAGATTCTTGTTAGACCAAACATCGTCTCACGTGGTTTTGTATATATTAAAGAGAATCAAAGCTTATTGAAAGAAGCGGAGCTTTTGGTATTTGAATCACTTTCTAAAAAAATGCAGGAAAAAGTAACCTTCTCGGAATTAAAAAACACAGTGAGAGAAACGCTAGAACCATTCTTATATCAACAAACTCAGCGAAATCCAATTGTGATTCCAGTCATCTTAAATATGAGAGAGGCAATGAATTTTAAACGGAATTAACCTTAAGAGACCTTAGGGTCTTTTTTTTACCTCAAATTTCGATATAATAAAATCATGAATAGAAAAAAACAAGCCCTACTCTTAGTCTTAACGATATTTTTAGTCACCATCACTCTCTTAATGTTGGATGGTGTTTTTTTGGCACCACGCCGTCTCAATGCGAGAAACATTGAAAGCAACCATGAAAAGATTTCCCAAGACCTTAACGGCTTTAAAATTGTTTACTTCTCAGATGTTCATTACAATTTATTTGTGGATGATGCCCGCTTAGAAAGATTAATAGACACGATTAATGATCAAAAACCAGACCTTGTCATATTTGGTGGTGATTTAGTTCATGATTTAGACACTAAACAGCTCACGCAAGAACAAACATCCTTTTTAATCGATTCATTAAAGTCAATTAATGCTCATTATGGAAAATTTGCGATTAGTGGAACACACGAAAGAATCAGTGATTATTCGTTTACAACCACTAAAAACATTCTCCAGCTATCTGAGTTTGAATTAATCGATAATAAAGTCATGCAGATCCATTATCAAAACGATTACTTTAATCTGATTGCATTAGGACATAGTGTCGATCAGCCTGTTCTAAATCAACACTTAGCTGAAATGGATCATGACAAGTTTTCGTTAGCAGTTGCTCATCAACCAAAGAAAGTTGAGTCAATCAACACAAGTCAAGTTGATATGATGTTAGCAGGATATACACATGGGGGTCAGATTAATATCCCATTATTTAATAAAGCCTTTTTCGAAGATCAACCGCATACAAAAAAGACCCAGACTATTGAATCGATGCGCCTAGACATCACCAATGGTGTGGGTACTTCAAAGATTGATATACGTATGTTTGCTGATGGAGAAATCGTTGTCTTAACACTGAAAATGGCTAAATAAAGAAAAACCCAAATAACGCCCCTAAAGCGATGAGGTAAACGGTATTAACCTTATAAACTTTCAATAAGACAAAAGCAACAATGGCGACAATTCCCGTTGGAATGTCAACGACTGAGGATTGAAATAATCTAAATAAGACAGAGGCCATTAGTGCTAATGACGCAATATTAACACCCTCAAGAATAAACTTGAGGTTTTTTGATTCTCTAAGCTTATGTAAGATAGGATTTAACAGAGCAACTAATAGGAAGGATGGTAAGAAAATACCTGCACTGGCCAAGAGTGAGCCAGGAATGCCTCGAAGCATATAACCAATTGAGGCGGCAGTCGCAAAGACTGGACCTGGTTTTAATTGACCAATAGCTACGGCATCGATTAATTGTTCCTGTGTTAAAACACCAAGATTTTGTACAAATTCAGTTTCTAAAAATGAGAGCAGGACATAGCCTGAACCATAGAGCACTGCCCCTATTTTTAAGAACGTTAAAAATAAGAGTAATAAACTAATAGGTTCAATGACTCTGACTTTGTTTCTATTCTCCATTGTATAGTTATATAGAAAAACAAAGAGTCCGATTCCAAATAAGAGTGGTAATTCAGCAATCCCAAATAAACTAAGGGCGAATGTCACGATAAATGTAAATAAGTTGAAATATTTATTCTTAATGACGGTTGGAACTAATTTTAGTAACGCATTTAAGATAATGGCAATAACGACGGGTTTGATGCCATCAAGAATATTGGTTACTGCTGGTATCGAGCCATATGTAACATAAAGGTGGGTAAAAATCATGACCATGATTAATGCTGGCGCAATAAAACTGACCCCAGCAATCATTAAACCAATAAAACCGCCTCGCTCATATCCTAAAAAGATGGCCATTTCTGTAGAATTAGGTCCTGGAATTAAGGATGTTAAGCCAAACATATCGATAAATTTTTCTTTATCGAGCCATTTCCGCTTTTCAACAATCTCATGTTCCATCATTGAAACATGGGCTGCAGGTCCCCCAAAGGCTGTGAAGCCTAACTTTAAAAACACTTGAAAAATCTCTAAATAATGGTTGTTCTTCATACTAACTCTCCGTGTACATTCTATCAAGTTGAGCCCTTAAATTAAAGAAAAGCACAACCAAGTTGTGCTTAAACGACGATGTTGACCAATTTATTTGGGACAACAATCACTTTTCTTATTTCTTTTCCATCAATGAAATTGATGACATTTTCAACTTCAAGTGCCATTCTTTGAAGTTCCTCTTTGCTTTCATCGAGTTTCGCTTCAAACTTACCTCTAAGCTTGCCATTCACTTGAACGACGATCTCTTTAGTATCAACAATTAGTTTTTGAGGATCAAATTGTGGCCACTCAACATACGAAATGCCTGTAGGTTGGCCAACCTTTTCCCATAACTCTTCACCCATATGAGGGGCAAAAACACTAAACATTTTAATAAAGCCTAAAGCATAGTCTTCAAATAGTTCTTCTTGTTTATAAGCTTCGTTAACAAAAATCATCATTTGAGAAATCGCTGTATTTAAATCAAGCGAATCAATATCATGTGTTACTTTTTGAACCGTGTAATGATAAACATAATCAAGCTCTTTGTTATTTGTCTTAGTTAAAGGTTTTTGTTCATATAAACGCCAAACTCTATCTAACCATTTCTTAGTTCCATCAATGCCACTGTCAGTCCATGGTAAGGATGCTTCTAATGGTCCCATAAACATTTCATAAACACGTAATGCATCAGCCCCATGTGATGCGACTAAATCATCAGGATTAATCACGTTTCCTTTTGACTTGGACATTTTTTCATTGTTTTCACCCAAAATCATCCCTTGGTGGAATAAACGAACAAATGGTTCTTTTGTTTTCACTAACCCTAAGTCATAAAGGAATTTATGCCAGAAACGCGCATACAACAAGTGTAAGACGGCATGTTCTGCCCCACCAATATAAAGGTCGACTGGTAACCAATGTTCTAAGATTTCTGGATCCGCTAAGCATTCATCATTGTGTGGATCAAGATAGCGCATATAGTACCAACAAGAGCCTGCCCATTGAGGCATCGTATTGGTTTCGCGTTTACCATCAGGTGTGTTTAGCCAATCTGGATTATTGGCTAATGGTGATACTTCCTGTCCTGATGGACGATAGTTATCAACTTCTGGAAGTGTTAATGGTAACTCATCTTGAGATAGTGAGCGCATTTTACCATCATGGGTGTGGATTATAGGGATCGGTTCTCCCCAATAACGTTGGCGACTAAATAACCAGTCACGTAATTTATAAGTAACTTTAAACTCACCAACACCTTTTTCTAATAACCAATTGTTCATCGTTTCAATGGCCTCTTCTTTATTGAGCCCATCGATGAAATCAGAATTAATGTGCGTGCCATCCCCTTCATAGGCTTCTTGACTTATATCGCCACCTTCAATGACTGGAATGATTTCTAAACCATATTTTGACGCAAACTCAAAGTCGCGTTGATCATGCGCTGGGACTGCCATAATGGCTCCTGTGCCATAGGTTGATAAAACATAATCAGCAATGTAAATTGGAATTTCTTTTTGATTTACTGGGTTAATTGCGTAAGCACCCGTAAAAACACCGGTTTTTTCTTTATTTAAAGAAGTACGCTCAAGATCTGATTTGCTTTGTGTTTTTTTGATATAAGCCTCCACTTCTTCTTTTTGATCTTCAGTGGTAATACTCTTAACAAATGGATGTTCTGGAGCTAAAACACAGTAAGTTGCACCAAATAATGTGTCACTACGAGTTGTAAAGACAGTAAATTCTTTATCATGACCTGCGACTTCAAAGACAATGTTTGCGCCTTCGGATTTTCCAATCCAATTTATTTGCATTTCTTTAGTCGATTTAGGCCAATCAACTAGCTCTAAGTCTTCTAGTAATCGTTCTGCATATTCCGTAATGCGTAACACCCATTGTCTCATTGGCATGCGAACAACTGGATGTCCTCCACGTTCACTCTTTCCATCGATGACTTCTTCGTTAGCTAACACGGTTCCTAATGCTTCACACCAGTTGACAGCGACTTCATCCACATAAGCTAATCCTTTTTCATAGAGCTGAGTGAAAATCCATTGTGTCCATTTATAGTAATTTGGGTCCGTGGTTGAGATTTCACGATCCCAATCATACGAAAGACCTAAGGCTTTAATTTGATCGCGATAATGATCGATATTGCGTTGAGTAAAGGTTCCTGGATGATTCCCCGTTTCAATGGCGAATTGTTCGGCTGGTAACCCAAAGGCATCCCACCCCATTGGATTTAGGACATTATAGCCTTGTTGGCGTTTAAAACGAGCCATAATATCACAGGCTGTATAGGATCTTGGGTGTCCAATATGTAGGCCTTGCCCACTTGGATATGGAAACATCCCTAAAACATAATACTTTGGCTTACTGAAGTCTTTCGTATCAGTTTTAAAGGTCTTATTGGTCTCCCAATAGGTTTGCCATTTCTTCTCTACTTTTTTATGGTTATACATAAATTTCCTCCTAAATATAAAAAAGACCTCCATAAGGACGTCTTGTAACGTGGTACCACCTTAATTGTGTCTTGAAGTGTTAACGCCACCGACGAATTGGTTTGAATCAATTAGCTCCAAGACGAGTTCATTATCTTACTTGATCATTTTCCACCAAACAATGACTCTCTACACAAGATTGATAACTACTACTTCTTTTCGTTGCTGATAGTACAATTCTACAAATCTTTGACTGGCTTGTCAATTATTACCTCATCAACGCCGTCACTTTCAAGCAGGCGCACCGAAACACGCTCTAATTTTGAGGTTGGGATGTTCTTACCTACAAAATCAGCTCGAATCGGTAATTCGCGATGACCACGATCCACAAGGATCGCAAGTTGGATGGATTGTGGTCTTCCATAATCAATGAGTGCGTCCATCGCTGCTCGAATGGTTCGTCCACTATAAAGGACATCATCCACTAAAATACAGATTTTATTATGAACATCAATGGGTTGTTGGGGAACTTGCTTCACCTGATGAGATTGGTCGTCACGCCAATTGGTAATGTCTAATTCAATGACTGGTACAGAACTGTTTTCCAAGCGCTCTAAAAGCGCTGAAAGACGTTGTGCCAGAGGAATTCCTCTTGTTTTAATGCCGACTAAAACAAGGTTTTGAACACCTTGGTTTCTTTCAATAATTTCATGGGCCATTCGTGTAATTGAGCGATTAATGGCTTGGGCGTTAATGATTTGATTCATAGTATTATTATACTGTATCCTTGGGTATGCTACAATATGAATAAGGAGACCCACATGATAAAAGTTGACGTAAATGAACAAAAAAGAATTGCGATTGTCGCCCATGATAACCGTAAAGATGAATTGCTTGATTGGTTAGAGAAACACATTGATCACTTTAAAAATCACCAACTGTGTGGTACAGGGACCACTTCGAGTTTAATTAGAAAAAAATTCAATATTGATGTAAAATCTTATTTGTCAGGTCCTATGGGCGGTGACCAACAACTTGGAGCAGCCATTGCTCAAGGTGAAATAGATATGTTGTTTTTCTTTTGGGATCCACTTGAAGCACAACCGCATGATCCAGATGTAAAAGCGTTATTAAGAATTGCCGTCTTATATGATATCCCAGTTGCTCAATCAGTGTCTGGGGCAAACTACTTAATTCATTCAGACTTATTTACTCAAGCTTATACCAAAGAAATATTGAGTCCTCAAGACAATCTAAATC